>JBGSHJ010000024.1:0-7463 GCA_041752315.1 Pseudomonadales bacterium
GGAACAGATAACAACTCCTTAATTGAGCAGGGACTGCCCGTGGGTTCCACCGCCGGCCGGACTAACGTCGCTAACATTCAGCAGATTGGTGATCGCAATCTGTCGGAAGTGCGGCAGTCTGAGAACGATCCCGGAACACCGAACATTGATCAGAACCTTGCTGAACTCGTTCAGGGCGGTAGCGACAACCAGTCGTTTATCACTCAGGGTGGCCAACTGAATAAGGCCAATGTGACGCAGGATGGTGATTTCAATATCTCCACGATTACGCAGAGCGACATTGGCAATACTGCAGAAGTCTCCCAGTTCTCGAACGGCAACGTGTCGACAATTACACAGTCTGGCGTGGGTAACAATGCTACGGTTACGCAGGGAACTCCTGGGGTTAACTAAGGCCTAATGTATTTGGCTGGCGTCCGGACGGGGACGCCAGCCAGAGCATTTTTCTGGAAAAATTATCATGAAAAAGTTTCTTTTGGTGAGCGCCTCTTCGCTCGCGCTACTCGCAGCGGCCCCGGCGCTCGCCCAGAAAAATAATTCTGCTGTCACCCAGACAGGTATTTCCGGGGATGTCGATGTGACACAGACCGGAATGAACGCAACTTCCTCCGTTCTGCAGGGCGGCGATGGCAACATCGCCGATGTTACCCAGTCGGGCGATTTCAACCAGTCCGAAGTCGTACAGGACAATGGCACTGGTAGCAGCGACGATGACAATGAAGCGACCGTCGAGCAGGCCGGTAACGCCAATTTCTCGCGGGTTGTGCAGATCAACGACGATGCGACCGCAGATGTGAAGCAGGCTGGCAACGGCAACCAGTCACGCATCACCCAGTCCGGCGACCTGGACAATGCGACAGTTGACCAGAATGGCACCGACAACATCTCCGCTATTGCGCAGACTGGCAGTTTCAACATTGCCAACGTTGCCCAGACCGGGAACCGGAACAACTCTGATATCCTGCAAAGCAGCGGCGCGAACCAGGCCTATGTCGTGCAGGGTGGTGGCGATGAAAACGAGTCTGACATCATTCAGAACGGCCTCGGTGCCAACACTGCAAGCGTGCTGCAAACCGGCAATGACAACACGTCCGACATCATTCAGGGCGGCGCAGGTAACGAAGCAGGCAATATAAGCGATGCGACCGTGCGCGGTGTCATCCAGGAAAGCGATGGCAACATTGCTACCATCCGCCAGGCGGGCGGACTGCATGATGCTTTCATCAAGCAGACCGAAGCCGATCAGAACGTGGCAAGCATCAATCAGGGTGCAGGTGTCAGCTCAGATCATACCGCCAGCGTTCTGCAGGAAGGGTTTGAGAACACCGCCGACATCGTTCAGCGCGGCTTTAACGAAAATGCCGACGTGATCCAGACCGGCGACGAGAACACTGCCAGTGTCGATCAGGGCGGTGGCTTGGGAGACGACCACAATGCATTCGTAACGCAGGGAGGCAACGACAACTTCGCCGACGTTCAGCAGCGTGGTGAAAACCAGACCGCATCCATCACCCAGCCTGGCGATGGCAACTCGGCCGAAATCGACCAGGGCCGCGACCGCAACAGCGGCTTTGCGGGACTGTTCGATAGCGGCTTTGGTGAAAACCAGACGGCGAGCATCACGCAGAGCGGTAACGACAATAGGGCGTTTACGATGCAGCTTGGTGAAGACCAGCGGGCTACCATCCAGCAGGTGGGCGGACAGAACTCGGGCGACGGCGTTACATTCCTGTATGGTGCCGAAATTCGTCAGGGTGGCGATAACGGCAGGGGCAACGAGGGCTTCATCCGGCAGGAGTCGGAAGAAAACCGCGCGCTGATCACGCAGGTCGGCACCAGCTTGAATGCATCGGTTTTGCAGGCTGGTCTGGGCAACAACACCAGCACCATCTCGCAGGCTGGCGACGGCGGTTCGGTCTTGTTGAATGCCAATGTGATCCAGAACGGTTCGTTCAACACTTCGGACATCACGCAGGACGGCACCAGCCTGACGGCCAACGTCACGCAGTCGGGTCAGGACAATCTGTCCGAGATCGCTCAAACGGGTACGGGTCACATCGCAAACGTGACGCAGACCTCGGTCGACAATCAGTCGTTCATCACTCAGGACGGCACGGGACATTCCGCCACGGTAACTCAAGGCGGCATTTAATGGTTATGGCCGGAAGACTGCCCTGTCGATGGGTGGTTTTCCGGCCTGATCTTTTGCTAGGAGTATGATCATGACCAAGCTTTTGCGCGCCTGTTATGCCCCTATTGCCGGTCTATTGATCGTGTGTGGTGCTTCATCGGCAACGGCGCAGAAGGCGGCGGTCACGTCGGGTCCTACCGATAGTGTGTCTGCAGTGGTGGCGCCGCAGCCATCGGGCGATCACGGTGTTTACATCAACCAGGTCGGCCAGTTGCAGACTGCACAGGTCAGTCAGGTCAACCCCAACAATTATGTAGCTATTCGCCAGCAAGGCGCAGAGGGTGTCACGATCGTCAATCAATCGGGCGAAGGCATGGGATATCTTGTGCTGGAGCAGGAAGGGTTGCTGAATGATGCCAGGGTCACACAATTCGCTGCGCCGGGCGGGTCGAACCAGGCCATCGTGGCGCAACAGGGCGATGAAAACATCGTAGTGTTGAACCAATCCGCCGGGGTGGGAGACTTTAATGGCGCCGTACTTGCACAGCAAGGAAACGGCAACCAGATGAGCCTGACACAAAACGGTGCCGGCAACGGTGCGGTGCTGGCTCAGACCGGTGACAACAACGCGATGACCGCAGTGCAGAATGGCAATGCCAACCAATTGCAATGGATCCAGAACGGTTCGGGGCTCTCCGACTTGCGGATCATCCAGGGTGGCGGTCAGTCCATGTCGATTACCCAGTCAAACGGCGGCGATTGATGCAGATTTGGCAACCCCAGTTCGAGATCAGGCATATCCTGCCCAGCCGCCGGCTGATAGTCGGTTCGATGGTCATGCTCGTTCTGCTGATGGCTGCCATATTTTCCCTTCAGTTGCTCCCGCCGGTCATGGCTCAGGATAGCGCCGACCAGCAAGAGCCTGACACGGCCGAGCGCGGAAGCGACGTGACTACGGATCAAGCCAGCGCACCGGACCGTTCACTTTCGATCCCTGCGGTGCCGGCTGCCGATACGCAAAACGCTGGATCAACGCGCGCCAACCAGATCGTTGTGCCTACCGGAACACAGCAGACCTCAAGCCAGATTTCACGGCCCGATATGGGGCGCGATAACTTCGATACACAGCGTCTTGAAGGCGCAGATGCTTGCGATGCCGTGGACGGGCAGGAATCTCCCACGATATGCCAAAATACGCTGGAAACCCGCTCTGCCGAGTTTTCCGGACGGGTACGGCCTCGGCTTTCCGCCGAACAGCGTATCCTTGCCCAGCAGAACCCTGACAACAGGGTCGTCGACATGAGCGATGCCTCTGCACGCCGCCTTGCAACAAACCGTGCGTCTGATCTCAATAGCGACGATTTCGCCATCGCGTCTATCGCCATCAATTCGCAAAATGCCGAGCGCCCCGAGCAGGACGAGGCCGCCGATGTACCGGCGGATGCAACCAGCGCGATCAACGCAATCTTAGGAGCGATCAATGGCACAACGCCTGATTAAAGCTGCGCTGGTCTCAGCCAGTGCATTCATGATGCATGGAACTGCTATGGGTCACGATGTCCCGATGTCGCAAGGATCTGATTTGCCAATGGAACATTCAGCCGCTAAGCCGCTGGCACTGGTCGTCAACGACGGTGGTGACTATCTCGAAATATCCGTCGTAACGGCGGCAGAGTGTCAGTGCGATGGGCGTTTTACGCTGGAATCGACTGCCGGTACCGGTAACAGATCATCGCATTCGGGCAGTTTCAGCAGCGCGACACTGTCGGGAGCAATCTTGACCCGCCTGCGTGTCAACCATCCGGCAAGCTGGTCGATCAAGCTGACGGTAGAAATCGATGGTCAGGAGCCTTATTCCGAACTGCGTTCGGCGCGCAATACAGGTTGAATATGGTTTAACCCATGAAAATTCTTTCCAAAAAATTTGACGGCATTGATGAGGCTATATTCGAAGCGTCGATGGACACGATCAGCTGGACCGAAGCGCTTACCAGTGTATCCAAGCTGATCAATGTCGATGGCGTCACCCTGGAATATGATCGTGGCAACGGCTCCCCGATCGAGTCTTTGGTGTCGTTCGGCTTTGACCAGCGGACGATCGACGAATATGTCGAGCATTATCATACGGTAAACCCGCGCCTCGCAATGCGTAACGGCATGGACGAGTCGTCGATATTGTTCGATCATGAACTGTCTGCCACTGCATGGGGGCCAGGCAGTGGTGAATTCTGGGATTGGCTGAAAAACAACCGCGCGCCCTTATACAGCGCAAGCTTGGTGATGCCATTTGCCAACGGTACTTCGCTGGTTCTGGGGATGCACCGCCACAACATGGCCGGGGGGGAGTCGGAAGTGAACGACTTTCTGGTTCGCTTCGATGCCAAGATGCGTCTTTCGCGCCGGCTTATCGACCAGAGCGTTCTGGAAACCGCCCTGACGCAAGACCAGCGTAATCCAACTGCGCAGGATCATTTGATCCATGTCCGTTTCTCCGACGATCTGGTGCTGCAAGATTGCCCGCCAAAGGCCATCCTTTTGCTCAAATCCCTAGACATTTTCGATTACGCAGCGATGCCCGTGTTGAAGTTAAAGGATCTGGGCTGTAACTTGGCGTTTCACGACGCGGTGAAAGCTGCAAAGACGGGCAAGTCAGCAACGCTTTCACTGACATCTCCAGTTGCTGACTGCTCGATTTCACTATCGGTGCACCACACAGGGAAACGCACGCACGAATTTGCGATGCAGATATTCTATACAACCCGTGCGGAGGCCAAGCCGCTGCTCATCGCAAATGCTCTGAGCTTGACCACGCGGCAGTCCGAGCTGGTTGTTTTCATCATGCAGGGCTTGAGTTTAATCGAAGCTTCGGAGCGCATGGAAATCAGCAAGAATACCGGGCGTGTGTTCATGACCCAGATTTTCGAACGCACGGGGGTTGGTAAGCAGATAGATCTGGTGCGCATGGTCGACGATCTAGCGCGAAACTGGTAAGATAGGCTGAGGGCATTGGCTCTTTAGATAAATTTGCACCTTCATTACAGTGAGAACCTTATCATTGTAGCGTGCGCAGGGATGGACCCCGCTTCGAGGGCGCGGATCGGTGTTCTAGCCGTCCAAGTTGATGTTCAGACTAACCTGTTAGCCGGAAGCGCCTTTGAATTGCTGTATTTCGCCCGCTCAGGGGTCCCCACAGCACGAAACGCCCTCGCTCTGTCGAACAGAAAAGCAACCGGCATATCCTTCGGCGCCTCGCTCCGCTCTATGGGATTATGGCCTATCGGCGAAGCAACGCATGCCCTTCCCTCACCGCCTGCGTCAGCGTCAGCGACCGGCTCATGAAGAAAACGCGTCGGCCCTTCAATCTCTGATCGTATCTCTGGACATTTTTCATAATGTAGCTTGCCCATCTCGGACTGCTCGCCAAACTGATAGACGTTTGCGTGTAAAACTGATGGGCAGCCAAGAACAATCTATTGATTTATATATCTTTTATAAAATGGTCGGGGAGACAGGATTCGAACCTGCGACCCTCTGCTCCCAAAGCAGACGCGCTACCAGGCTGCGCCACTCCCCGATCCTGGACGGTGCGGCGTGGTGCCGCTCGATGATCAGACGCGGTACGCATTGCACCGTGCCTGCGGCTGGAGCTTGGCATGCAGGATGCCGCGCCCGAGCGTTATCGAGCCGGACCTCTACCCCGTTGGAACGGGATTGCAAGCCATGAAACGCCAAACCGTCCAGTTTCGTTGCCCAGGATGACCAGAGACAGCTTCATCGACGCCAGCCTGGCCGCAGTGGCCTCGATCCCGATCAGCCAGCTGGGTCCAGCCAAAACCGCCACCTGCACCGTCGCCCGCGCGACGTGATTGGGGTCCCTTTCGGTACCGAAGAAATCGCGATATGCGGCGTTGAACCCGGCAAAGCCCATGGTGCAGCCGCGAGGCCGGGCATCGCAATAGGCACATGCATCGGGATCATGGGGAAAGTGGTGGGCCCGGAGGGACTCGAACCCCCGACCTAGCCGTTATGAGCGGCCAGCTCTAACCAACTGAGCTACAGGCCCGTCCCGGCTGTGCCAAGGGCGCGGTTACCCCAGCGCGGGGCGGCAATGCAAGCAGGAAAACTGCAGTCCGGCAAACAGCATGGCGAGCAGGCCACTCAGCGTAGGATCGCCGCATCGATATCCGCGATACTGGTTGGCTTCACATCGCGCGATGCCAGATATGACAGCACCTGATGCCACCAGTCGAAGAACGCTGCGACATCCTCTGGCTGGCGGACATACGGCGTATGCCCTGCCTGCAACGAAGGCGAGTGGAACGAGAAGTTGAGGATCGGCAGGCCGTCATCCAGCGCGATGTCGATCCCGCGGATGACCTCGTTTACCGAGATGCCTTCAGGCGTCAGCGATATCCGCTCCAGCAGGCGGCCACGCGCCATCAGCGACTTGGTGAGCCCGGCCATGTTCGCCAGCGGAAAGATGGTCCCCTGGCGGCGCAGCAGCCCCCAATAGACCGATGTCACCGGCAGCTCGACAATGCCCAGCCGCTTGTCCAGCCAATAGGGCTCCAGCGGATAATGCGAGAAATCCGGGCCTTCGGAGCCACTGTAGTCGAAATTGGCGCGGACCGACGTATCGAACAGCACGCCTGCCTCGCGCAGCAGGTTCAGGGTTTCGGGGCCGATGCCATAGCGTCCGGCGCGATAGGCGATGGGCTGCTTTCCGGTCGCTTCGGTGATGGCATCGCGCAGCGCATAGAATTTGGCCCGTTCAAGCTCGGGTGGAAGGTTGCCGGCATAGGTGTTGCGCTCGGTGACCTCTTCATCGAACGGCGGATTGACCCAGGGATGCAGCTGGATACCCACTTCGGCACGCCCGTCGCGCACCAGCGCGCCGTAAATCTCTTTGCCGCGTGGATCGGAGATGATCGGCCAATCGACAAGATATAAGGGGGTTACGCCATATTCTTCACACAATGTCTGAAAATCGGTGATCGCCTCAAGCGCATCGAGCGAATAGCCTTCGCGCCGGATCGGCCGCGTCCAGTCGAACTCTTCCTCGACATCGATCGTAACCAGATAGCGCTGTCCAAAACCGGGGGAAAACCGGACGAAGTCGTCCTTGCCTGGCAATCTTGCAAAGGTCATTCACGCAGCCTTGATCTCGCCGGGTCGCAGTCCGCGAAGCAGTACCCCCCGGCGCAGCCCCGCACGCGCGCCATCCGGTCAGGATCGCGCGGCTTCAGCGCTAATCCGCGTGCAGGGCAACGTCAAGCGCAGAGCATTGGCGTCGATGACGAGTTCGCCGCCCTGCGCAGCCAGCAGATTGCGC
>JBGSHJ010000025.1:0-178201 GCA_041752315.1 Pseudomonadales bacterium
TCGAACGGTGATGCTGCAGACGCTGGTCGTATCATCCGCGTGGTCCCATTTCCAGAATGGGGATCTGTTGGCCTACCAACTGGCGATTGAGCAGGCCATTCGCAGGGAACTGGATACCGTGGACGTGGTAGTGCTGGCCCAGGCGTCGATGGCCCCGGTGGCAGACCTGTTCGCCGAAGTTGGCCAGAATGTCCTGTCGAGTCCGTATCTGGGGGTACGCAGGGCGATCGAAGCGGCCAGAAGCCGGCTGGCCCGGTAGATTCATGAATTGACCAGGCCAGGATCCGCTGGCCGATCGAGGTAGACGTGACTTCGTCACCCGATCTGCGGCCGCATCGTCGCAACAAGATCGAGATGCCGATCGTGATCACCTGCAAACCGCAACACCAGATGGGTCACCCCGGCCGCAACAAACTCGTTCAGCCATGATGCCAGTCCCTCGGGAGCACCGGCATAACAGGCCTGCACACGACGCATCATCGCAACCGGTGCCGGAGTGTAATAGCGTCCCAGATAGTCGTCGAGAATCTGTTCAGCGCGAGCCGCATCGGCATGCAGGGAGACCGTGCAGTACATGGCTCCGGTCACCGCATGGCTCCGATTTTCTGCCTGTGCACTGGTCTGAACCTGCGCCCAGCGTTCGCGCCATGTAACAGCGTCCGGTCCCAGCGGGAACCAGCCGTCAAAGTGTTTCCCGGTTCGTTGCAGTCCCGGCAGTACGCTGGTGCCCATCCAGATGGGTGGGCCGCCTCGCCGGTACGGAGTGGGTCCGAGCACCTGGCCATCCAGTTGCCATCGGCCATTCCATTGGACAGGTTCGCCCGACCACAATGCCCGACACAGTCTCAACCCTTCGAGCGTGCGGCCCAGTCTCGATTCAAACAGCACTCCGGCCGCGGTGAATTCGGCACGGATGGCCGGTGTGTCTGCACCGATGCCGACACCCAGTATCAGGCGACCTTCACTGATCTGATCAAGTGTTGCGATCTGCTGGGCCAGAACCACGGGATTGCGCAGCACAGGCAGCAGGATTGCCGTACCGATGCTGACCCCGGTGGTTCGTGCAGCTACCGCTGCCAGGATGGTCAACGGATCGTGGCGGGGTCGGGCCAGCAGTGAATCACCCACCCACAACGAGTCGAAACCCAGGGCCTGCGCGTGTTCCGCCAACCGCAGCAGCTCCCGCGTTTCGGGCTGACCATTCATGACCTGTTCCCGGGTGGGCAGCAGGTAGCCTATGGAGATTGTCATGTCGCGTAGTTCCGGAGTGTGTTCACGGGTTGATTTCCATGAACGGAGCTTATCGCTAATCTGCAGCCGGTGGGTACGCGTGGGCAAGGAGGGAGCTGCCGCGGCAGTGCCACTTCGGCGGCGACGTTGCCAGCAACACCACCGTCACGGAATTGTCATGCGGGCCATTTCCCATGTCGCGTGCCGGGTGTGACAACCAAGAGGTATTCCGCAGTGGTTCGGATCGGGATCAATGGTTTTGGCCGTATGGGACGACTCGCGTTGCGCGCCGGTTGGCAAAGGACACCGCTCGAGTTCGTGCAGATCAATGACATCGGCTGTGATGCACACGGTGCTGCACATCTGCTGGAGTTCGACTCGGTGCATGGTCGCTGGCCACATGGCTGCCGAAGTGAACCGGGCGCCGTGGTGGTGGATGACCATCCCATGCGTTATTCGATGCAGGCCGAACTCGCTGCAGTGGACTGGTCGGGCTGTGACCTCGTGATCGAATCCACCGGCAGACATCACAAGCGTCCGGAAACCCTGCAAGGTTATTTTGCTCAGGGGGTGAAAAAGGTACTCGTTGCTGCGCCTGCCGACGGCGCGCTGAACATGGTCTTTGGTGTGAATGACCATTGGTACGATCCAGCAGTGCATCACCTGGTGACGGCGGCGTCCTGCACCACGAATTGTCTGGCACCGGTGGTGAAGGTCATGCATGAAAACATCGGGATCGTGCACGGCAGCATGACAACGATTCACGACCTCACCAACACCCAGACGCTGGTGGATACCGGCCACAGGGACCTGCGCAGGGCCCGTGCGGCCGGGTTGTCGCTCATTCCCACCACGACCGGTTCGGCGCGCGCGATCACCCGCATCTTTCCTGAGCTGGAAGGAAGGTTGAATGGGCATGCCGTCAGAGTGCCGCTACTCAACGCATCGTTAACCGACTTTGTGTTCGAAGCCGCCAGGGCGGTGACGGCAGAGGAGGTCAACGGCTACTTCAAGGCCGCGGCAGCCGGTCCACTCCGCGGGATTCTGGGATTTGAAGAACGTCCGCTGGTGTCGGTCGACTATGTTAATGATCCACGCTCGGCCATTGTTGATGCCCTGTCGACCATGGTGGTGAACGGTACACAGGTGAAGATCTATGCGTGGTATGACAACGAGTGGGGGTACGTCTGCCGGTTGATCGACATCGCACTCAAGCTTGCGCAGACACTTTGACTTGAGCATGGACTCAAGGTTGCGAAGGTACCTGATGGTCACATCGGGTTACTGGGCATTCACGATCACCGATGGTGCGCTGCGCATGCTGGTGGTGCTGCACTTCCATCAGCTGGGTTATTCGCCGATCGAAGTGGCGATGCTGTTTCTGTTCTACGAGTTTTTTGGCATCGTCACCAATCTGACCGGTGGCTGGCTGGGTGCCCGCATCGGGTTGAACCGGACCATGCACATCGGCATGGCGATGCAGATCTTTGCCTTGTTGATGCTGACCGTGCCTTCCCAATGGCTCACCGTTGCGTTCGTCATGTTTGCACAGGCGCTGTCGGGCATTGCCAAGGACCTCAACAAGATGTCGGCCAAGGGCAGCGTCAGGCTGCTTGTGGGCGAAGGTGATGATTCACGTCTCCTGAAGTTTGTAGCGGCGTTGACAGGGTCGAAAAACGCGCTCAAGGGGGCTGGGTTTTTTGTCGGAGCAGCGTTGCTGGAACTGGCCGGATTCCAGGGGACCCTGTGGATTCTGGCCGCCGTGCTGACCATCGTGTTCATTGGTTTGTTGATCCTGCTCGAAACCGGCCTCGGCAAGCGCAGCAACAGGCCAAAGTTCTCCGAGATGTTTTCGCGACAACGCGAAATCAACTGGCTGGCAGGCGCCCGGTTGTTCCTGTTTGGTGCGCGCGATGTCTGGTTTGTGGTGGGCCTGCCGGTATTCCTGCATACCGTACTCGGCTGGAGCTTCATGCAGGTCGGCGGTTTCCTCGCCACATGGATCATCGGTCATGGCGTCGTCCAGGGTTTTGCGCCGCTTTTGTTGCAGCCGCGAACCACCAGCCGCTCTCCGGGTGGTGCGGCTGCCCGGGGTTGGGGTGCAACCCTGTTGGTGGTCACCGTCGGCATTGCGTGGGCGCTCTCGCGCGAATCTGAGCCCCAGCTTGTGCTGGTCGGTGGCCTGCTGTTCTTTGGATTCGTTTTTGCCGTGAATTCGGCGCTGCACTCCTACCTTGTACTGGCCTACACCGATGCCAACGAAGTGTCGATGAATGTCGGTTTTTATTACATGGCCAATGCAGCAGGCCGCCTGCTGGGTACGATCCTCTCTGGAGTGATTTACCAATCCGCCGGACTGGTCGGATGTCTGTGGGCCGCCGCGTTCATGGTGGGGATGGCACTGCTGCTCTCGCTGCCGTTACCTGAGGTCGACAGTCGTATTCGCATGGCCGGAACCGACGTGTCCGACTGAAACTTTCAACCGGAAACCCCTCAATAGGTGTACTCCGGTGCCGGGCCAAACTCCCAGACCAGAACGGTGACACCCAACAATCCCACAAACGCGACCAGAGCCACACCGAATACTGCGCTGGCATAGAGAAATCCCCGATCCCTGGGGACCCGCATCATGGGCGATACCCCCAGATACAACAGATAGATGCACCAGCTTGCGATACCGACACCGAGCATGATGTCGAGCCACAACAGCGGATACAGACCCATGGGGCCGGCCAGGAAAAATGGCGTTGCGGTATAACTCACCAGACCGGTAGCCGCCGCATAGGACGCACGTTCACCATAGGTCGTGGACATCCACCAGACCATGTAGGCGAGAAACAGCACGGCACCGATCATCGCAAAGAAAAACATGACGCACATGGGTAGTGCACTTTCGGCCGTCAGTCGCATGACGTCGCCGGCAATGGACCAGCCTTGCGTGGTCACACCGTAATACCAGCACGCGGCAGGCAGGATGGCGAGTGGGATGGTGTGCTTCGCCAGCACGTTCATCGTGGATGGTGCTGCGCCCGAGATCCTGTCCCACGTTGACCGTGGCGCGATCAGCAGGCGAAAGGCATTAACGAAGGTGATCATCGTTCTCCCCTGATTTCTGAATGTCTTCGTCGAGAGTGTCTTTTTCTAGAATGTCTTTCTCAAAAATGTCTTTCTCAAAAATATTTAGGGCATGGCGGTCGAGGTTGTTGAACTGACCCCGATGGCTGGCCCAGATGAATGCGAGCGCAGCCAGGCCGGTCAACGCCAAGGTGGACGGAATCAGCCACAACATGAGTTCCATCAGCCTCGAAGCTCCGTGTGAAGGCCTGTCAGCGGCATCTGCAGCAATCGGCTGGCGTTGAGCAGTACGATGATGGAACTGGCTGACATGCCGATCGCCGCAGCCCAGGCCGGAGCAAAACCCGCCATCGCCATGGGGATGGCGATCAGGTTGTAGAGAACCGCCCAGCCGAGATTCTGGCGGATGATGCGACGGCAGGCCCGACCGGCATGCAGCAGATCGATGATGGCTCCCAACCGGCTGGTGAGGAGAATGGCGTCGGCGCGTGATTTGACAAGATCGGTGGTCTCGAGCGTGGCGACCGAGACGCAGGCTTCGGCCAGTGCCGGAAGGTCGTTGATACCGTCGCCGACATACAGGGTTCGACCAGGCGTGAAACCGGCCGGTTTGGCTTCGGGAGACACCGCAGACCGGTAGTCGATGCCCAGTGAGCCGGCGATCTGCCGGCAGGCAGGTTCGTCATCACCACTGAGCATGACCACCGAAATCCCGTCGTCCTTCAGATCGCGGATGGTTGTTGGTGCGTCCACTCGCAGAGGGTTGTCGAGCAGGAATCGTGCGGCGGGCCGATCGTCAATGGTCATGCAGATTTCCTTGAACGGTCCGTTGGCTGTTGCTGCCATGCCGCACAAGGCCGGGCTGCCGATCGTTACCTGTTGACCGTCGACACAACCGCGGACACCTCCGCCCGGAATCAGTTCAACGCCCTGAGCAGTCAATCCGCCGCTCCGGCGGAACGCACGGGCGAGTGGATGTGACGCATGCTGCTCCAGTGCTCCGGCGATGCTGCACAAGCGTTCCGTCGACATGCGGTTCAGTGATTCGACTCCCGCCAGCCGAGGTTCTGGATCGGTCAGTGTTCCTGTCTTGTCGAAACAGATGGTGCTGATGTCGGGCAGTCGCTCGAGCGCCGCCGTGGATTTGAGCAGGATGCCGGCCTGGCGCAGTCGTGCCAGTGACGCATGCATGGCGGCGGGAACTGCCAGTGCCAGCGCACATGGACAGCTGACCACCAGGACCGCGAGACCTGCATTGACGGCCTGTGCAGGATCGACCAGGAGCCAGAAGGCGGTGGTCAGTACAGCCAGGGACAGGATGACTGGAATGAAGAGGGTCGCCACTCGATCGGTGATCGAGGACAACTCCAGTTTTTGCGTCAGTGCGAGTGCGGAAATGGCTTCGATGGCCGCTAGCCGTGTTGTATTCGGCCCTGCGGTCACCTGCATGAAAAATGCAGGGCCACGATTGAAGGTACCGGCGTTCAGGCGATCGCCGGTCTGCAGCCTTCGCCACTCGTTTTCGCCCGTGAAAGAGACCTCATCGAGCATGGCCTGGTCTCCCGTCAGGAAACCATCGGCGACCAGCTGTTCACCTTCGTGTATCCACAGGACATCACCCGGGAGCACCTCTGCGGAAGGTACGGTATGGAGTGTACCGTTGACTTGTTTGCAGACCTGTTTCGGCAGACTGCCTTGCAGATCTTC
The DNA here is from genome assembly GCA_041752315.1 of Pseudomonadales bacterium. Taxonomy (GTDB): domain Bacteria; phylum Pseudomonadota; class Gammaproteobacteria; order Pseudomonadales; family Azotimanducaceae; genus SYFY01. The sequence continues at coordinate 6,013 of JBGSHJ010000025.1, forward strand.
GACAACACGCAGGCGATCGCGCAACCTCTGATCGAAGTAGCGTGCAACCAGCATGATGGTCGCAAACATGGTGACTGCATCGTAGTACACGTCGCCGACACCGCGCAGCGTGTTGACCAGACTCACGGCAAAGCCGATGGTGATCGCCAGTGCGATGGGGGTATCCATGCTGAGACCACGGCGGGCCTGAAGGGCATTGCGGTAAAACGGGACTGCACACCACGTTACCACCGGGATGGACAGTACCAGCGAGGCATAGGCAAGGATGCGGATCCACGCGGCCTCCATGCCGGAAAAAACTCCTGCGTACAGCGCAAAGGAGCCCATCATCACCTGCATCATGAGCAGGGCTGATATGCCTGCGCGGCGCAGCAGGTCCTCCCCCTCCTTCGAACGTTCCAGCCCGGAGTCCACCAGGGCCGGTCGAAAACCTGCACGTTCGATCTGTCGTACCAGTGTCGACGGGTCCAGTGTGGATGAGTGTTCGATGAACACCAGTCGGTGAATCGGATTGAATCGCAGCATGCCGATACCCTGCAGTTCCGACAGCGCCTTGCGTACCTTCGAGCTGCAGGCTGCGCAGTGCATGTCCTGGACCGCGATGGTGGTCGAGATGAGTGGAACGGCTGGCAGGACGGCGGTGTTCATGGATTCGTTTTCGACAGCGGAGGAGCCGTCGTCTCGACCCACGTGTCTGGATTCCGGGCTGCGATGATCCAGATCGTGATTCCAACCACGATGCTGAGCAGTGGAATGCCGATCACCAGTACCAGCATGCGACGGTTCACGACGGTTGACCCATCGGAGCCAGGAAACGGGTCTCTTCCGTGTTGCAGGCGCTGCCATCCTCCGTACACGCCCGGATGAGGACTGTGGTGTTGCCCACGGCGGCGTCTCCGGCAACCGAGAATGGAACGTTGGCAATCTCTCCAGCGCCCACCTCGATGATCGTTGGGACATCAAGACGCAGGTGGTCTGCGTTCACCAGTTGGAGCCGATAACGGGAGTCGTGCTGTGTCTTGTTGGCGATGACCAGTTGATAGTCGTTACGGACAGATCCATCGGCAAGTGGCTGGAACAGCGAGTCGCGAGGCCGAAGGATATCGATCTCGAGTGGGGTGCGTTTGACCAGTGCAACACCGAATGCAACGATCAGCACTGCACTGACGGTGGCGTAGGCGATGCTCCTGGCTCGGACAATACGCACCTTTCCACCATTCAACGCCCTGGCTGTGGTGTAGCGTATGAGGCCAGGCGGATAACCCATCTTGTCCATCACCTGGGCACAGGCATCCACACAGTGGGCGCAGCCGATGCATTCATATTGCAGGCCATTGCGGATGTCTATGCCGGTGGGACAGACCTTCACACACAACTGGCAATCGGTGCAATCACCGAGTGTGCTGCTGGATGTTCCCCGCTTTCGGGAACCGCGTGGGTCGCCACGTGCCGCGTCGTAGGAGACGATCAGGGTGTCCTGATCGATCATGGCGGACTGGAAACGTGCGTAGGGACACATGTACAGACAAACCTGCTCACGCATCCAGCCGGCATTCACGTAGGTCGCCGCCGTGAAAAAGAGCACCCAGAACGCCGTGCCCAACGGCACGTTCGCAGATGCCAGGTCAGGTACCAGGTCCCGGACAGGCGTGAAGTACCCGACAAACGTCAAACCGGTTAAAAACGCCCAGAACAGCCACATGCCATGTTTGAAAGCGCGCTTCCAGGCTTTTTCCAGCGACCAGGGTGACTCCTCCAGGCGCATCCTCACGTGGCGCGGACCCTCAGCGACCTGTTCCATCCACATGAAGATGGAGGTCCACACGGTCTGTGGACAGGTATAACCACACCAGAGACGACCTACCATCGTGGTGACGGCAAAGAGGCCGAATGCGGCGATCATGAGGATCCACCCGAGCAGCCAGAAGTCCTGTGGCCAGATGGTCAGGCCAAGGAGATGAAACTGCCGGGCGGGCAGGTCGAACAGTATGGCCTGCCGGTCACCCCACATGAGCCAGGGTGTGACAAAGTAGCCCACGAGCAGTGGCCAGCCGGTATAAAAGCGCAGTCGCTGAAAGAATCCGCCAACGTATCGCGTGAAGATTTTCTCGCGACGCTGATAGAGATCGGACGGGCCAAAACCGATCAGGTTGACCGGTTCTTCCGGAACCTGTGGTCCGACTGGCGGTGCGGGTGCGCCATTCATTCCCGGAGTCCGTAAACGTAACCTGCAACGATATGTGCCTTCTGCGCACCGATGATCGGATCATGTGCGGGCATGATGCCACCACGGCCGTTGCGGATGGTGAAGCCCAGCGCGTCGATGCTTCTTCCGTACAACCAGACATTGTTGGTGAGATCGGGGGCGCCCAGAGCGGGGTTACCCTTGCCGTCGGGTCCGTGGCACGCCACACAGATGGTGCCGAACCGCGGTCCGCCAGCCTGTGCCAGCGTGTCATCATGAGGCTGACCGGCGAGCTTCAGCACGTAGTGACTCACTTCGAGTACACCGTCATCCCCCAGAGCAGGTCCCCAGGCCGGCATCTGGGCGTTGCGCCCTTGCTGCACGGTTGCGCGAATGGACTCAAAATCCCCGCCCCAGATCCACTCCTCGTCAGTCAGGTCCGGGAATCCGAAAGATCCTTTGGCCGTGGTTGCATGACAGGTTGAACAGTGATTGATGAACAGGCGCCGGCCAACCTGCTGGGCTTCCCGATCCTCTTTCAGTTCATCCGCACCCAGGCCGGCCAGTCTGGCATAGAGAGGAGCAAAACGTTCTTCCTGCGCCGCCGTATCCTCCCCATGTTCACCGGCGCTGCTCCAGTCGAGTACACCTGGAATATTGCCCAGACCACCAAAGGCGATCAGATACAGGATGGCGAATACCGTCGACGCCACAAACATGCCAACCCACCAGAAGGGCAATGGGTTGTCGAGCTCCTCGATGCCGTCCCACTCGTGCCCGGTCGTGCCTCCACCCGATGTCTTGCGGTTGGCAAACAGAAGCCACAACGCTGCGGCGAGTGTGACCAGGGTGCCGATGATGACAAACCAGTGCCAGGCGGCGCTCATCGGATTTTCCTGTCGTGCGCAGCCGTGTCATTGTCGAAGACCAGCATTCCCAGAGCCTCGAAGCGGGATCGATGTGCAGGCCGATAGACCCAGATGAGCAAGGATATGAAGGCGATTGTCATGGCGATCAGCGAGAAGATCATGGTGCGTCTCCTGCTGTTGCGGCCGCGGTGAAGTTCTGCATGTCCACCCCCAGTGTCTGCAGATAGGCAATCAGCGCCTCGGCTTCGACCATTCCTGCGACCGCGGCGCCCGCGCCCGCGATGTCTTCGTCCGTATATGGAATTCCCAGGGTTTTCAGTGTCTCCAGCTTGGCCGCTGTGTCCTCGCCATCAAGGGTAGCGTCAAACAGGAATGCGTAGGCAGGCATGTTGGAAACAGGTACCACGCTGCGGGGGTCCGCCAGGTGGGCCCGGTGCCACTCATCACTGTAACGACCGCCAATTCTTGCCAGGTCCGGTCCGGTTCGTTTGCTGCCCCACAGGAAGGGACGCTCGTAGACGTCTTCACCGGCAACCGAATAGTGACCATAGCGCGCGGTTTCCGAAGCCAGCGTGCGGACCATCTGGGTATGGCACACCGTGCATCCTTCCCGGATATAGATGTCCCGACCTTCGAGCTGAACAGCCGTGTACGGTTTGAGTCCCGCGATGGGTTGTGTCCGGGTGCCTTCGAAGACCATTGGCAGGATCTCCACCATCCCGCCGAAGCTTACGGCCAGCAGAATGCCGGCGATCAGCCAGCCGACCCTGGTTTCCATGATCTTCTGCATGATCAGACTCCCGTTGCCAGTACCAGCGGCGTCGCGGTTGCAGCAGCTTCGTCGCGAGTCCTGCCCAGCGCAGTCATCCAGACGTTGAAGGCCATGACACACATGCCGATGAAAAAGATGGCGCCGCCGATGAAACGTGCGTAGTACCCGGGGTAGCTTGCCTCCACCGCCTCGGCAAAGCTGTAGGTGAGCGTGCCGTCGATGCTGGTTGCCCGCCACATCAGCCCCTGCAGCAATCCGTTTACCCACATCGAGGCGATATAGATCACCGTACCAATGGTGGAGAGCCAGAAGTGCAGGTTGATGAGCTTGATGCTGTACATCTCGCCTTGTTTGCGACCGAACAGGATGGGTATGAGGTGGTACATCGCACCCATGCTGACCATGGCTACCCAGCCAAGCGCACCGGAATGCACGTGACCGATGGTCCAGTCCGTGTTGTGGGAAAGTGCGTTGATGGTCTTGATCGACATCATCGGCCCTTCGAACGTGGACATGCCGTAGAACGAGATCGAGACGATGAGGAACTTGATGATCGGATCCGTACGCAGTTTGTCCCACGCGCCGGAGAGCGTCATGATGCCGTTGATCATGCCTCCCCAGGAGGGGGCGAGCAGCACCAGGGACATCACCATGCCCAGGCTCTGCGCCCAGTCGGGAAGTGATGTGTAGTGCAGGTGGTGCGGGCCGGCCCAGACGTAGATCGCGATCAACGCCCAGAAGTGCACGATCGACAGTCGGTAGGAATAGACCGGTCGGCCGGCTTGTTTGGGAACGAAGTAGTACATGATGCCGAGGAAGCCTGCGGTCAGGAAAAAGCCGACTGCGTTGTGGCCATACCACCACTGCATCATGGCATCCTGTGTTCCGGAGTAGATCGAGTAACTCTTCAGGAACGAAACTGGCAGCGCCAGACTGTTGAAGATGTGCAATACGGCAACACCGATGATGAGTGCGCCAAAAAACCAGTTGGCCACGTAGATGTGCGGTTCACGTCGCCTGGCTATGGTGCCAAAGAAGACGATGCCAAAGGCCACCCAGACGATGGCGATGAGGATGTCGATGGGCCATTCGAGTTCCGCGTATTCCTTGCTGCTGGTGTACCCGAGTGGAAGCGTGATGGCCGCCGCCAGGATGACCAGCTGCCAGCCCCAGAATACAAACCAGGCGAGACCGTTCGAAAACAGTGGCGTGCGACAGGTTTTCTGGACGATGTAAAGGGCGCTGGCCATGAGCGCACAGCCACCAAATGCAAAGATGACCGCGTTGGTGTGCAGCGGGCGAAGGCGCCCGAAACTCAGGAAGGAGGTGTCGAAGTTGAGCACCGGCCAGGCAAGTTGCCCGGCAAGCAGCAGCCCGACGGCCATTCCCACAACACCCCAGACAATGGTCATGACGGCAAAGTACCGCACGACGCCCAGATCGTACTCTCTGGCTTCCATGAAAACGGGAATCCGCTGTTGCTGCAGTTGTCGTTACGTTAGATACCGCACAGAACTGCGTGAATCCGGGATTCCCGAATCGCGACCTCGGGAGTCCGCAGTGCCCACTGCCAGATCCCGTGGGGAAGCTTGTCAATAGATCAGTGCAGCAGGAACTGGATGGCCGTTGCTGCAATGCCTGCCAGGAATAGCCAGGCACCAGTCGATCGGGTGAGCATGCCCTTCGAAAAGGTCGAGGAGAGAACCGCCTTGACGAAGGTATTGCAGGTGGCGGCCACGACGATGCCCAGTGCTGCGGTGGACGCAGGGACCGAGGACAGTGACTTTCTGGCCAGGGTCAGGCTGATGGCATCCACGTCGGTTGAACCGGACAGGGCCGCTGCGGCATAGATGCCGGCGTCGCCGAACATTTCCTGCAGCCAGGGAACGGCGATAAACAGAACCGTCAGAAACGCGGCAAACCAAGCTGCACTCTTGAGATCGAGTGGGTTGCCCAGTTCCAGCGCAGCCGCATCCGATGGGTGGGTGCGTTGTTGGACAAACGACATGATCGCAGCGACCAGGGGCACGCAGATCAGGGTTCCCATGCCGGGCAGGATGGCAACGAGCAGCGCCGGATTGATGACCGCGACCAGAAAGAGCATCCGTATCGGCATGATGGTGCAGGCGACCAGGGTGCCCCGGCTCAGCGCAGGTGCGAGCGATGGTTGTTCCACACTGCGTCGAGCAAAACTTGCAGTCACTGCCGTTGAGGAGGTGATCCCTCCAAGTAACGCGGTAATCAGAACACCGACCCTCTCCCCGAACAGGCGCAGCGCGACATAGCCCAGCCATGACAGGCCCAGCACCAGCAATACAAACCAGCCGATCAGATGCAGATTGAGACCTTCAACCCAGACATCCTTGTCGGGCAGCAGCGGCAGGACCACCACGGCCACTACCAGCAGTTGCAGGGTCGACATCAGTTCCAGCCGCTGGACACGTTTCAGTGCACCATGGATTTCCGGTTTGAGTCCGAGGATCAGCGCAGTGACCACTGCAGCTGCGATGGCAAGCGTTGCGTCTTCCCGTACCGCCAGAAATCCCAGCAGACAGGTGATGAGCAGGGCGATCTCGGTGGTGTACCCGACCGCCTGTCTGTCTCTGGCAGATTTCAGATAGCCAGTGATGGCGACGATGGCAATCCCCAGAAAAACGAAGACGGCAAAAAAATCCGGCTTCAGCAGACCACCCAGACCGCCGGACAACCCGACCAGCGAAAAGGTTCTTACGCCAGGCCCATCGTCCAGATCTTCGGTCATCGTCGAGCGTTTCCACCCACGCTCGAGCCCGACGATGAGGCCTACCGCCAGCGCAATGGCCAGCGACTGCGCGGTGGCTAACTCCACAGGCCAGGTTCACAGCCGGGTAGCAGGCTGACCGCCACAGTCTTCAAGACCCGATCAACGGGAACGCAGGAAAACGGTATCGATTTCACCGCCCAGATTATCAAGTTCGTAGACCAGCGCTGTGCGCGTGGCCTTGCGTCCGGCCGCCTGTTGATAGTCATTGATCACGCAGACGAGCAGGGCCAGCAGCACATCGTCACGGGACACGTTGTGTTGTGAGGCGGTGCCGACCGCCGTTTCAATAGCTGCCTTGGCGATACTGTATTTGCTCATGAGTCACCAAAATCAACTGACGACCAGCGGATGGATCTTCACCGCCAGGACATCACAGGCCACACCGTGCAGCACGGCATTGGCGGTTGATCCGAGCAGCAGGCCCAGGCCGTGGCGACCATGCGTACCGATGACGATCAGGTCAGCACCGATATCCTCGGCGAGAGCTCGCACTTCCACTGCGGGTGATCCGAGTTTGACGTGACAGTTGGCAGCAGCAATTCCGTACTGCTTGCCAAGTTCCTTCAGCTGCGTGCCTGCCTGCTCGATGGCTTCGCGTTCGAAGGCGATGGCGCCGGTGGTGATGGGAGCCATGTCGAGGCCGCCATAAACACGTGCCAGTGGTTTGACAATGGTGACGCCAAAAGTGGTTGCGTTGTGGGCATCGGCAACCGACTTTGCGGCGGCCATGACTTCATCGGCTTCTTCGCTGAGATCGACTGCGACCAGAATGCGGTGGTAACCCATGGGATCTGCTCCAGTGGTTGTGATGGTTTGTTGGACCGGCAAATCGTAGGCTGCCTTGTGGGGTCAGCCAATGGTGACAACCCAGCACCATACTTCGGGAAGTACGTGGATTGTCGTGCTTTCCAGGTGGGTACTCCGTAAGGTCCGGTTAACCGCTTCTTTCTAGACTGGACACCGTCATCAACTGTCCGGGATCACGTGACACCGCACAATCTTCCATTCGAGGCCACCTGCGAACCTATCTTCGTCCCGGAAGCCGCCATGGGCAAGCATTCCGGATCGCATTTCCCTGCGAGGTTATTTACCCCGTTGGAAAAAATGGCGTGCGCTAACGCAACCTTGCCCTGCATCAGCTTTATGCGTCCCAGTCTGGTTCAATAGGCATCATGACCACACCAAAAGTCAAAAACTCCTGGTTGCGAGACAACGCGCTGAACGTCATGGATGCGGTGGTTGATGCCATCGTGACGATGGACGCGGAAGGCATCATTCAGTACGCCAACTCGGCAACCTACCGCCTGTTTGACTACCCGTCAGATGGCCTGGTGGGTCAACCAGTCACGATCCTGATGCCGGAGCCACACCGGACGCAGCATCAGCAGTACGTCAGCCGATTCATGTCCACAGGCAGCGCACAGATCATCGGCATCGGGCGGGAACTCACTGCCGTGACCAGGGACGGGCGGCTGTTCCCCATCTATCTGGCGGTGAGTGAGATCAGCACACCGATCGGCATTTTTTTTGCCGGCATCCTGCGTGATCTCACCCAGCAGAAGATCGCCCAGGAAGCTCTCCTGGAGCAGCAGGACAGGCTGGCACGGGTCGGCCGCCTGAGCACGATGGGCGAAATGACAGCCAGCATCGCGCATGAAATCAACCAGCCCCTGACAGCGATCTCCATGTACGCGCAGGCGTGCAACAAGTTGCTCCAGAGTCCGACGGTTGACCGTGACAAGTTGACCACGGCTCTCGAAAAGCTGACCAGGCAAACGCTGCGAGCGGGTGCAATCATCGAGCGCATCCAGCGTTTTGTGCGCAATGAAACCGGACAGAGGGAGCTGGTCAATCTGAATCTGCTGGTCCGGGACCTGTCCCACTTTGTCGCAGCTGACGCACGGTTGAATGACATCGAACTGGTCTACGAACTTGCGTCGCCCATGCCTTCCGTGTTCTGTGATCCGATACAGATCCAGCAGGTCGCGCTCAACCTGATCCGCAATGCCATTGATGCAATGCAGGAGATCAACCGCAGGTTCGGGAACCGACTGGTGATACGCACGACTCACGCCGTGGGATGGATCGAGTTTGCGGTGGTGGACTGTGGCAGTGGTGTATCCCAGGATGATGAACCACTGGTATTCAGTGCCTTTCACACCACCAAGAAGGATGGCATGGGGATGGGTCTTTCCATCTGTCGATCGATCATCAATCAGCATGGTGGTCAGTTGAGTTTCCACAACAATGAAACGCATGGTGCGACGTTCTATTTTCGGTTACCAACAGGAGGCGAGAGTGAGTAACACGGCCTGTGTCTACATCATCGATGACGAAGAACCGGTTCGCGATTCCATTGGCATGCTGCTCGAAACGGTCGGGCTCACCCATCGCGGATTTCCTGATGCACACTCGTTTCTGGCTGCCTGGAAGCCGGATTGGACAGGTTGTCTGGTGCTGGATATCCGGATGCCCGGCATGAGCGGGCTCGAGTTGCAGGAAACACTGCTTGCGCAACACTCGCGACTGCCCATCATCTTCATCACCGGCCACGGCGACATTCCGATGGCGGTGGAAGCGATGCGCCGGGGAGCGATCGACTTCATCCGCAAACCGTTCCGCGACCAGGAACTGCTGGACCGCATCAACGAAGCACTGGCCGTGGAGGAAGCGCAGCGGGCACGTGTGTCGAGTCATGATCAGGCCCGATTGCTGCACGCCCAGTTGACCCCGCGTGAAGCAGAGGTTTTTGAGCGCGTCACCTCTGGGCAAGCCAACAAGGTCATCGCGATCGAACTGGGCATCAGCGAACGAACGGTTGAAATCCACCGCAGCCAGGTCATGCACAAGACCCACTCCAGATCCCTTGCCGACCTGGTTCGATTGAAGCTGCGACTCGAGGATGCCGTGAAAAACGAAGGCTGAGGCAACCTTCAGCAAAACTGCCTGCGAAAAAGCCTGTACCTGTCGCTGCACCCGTACTTGCTCCTTCCGATAAGTAGATTTCCGAATGGGACCTCTCGCGCGGTCTGCATAGTCTGCAAGTCATGAAGAGTGGAACCATTACAGTTACGGAACCGTCGGTCTGCCTGATTGACGCCGATCCGGCAGTACGGGACAGTCTGCGCAGTCTCGCGGCACTGTATGGACAGCAGGTACGCTGCTACTCCACCGCTCGTACCTTTCTCGACGACCTGGAAGGTCTCCCCGTGGGTTGTGTTGTTTGTGAGGCTCGTCTCCCGGATGAGCGAGGTATCGAAGTGTATCTGTCGATGCTTGATCGAGGATTTCGTGTGCCGTTTGCGTTGCTGGTCAGCCGGGATCTGGAACAGATGCAGACGGAAGCGACTTACTTTGGAATCAATCTGGTGGTCCCCAAACCGATTCTGGATGTGCAGGAACTGATGAACTTCATCCGTGAACATTCCGGATCCGTGCATCGAACGGCAGGTGACTTCTGAAGCGTCCGGCGAAAGGGGCGATAACGTAATGATTGCACCCAACCAGGTGCTGAAACTGCTGCTTGAAGATCACAGGACGCTGAGTGATGTGGTCGAAGCACTCGAAAGTCGTCTGTCTGGGAATTCCAGGCGTGACCCTGAAACGCTCGATCTGCTGGCCAATCTGATTGACTACATCACCGAATACCCGGACCAGGTGCATCATCCCAGGGAAGACCGCATCATCGAACGACTCATCGACAAGGGCCTCACCCCCAGCGAGCGGACCATTGTCGAACTGACAGTCGCACAACACGCCGAGCTTGGGGCGGCGACCGCACGCATGGCCGTGGATATGGATGCATTGCTGGCCAGGGAGTCGGATGCCGGGGAACAACTTGACCACGATACGCGGGCCTGGCTTGCCATGCAGAAAGAGCACATGCGCCGTGAAGAGCAGCAGCTGTTTCCTGTTGCCTCCCGATTGTTCACCGCGAAGGACTGGGCGGAGATAGAAGCCAGCGAGCCCGAGGTTCCGGACCCACTGGTGGAGAGCCGTCAGGATCGTTATGCCAGTCTGCTCGCGCTCCTTGACGAACATCGAACCTCTCGCCCGACAACTACCCGTGGTTGACGTTCCGATCTGACGTCTGAGGCCAGACACCGGATCGAAGTTTCTGCGCAGCATTGATGACAGCAACACTTCCCGATGTTTGTCATGCCTCGTGGGAATTGCGGATGGCGACGGATGCCTCCTGTTTCTACGATCAGCACCATACAAGCCTCCATCGGAAGTGATATTCGAATGAACACGGACGCCATTACCAAGATGCTGGAAAGCAGCCTCGCAAGCGTCGTGGACCGTCGGGCACGACTGGCCAGGCATGTCGAACATCGAGATCAGCCCTTGCCTGCGGATTTTGCCGAGCAGGCTGTCGAACTGGAAGACGATGAAACGATGTCTGCGCTGGCCGCGCAGCTTGCAGCGGAGGAATCAGCGTTGCGCGGCGCGCTGGAACGAGTCGGCCATGGAACCTATGGTCGCTGTCAGGTATGCGGGCTCTCGATTGACGACAAGCGGCTGATGGCATTGCCGGCGACTGCGACCTGTATCATGTGTGCCTCCGCAAGCTAGAGAGCCATCATGAAACTGCAATCGGTAATGACCATTCTGGATAAACCCAAACATCCGCAGACTGCGCTCGCCAGAACACGACGTATTGTCAAGACATCCGGTGCGCGGGCACACCTTGTGTCGTTCTGCTGGAGCCCGGCTCCGGAAAGCGACGGCGTTTTTCCCCGTGATGAAGGTCGGGCGATCAAGCAGGCGATGATTGTCGAGCGTCGTGACTGGCTGCTTTCCCAGATCGAAGGAGTCGTCGAACTGGAGCGAGCACAGACGTCCGTTCTGTGGAGCAAGGATATCGCCCGTACGATTGAAGAGCTTTCCCCCAGAAACAGGGCGGATCTGCTGATCAAGTCGATCCACCAGTCGGGCACGATCCTCCATACACCGCTCGACTGGGCGTTGCTCAGGACAGCGCAGATGCCAGTGCTTCTGACGACCACACGAAGGCGCAAGCAGAGTGGCATCGTACTGGCAGCGCTGGATGTCAAACGGCAGGACAGGGCGCATCAGCGTCTCAATCGCCGGATACTGGATGCTGCGCACACCATGGCTGCCCTCGAAGGCGGGAAGGTGCACATCGTGGCTGCCGCCGAACTACCCAACGTACTGACTGATCTGGACATCCTGGACAAGAGGAAGGTGCTGCTTCGTGCCCGATTGCACATCGAGAAGGGGTTGAATGAACTGCTGGAACCTTATGACATTCCCAAGGTCAATCGGCATATTCCCATCGGCAAGGTAGGTCATGCGGTGAACATCATCGCCCACCAGATCAATGCCGACCTGCTGGTGGTGGGTACCCATGCGCACAGACTGAAACAACTGATCGGAATCGGCAATTCGGCGGAAAAGATTGTCGCGCGTGCAACCTGTGACGTGCTGGCAGTACACCCATGACCAACAACGCCGGAGAGTTTGAACAGATCGCAACGGACATGGCAGAAGCAGAATTTCTGGCTGGCATAGAGGTGACTACCGTTGCAGCGGGAATGGTGGAGTGGCTGGAATCGATGTCGTCGATTCAGCGGCGGTGGATGGACGAGTGCCTGGAAGACTGGCGTCGGACCGGGCTTCTGGCCGGCAATGGCGATCCGTGGGCTGTCTGGCTTGACCACGCCGGTCGACGAATCTCCCACCATTCCGCATCTCTGCTCGAAGTGATCGAATTGAATGACCGCAATCTGAAAAAAGCGATGCAGACCCACAAGGCTCTGGCTGCTCGCCGTGTCTGATGCGGACTATGGGTAAACAAGACTTCAAAGACACACGAGGCATGAAAGGTGATGAAGGAGTGTAGCGTGCGATGGGTTGTCGTGATTCTGATGTTGTGTGTTCCGGGTTGGGCAGCAGCCCGCGAGTCGGGGGAGTGGCTGCTCAGAACAGGTCTGCACACGGTGCAGCCCAAATCCGACAACGGCTCGATCAGTGCGCTGAATGCCGATGTGGAGGTCGACGGCGCGACCATGTTCTCCTTCAACCTGACCTATATGGTCACACCGTCCATTGGCGTTGAATTGCTGGCCTCGGCACCATTCAAACATGACATAGACATCGGCGGAACGACGCTGGCCTCGACCAGGCACCTGCCGCCGACACTCAGTGTGGTCTATGCCTTCAATCCGCAGTCACCCTATGTGGTGTATGCAGGTCTTGGAGTGAATGGAACGCTGTTTTTCCAGGAGAATACCCGTGGTGCGATTGATGGTACCAGGCTGTCACTGGACAACTCATGGGGTCTGGCTGCACTGGTCGGTGTGGATATTGACCTGGGAGACAAGTGGTTCCTCAACGCAGACCTTCGTTACCTGGATATCGACACCGATGCGACCGTGACAGCACCTGGACTGCGAATCAAGGAACGGGTGGAGATCGATCCGTTTGCGGCAGGTGTGAATCTCGGTTATCGCTTCTGAACGAATGGGCTGGAGAGTCAGCCCGGATGGGGGCCAGGATCCATCGGTGCATCTGATGCGGGACTGATCAAACCTGGCGGCTCCTGGCTGAAGATGGGAACTTGAATCGAGTCAGAGCAGGTCGCTTCGCTCCACCATCAAGGTCGCTTCGCTCCCCGGCGGCGACTGATAGCTCCGTGCGGTCTACTGAAGATAGTAGGGGCTGTATTCCGGAACGGTCAGTGAATAGGATGATTGCAGCAATGCGGTGAGATCCACGAGTTCCTGCACCGTCATGACGTCGTTGTAGTAGGGCATCTTCGACGATCCGTCGGCATTCACCGTGTCTTCGTGGGTGCCGCGAGACAAACGATGCGACGGGTTGATGATCGATGTCACCAGGTCACCATATGTCTTGACACGACTGACCGGTCCACCGAGAACAACTTCGATCACTTCGTCCCCACCTTCTTCCATAGGCAGTTTCTTGAAAACACCTTGCAGCACATGACACGCCGCGCAGCCCAGATCGACAAATGCAACCTTGCCTTTTTCGAGATCACCAGGTGGCAGAACAAACCCTTGGGACTGGCTCTCGCAGCCGGCCAGTCCTGCTGCTATCGACAACAGGGTTCCCGCTGCCAGAGAACGATGCGCCATGATGTCTGGTCCCGAGAATATGAATGATCTGAGATCGTCTGCCCCCTGGAGAATTTTTTCCATCAGTGATTACCGTAGGTCAACACCCCGGGAAATTCACGATTCCCACGATAGGTAAGCAGCTTCAGGCAGCGCACACTGCGGTGCCAGGAGAGATGGGAGATCGAGTTGATGAAAAAAGCTGGGCTGGTACTGATCGTGATCGGGTTGTGCATGGTCTCCATGAGCGCGGCTGCAGACCGGGCTGCAAAAAGAGGCGAGTACCTGACCACGCTGCTTGGATGCGGTGGATGTCACACGGAAGGTGCATTGCTTGGGCGCCCGGACGGTCCATGGCTTGCGGGTTCCAGTGTGGGAGTTGCCTGGTCCGACTACAACGAAGGCGTGGCACCGGCAGTGGTATTCCCCAGCAACCTGACTCCTGACCGGCAGACCGGCCTTGGCAAGTGGTCCAGGCAGGATATTGCAGACGCCATTCTTACCGGTGTCACCCACCAGCGGGATGTGCTCGTTCCGGTGATGCCCTGGCGAAACTACAGCTTGCTGAAGGAGAAGGATGCTCTCGATATTGCGGCTTACCTCAGGTCCCTGCCGGCCACGGAGAAAAAAATTCCTGCCAACGTTCCGGTTGGGGGGACGGCAACCAACGCCTACATTCGCCTCGGCGTGTTTATTTTCGACCCGGCCAATGGGGGTGAACAAGCCGTTTTGCCAGGGGACGCAAACAATGCAGAGGATGGATCGAATTGATCGGCTGGTATACGGTTGTGTACTGCAGCGCAGCGGATGACGAGTGCAAATGGAATGCGTACCCAAGTCATTTTCCAGTGATGGTCTTCCGTGAACCCGCATTTCAATCCACAGTTCATTTCAAATGGGAGCGATCAAGATGAAAAAATACCAGCACATACTGGCCGCGATTGATCTTACGGAGGAGGCACCTGAGGTGCTGGAAAGTGCCCAGACGCTTGCCGCACTCTATGGCGCGTCGCTTTCCGTGCTGACCGTCATTCGACCGCTGACGTACGCCTATACAGGCATCGAAACGGCGACCATGGGGCAGGCGATCATGAATTTCGAAGTTGAGGCAGAAGCCGCTGCCCGAAAGCGGATGGAAGCCCTCTGTGCGCCGCTTGGCGTACCGGCTGATCGCAGACATATCCTCTTTGGCGCACCGGCACCCGAAATCCGTGATCGCGCAAAGGTCCTGGGTGCAGATCTGGTGGTCATGGGTTCACATGGTCGGCACGGCCTGGGACTGATTCTCGGCTCGACCGCCAATTCGGTACTGCATGGTGCACCGTGTGATGTCCTCACGGTTCGTATCCGTTGACAAAGATACCAACACAAGGGTGGGTTGCATGAAGGGTCTCAGGTTATTGCGGGTGCTGGCTGTTGCGCTGGGCGGATGCGCCGCAGCGCCAATGAACACCGGGTCGCATTGTGTGGTTGAACCCGGTTCCATGGCTGGCCTGCATACCTTCTCCTGGAATGCAGAAACGCCCGTTGATCTGGATGACCCAACGGGATATGTCAGCCCTGTCATCGTGAATGGCCTGGAAAAGGCCGTGATTGGCGAACTGGAGAAAAAGGGCTTTCAGTTCATCGCCGGGAAACCGGCCGACGTCACGGCGGATATTCGTGTGGCACTGACCTTCCGCACCCGCAGGGAGGTAGTATCGATGACGACAACGACTTCTCCCTGTGAGTCCACGGACTGTTGGGAGCGGGTGGACATGGGCTCGGCAGAACGCATGGAAATCCGGACCATCGGTTTTCTTGCTGCCGATGTTTATTACCTCGGTGAGCCAGTCTGGCGTGGTTGGGTCGAGCGGACGCTGTACCCGGAGGACCGGGATCACGCAGACACGGTACTGGGGACCGCCATACCGGCGCTGTTCGAGACCTTTCCACCCTGAGCCTTTGCAAATCCGGGTGAGGTGAAACCTGGCGGACTGAATACGATCTCGTCGCGGCAGAATGGTCGGGGTATGCTTTCGCTGTTCTTCAGGGAAAAAGTCTTCAGGGGAGACAGCCATGGTGATGCAAGCCGGATACCAGACCATCGGAGTGAACAGCCTTACTCCGCACATCGGAGCGGAAATTAAGGGCATCGACCTGTCGAAGCCCCTTGATAACGAACAATTCAGTGAAGTGTACCGGGCCTGGCTTGACTGGAAACTGGTGGTGTTCCGCGACCAGCACCTCACCGCGGATCAGCACAAGGCCTTTGGCCGCAGGTTTGGTTCGTTGCATGTGCACCCGATGCAACACAGTTATGGTGGCGATCCTGAAATCCTGAAGATAAAAACCACCCGTGAATCACGTTATACGGCCGGTGAAGGCTGGCACACCGATGTCACCTGTGACGAAGTGCCACCACTGGGTTCCATGCTCTATATCACCCAGACACCGGAAGTAGGTGGTGGTGACACCTTGTTTGCGGACATGTATCTGGCCTGGGAGATGCTCAGCGATACGATGAAGGGAATGCTGGAAGGCCTGACGGCAGTCCATGATGGTGCGCTGCCCTTTGTGTCTTCCTATCGGGTTGCGCCACCCGACGGCAAGGAGTATCCACGCAACGAACACCCACTGGTGATCCAGCATCCGGAAACCGGCCGCAAGGTGTTGTACGTGAACTCCGGATTCACATCACACATCAAGGGTCTGGCACCCGCCGAGAGCAAGGCGATCCTGCAGTTCCTGTTCAACCATATTGCGACAACGCCCCGGCTCTACTGTCGTGTGGAGTGGCAGCCGAATACGCTGACCTTCTGGGACAATCGGTGCACGCAGCATCACGCGGTATGGGACTACCATCCGCACTCGAGATACGGTGAACGAGTGACCATAGTGGGTACCGAGCGACCGAGAGCCGCTGCGGCTGGACAGAAAAGCGACCACTGACCGTCCGGGAGCGCCGGAATCAGTCGCCCTTCATCCAAACCCGTCTGCCACCGAGCCACATCTGGAGGATTGGTACGTCCATCAGCTTGTCTGGATCGACCCCCAGCGGATTTTCTGCAAGCACGATGAAGTCTGCGAGTTTGCCAGGCTCCAGTGAACCTTTGAGCCGCTCTTCAAAGGTAAACAAGGCTCCGAGTCTCGTGTACGCGGTCAGTGCTTCCTGGATCGACAGTCTCTCATCTTCTGTATACACCTTGCCGGACATGCCTTTCCGTGTCACTGCCGCACGGATGCCCACCAGTGGGCCGAGTGGCAGGATATCGCTCGACAGGGCCACCAGTACCCCGTGAGACATGGGTGAACGCAGCGGATTGTTGGTACGCAGTTCATCGTCGCCAAGGTATGCCGAGTAACGACCTTCAAGCGTCCAGGTGAAGTTGGGCTGCTGGGTGATGCCGATCTGACTGGCGGCCATCATCTGCATCGTCGCGGATGACGGTCGAATGGTGAAATGGTTGAGGTAGTGTCGGTGATTGGTGCGCGGATGTTCGCGCAGCACTTGCGCGAGCTGCGAGACGACCAGTTCGATGGCCGCATCGCCGATGGCATGTACACCCAACTGCCAGCCAGCACGATGCGCTTCATCCAGCGTCCTGTACAGCTGCGCCTCGCTCATGGTCAGCGAGCCGCGATACTCCCCCATCCCCTTGTAGGGTTTGTTTGTGAATGCGGCAGGACCGGTGAACCCGCCGTCTGCAAAAACCTTGATGGCGCCCAGGCGAAGGTGCTCATCTCCATCGCCCGCCCTGGCGCCAAACATGGCCATGCGCTCATTGCCTTCCCAACGTACCTGTACAGCGGCGCGTGGCAGGGTGCCACGATGCTCCGCGTAGATCTTCTGCCACTCCGGAAAATGATCGATGGAGTCTGCAGCCTGCACGATGCTGGTGATGCCCAGTCTGAACAAGGCACGGAGATTGGTGACAAAACTGGTTCGTACGATGTCATCCGTCGCAGCCGGTGCCAGATCCAGCAGCATGTCATGTCGCTCGCGGATGATTCCGTTCAGCCGGCCATCATCGCCCCGTTCGAGCGTGCCAGCTTCCGGTTGGGGTGAGCGTTCGTCAAGTTTCCCCGCGGCGAGTGCGACGGAATTGAAAACGGCGCTGTGCGCACCGGCACGTGTGAGCCCCACCGGATTGTCCGGCGCGGCGTCATCAAGATCGTCGCGCAGCGGACGGCGCTGCTCGGCGAGCACGTCTTCCGACCACCCGTAACCCGTGATCCAGTGTCCCTTGGGAAGGCTCGCTACCTTGGCCTTCACGAGGCTGGTGATCTCGACCACCGAGCGCACCTCGGTGAGATCGATGTACCAGGGTGGGTTACCGCTCAGGTGAGTGTGGGTATCGATGAACCCCGGCATGACAAACTGCCCACCGAGGTCCACCGTCTGGCGTGCGTTGAATTGTTGTGCGAGTTCATCGCCACCGACCGCGACGATCCGGTCCCCGCGTATCGCCAAGCTGGATGCAATTGAAAAATCGGCATCGATGGTAGCGATCCTGGCGTTGTGGATCAGCAGATCTACCTCCTCAGCAGCCTGAACGGCGGTTGCAATGCATAGACCTGCCAGGAGTGTGCCAGCAAGTTGGCGAGACAAGCGGGTCAGAAAATCAGGGGTTGCCTGCATGTGTTGCCTCCAGCGGTCTCTCGATGTGTTCGTCTGTTCGCCAATAAAAAAGGCCGGCAATTGCCGGCCTTTCTCTCACTTCACATGACAGTAGTCATGCAGGTGAATCACTCACTAGAGCTTCACGCCCAGTTCCAGTCCCCACTGCAGCGGTGCACCGTACATCGTGAAGTTCCACAGCGCACCCACCGAATTGGCGGATACCCTGTACTCTTCATTCAGCAGGTTCTTGCCGTACAGAGTGGCGTAATAACGATCTTCTGCATCGTGCCAGGTGACGTTGGCATTCACCAGGATCCGCTCCTCGAACTGCGTGAAGGTCGGCTGGCGAACAACACCGCGACTGGCGGCGTTTTCATCCAGCGGGCTCATCTCGTACTCAGACTGGAAGTGGCCGCTGACTACAAACGTTATCGAGTTACCCGACGCGAGCGTCAGATCGTAAGCGCCTTCGAGGCCAATCTGCCATTCCGCGGCGAACGGAATATCGAGACTGGTCAGATCCAGTGTACCGATGGTGTCGTTCACGAAAAAATCGAACTGCGTGTACTCGGCATCCAGGAAGCCCACGTTTGCCTTGAGCTGGAATTCGTCCGTCAGGAGCCATGTCGTCTCGATCTCGAAACCCTTGGCTTCCGACTTGCCGGCATTCAGCGTGATCGTTTCCTGACCAGGCGTACCGTCTGCGTTTGTGAAACGGAACACTTGGTTACGTTGCAGGTCTTCGAACTTGGTGAAGAACACGGCAGCGTTCAGACGCAGACGGCTGTCCAGCAAGTCACCCTTGTAACCGATTTCGAAGTTCGTGTTGGTTTCTGGGTCGTAGGCGCGGCAGGTAATGACCTGGGAACAAGTTTCAGCAAAGCCACCGGACAGGAAGCCCGTGGAGATGCTTCCGTACAGCAGTTGTTTGTCGTCGAGTTCGTAGTCGAGCACCGTCCGCCAGGTGATCTCATCCCACGTTTCCTTGGTATCCACCACGAACGCGTAGGCAGAGTCAGGCAGTACAGCACTGCGCTGGTCGATCTCTGAGCCTTGCAAGCCGGCGCGGCTGACACGGCCGGAACCGACGTCGATGCAGTTGGTCGCCAGGTCGAGAGGCAGTCCTGGGTCGGCAGGTCGCGCATCAAACAGTTCAGTGAACTGGTTGCATGGACCACCACCGCCGGTCGGCTTGATGAATTCCTTTTCGTCCTGCGTCCAGCGCACGCCGGCTGTGAGGCGGAACTTTTCGGCAAATTCATAGGTGCCGTCGACATAGAAGCCGAGGGAGTCGCGATTCTGTTCAACGCGGCCATGTCCTGGATCACCCGTGAAGTTCCGGACGTTATAGAAAGGTAGAAAACCATTTGCGTCGGGCACGTTGCCGGTCGGAAGGAGCCCGGTAAGACCGACTGTTGAATAGGCTCGGAAGTCAAGGTCATCGGTCGCGTACACGCCGCCGACGATGAAGTTGAATGGACCATCAAACTCGGACTGCAGGCGGATTTCCTGCTGGAACTGTTCACGCTCCAGGTTTCGGGTGGCATCAAACAGTGAGACAAACGCTTCTCCCGTATAGGTAGAAGGCAGTGTTTCCTGCTGTTCACGATAGCCGGTGATCGACTTGATCGAGAATTGGTCGAAAGACAACTGCTGGTTCAAATACCAGCCATTGACATTGACACGGTGACCATCACGAATGTTGATCCCTTCGCCCTGTTGGCTCATGCCGGTGCTGAAAGGATCGTTGTGACCCGCTTCATGAATGCCGGGGAAACCGAGCAGCGGCAGCAGGAAGCCTTCACCTGCGGGCGTTTCGTTGATGCCCGGAGGGGAGTCGGAGTTGTCATCGATCTTTTCGTAGATCGCGTAGGCTTCATACATGTCATTAGGTTGCCACAGCAGCTTGATCTTTCCGGCGAAGGTTTCCTTGCCGCCGAGCCGCTCACCAGCGCCTGAAGTCGGACGGTTAAGGATTTCCGGAGGAATCAGGGATGTAGGAATGCCAAGGAATCCATTTTGCAGCGTCGATGTATCCTTGTCGTTGGTGTAGTAGCCGTCTTCCTGGCTGTAGCTGGCTGCGAAGCGCAGGCCGAGCTGACCTTCGATCAACGGAACATCCACACCAGCCTGCAGCTTCTTGGTATCAGCGCCACCCTTGTAGCCGCCCATGCCCACACGAACATCGGCCCCGAACTCTTCGAGATCGGGGCGGATGCTGGTAACCGCGATCATGCCGCCGGTACTGTTCTTGCCGAACAGGGTGCCTTGCGGGCCACGGTAGATTTCGACCTGCTGAATGTCGTACAGCTCAACCAGCTGGGATTGCACGTGGTTCAGTGCAAATTCGTCGATCATGATGCCGACGCTGGGATCCTGGGTGGTCAGGATTGAAATCGTACCCGTACCACGGATACCACCAGCCAGCGCATTGAAGCCGGTCTGGTTGGTGAGCGTGACGTTTGGTGCGAGATCGGCCACCGCACGAATGTCGTTGGCGAAGGACTTGTTGATTGCGTCTGCGGTGATTGTTGTTATCGCGATTGGCGTGTCCTGCTGGCCGGCCTCTCGTTTCGTACCCGTTACAATGATCTCTTCCAGCACAGCACCAGGTGCCTGCTCCGCCGCAAACGCCTGTGTTCCTGCGAACAGGGAGGCGATGGCGATGGAAAGTGCAGACATCGAGAAGCCGCGCCTGAAGGCGGAATGCTCTCTACCCATGAATTCTCTCCCGAAAATTTGACTCAACGTTGCACGACTGTGGACGATTACAGGGGTTGTCTTCACCGAAACTTCTGGCCCCGAAACTGCGTTTCCCCAAACCATTCGGTACCAAACCGGCGAAGCTGTCTATTACCAACAGGCGCGACGGTTTTGATCGTACCCGGTAACCGGACGATAGGCCAGACCATCGAAAGTACAGGCAGGATCCCGGCCAGGAGCGCGGGTGCCGACCTGCTCCGGAAGCAGGCTTCGAGTGTCAGCAGGTTGCGGCTCAGGCCTTGTTCCGGGAGGTCGGTTTGCCGAGCAGCCGGTCGGAGATGATTCGCAGCTGTATTTCGCTGGTCCCTTCGAAGATCTTGGTCAATCGGGCATCCCGCCAGTGCCGTTCAACGGCATGGAGCTTTGTATAGCCGGCACCGCCAAGGATCTGCAACGCATCCGACGTCACGCGCTCGGCCATTTCGGACGCAAAGTACTTCACCATTGAAGCTTCGGTGTCACAGGTTTTTCCTTCATCCATCTGCGTGGCCACGGAGTACATGAGCTGGCGGGCTGCCTCGATATCCGTGGCCATGCGGGCGATCTTGAAACGCGTTTCCTGGAAGTCGGCGATGGGTACGCCAAACTGCACGCGTTCATGGGCATACGCCATGGCGTCTTCCAGGGCACCTCGGGCAAGACCTATTGCTCGGGCCGCTGTATGCGCACGGGCAGCGTTGAGGAAGCTGACGGTGTTCTTGAAACCCTCGGAATCCCCGCCCGTGATGATGTTCTCCGCAGGGATCCGGCAGCCGTCAAAGGCCAGCTCCCAGGTTTTCCAGCCGAAGTAGCCGATTTTTGGAATGGGTGAGCCCGCACAACCCCTGGGCAACTCACCCCTTGGTTTTTCGATGATGAAGCTGCGCAGGCCGGCATACCGCCGGTCGGTGGTGCCGGGTGTCTCGACCCGTGCCAGCAGCTGGATGTAATCGGACCCATCGGCAAAGGTGCACCAGTACTTGTTGCCTGAGATGACCCACTCATCACCTTCGAGCACTGCACGACAGCTCACCGCGGCAAGATCGGAACCGACGTTCGGTTCGGAGAGGGAGACTGCCGCCAGATACTCACCTCGGGTGGCCTTGCGAGTCAGTTCCAGGCGTTTTTCCATGGGCCAGCCACCCACCGCCATCAACCCGCCTGCGCGGGCGATGATGCTGGCTACGCTCATCCAGCCGCGGGCCAGTTCTTCCGTGATGAGACAGTACTCGAACACCCCAAGCCCCAGCCCACCATGCTCCTCCGACTGGCGGATGCCGAAATAACCCATCTCGCCCATCTTGCGGCGCAGGTCCATGGGGATTTCACCCTGGATCGGATCCAGTTCATTGGCCACTGGCAAGACTTCCTTGCGGGTAAATTCCCGGGCCACTTCCTGCATCATCAGGCGTTCGTCGGTAAGGTAGGTCACCCAGGTACTCCTTCGTTGTGCAATGTTCGGCTGATGGGCAGAGCATAACGCGAGGCTCCCCGTGAAAAGAGGGGACCCCCAAAGGCAAAGAAGTGCAAAGAGTGGCAAAGAGGTGCAAAGAGGGCCAAAGAAAGGCCAAGACAAAAAAAGCGGGATAGTTGTGTCCCGTGTGGCTGGGCGGTTCAAACCTTTCCGGGAATACCGGCGTCGAACCTGAACAACGATAAACAGCACAGACAGGAGATGCAGGGTTGGGTGAGCAGGCAGATCCGCCTGCCGGCGCAGAAGGTCCGGCCACTGTCGTTTCCATCGACCAGGCCTGGATCGACCGTGCCAAGGCAGGTGACATCAAGGCGTTTGAACAACTCTACCGACGGCACGTCGGCAGGGTCAACGGACTGTGCTTGCGCATGACCCGCGATCAGGATGTCGCCGATGACTGCGTGCAGGAGACCTTCATCAAGGCATGGCGGGCGCTGGCGGGTTTTGAATCACGGGCGAGCCTTGCCACCTGGCTGCATCGAATTGCGGTGAATGTCGTGCTGGAACGTCGCCGACGGCCGGAACGGCGCGAGGAGTCGATCGAGGATATGCATGATCTGGAAGAGCAGTGGAACCTGG
Source organism: Pseudomonadales bacterium (assembly GCA_041752315.1). Classification (GTDB taxonomy): domain Bacteria; phylum Pseudomonadota; class Gammaproteobacteria; order Pseudomonadales; family Azotimanducaceae; genus SYFY01. The sequence continues at coordinate 29,140 of JBGSHJ010000025.1, forward strand.
ATACACCCGTTGAAACGGCGGAACTGGAAGCGGCCATCGAATCGCTGCCCAGCGGTGCGCGGGACGTGCTGTTGCTGAGTGGTATCTATGGTTACGACCACGCAGAGACCGCATCGATGCTCGGTATCGCCATCGGTACCTGCAAGGCCCAGTTGCATCGGGCTCGGGCGCTCCTGCGAGATCGGATTGAACACGGCGTGAAACATGGCGCGAGCGGAGGTCTGTGATGAGTGATGCGCAGGAATCTGGAAAGTTGGTCACCAGTCTTCGTGAATTGCAACAGGACATTCCACCGGAACGCGATCTGTGGGCCTCGATTGAAGCTTCAATCAAGGAAGACGTGGCTCGGCGTTCCCGATCAAGGCTGCCGCGCCATTCCTGGTTGCTGCCGATGGGGGTGGCTGCAGCAACAAGCTTCCTCGCGATTGGTCTGTGGCTCGGGCGGGCGTCCGTCGACAGCCCGCCGATGGTTGCGCAACAACAGCCAGCACAACACGTGGAAGGCTCCGTGGTTACCGCAGTACTGGCCGTGGATGCCGATTATTCCGCGCTGCGTTCCCGGCTCGAAGGACGAGCCATCGCCGGTCTTGCCAATCTGTCGGACACGGAACGACAGCAGGTGGCAGCGAGCCTGGCGACCATCCAGCAGGCCGTCAAGGAACTGGAAACGGCCCTGGGCAAGGACCCGAGCAATGCGCTGTTGCAGGTGTTGCTGGTGCAGTCCTGTCAGGAAGAGATGCGGGTCCTGACCACGCTTGAACGAATGGCCGATCCGGTTGAGGAGACATCACTTTGAAATTCATGAACAGGCTTTTTGTCGTGATCCTGGCGACCTTGCCACTGGTGGCAGTGCCGGGCAGTCGCGATGAAGTGAAACGTGTGGCGGCAGATTCCGAAGGTCAGGTCTGGATCACCAACACCAGCGGCAGTGTACGAGTCATCGGCTGGGACCGGGCAGAAGTCGAGGTCAAGGCCGAACTTGGTGCAGGGGTGAAACGCCTGGATGTCATCGAAGAAGAGGGTGATGTCAGGATCGAAGTGGTCCTCCCCGCATTTGGGGTACGGAGTGGTTCGGCGGACCTCGTTGTCCGCGTTCCCCAGGCAAGTCAACTGGAAGTCACCGTGGTCAGCGCGACGATCAAGGTCAGTGATGTCGCTGGCAGCACCCGACTCAAGTCGGTCAGTGGTGACGTGGTTGCTTCGCTGTCCAGCCGTGAAGTGGAAATGCAGAGTGTCAGTGGCGAACTTGCCCTGGATGGCGGTGGGGTCACTGGCAATGCGCAGCTGAAAGCCGTGAGCGGTGATGTTTCGGTCAAGGCTTTTGCCGGCTCGCTGGATGCCGCATCGGTGAGTGGTGACCTGGTGGTCAACATGAGCCAGTTGCGCGACCTGCGCCTGCGCTCGACGTCGGGTGATGTGGTGGCCAGGGGTACGCTGCAGGCGGATGGACGCATCGAAGCGGAAAGTGTGAGTGGTGATGTGAAGCTCGAACTGCCGGCAGTGGCAGGGTTTGTCACGGACATCGAGACGTTCAGCGGAGATATTGGTGGCTGTTTTGCGAGCCAGGTCACGCGCGCGAGCGAACATGGCCCAGGCATGCGCCTCTATGTCACCAAAGGCAAAGGTGACGCCCGCATTCGTGTGAAGTCGTTTTCCGGTGATGTCGTGTTCTGTGATGAGTGATATGGCCGGTACGATTCGGCAGTAACCATCTGCGATTCAGTGTGCTGGATTTCCATCATCACCCGAGAGCAACTCTTCGAGCGCGTATAGCGTTTTCTGAGGCATCCGATCAATCGGGTAGTAGCGCTTGATGACTTCGAGTGCGGTCTGATACCGGGTGATGTTCAGATAGCGCAGGAGGAATCGGACATCGTCCTGATCATGGAACTCTTCACCAAGGCGCATCGCGAGGCACTTCATCGCCAGGAGATATTCGGGCGTTGCCGTCATGACTTTCAAGTTTGACAGGGAAACAAACGGGATGAAGTCCCCTTCGGCGCTGAGATACCCCTTGACCGCATCGTTGAGCCAGTCGTCTTCCAGATCATTGGCGGCGGCGACCTTTTTTGCTGCTTCCCTGACTGCTCCCACGGGGCGGAATACACCATCCAGATCTCTTGTCGACGGGCGAGACTCGTACACGAGACACATCACAGCACCGCCGACCAGATAGATTTCGCCCGTGACCTTCGCACTCCCAAGTTCGGCATTGAGTTGCTCGAACAGACGCAGCATGTCTTGCCTTGTGAGTGGCACTAGACTCGATCTCCGATGGTACTGTCCACGAAGAGGTTGCGGCGACGGAAAGGTGGCGGAGAACTCAGCAACAGATGCAGACGAAGACTGAACAGCGAGGACGCGAACCAGGGTTGATCAACCCCTTTGACCCGCACCGTCCAGGCGGGGGGATTGATTTCGCGAACCCATGCGGCTTGCTCGATCATTGCGGCGACGTAGGCTGATTCGAAATCGTGCAGCTTGGATGTCGGTGGGTATTGCAGCGCGATATCGAAGTTTCTCGAGCTGAGGCCAGTCAGCAGGTCATTCAGTTGAGCTAACGTGTGGCTGCGGGAATGAGGGTTGTCGGCCAACTCCTTGCACACCTGCTGAAAAGCCTGTTCGGCGGTGGGCAATAATTGCAGAAGAATCCACTTGGATACGTCGCATCCAGCGCGAGCGGCACGAGCCTGGATCAGTTCCTTTTCCTGCACAGTAACTCGTATCTGAAGTTGTTCGGTCTTGCGCTTTTCTGTCCTCGTCATCGAGTCACTTTGCTTTGGGTAGAAAATAATGTCAATACATTGTATTGACTAGTATCGCCGTTCGTCGATTGGCATGTCCGAGTCACCCAACCGCCCCATTGCTCATGACCTCGGCAATCGTGTCATCGTCCATCCCCAGCACATCCTGCAGCACTTCAAACGAATGCTCGCCAAGGCAGGGCGCGGGTCCCAGTGGCCCGTTGTCGTAGCCGCCGATCCGGTACTGATGACCCTCATAGGCCACTTCTCCCATCTCGGGATGCTGCAGACGGCGGAAGAAGTTGCGATGGGCGAGTTGTGGATCGTGCATGTGGTCACTGGAACGCTGCACCATGCCGGCAGGCACTCCGGCAGCCTGCAGCAGATTCATCAGCTCGCGAGGCGGGTAGCGCCTGCTGAAGGCAGACAGTTCACGATCAATCACCTCGGTGGCTGCGCGCCGGCCTGACATGGACTCCAGATGGGACGACATGGCCCATGTGGGCTCACCAAGCACCTTGCGAAGTGCGCGCCAGTGCTGATCCGTTTCCACTGCGATGGCACACCACTCATCGTGGCCAGCGCAGGGATAGACATCGTGTGGTGAAGCGTCCGGTGATTGGTTGCCCGCACGGCGTGGACTTTTGCCCGTCCGTTGCACGTTCAGGAGTTCGGGAGCGAGAAAGTGCAGCGACGACTCCATTTGCGCCTGATCGATGAACTGGCCCTCGCCCGTGCGTCGACGGTGATCCAGTGCAGCCATGAGCGCGGTGGCCAGGAACCGTGGCGCGATGGTGTCCGTGTACGCGTTGAAGGGGCCGGCCGGCGGTCGATCATCCCAACCGGTGACTTCGTAGAAACCACTGATGCCGGCCGCATGATAACCGTAGCCACTCAGGCGCGCCGCAGGGCCGGTCTGGCCCAACAGGCACGTGCTCGCGACGATGATGCCGGGGTTCAGTTGTCGTGCGACCTCGTAACCGAGTCCAAGGGAGTCCATGGTGCCTGCCGTGAAAGAGTCCAGGCAGATGTCGGCCCATTGCAGGAGTTTTCTGGCAATGGTGATGCCATCGGGATGTTTCAGGTTCAATTGCAGAGAACGTTTCGAGGTATTGAACGCACCAAAAAACTGGCAGCGATTCACGCCTGCAATGTCATCCTTGAAAGGCCCGACCATTCTCAGCCGATCGATCGGGTTGTCACTTTCGATATGCACAACCAGCGCACCGTGATCAGCAAATGTCTTGGCGGTGATCGGGCCGACACCGATCCAGGAAAAATCGGCGAACTTGATACCGGCAAACGGCAGGGGCGACAAGGGCAACGCAGAGGCCTGCACCGCGCCTGTCGCAACAGGTCTGACAGGTTTCTGCACGCGACGGGGTCCTGGTGCGGCCTGGGCAGACCTGACTTCTGCCAGCAACTGCGCGGTGTGCTCGCCAACCTGCGGAGCCGGACGTGGCCACACCACAGGTTTTGCCGACATCCGCACAAAAGCGCCTGCCGTTTGCAGTTGCGTGCCATCCGGCAGGCGAAGGGTTTGCCAGAAATCACGAACCGAAAGCTGCTCGAACGCCAGGACATCGGCGACGGTGTTCACGGGTGCGAGTGTCATCCCGCGAGCGAGCCCTCCCTTGAAGAGTTCGTCCTTGGTTTTTGAACGTGTGAAGTCGATGATTCGTTCGCGTAACACCAGCACGGGGTAAACCAGTTCGCCGCCCGTGAGCATGCGGGCTTCGTACGTGGTCCAGTCTTCGGCATCGGCCCAGGTCTGGTTGATGATTCCACTGTCGATCATCCACGGAATGAGCGAAACGATGGTTGCGGTGGTCGCGATCAATACCACCTCGCCGTCCGCGCACGGATAGACCAGCGGTGTCACCAGTGTGCTCAATTGCAGGAACGTGCCATTGCGTTCGATGTTGCGGCCCTGGATGTCATGGGCAGTCATGGCGTTCAGCCCGGTCCAGAACACTGCGGCCTGCACGGAGACGTCGACAAACTGTGCATCCCCCGTCTGCAGACGACGGTGATGGGCTACCATCGCGGCGAGGGCGGCTTCGGCCGCAGCATGCAGCCACGTCTGCGGAATGGTGATGCGTACAGGTCGCCGGTCTGGCTCGCCATTCAGGGCAACCGCGCCACCCATGGCCGACAGCGTCAGATCGGTAGCCAGGTGATGGGCATACGGGCCGTCCTGACCAAACGGTGTAATCGCCACGTACACCAGATCGGGCCTGGTGGCACGCAGCGCATTGAAGCCCAGTCCGAGAGCGTCCATCGCGCCTGGCTCGGCATTTTCGATGACAAAGTCGGCAGAAGCCACCAATGCCAGGAAGTCCTCGCGGCCGGCCGCGCTCGTCAGATCCAGCTCGATGCTGCGCTTGCCCCGGTTGTAGGCATGAAAGCGCAGGCTTTGCAGGGTTGCCGGTTGAGCCGGATCCAGCGGCGAGTCCACACGCGCGGAGCTGCCACCGATAGGCTCCACCTTGATCACATCGGCTCCCAGGCCAGCCAGCACAAAACTGGCAAGCCCGGCTCGACCATCGGTCAGATCCAGCACACGATAGGGACTCAACATCAGCGTGTTGCCTCGAAGGAATTCAGGGGTTGATGGAAAGTGGCACTGTGAATCAGGAAGGTTCTCAAGACCATTCGATGTTTTCGACAGCGCGTTGCACGGAGAGGCGCTGAACCCGGCCCTGACAGACGGTTGGGCATGCGCCGGATCAAGGCAGCTGCAGCATGAAGCTGTCCTGGGCGACCACCTGGCCATTGATGTGCACCGCCACCAGGTGACGGCCCGGGTAATAACGGCGAGTGGTGATCAGGCGCATCGGGTGACTCTTGTCGAGTTGCCTGGTCCCTTGAGCCGGCAGCTGCAACACCCAACCCTTGAACACTTTCGGGCTGGTGCTGCCATCGGCCCTGACATGATGTACGGCATAGTCGATGGCCAGATTCTGGTTACGTCGGCTACTGGACTGCAGGTGAATGGAGAGCTGTACCTTCCCGCCCAGTTCCACACGGGCAGGTGAAACTCTCAGTGCTGCTTCGCCTGCGAAGCGGCTACCCAGACCCCACGCCTTGAGCACCGCCGGATCACCTGTCTTGATCAGCGTTCGGCTGGCATGCCTGAGCAGCAAACGACGTTCCGCAGGGGCCTGAGGCAGGTGTTGCTGCAGCCACTGTGCAATCAACCGGGGGTGATCCTTGGCGATGTCATTGAGATGGTTGGCGACGCTGCGCCGGACATAGGCGCTGGAATCATCCTGCAGGGCCTGCAGCAACGGCAGTGTTGGCGCAGGGTCCTGGATCAGGGCCTTGAGCTGCTGACCCCACGGGAGGCGCGGTCGGCTGCCTTCGCTGACAAGACGTCGGACATGAGCGCTGTCGTCTCCTACCCAGCGACCCAATGTGGCAAAGCTCAGTTCGGGGTGATGCGCAATGAAAGGCCGAATGGCAAATTCTGCGGTAAAACGCTGCGTCAGCGCGTGCAGCGCCTCCAGTGCCCGTTCAGGATGAGCCAGACCGCAGCGAGCGATATACTCGCCGACAGGCCACAGGATCCAGCCGCGCAGTCCACTTTCGATACCTTGCAACTGACCCATGGCTTCACCGGTTTCCGGTGGCGCCAGTGAGGCTTCGAGCAGGTTCGCGGCATGCATGAAGTTGGCCGGAAGCGTGGCCTGCAACGCCTGGCAGATGTGCAGGGCTCGCGCTTTCATCTCCAGTGATTCCAGTCCGTCGCCGGCCAGCCGCGCAAATCGTGTTCCGTCAAAACCGGGCTCGACCTGTTGCAGGCGTTGTGCGGCCTGTTGCACCAGCGTGGTGTTGATGAGGTTCTTGAATGCTTCTGCCATGGCTCAGCCCAGCGCCGCCGTGACGATCGAGCGGGCCTGTGCAACGATCTGCTGCAGATGCGCTTCACTGGTGAAACTCTCGGCGTAGATCTTGTAGATGTCCTCGGTACCGGAAGGACGAGCAGCAAACCAGCCATTGGCGGTGGTCACCTTCAGGCCCCCGATACTGGCTCCGTTGCCAGGTGCATGGGTCAGTCGGGCGGTGATCGTGTCACCGGCGAGCGAGGTCGACGTCACCTTGCCTGGGTCAAGTTGCTTGAAGGCCCGTTTCTGCTCTGCAGTGGCTGCCGCATCGATGCGCACGTAGTGTGGAGTCCCATACTGCGCAGTCAGCGCGAGATAGTGCTGGCCAGGATCCTTGCCGGTGACCGCGCAGATTTCTGCGGCGAGCAGTCCGAGGATGATGCCGTCCTTGTCGGTCGTCCACACCGAACCGTCCCGACGGAGGAAGCTTGCACCGGCACTTTCTTCCCCACCAAAACACAGGCTGCCATCCGCGAGACCCGGTGCAAACCACTTGAAGCCCACAGGTGCTTCAAACAGTCTGCGGCCGGCACCGGCCACTACACGATCGATCATGCCACTCGACACCAGTGTCTTGCCAACCGCCGCATTGGCCCAATGCGGCCGATGACCCAGCAGATACTGGATCGCCACCGCGAGATAGTGATTGGGATTCATCAGGCCGGTTGAGGGTGTAACGATGCCGTGCCGGTCCACGTCGGCATCGTTGCCCCAGGCAATGTCGAATCGATCCTTGAGGCCGACCAGACCTGCCATGGCCCAGGGACTGGAGCAATCCATGCGGATCTGGCCGTCATGGTCCAGCGTCATGAAGCCAAACGCGGGATCGGATCGTGGATTGACGACGTCGATGTCGAGACCATGGCGGTCGGCAATCTGGCGCCAGTAGGCCACTGCGGCACCGCCCATGGGGTCAACGCCGATTTTCAATCCGGACTGGCGGATGGCATCCATGTCGATGACCGCCGCTAGGTCATCGATATAGCGGACCGAGAAGTCCTGGCTGGAGACACAGGACACATTGATGGCCTGTGCATACGACATGCGCTTCACCCCTGCATTGCCTTCGGCAAGCAGTTGATTGGCCCGGTCTTCGATCCACCGGGTGACGTCGGTGTCAGCCGGACCACCGTGTGGCGGGTTGTATTTGATGCCTCCATCCTGGGGTGGATTGTGCGACGGCGTGATGATCAGTCCGTCGGCAAGACCAGAGGACCGGTTCGAGTTGTGGGTGAGGATGGCGTGCGAAATCACGGGAGTTGGCGTGAACCCGTCATCCGATTGCAGGACGGTGGTCACGTCATTCGCGGCGAGCACCTCGATGGCATTGTGTTGTGCAGGAGCCGACAGGGCGTGGGTGTCCTTGCCGATGAACAGTGGTCCCGTGATTCCCTGACGCGCACGGTATTCACAGACTGCCTGGGTGATGGCAAGCAGGTGTGCTTCGTTGAAGCTCTTGTTGAAGGCACTGCCTCGATGCCCGCTGGTGCCGAAGGCCACTCGCTGGGAAGGGATGTTCACGTCGGGCAGGTTGGTGTAGGCCGCAAGCAGCGCGCCGACATCCATCAGCATGTCCGTGGGAACCGGTTTACCGGCGAGTGGGTGCGGCATGGTGAACCCTGCAATCAAAACCGTGATGGTAATTCAGGAAGGTCTGATTTATCAGACCTGATCAGAATTACCCTGGCCATCGCTCCTGGCGGCAGGTTTGGCCAATGAAATTGGCCTTCATCAAATCCTGGCCGCAGAGATTCCCGCAAACTGGCGGCAGCGCACTTCCGACAGCCTCAAGTCTTGCGGCGACCAATCCGTTGACGCGTGGTTCAGGATGCCTCGTCGACACCCGATGTGGGTTCACGATACGGTGGCGGATTCAGTTGCCGAAGGACTTCTCATGGGCATCACGCCTGATCAGTTTGTCGACCTGTATGTAGCCCGGATGTCGGGCAAGGCCATGGACATCGACCGGCTTGTCACCGAACCCTGCGGGCTTGCTGCCGCAGGCATGATGGCTGTGCTTGGCCATCCCGGACTCGGACGGCTGGGGATCCCGTTCATGGCCGATGTCATGAAACCTGAAGGCTCGATCTACTTCGACGCCATCTTTGGCGCCTATTCTGGTCAGGCCGCGATTCGCGCCTGGTTGTTGCCGGCGATGGCCTCGATCGGGTTCATCGACTTTGTACCGATGGCGGAGCCGGTGCTGTTCGACGATGGTGAAGGTGGCACCTCGCTCGACGAGTGGCAGATGGTCGCCACGATCGAGGACAGGGTGTCGGATCGGAGCGAGGATGCGAGGACGGATGACAGCGGGAAGGCCAGGGGAGAGATCAGGATTCCGTTGTCCCGCGGTGTCAGTGTGCGTCGCTTTCGGGATGGCTGGATCACCTGGGCCTGCGATGTCTACGACACCGGCCCCATGCGCCAGCCGCCACCGACACAATCCGGAGTCGAGGCGGCACCGCTGCCTCCGTGTCCTCGTGTTGCATGGGCCACGGATACAAGCGGGGTCACCACACCCTTGAGCAGCGCTGCCCGGGCGTGGGTCGAATCACGAACGAAGGCGCGCGGCGGTGCAGGACCCACGCTGGTCGAGACGGTCAGCGGACTCAGTCATCAGGACCTGCATGATGTGCTCAACGATCCAGCCACCGGCAGCGATTTCAATCTGCTGGGTGACATGTGTCATCCAACCGATTCGGTCTATATCGATCCCATCTTTGGCGAATTCCGCGGCCAGACTGCCATTCGCACCTGGTTGAACGACGTGATGGCCAAGGTGGGCAACCTCGCCTTTGAACCGGTTGGGCCGGTGCTGTTCGACGGTACGACGTCCGCTCAGGAATGGAAGCAGATGGCGGTGTTGCCAGACGGTAATCGGGTAATGATGATGCGTGGGACCAGCGTCCGCAGATTTGTCAACGGCTGGCTGGTTTATGCAGCCGACTACTTTGATACCGCAGCGCTGGGTGATCCGGAGGTTCTCGCTGCGTCCCAGGCAGCCGGGTCGACGATCACCATAGACGACGTGCTCCGCTATCGAAATGCCCAGCCCGGCATCGTGGAAGTGGCAGGAACGGTCACTGGTCAGCAGGGGCCGTCATGATCCCGGCCAGTTCGTCCTCGCTGAATTGTTCCCGGACCGCCAGGGTGGCCGCGGGTTCGTTGTACTTGCTCCATGCTGCGTACGCTTCGCGGGCGTATCGCGTCCGGCTGTCGGGATCATCCAGTTTTGCTGCAGCGGCGAGCGCAGTGCCGGGATGGAGATAGGGCTGTGCCCCCGTCGTGGCGATGCCGATCAATGCGGACTCGCGAAGTTCCGGATTGTCGATCGCTGTTGCCCATTCCATTGCTTCATCGGGTGCGCGGAACGCAAATGTTCGGGTGGCCTCGGTGAAACGTTCAGCCCTGTCTGCCTGCTGTCGATCCGCGAGTACCCAGTCGATCGCTGCCCGAGGGTCCACGGTCGCCCAGTTGCGGATGATGTTCCGTTCGGCGTTTGATCGCAGTTCGCCGTTCAGGGCCGCAGCCTGATTCAGGGCGGCGCGCGGATCAACCTGCGCATAGTGACCCAGCAGTTCAGGCATCATTTCGTCCTGCAATGTGCGGTCCTGGCGGTTCAACCAGTCGATCAAAAGTTCACTGTTGGTCCCACCCAGTGAACCCTTCAGCATGGTGATCACATCGTTGCGGACGGGATTTTCGATGGACGTAATGGCATCCAGAGCGGTCAGTGGGTCATTCCTGTACCAGACAAACGCATAGGTCATGAAATTGGCACGGTCTGAATCGTTTTCCATACCATGGCTCAACAGTTGTGCCCAACCCTGCAAAGGGTCCTTTTCCATCATGCGATCGGCCCATCCGGCGAGTTCCATTCCCCTGTTGGTGTTGCGACCAAGTCGCTTTTGCAAAGCGAGAAAATCTCCAAGGTCCATCGCTGGCACACCATTGAGGAGTCCCTGGGCGGCGGTTTGTCGAAGGTGCATGGGCAGTTGCTCGACCATGGCGATACCACGTTCCAGATCAATTCGGGAAAGCGCCTGGAAAAGTTCTGATATCCGCCCGTCGAACTTTGGATCACCCAGCAACAGGCCAAGCGCGGCGTCGGCATCGAGTTCAACAAGGCGGATCAAGGCCCAACTGACCTGCGGCCCGGCGATGAGGCTGTCGTGCAGGAACGCGACCAGTTCATCCGGATCAAACGATCGGATCAACCTCAGCTGTTCGAGGTCGTTGTCCAGCAGGGAACCGGTCGCCGTGGGATCGTTCGTGGCCACCGGTACGGCCCGTGTGCCGTTCCTTGTTTCGCTGATGCTTGTATTGGTCTGATCGTCGTTCATCACAGGATCGAAGTCGTTTGGGGTAGTTTGCGGGCCATTCTCGACGGAGCTGGATGTCCGGCCACACAGGTACCCGGCAAGACCTCCGGTCAGCAGCAGTGACACGACGAACAAGGTCCTCATGGCGAGGGATCGGGGCGGCATGGGCTCACGCATCCGGATTCTTCTGCGGACCTTAGCAGGTGTCCTGCCCGGACGCCTCGGAGGCATCGACTGTCCATCCAGCCCAAGGCCGGGCTGGCTTGCGGCAACGTGGGTTCGATCTACAGGAAAATTGAACGGCGCTGGACTGGAGAGCGGGCGCCAGACCTGACCATCACTTATGCTCTGCGCACCTGTTGACCTGGAACGATACCGATGCAAGAACCCGGCGACCCACACGATGAATTTCCTGCCGGATTTTTCCGCCGCAGCGACGAGTCTGTGGATACGGCCTTCTACGAACCGGATCGACTGGTCACGCACATTGACGGCCGGGCGATCCGGGCCGTCGGTCAGTTGTACCGGGAGTTTGGCATCGACGGTGAAGGATCAACGGTTCGGGTACTCGACTTCATGTCTTCATGGGTTTCCCACTTTCTGACTGCACCACCGGATCTGGTTGTACTGGGAATGAACGGGCGCGAACTGCTGGCCAATCCCCAGGCGGCGTCACACGTGGTGCATGATCTCAACGTCGACCCCTCCATACCGTTCCCGGACGACTCCTTTGACGCTGCCACGTGCTGTGTATCGATCGACTACCTCATTCGTCCTGTCGACGTGCTGCGCGACGTGGCGCGTGTGGTCAGGCCAGGTGGGTTGGTGGTGTGCACGTTTTCCAATCGTTGTTTCCCGACAAAAGTCATCCGTGGCTGGCTGTCGATGGACGAGGAGCAGCGCTGTCTGGCAGTGAGCCGGTACTTCCAGCTTGCGGAAAGTTACCACGATCCGGAAACAAGGCTTTGCACCCAGCCGGACACGTTTGGCGATCCGCTGTATGCAGTCTGGGCTGCTGTGATTTGAACAACCGGTTGTTGGCCGGGACTCACGGGAACCAGACATCATGCCTCCCATTCGCTGGACAGACCTGATTGATCACGAACCTGCGGCTGCAGTGACGCTGAAAGACCTTCGTATCGTCCGGCAATCGCGGAAAGTGCTCAGCAAGGAGCAGGACTCGTTCAACAGGCTCGTTCTGGATGCCAGCCGTTTGCAGAACCGTCTGCTGGCCTGGCAGGGTTTTGCGGAGAAACAACGACAGCAGATGCGTCTGGTACTCATGCCCCTCATGGAAACGGTCAGGCAGGCGAGACACCATCTGATCAGGACGTGTGCCGATGTTCTCGAACCGACACACGGTGGCCATGTCCCGACAAAGACAGAGCGTCGTCTCCTGATCGCTTTTCTGCTCGAGATCTGCGAAGCGTACCTCGGTGACCCCGGTGGTGATCATCCCGAGGTAGTCGCCATTTTCGATGTTTATTCGCCAACGCCTCATGCCGAACGACAGCCACCACGGATCCACCGTGAGCGGACGCGAAGAACCTCCAGCAGCGATCTTCCCGCAGGTGGCGCTCCGGCTCAGCCCAGACCATCCGTGCGAGAGGTCTTTCGCAAGCTGGCGAGCGCTCTGCACCCGGATCGGGCTGCCAACGAGGATGATCGCAACCGCCGCAACGGACTCATGCAGCGAGTCAATCTGGCCTATGAAGCGGTCGACCTGCTGGCTCTGCTGCAACTGCAATTCGAGATCCGGCAACTCGATGCAGGCCACATGGCGACCATTCCCGAGACCCGGCTGCGGGAGTACAACGAAGTGCTTCGGGATCGGGTTGCGCAGCTTGAAAGGGAGGTGAAGCTCATCGCGGACCAGTTTCGAATGGCGGTGGGCGGAGGGGTTCGATCAATCACGCCCGAAACAGTCGAGCGGGAATTCGAGAAGCAGCTGGAAGCGCTCAGGGCTGATGCGGCCGAGATGAAGGAGTGGGCAGATGCGCTGCCACTGTCAGCCTGGCGCAAGGCGTGGCTCAAGGATCGGGAACAGGCACTGCAGGAAAATGAACGTCGATTGAAGAATGCGGATGCACTGGGTCTTCGCGACCCCGAACGGGTTGGGAGAATGTCTGGCGGTGTCGAGCTGCGATCATCAGTCCGAAAGCGGGGATCGAAAAACAAGCACCAGCGGTAGAGCGTGCGCGATCGTGCACCGGGAAGGATGACGCCCGGACCTTTTGCGCCATCCTGGTCTTCTGGGGACGATTGTTCCCCCTCCCGAGGCTCCCCCTCCCGATTTGTTCGCAACTCGGACATACTCCATGAAGCATCAGCGTTGTCGCTGCATGAAACACGAGGGGGGCGTGGAATGAGTGGCGCAGCAACACGTGATGGTCAGACCGTGGGTACCGGGAGCACCCGAATTCCACTGCCACGGCTGCTTGCGTATGCGTTGATCGAGTTCCCGGTGGGCGGGGCCATGAATGCCATGTCCCTCTTCCTCGGTTTCCATTATGCAACGCTGGGCGTCGATCTGGCCCAGATCGGTCTGATCATGATGGCCGCCAGGCTGCTAGACGTACTCATCGATCCTGCAGTGGGCATGATGTCGGATCGCACGCGCTCGAGGTGGGGAAGACGCAAGGTCTGGGTGATCGCCGGCGCTCCCGTGTTTGTGCTGGCTGGCTGGATGTTGTTCATGCCACCGGACGATGTCAGTGCACTCTACTTCGCAGGTTGGCTGGTGCTCTTCTGGCTCGGCTTTTCGATGATCAACATTCCCTACTACGCCTGGGGTGCCGAACTCTCACCCGACTATCACGAACGGACACGGATCACGACCTGGCGCACGATTGCCGGTACGCTCGGATCCTTCACGTTCCTGCTCATTCCCGCGGTGCGACAGCAGATCTTCGGGATGGGCGGCCAGCCTGGTGAAGTGCTCGCCACCATCGCGGTCATCGCCCTCATCACGATTCCGGCATTTGTCGCCATTGCCGCGACGATGGTCCCGGATCGTGGCATGTCGACAGGGAGCACGCAGGTCCCGCTGCTGCGTGGAATTCGCGTGATGGGGCGCAACGGCGCGTTTCTGAGGTTGCTGGCCGGCTTCACCATCGTGGGTCTGGGGCCGGTGCTGCAGGGTGCCATGTTTCCGTTTTTCATGCAGCACGTGGTGGGGGATACCACGTCGGGTCCAAAAATCCTGCTGATCTACTACCCGACGGTTGCGCTCGGCATCCTCATCTGGGCAGCGCTTGCCCAGCGCATCGACAAACATCGTGCCTGGCTCGTGGGGATGACCGTGATGGCCGGGGTGACGGTTTCCTACATGTTTGTCGGGCAAGGGGACATCACGATGATGATGTTCATCCTGGCGATGTCGGGCATCGGCTCTGGTGCGCTCAGTGCGTTGCCGGCATCGATGAAAGCCGACGTGGTCGATCTCGATGCCGTGGAAAGTGGCGAGGATCGTGCAGGCCTGTTTTTTGCCGCCTGGTCACTCGCCGTCAAATTCATCGCAGCCGTCGGGCAGGGTCTGGCGTTCACCACACTCGCCTGGATCGGGTTCGAAGCGAAAGGCGACAACAGCCCGGACGAGATACTTGGTCTGAGGATCTTCTATTCTGCAGGTCCGATGCTCCTGTACGTGATAGCCATGCTGATCGTCTGGGGTTATCCGATCACCTCGAAGCGTCACGCCGAATTGCGGCAGGCGCTTGTTGATCGTGGTGTCCGGGCTCCGGGATGAACAAGGTTGAAGAGCTGGCTACCGGCAGGGCTCACTCGGGGAGATGCGCGGGCTCAAAGTGAAAGCGTACCAGGTACACGTGAACCCCGTTGCCGTGTCGGGCAACCTTCAACAGGTCGGGGACGCTGCTGAAACCGGACTCTCGAGCCAGCTGCGGCGTGATGTCCCCGAAAGAGATCTCGTGAATGGAATCCACCACGATGCAGCCATCCTCCATGCGATATCGATGGCCAACCTTCACCCGTGGACTTTTCCAGACCCGGACGCTCGATGTGATCTCGCCACTGCGGACCGAACAACCCAGTCGACGGGTGAACTGCATGATTTCATCCTCTCCCTGCTGCACTCCAATGTTATCACCCGGTCCGCAGGAACCGTCCTGAACGAACGGCGCTTTCCAGGGTGGATAGGCGCACCAGAGGAACCCGCAATGCTGCTGGTCTAGGTTCTGGACGGCAGTCTTCCAGGTCACAATCGGCTGCTGTGAGTGTGCACGACACGGGAGTACACTTCCCTCTGTTGTCTGCTGTCCATCCATCAATGACCACCATGCTCCTGCGCCTCTTGCTGGCAGTAACCCTCGTGTTCAACGGGCTTGCGTCGGCGTCGGCCATGGTGATGCCGTGCCATGCGGTGAACGCAGACGGGGCTGTGCCTGGCCTGACCATGGACAACGCTGAACATGCACACCATCAACAGGACAGCACACCGGCGTCCGATGTTCGAATCCCATGCGACGGTACCTGCTGCGATGGGATGGCGTGCCCCGGTCATGCCACAGCGCTGATCGTCCCGCAGGCTGCCGCCGTCCGTGTGGCCTTGCCAGGTTCGCTGCTGATGGATCCTCTGCCGACGGTACCGGATCTGGTTGTTCGTCCCTTCCTGCCACCTTTTCGTCCTCCGGCGCTCTGAGCCTTTGCCTGTAACTGATCCTTCGCCAGCAGGCTGAGGGTGGTTTCGCTTGTTTCCACCGTTTGACGCGTCGGGATTCGTCCTGTCGCGGCACAAGACTGCGATACAGGAAAAACGTCATGTCTTTTTATTGCTCAGGGTTGTTGCGGTTGCAACGCGGCGCGTTGATGGCCATGTGGGTGGCAGGGTCCGTCGGCTGTGCCTCGTTACCTGCGCACCAGGGATACCAGGAAGCGAACAGGCTGGTGGAAACACGCATCGGGCTTGCACCGGTCTATCCGGATGATGGCGCAAGTGTGCCCGGCCTGCCTGAACTGTCCGCCTCACCGATTGATGCGGAACAGGCAGTGAGGATCGCGTTTTTGCATAGTCCTCGCGTTGCCGTGTCCTGGGCCCGTATCGGACTGTCACGCGCTGATCTGGAGGCAGCCCGCAGGCTGGTCAACCCAGGCTTGAGTCTTGTGCACCTGAATGCGTCACAAGGTGGTGAACAGATCAGCCGAAGCCTTGCGTTGAGTGTCTCTGATGTGTTGTTGCGTCCCGTTCGTCAACGTTATGCAGTTGCCTCGATGCAACAGATGCAACTGCAGGTAGCGAGCGAGTTGCAGGCGCTGGCCATTGAAGTGGAGATTGGCTGGTACCAGGCGGTTGCTGCAGATCAGATTGCGGAAACCCGTTCGCTGATCGCTGAGGCGGCAGGACAATCCGCGTTGCTTGCCCAGCGCTTTTTTGAGGCCGGCAACATCAATCGTCTGCAGTTGGCGCAGGAGCAGGCAGCGTCGGCAACCGCATCGATCGAAAGTTCGCGTGCCAGGATGCGGGCAGTACAGGCGCGTTCCGATCTGGCGTCACTGATGGGATTGCCGGTGGAGGCACACTGGGCGACCAGCAGATTGCCGGAATTGCCAGCTGCTGATGCAGTCGATCCCGACAGTCTGGTCAGTCTGGCAACCGCGCAAAGACTGGATCTGATCGCTGCCCGACAGCAACTGGATTTGCGTGAGGACGCCTTCGCGACGGCACGGCGCTGGCGATGGCTGGGTCGATTTGAAGTGGGCTACGAGCGGGAGAGCGAAGCCGATGGAGGCGTGATGCGTGGGCCAACTTTTTCCATCGAGTTGCCGATCTTCAATCAGGGGCAGGATGTCCTCGCCCGTGCCGAAGCCCAGCGTGCCGAAGCCGAGGCCCGATTTGACCAGGCTCGGCTCGAGGTGCGGAACAACGTTCGAGCCGCCTTGGAAGGGATGCAAATGGCGAGAGAAGTTGCCGAGCGATACCAGGTCGAACTGGTGCCGGCGAGGGAAGAAGTTATCACCCGGACCCAGGAAGAAGTGAATTTCATGCTCAAGGGCGTATTCGAACTGATCGCAGCGAAGCAGGCCGGGTATGACGCGTGGCAGGGTTATCTTGAATCGGTGCGTGACTACTGGATCGAGCACACGCGCCTGCGCGCGGCCGTTGGCGGGCTGCTGCCGGACATGTCCGGACCGACCAATCCGATCACTCCACACCCGATATCCGCGGTTGAACAGCACGTACACGGAGACACGCAATGACCTTATCCCGACGTCGCTGGTTTCGTTACACGGGTCTTGGTGCGATCAGTTCGCTGACATTCTTTGGCGCTCGTACGCAGGGAAGTGCGAACACCAGGCGTGGTGCCTCCGAAGACCCGAGTCTGCCGGGGGCACAAGGAGTACACGGACCTTTGGAACATCAGGTATCGACAACCAGTGGGCAGATGAGGCCAGACAGATCCTGGGTTCCGGTGCGTACGCCCAACAGCTGGACTCTCCCGCATCGCCTGGTTGATGGTGTCAAGGAGTTTCACCTGGTTGCCGAAGAAGTAGACCATGAATTTGCGCCCGGAACCCGTGCACGTTGCTGGGGATACAATGGCAGCACGCCCGGACCGACCATCGAAGCGGTTGAAGGGGATCGTGTTCGTATATTTGTCACCAACCGATTGCCGGAGCATACGAGCATTCATTGGCATGGCATCCTCCTGCCCAGCGGGATGGATGGTGTCAGTGGTCTGTCGCAGCCGCACATCAAGCCCGGTGAAACCTTTGTCTACGAGTTCACCCTGCAGCAGCACGGCACCCAGATGTACCACCCGCATGCCGATGAAATGGTGCAACTGGCCGTTGGCATGATGGGCATGTTCGTCATTCATCCAAAAGTGCCGGAGGCCGATCCCGTGGATCGCGACTATGTTGTCCTGCTGCATAACTGGGCGCTGCATCCCGGGACCTATCGGCCGGATCCTTCGATCATGCAGAATTTTGATCTGTGGACTTTCAACAGCAAGGTTTTTCCCGCAATCGAACCGCTGGTGGCCCGCAGTGGCGAAAGGGTACGCATCCGTTTTGGCAATCTCTCGATGTGGAATCACCCGATCCACATGCACGGGCCACGCTTTCAGGTGACCGGTGGTGATGGTGGACGATGGCCACGAGAGCAATGGCGCACCGAAGTCACGGAACTGGTCGGTGTGGGACAGACGAGGGACCTCGAGTTCATCGCTGTACCAGGCGACTGGGCTTTGCACTGTCACATGTCCCATCACACCATGAATGCCATGGGACACGGCGTACCCAATCCACTCGGAGTCGATCAGTCAGGTATTCAATCGGAAATCAGAAAACTGTTGCCGGGTTACATGGCGATGGGTCAAAACGGCATGGCTGAACATCAGAACCATACCGACTCAGGCCATATGCGGGGCCCGGAAAACACACTGCCCATGATGATGGGCAAGGGGCCGTTTGGTCCGCTGGAGATGGGTGGCATGTTTACAGTCGTGAAGGTGCGCGATGATCTGCCGCGCGGCAGTTACGCCGACCCCGGCTGGTATGACAATCCGCCTGGCACGGTCGCACGCCGGGTAAGCGGCGATCCTGCATTTGGCGCTCCCGTCCGTGCTCCCGTCCGTAATGAGGCGCCGTCCGGGCCGGCACCGACGCTGAATGCGGTGCCGGCAGATCATTCCGATCATTCCAGAATGCACATGGGCCAGGAGAGATGACCATGTACACCATCGTGACACTTGCAGGCGCCCTGTTGATCGCGGTGAGGACCATGGCGAACTTGCCCTGGAACGGTACCACCAGCAGGGCCTGGGAGTTCGCATGGCGCAGATCACTGGTCAAGCCTCTTGAATCAGGAAGCTGGTCCGGGCGCACACCAGCAGGTACGGGAATGGAAACTCAAGTTCAGTGGTTGAAACAAGATGACAAATGATATCTGGATCGATCCAGTCTGCGGCATGACGGTCAAACCGGATTCGCCACACAGACACATGCATTCCGGCCACGAGTACCACTTCTGCTCGGCGGGCTGCCTTGCGAAATTTTCCCACAACCCGGCGCGTTATCTGGCGCCTGTTCCGAGTGCTCGGGTTGAACCGGTTGCTCCCGGTACGCGTTACACGTGTCCTATGCACCCGGAGGTGATCAGCGACAGGCCGGACAGCTGCCCAAAATGTGGCATGGCACTCGAACCGATGATGCCGAGCCTGGACGATGAGGAAAGTCCGGAACTTGTCGACTTCAGGCGGCGTTTCTGGTTCACCCTGCCCCTCAGTGTGGCCGTGCTGCTGCTGGCGATGGCGGGACACTACATCCCGGCCACTCCAGTGGGTACACGTACCTGGCTGGAGTTCGGACTGTCAACTCCCGTCGTCCTGTGGGCCGGATGGCCGTTTTTCCAGCGCTGGGTCCAGTCCATCCGCAATCGCAGCCCGAACATGTGGACGCTGATCGGCACAGGCGTTGGCGCCGCGTTTGGGTACTCCGTGGCAGCGACCTTGTTTCCGGATATTTTCCCTGCGGCTTTTCGGGAGCATGGCCGGGTTGGTGTGTATTTCGAAGCGGCTGCTGTCATCGTGTCGCTGACACTGCTCGGACAATTGCTCGAGCTGAAGGCGAGATCAAGCACCTCGGCGGCGATCCGTTCGCTGCTGGGGTTGGCACCAAAGCAGGCACGCCGGATCGAGGCGGATGGTTCTGAAGCGGATGTGCCCCTCGAGCAGGTGTTGGTCGGGGATCGCCTGCGTGTGCGACCCGGTGAATCGGTCCCGGTTGATGGGGAGGTACTCGAAGGCCATTCAAGCGTTGATGAGTCGATGCTTACCGGCGAGCCAATTCCCGTCGAAAAGCAGACCGGTGCGAAAGTGGTTGGTGGCACGCTCAATGGCACCGGCGCCCTGGTCATGCGCGCAGAGAGTGTCGGTGGCGAAACGGTGCTTGCGCAGATCGTGAACCTGGTGGCGCAGGCACAGCGGTCACGCGCGCCCATGCAGAAACTCGCCGACGCCGTGAGTTACTGGTTCGTGCTGGGTGTTCTCACCTGCGCGGTGGTTACCTTTGTCGTCTGGGGCGTGTTCGGACCTGCGCCTGCCTGGACGTATGCCATCGTGAATGCGGTAGCCGTACTGATCATCGCCTGCCCCTGTGCGCTGGGCCTGGCGACGCCGATGTCGATCATGGTCGCCATCGGTCGGGGTGCTCAGGCGGGCGTGCTGTTTCGTGATGCCGAAGCCATTGAACGACTGCACACGATTGACACACTGATCGTCGACAAGACCGGTACGCTGACTCAGGGCAAGCCGTCATTCCGTGAGTTGATAGTGACAGATGGCCATGATGCCGATGACCTGTTGCGTCTTGCGGCGAGTCTGGACCAGGGCAGCGAACATCCGTTGGCAGCGTCGATCGTCGCTGAGGCACGGCGTCGTGAGCTGGTACTGTCAGCACCGGAGGCGTTCGAGTCGATCACAGGCATTGGTGTAGCCGGGCGCGTTGGCAATCAGGCGATTGCTTTGGGCAATGGCGCGCTCATGCAGGACCGCGGCATTCGCACCGCGTTGCTGGAGGCGGATGCAGATCGTTTGCGCCACGAAGGAGCAAGCGTGATGTTCATCTCGGTCGACGATAAACTTGCCGGCCTGATTGCGGTCGCCGATCCCATCAAGAACACGACGCAGGCTGCCATCACGGCCTTGCAGGCGGACGGTGTGCGTATCGTCATGGCAACGGGTGATGGCCTTGCGACGGCACAGGCAGTTGGACGGGCGCTGGGCATCGCCGAGGTGCATGGTGAAGTCCGCCCTGCTGACAAGGCGGCACTGGTGGCGCGATTGAAGACCGAGGGACGTATCGTGGCCATGGCGGGTGATGGCATCAACGACGCACCTGCTCTGGCTGCAGCCGATGTGGGCATTGCGATGGGAACTGGCACAGACGTTGCCATGTCGAGCGCCCAGGTGACGCTGGTCAAAGGTGACTTGCGCGGCATACTGCGGGCCCGTGCCCTATCCCGCGCAACCGTAGGGAACATGCGTCAGAACCTGGCGTTTGCATTTGCCTACAACGCCGTTGGTGTACCCATTGCGGCCGGGGTGATGTTTCCGGTGTTCGGCTGGGTGCTCAGCCCGATGATTGCAGCGCTGGCCATGAGTCTGTCGTCGGTGTCCGTGGTGGCGAACGCGCTGCGACTGCGGTATGTGCATCCACCTGCGAACACGGACCGCGATCAGGGAGCGCTTTCCTGATGGTCGATGCGGAGGATCGGCGCGGAGCAAGAGGCGGTTATCGTGCACTCGCTTTTTTTCAGGCGATGGTTGGCGGGCAAAACCCCGTACCGGTGAAGTGCGGGACCTCAACAGGGCAAAACTGACCCTACCTTCGGCGGAGAAGCGCAAACAGCACGGCGCCGACTGATGCGAGAGCCAACACGGTCAGCCATATTCCCCCGAATCCGTACCAGACGCCATTTTCCATCATTCCGCTGTTCATCACCGTCTCGTGCGCCGCCGCCGCTCCGGCTGTCAGCCAGATCAGTGCGACGAGCGTTGTCGTGTGAAGGCGTGACCTCGTATTGGCATTCATGATTGGAACCTCCCTGGAGGCAGTCATTCTGATGGCCGTTGCCGGTATCCTGATGGGCGCAGTGATCGTGCCGAGCCGTGCCCATGACCGAAGGCGCCACCACCAGCGTAGGCGCACCGGATCCTGGCGTCCGTACGGTCACGCACTCCTGACGCATTCGGCTGTTGCCCGAATGGGGCATCGACAAGGCAAGGATTCTGCCGCTGGACGTGGTGTTTCCTGAATGGTTGGAGGACACTTTCTGCTGGCGGGGGGAGTGTGATGACGCAACACGTCTTGACAGTCATCTGAACTGATGGCCTGACGTGCCGGCTCTGTCCATCGCAGAGACCAAACGAGACAAAGGTTGTTGCGGGATGAGGGATCGTCTCGCATTCATTTCACCAGCGGTGCATCCATGGCAGAACAGACATCCCTGAGGCACGACTTGCCCCGACACATCGACAAGGCGTTGCGCGACGACGTGCGCATGCTTGGCGAAATCCTTGGCAGTGTCATCAACGCAGATCGCGGTCCGGCATTTGTGGAGCGGATCGAACGCATCCGGGCACTGGCCAAGGCGGCCCGGTCAGGTGGCAGTGCGGAGTGGGATCAGCTCAGCACGTTGCTGGCGTCCATTCCTGCCGAGGACATCACGGATGTTGCACGTGCGTTCAACCAGTTCCTGAACTTTGCCAACATTGCCGAACAGAAGCATCAGGTGGCGAGTCAGTCTGCACGGGCAATCGAGTTGCCGGAAGATGATGGACTGGACGCAGCCATCGCCAGTCTGCGTATCGAACTGGTGCTGACAGCGCATCCAACGGAAGTTCTGAGGCGCACCCTGGTCATGAAATACGATGCCATTGGCAGGGCGCTGGCCCAGCGCCCACCGGACACCGTGACACTGAAACGACTCATTGCAGAAGCCTGGCATAGCGATGAAGTCCGCCAGGAACGTCCAACACCGCAGGATGAGGCGAAGTGGGGCTTTGCAGTCATCGAAAACTCCTTGTGGGATGCACTTCCGCGGTTCCTGAGAGTGTTTGATGCGGCACTTGCAAAAAGTGGGCGGGCGCCATTGAAAGCGGGTGCGACACCCATCAGCTTTGCCACCTGGATGGGTGGAGATCGCGATGGGAATCCGAACGTGACTGCAGTGGTGACACGGGAAGTCCTGATGCTGGCGCGGTGGATGGCGGCGGATCTGTACCTGCGTGATGTCGACGCACTGCACGGATCGCTGTCAATGACCGTTGCCAACGCTTGCGTCCGTGAACTTGCCGGCGAGACACATGAACCCTATCGAGCGCTGCTGAAGTCGGTGCGTGAACGATTGCGGCGAACCCGTGATTGGGCAGAAGGCACCAATCATCAGCCGCCCGCGGAACCTGGGCAGATCTATTTTGATGCGGCTGATCTGCACGAACCGCTCGCGTTGTGTCATCGCTCACTGCACGAGTGTGGTATGGGTTTGATCGCGGATGGCCCACTGCTTGATTCCTTACGGCGGATTGCAACGTTCGGAACCACCCTGGTTCGCCTCGATGTACGGCAGAGTTCCGATCGACACACGGGAGTCTTTGATGAGATCACGCGCTATCTCGGTATCCTGCATGACGGCAACAGTTATGCGCAGTGGCCGGAACCACAGCGTCAGCAGTTCCTGTTGACGGAACTGGAAGGGAAGCGGCCTCTGTTTCCCGCCGTCTGGCCCGCATCGCCAGAGAGCCGGGAAGTGCTGGATACCTGTACCGTTATCGCATCTCCTCTGGGAGATGGTGTCGCTCAATATGTCATTTCCATGGCAACGTCACCGAGCGACGTGCTGGCCGTGATCCTGCTGTTGCGATCATCGGGTGTTGAGCGCCATCTGCCTGTGGTACCTCTATTCGAAACCCTGGCGGATCTTGATGGAGCGGCGCAGACCATCGACGCGCTGCTGAGCGTGCCCTGGTATCGGCAGTACGCCGGTGCGGAACAGCAGGTGATGATCGGTTATTCCGATTCAGCGAAGGATGCAGGGCAACTTGCCGCGGCCTGGGCGCAGTATCGTGCACAGGAACAGCTGGTCGATGTTGCCGGACGATATGGTATCGCGCTGCGTCTGTTTCATGGCCGGGGTGGTGCAGTGGGCAGAGGTGGTGGTCCCGCGCATCAAGCGATACTTTCCCAACCACCAGGTTCGGTGCAAGGCAGTCTGCGAGTGACCGAGCAGGGCGAAGTCATTCGTTTCAAACTCGGTACACCCGGGCTTGCCACGGAAACACTCACCCGTTACGTCGGTGCCGTCCTGGCCGCGACCCTGCAGCCACCACCGGTACCCACTGCCGCCTGGCGAGCCAGAATGAACGATCTTTCGCAAATGGCGCTGACGGCCTATCGGGGCGTCGTGCGGGAAGATCCCCAGTTTGTCCCCTTGTTTCGTGCCCTCACCCCGGAGCGCGAGCTTGGCATCCTGGCGCTTGGCAGCCGCCCTTCGCGTCGCCGTGATACCCAGGACATCAGCAGCCTGCGCGCCATTCCCTGGGTGTTTGCGTGGACCCAGATCCGTCTGATGTTACCGGCCTGGCTGGGTACCGATGTGGCTCTCTCCGAGTCAAGCGCGCGAACGGAGGATCCGGTGCTGCAGGACATGGCCCACTGGCCGTTTTTCCGGATGCAGCTCGACATGCTTGAAATGGTGCTCGCCAAGGCGGACGTCGATCTTGCCCGTTATTATGCCCGTCGCCTGACCGATCCCGGGCAGCAACAAGCCGTTGCACTGCTTGGCCAGAGGGCGGAAGTGCTGACGGCTGCGTTGCTCAAACTCAACGGTGCAAAAGGACTGCTCGAAAAGGACCCGGTGCTGCGTGCCTCGCTGGCCGTGCGGGATACCTACCTTGATCCACTGCATCTGCTGCAGGCCGAATTGCTCGCACGGTATCGCCATGCACCCGATGATGCGACCGCCCGTGCCCTCAAGATCACCATGGCAGGGATATCCAGCGGATTGCGCAATACCGGCTGACCGGTGGGATCAGGCTGTGCTGTTTTTGCCGGGATGTTATTCTCCGGGACCTCTGGTGGATCACTCCCGGTACGATGACCGGCGGGAGGTCTGGCTCCATGGATGAAGGGGAGCCCTTCACCGCAGCGATGGTCAAACAAGTGGGAGAGCAGGATTGAGTTTTCTTGAGCAGAAGCGCCATGGTCACGTGCTGGTGTTGACGATGTCCAGTCCGGACACCCGAAATGCGCTGACGGGGGATGACCAGTTCGACGATTTTGAGCAGACCTGTCGCCAGATCAACAATGATATCGGTGTACGGGCAGTGGTGTTGACGGGTGCAGGCTCGGCGTTCTGCGCTGGAGGCAACGTCAAGGACATGCGTGATCGCACGGGACTCTTCTCCGGTGATCCGTTTGATCAGGCAGATGCGTATCGACGAGGCATCCAGCGCATTCCCCGTGCGGTGTACGCGCTCAACGTGCCGATCATCGCGGCAGTCAACGGCCCGGCGGTTGGCGCAGGGTGTGATCTGGCGACCATGTGTGATATCCGCATCGCAAGCTCCAAGGCCATGTTTGCCGAGAGCTTTGTGAAGCTCGGCATCATTCCCGGTGATGGGGGGGCCTGGTTTCTGCCACGTGTGGTCGGTTACTCGAATGCGTGCAAGATGGCGTTCAGCGGGGAACCGGTGCTGGCTGAAGAAGCCCTGCGGATCGGGCTCGTGAGTGAGGTGGTGGCCCCGGAAGCGCTGGTTGAACGCGCCATCGGATTGGCAAAGGGCATTGCTGCCAACCCACCCCATGCGGTTCGACTGACGAAGCAACTGATGCGCGCCAGCGCACAATCATCGCTCGACGAATTGCTGGATAAATCTGCAGCTTTCCAGGCGGTCTGTCATGCCGAACCGGATCATCTCGAAGCGGTTGCCGCCTTTTTTGAGAAGCGTCCGGGCAAGTATCGTGAGCAATAATCCCGTAATGAAACCCCATGATGAAAAAGGACCAAGCATGATCAAGAAACTGATGGGTGGTCTGTTGCTGGTGGTTGTCAGCGGCCTGGCCGCTGCCAAAGACCTGCCTGTGGTGAAGCCGGAAGAACAAGGATTTGACGCTGCGCGTCTGGACCGCCTGACACAGGTGATGCAGCGTTATGTCGATGACGGCAAGCTTGCAGGGGCGATCACGATGGTTGCGCGACGTGGCAAGGTCGTCTACTTCGAGGCCGTTGGAAACAAGGGTGTCGACGACCCACGGCCGCTGGCCAGGGACGACCTGTTCCGCATCTATTCGATGACCAAGCCCATTACTGCAACGGCAGCCATGCAGCTCTACGAACAGGGCAAGTTCCAGCTCACCGATCCGGTTTCCAAATTTGTACCTGAACTGAAAGGGGTACAGGTCCTGCAGTCGGATGGCACCCTGGCACCGGTTGCTGCCGAGATGACGATGCAGCAACTGCTGACCCACACCACCGGCCTGTCGTACGGGTTCAATGCGGCCGGGGATCCGGTCGACAAACTGTATGCGGATGCCAAACTCTGGGAATCAAGGGACCTCGATGATTTTGCGGCGAAACTGGGCAAACTGCCGCTCAAGTTCCAGCCCGGCGCACAATGGCATTACTCCGTGGCGGTTGATGTCACCGGTCTGGTGGTGCAGCGGCTCAGCGGGCAGCGTTTTGACGAGTACCTTGCAGAGCACATCTTCTCGCCTTTGGGTATGAACGATACGTTCTTTGCGGTACCCGCAGACAAGATGAACCGCTTTCTGCCCAACCACTACATTGATCCGAAGACGGGAAAGATTGCGACGATTGCGAGTGGTGGCAACTCGGCAATGAGCAACTACGAGCAGGTCAGCCTGTTCTCGGGTGGTGGTGGGCTCGTCTCCACGACGATGGACTACATGAAGTATGCCGAAGCCATGCGCAATGGCGGTGAGTTTAATGGAAAACGGATTCTTGGGCCGATGACGGTCAACTACATGGCCGCGAATCACCTCCCTGCAAGCATGGCCAGTGCCAGCGGTACCAGTGGTGAAGCACCAACGCTCGGCGAACCCCTTCGCGGTTTTGGTTTCGGGCTTGGCTTTGGTCTTGTCACCGATCCTGCGGCAGGTGGGGTCATCGGCAGCGCGGGTGAGTTCAATTGGGGTGGCGCAGCGGGCACGGTGTTCTGGATCGATCCTGTCGAGGAAGTGACCGTGGTCGGCATGATCCAGCTGATGGGCTCCCCTTATCCTTTCCGGCAGGACCTGAAAGTAGGCACCTATCAGGCCATCAGCCGCACGGAAGAGTAGGGCTGACGATCCGCCAGCAGACCTGGTCCAGGACTGTTGGCGTGTTTTTCGAACTTTGGTCAGGAAGGCTCGGGCGCGGGGCTTCCTTCAATCGCCCGGGTCAGGGCCTGCCACCCGTCCAGCCCCAGAGCCTGCATCGTCCGCAGGTTGGCCTTCCAGATCTCGCTGGTGTCTGGCATCGACTGTGTTGCTCGCCCCATGCTGCTTTCCCGCAACAGATGCAGGATCGGGTAGGGGGATCGGTTGGTGTAGTTGCCAATGTCGGTGCCAGGCAGATCTGCAAACTGGTACTGCGGATGAAAGCTGGCGATCTGGATCAGACCGACCAGACCGAGCGTGTCCAGCTGTCTGTCCGCATCCGTCAGAAACTGGTTGAAATCCAGAAAGTCATCGAGCACAAACGGATGGATCAGCAGCGTGGTTTCCACTTCATTTTCATCAAGCTGCACGAGGAGTTGCAGTTCCCTATCGAGATCGGCGAGCAACCCGGAGGTCGACGTGGCGGTGCTGACGAAGTAGCGCACGCGGCCACCCCGGTGTACAGCGCGCGCAAAAGGGCACAGGTTCAACCCGATCACGGCGGTGGTCAACCAGTGCCTGGTCTCTGCGATGATAATGTCGTCTCTGGTAGGCATCGTCCCGGAACCTGCTGCAGGTAGTTCATGATTCATCGCAGCTCGACGTGGTTGCTGGCGTTTTATCGAGCAGAATGACGGGGTGCCGGTTCACCGCAGATCAGCTGCCGATGGACGTGGCTGCCCTCTTGGTGTGAGCCACATTACCCGGATTTGAAACAAGGAGAAATTCATGGATACGCAGATGGGCCAGGTCAGCATCTACAGCCTCACCGTGCCGGTATTCACCGGCATGCTCGACCGCATGAGTGCGTGGCTGGATCTGGCCCAGGCAGATGGCGCCGAACGGGGCGTCGATATTGATGCAATGCTGCAGGAAAGACTGGCCCCGGACATGTTCACACTGCTGGGCCAATACCAGCTGGCGACCGCGTTTGCGAAGAATGCACTGTGCAGACTGGCCGGCCAGACACCACCGGATTTTCCGGATATTGAAAAGACCGTGGTTGATGTGCGTGCGCGAATTGATCGTGCCCGGACGATCGTTCAAGCCATCACCCCGGCGATGCTGGTTGACGCGGCAACGCGGGAGATCACCATTCAGACGGGACCGCAGGATCGAACGCCCTTCAGCGGAGAAGACTATCTGCTGAAGTTTGCGCTACCCCAGTTCTATTTTCATGCGTCGATGGCGTATGCCATATTGCGCCACAACGGCGTCAAACTGGGCAAGCGGGACTTTCTGACGCTCCGCTAGCGGGGAGGGCAACCCTGCGCGCAGATGGTCATGACGTCCGTGCGCAGGTCAGTCTGCGAGTGTTTGAGGCGACTGGTATCTAATCCGGCGAACCCAGAGCATAACGAAGGCCCGCGGTCACCGAATTGGATCGTTGTGTGTCGATCTCGAGCGCGGAACCGTCGCGTGCCTGCATTTCGAACTTGCCAGTCAGCAGGTATCGGTAGTCCGCCGTGAAATGCAGTCGGGGCGTCACCGCGATATCCACACCGATGATGGCCTGGGCGGCAAAGGTCGAGTCGCTGTCGTCGAGGATGCGGGCACGTTCTTCAACCGTACCGCAGACAAATCGCTGGCAGAAAGTTCTGGTATCGATCTTGTAGTCAGCCCTCGTCATCCCGCCGCCAATGCCGAGGTACGGTCGCAAGGATGAACCTGGATAAAACTGAAAGATGGTGTTGACCATCAGCGTCGACATGGACAGCTGCCCATCCGCCAGCTCTTCACCGACCGCACCACTGGTTTCGAACACTTCGATGTCATGGGAACGGTACCCCCCTTCAACCTCGAGACGCAGGCGATCACGCCAGCTGTAGCCAAACGCCAGATTGGTGGCGGGACCTATGTCATACGCATCCACCACACTTTCCGTACCGGTGATTTCTGCATCTTCGGAGAAGGCTCCGCCGACATTGCCGGCAACGTACCAGCCGTGCATGGGTTCCGTTCGCGGAGCGGGTGATGGAAATCGGCCGCCATCGGCTGTGTGGAAACGAAGGTGCATCCAGAGTGACTGGACGCTATAGGAATCCTTGAGATCGGCGCCGGATATTTCCTGCATCTGCACAGAAGGGGCCTGCAGGAAGCGGTAATCGACGGCTATGTCGAGACGACGGCTGATGGGTACCGTAAAACCGGCGATGAATTGCCACGCCATGGTCGTATCGCTGTCGTGGATGATGTCCCGCCGGGGGATGTTGATGGGCACTTCATCGATCCGCGGGGTGGAAAAGCGCAGCGATACCTCGCTTTGCCCGATACCCAGACCCAAATAAGGGCGCAACGCGATACCCACGTCCAGGTCACGCACAACGTTGACCATGAGACTGGCTGCATGAATCGAATCGCCGTCATCGGCGTCGGATTCCAGGGCTGCACTTGATGAATAGAGAATTTCCGGACTGTTGTCGTGCACTGAACGCTCGAATTCAACACGCCAGTCGTCCATGAAGCGCATGCCCACCGCTACCGTCGGCTGGAATACTCCCTGGTCGAATTTGATCACACCGTCACTGGAGTCCAGATTGACGTCGTCGGCGTAGTCCCAGCCGGCGCCCAGACTGAGATAGAGGTCATCGACGAAATCGGCGCTGACGGGCGCTGAAAGTACACCGGTCAGGAGCAGGACAGGAGCAAGTGACCGTTTTCTGTGATGCGTGGGTTGACGAGCAAGTACCACTTCGCTTCGTCCAGTGGCGAATGTTTCGGGGAAAATGGTGGGTTTCTCCTGGATAGACTGTACGTGAGCAACGGAAGGTCTTGCGTTGCGGATGACTGTGGCAAAAGTCCCGGTTCAGGTCGCAAGGCCTCGCAGTTTGCCATGCACTCGCTGGAACTGCCAGCGTCCCGGCTTGGTGGTGAAAACGCCGGAAAACCAATCGCCGGGAATTCGCCGGTTGATGATCATCGACGATGGGCAATTCACTTGTTCCAGACGCCCGGCAGCATCTCGCATACCATCCCGCGTCCGAGCTTCGAGGAGATGGACAGCGTGGGAATGGCAGAGGCGCGACATGTTCGGCGTGATGGTGCAATCCTGCTGCCAGCGATTGGCAGTCAGCTCGTTGTCTCCACCAGTGTGTTCGTGGTTCCGTTCACGGTGGTTGCGTTGCTTGGCAGCGGAGGTTTCGATGAGCAGTCCGCCGGTTTTCTGGTCAGCCTGGAAGCGATGGCCGCCTCGATCACAACCATCGGACTGTCGGCCCTTGCGCGTCCGCGTTCGCGCCGGCTGTTTGCGCTTTGTGGGGCCATTGGTCTGATTCTGGGGAACGCCGCAGCCTGGGCAGTGATGGGTACTGACAATCCTGAACTGCTCATCGCCGCGCGCCTTCTTGCGGGGATCGGTGCGGGAGTCGTGACAGCCGAGGTTTCTGCAGTGGTCGCTCGCTGTCTGGATCGTGAGCGAATGATCTCGATACTCGCGATTGCCGCCGTGCTGAACGGATCACTCTGGATCTACCTGATCCCGAATGCTCCGGCAGTGATCGGCTCTGGTGCACCCTATGCGGCCATGCTGATCGGCGGTGTACTGGGCCTGTTGCTGTTGACCCGACTGCCATCCCCCATCATTCGCGCACCGCGTCCGAACATCGAGCGCCTCGCCACGGAGCACGACCAACGACTGAACGCGGTGGTGTTGCCTGCGGTGTTTTTCACCCAGCTGGGACAAGGTGCGTTCTGGACGTTTGTAGCGGTCTATGGTGCCAACGCGGGTCTGGCTGAAGAGGATGTTGGCGGTGTGTTGTCGGTGATGACTCTCCTGTTGCTGGTCGGGGTCGTGGGGACCGCGATCGTGGCAACACGAGCGGGAAGATTCCTGCCACTGTTTGTGCTGACAACCATCAACGTCTTTTCCATTGTTGCCATCACCTATACCAGTGACACGATGGTCTACATCGTGGCCAACGTGGTGCAGGCGGTTACCAACCTGTCGTCACTTGTCTATCAATTGGGCCTGGCCGCTGCCGTCGACAGGAGTGGTCGTGTTTTTGCCGCTGCCAACGGATTGGTGGGACTGGGCAATGGGCTTGGATCTGCCGTCGCCGGCAGCATTGCCTTCT
The DNA here is from genome assembly GCA_041752315.1 of Pseudomonadales bacterium. Taxonomy (GTDB): domain Bacteria; phylum Pseudomonadota; class Gammaproteobacteria; order Pseudomonadales; family Azotimanducaceae; genus SYFY01. The sequence continues at coordinate 60,063 of JBGSHJ010000025.1, forward strand.
ACTTTGGTGCTGCTCACGTTGGCATGGCAGTGATGGCATTCAATATCCTGGCGCTGGGTTGTTACGCGCTTGTCCAGAGCGCGGTGAATCGCCAGTTGATTGAACTGCGAGCCTGAACCGACCTGCGACTGCAGTTCGCAGGTCTGTAGACCCGCCGACCACTCGCAACGCACAGCCCCGTATCAGAGCAGATCACCACCACAGGCGCCGGCGGTTGTTCCGGTGGCCTTGAACGCCTTGATGACATTGCGTCCGGTCGTCCAGCGATGCACTTCGTCCGGCCCGTCAACCAGGCGCTGCGAACGGATGTGGGTATACCAGGCGGCCAGTGGGGTGTCACGCGAGTATCCCAGTGCGCCATGCAACTGAATGGCGGTATCGACCACGTGATGGACCATGTTGGCGAGGAATACCTTGGCGATCCCGTTTTCCTGCCGGATATCCATCTTGTTTTCAGCCTTGTAGGCGATGTGCATCAACATCAGTCGGGCAATGTAGAGCTGGCTTGCACATTCGGCCAGCATGAACTGAACCGCCTGTCGTTCATCGAGCTTCTTGCCAAACGTTGAGCGTTTTGTCACATGTTCGGTCGCCATGTCGAGTGCACGCTGAGCCATCGCAACGTTGTGCATGCCGTGACGCAGGCGACCATAGGCCAGCCGGTGCTGCCCCATGTTGAACCCGTTACCTTCGCCACCCAGCAGGTTTTCTGCGGGCACTTCAAGTTCCGTGATCTCGATTTCCGAATGGCCACCACCGAGGATATGCGAGAGTGGCCCTTCGAGCGCCATGGTCTTGATGTCACGCTTGATCTTGTAGCCCGGGTTCGGCAATTCCACGAGGAAGGTCGAAAACTGTTGATGGCGGGGAGCATTCGGATCGGTCTTGGCCATGACCAGTGCAATATCGGCAACGCTTGCAGCGGACGAAAACCACTTCTCGCCGTTGAGGACGTAAGCGTCGTTGCCACTGCGCTCTGCACGGGTCTGCATGCCCGTGGCGTCGGCGCCGGAAGCCTTTTCGGTCATCGAGTAACAGATCCGCTTGTCCCCATTGAGCAGAGGCTTGAGGAACTTCTCCTTCTGATACGGTGTGCCATGCTCAAGCAGGGTCAGCATCGTGGCGTCATCGGGCCCCTGTGTGTTCATCGACAGTGCACCGAGATAACTTTCACCCAGTTCCATCTGCACCAGCGCGTTGGCCAGTGGTCCCAGACCCATTCCTCCATGCTCCTTGGGGATGAATGGACACCACAGTCCCTGGGCACGGGCTTTGGTACGCAATTCGCCCAGTACGGTCTTGTAGTCCTCGCCAGCCAGCAGCCGTTTTTCGGCCGGGATGCACTCTTCGTGAACCCACTGCCGTATGCGAATGCGCATCGCCTTCGCGTCTGCGGGGATATCAAAATCTATGGCCATGTTGTCCTCACCTCAGGTTGTGTAGTTCTCTCCCCTATAGTGCGGCATCCGTGCCGACCGGACCACCTCTGGCGCCCGTGTAACGAAATAAACAAAAAGAATGTCGGGCCAGCCTGTGACATTTCCCCGTGCACTGCGAATCATGAGACAGGAATCTGAATGAAAACGGGACGCAGGACATGCCGGAGGCGGTCAGCACGATGAATCCTGAAGACCGTGAGACATTTGCCGAGCTGTTGGAAGGCAATCGCAAGATCGTCTTCAAGGTAGCCCACAGCTATGCATGGCACCCCGAGGACAGGGCTGAACTGTCCCAGGAAATTGCGTTGCAGCTCTGGCGGGCCTTCCCGACTTACGACAACCGCCGGAAGTTTTCGACCTGGATGTACCGGATCGCACTGAACGTCGCCATCTCGTTTGTTCGAGACCATAGCCGGAAACGAGCCGACAACGTTGCGTTCGATGAGAGCCTGCATGACCGGGTTGACCCCGATCCTGACGACCCGGAACTGGCGCAGCAGATCAGCATTCTGAACCGCATCATTGCGCGGCTCGATCCGCTCAATCGTGCATTGATGCTGCTGTATCTCGATGAACATTCGAATGCCGAGATCGGTGAAGTTCTGGGCCTGTCCGAAACCAACGTTTCGACGAGGATCAGCCGGTTGAAACAACGCATTCGAACCGAACTCCAGTGACGGGCGAACACTGACGGATATGACAACGGAGACATGAAATGACGGATGCTCTCGAACTCGACGATCTGAAAAATGCCTGGGCAAGCCTGGATCGCAAACTGGATCTGCAGAACACGCTGTTGCTCGACCAGATGCGTGCAAGACGCTTCAGGTCACTCACTCTTCGGCTGCTGCCCCTCCGTTTTGGGCAGGTAGTTCAGATGGTTTTTGGTGTGCTCCTGATTCTGCCAGCGGTGGCTGTGTGGAGCGAACTGAAGGACGGCAGCATGTTGTTCTGGTCGGCGATTGCCATGCATGTCTATGGCGTGCTGCTGATCATCCTCGGTGGTGTCATGCAGGGGAAACTCAGCGAATTTGACCGGAATGAAAGTGTGCTTGCGAACCAGAAGCGGCTCGCACAGGCACGACGCTTCTACATCATTGGCGGAATGGCCGTTGGTTTGCCGTGGTGGTTCCTGTGGGTTCCCTTTGGCGCGGTAGTGGTTTCAGCAATAGCCGGAATTGACCTGTATGCGCGTGCACCCGACAACATGGCATGGATGTTCGCCGGAGGTGTTGCCGGTTATCTGCTCACGCTGGTGGCGTACCGCTGGGCGATGCAAAAACCTGCGTGGGCAGCGCGCATCGAAGGTTCAGCGGCGGGCTGGAGTCTCAACCAGGCTCGCAAGACGCTCGACGAACTGAATGCGTTCGAGAAAAATTGAACACCGGACAGGGTACTGCAGCCAGCGCACGGAACTGCATGCGGAAGCGGGCTGCGTCAGGCGATGAGTTCTCCCGGATGAGGCCTGCGATCGACCAGGGGCAGAACGATTGGCGCATAGAGTTCCGCAAACGCGGGCGCGACGCGGTGTTGATCAAGATGCTGCTGTGACTCCCAGCGTTCGACCAGTGTGAAATGGCAGGGATCGTTCAGCGACTGGTATATCTCGAAGCGGACGCAGCCCGGTTCCGCTCTGGCAGCCACCGTCAACTGCTCCAGGACTGTTCTGACCCTCTCCACATCAGACGCGAGTTTCACTCTGAGCATGACATTGAGATAGATCATGGGCATTTCCTGCAGGGTCGGACGCAGCCGTGGATGATAGGACAGCCCTTGTCCAGACGACACCCGAACCTTTCGATCAACACGCCGGATACGAGTGGGACCTGCGATCGACGTAACAATTGAAAGCCTGCAACGATCTGGCTACGCTTGAATCGGTGATTTCTGCGATCACCTTCATTTTTTCACCTTTCACACTGGAGACTCCCATGCAAGCAATTGCGTACCGATGCGGGTTTGACCTCGCATTCGTACTTGGGGACCGTCGGGCAGCGTCAGTTCGTTTGTTGTAAACGCACAGAGTCGCTGCACCAGATTCCTGGCCTGATTGCACTGAAGTGATCCTCTGTGCTGACTGAAACTGCTGGCACAAGGAACAATCATGTCCCTGATTTCTGTTCTCGAAGTCTGTTATCAAGCCGGTACCAAGCCGCTGTTCAATGGTCTGTCCCTGACGATCGATTCGGGTGACCGGGTTGGACTGGTCGGGCACAACGGCTCTGGCAAGACCACCCTCATCAAGATCATGGCCGGTGAAATCATCGCCGATGCCGGACGCATCGTTCGTGCACGGGGCCTGAAAGTCGGCATGGTGGAACAGTTCCTGCCGGCGAGGGTTGAGGTTCTGCCGGCGCGGGAAGCGATCCTGCAGTGCCTGCCGGAAGAGATGCGGATCACCGACGCGTGGCGGGTCGACACATTGCTTGAAGATCTTGGATTTGACGAAGCCACCGCCAACCGACCCCTGGCGCAGATGAGCGGTGGCCAGAAAAACCTGGTGCTGTTTGCGCGTGCCATCATTGCCGAACCGGAGTTCCTCCTGCTGGACGAACCGGGCAATCACATGGATTCGCTGGCCATGGGGCATCTCAAACACTATCTGCGCCGAAGTGATGTCCCGGCGTTCCTCATGATCTCCCATGATCGTGACCTGCTTGATGCCGTCACGGACCGAACGGTGTGGTTGCGTGACCTGCGTTGTTACAGCTTTGCGATGCCGTATTCCCGGGCCAGAGCCGCATTGTCAGAACTGGATGAAGCGGCGCGCAGAACCCGTGCCGCGGAAGACAAGGAGATCGACAAGCTGCGGGAAAGTGCCAAACGCATCGCCGGCTGGAGCCGGATTCACGACAGCGAGAGCCTGGCGCGCAAGGCAAAAAGCATGGAAAAACGTGTCGAGCGCATGGAAACTGAAGTGACCTTCGTGAGTGAGGGCTCCGGTCTGATGCTCAAGGTCGATGCCGGTCTCATGCAGGCGAAGCAGATCTTCACCCTTGACCACACCCGTGTCGATGCACCTGACGGGAGACGACTGTTCGACGTTGAGGAACTCACTTTCCGACCAGGCGACCGCATCGCGCTGCTGGGTATCAATGGCTGTGGCAAGAGCAGCATGATCCGGTCGTTGCTGGCCGCGTCGATGCAGGCAACCGGTGAGCAGCGGGACATCCGATTCAATCCCAACGTGCGACCTGGTTACTTTGATCAGGAACTGGCGCAGTTCGAATCCCCGCTCGGTATCCATGACTGGGTTCGCGAGCAGACCAGCAAGTCCACCGAAATGATTACCCGAGCACTTGTCCACTGGGGCTTTCCTTATTCGGAGAAGGATCGGGCGGTGAATATCCTCAGCGGTGGCGAACGTGCCCGTCTGGTACTGCTGACCTTTCAGCTCAATCAACCCAATTTCCTGATCATGGACGAACCGACCAACCACGTTGATCTGCAAGGCAAGGAGGAACTCGAAACAGACCTCTGCAAGCCCGGAATTTCCCTGCTGTTCACCAGCCACGATCAACGTTTCATTGAAACCGTCGCCACCCGCTTCTGGTGGATACACCGGGGCCGACTGACGGAAGCCCATGATACCGGCGACTACTTTGCGAGCATGGAGGCAGCGGGTGGACCGGACGCCGGCCCGGTTACCGAGGCCTCTCCCGTGCCCGCCCGGGTTCAGTCGGAGAGTGAAGAGCGTCTCCTGCAACGCATCTATGAACTTGAGCAGTTGCTGACCCAGGATCGGAACCGGGCAAGGAAATTCCAGAAGCCGAGGCTGCAACAGGCGTGGGAGAGTGAATTGCAGGCGCTGCTGAGTCGCCTCGGGTGACCGGCAGACACCTCCGACAGGACTCTGTTCGGGCGCGGCAATTTTGATACTCTCCTGACCGGGGTCTGAAAAAACAGGAAGTCGACAAGGGGAGACGATGGCAATGGATGCGGTCAAGCCGGAATCATCACCGGCTCAGGAAAATCAACCCGCACAGAAGACGACGGGGTATGCGTGGTACGCCCTTGCAGTGCTCTTTGTCGTCTACGTCTTCAACTTCATTGATCGTTCCATCGTCAATATCCTCGCCGAGTCCATCAAGAAGGACCTGGGGCTTGCCGACTGGCAAATCGCCCTGCTCGGTGCAGGATTGCCGTTTGCCATCTTTTACACGGCGCTGGGTGTACCCATTGCCCGGATGGCGGATCGGCACAACCGTCGCAACATCCTCGCCGCCTGCCTGGCCATCTGGAGTGCGATGACCGCGTTATGCGGTCTGACGGGAACCTTCTTTCAATTGCTGGCGGCGCGAATTGGTGTGGCGATCGGGGAGGCCGGGGGCAGCCCACCCTCCCATTCCATGATCTCGGACTATTTTGCGCAGGATCGGCGGGCCACCGCGCTTGGCATCTATGCACTTGGAATACCGGTAGGCACCATGCTGGGCTACCTGTTTGGTGGCTGGTTGACCGAAAACTTCAGCTGGCGTGAAGCCTTCATCATTGTTGGCCTGCCTGGTTTACTGATGGCGGTTTTTGTCCGGTTTGGCATTCGTGAGCCCCAACGGCTGCATTCACAGCAGGCGGTCGAAGCAAGGAAAAAGGAACCGCCCATCGGCGAGGTTTTCAAGGCACTGTGGAGCCGGCGCAGTTTTCGCTTCATGGCTCTCGGCGGCGCGCTGCATGCTCTCGTTGGCTACGGTGTCGGACCGTATGTACCGATGATGTTCCAGCGGATTCATGCGATGAGCCCTGCAGACATCGGTCTTGCGCTGTTTTACCTCGGGTTTGCGGGCATCCTTGGTACTGTCAGCGGTGGCTATTTTGCGGATCGGCTGGGCAGGAAGGACGTGCGCTGGTACGTCTGGCTGCCAGGAATAGCGACGCTGCTTTCCGTTCCGTTTTCGGTGACGTTTTACCTGCTGCCAGATCCGGTCATGGCGTTCTGGGTGGGTGCCATTCCCGGGTTTCTCGGCTCGTATTATCTAGGTCCTACCTTTGCCCTGGCCCAGGGGATGGTTGGGCCGAGAATGCGGGCGCTGACTGCGTCCATCCTGCTGTTGATCCTCAACCTGATCAGCATGGGCTTTGGGCCACTGGTGGTGGGTATCACGTCGGATCTGCTCACTGCCTACTCGGACCTTGGTGTGCACTCGATCCGGTGGGCGCTGGTCAGCGTGCTCGTGTTCAACGTTCTCTCGACCGTGTTTTACCTGCTGGCTGCCAAGGACCTGAAATCAGACCTCGCCCGTGCGCACGAACTGAGCTGAACGGGGACAGATGTCCTCGTGGCAGCCTTTCTGCCTTTGCCGCTTAGCCTCATCACATGGTCTAGAGCCCGTACAGGTCCGCTCGGTCCAGAGCGTTCTGCACAATGCGAATGCTCGCTGCGTCCACCATCACGCCGTCGACATTGATTGCACCCAGCCCCTTCGCCAACGCGTCATCGTAAGCCGCTTTCTGCCGACGGGCGGAGGCAATGACGTCGGCGGACGGAGAAAACACCGCCTGAGCGAGTTCCACCTGGACAGGGTGTATGGCCCATTTTCCGACCATGCCCAGGATGTACGATCTTTCGGCTTCCTTTCGATAACCTTCGGGGTTGCGGAAGTTTGCGTACGGGCCGTCCACCGGATCGATTCGGTTGGCACGACAGGCAATGGTCATCTTGTATCGTGGGTAGTGCCACAGATCCGGTGGATAGCCCCCGGTGCTGCCCACTTCACCGAGCTGCATCTGCTGACTCGCGGAGTAGTCCCCCATGCCAAAGATCAGGCACTCCAGTCGGTCACTCGAGGCGGCAATCTCTTCGACGTGCATCATGCCTTCAACTTCTTCGATCAGGCATTCGATGCCTATACGGCGTTTGAGACCGAGCTTTTTTTCAAGCTGATCCAGCAACAGGTGCACAAACGCCACATCACTCGCCTTCTTGGCCTTGGTGAGCATGATGGTGTCCAGTTTGTCGCCGGCACCGGTGACCACTTCGATGATGTCGTCATGACACCATTGGGTTTCCACATCGTTGATGCGGACACAGAGTGTTTTTGGTCGCCACTGGTGTCGTTGCAGGGCCTCGACGATCGGTCCACGCGCGCCGGGTTTGGCGGAAGGGGCTACGGCATCCTCAAGATCCAGAAAGACGTGGTCGAGTTCCAGATCGGCGGCCTTGGCCATCATCTTTTCGCTGGATCCCGGTACGGACAGCTGACAGCGACGGGCGCGCCTGGGTTGTGTAGACATGCTTGTTTTTCCTGCTCTCGACTAGTTGATTCTTCGCTTGATGAGTACGCGGCGTTCACCTTCGAACACCGTTTCATCCTTCTGGTTGACACCCCAGTGGCGGAAGTGGACCACGCCTGCATTGGCATGGGTCGTGGATGCCGACTTGCCAAGCACTTCCGTGTAGGCGTACAGCGTATCGCCGTGAAAGACCGGTGACTTCAGGCGGATCCGGTCCAGCATCAGTTCGGCCACGGCGTTCTCAGCGGTGTCCTGCATGGTCAGTCCGATGACGATGGCAATGGTCACTCCACCAAACACCACACGTTCGGACCAGCCACGCCCACCGACACCGCCCTTCTTCATCAGATCATCATTGAAGTGACCTTCGGCAGTGTTGAGAACCTGCAGCGTGATACCGACGTTGTCCTGTTCGGTCACCGTCTTGCCTCGTGCATGCCGGTAGACCGCACCCACTGCAAAGTCCTCGAACCAGTTGTCGTTCCCGGTAAGGCTCATGCTGTGCGACCCCGCTTGCGAACCAGGTTGGTCCGTGTGTATTCCAGAACCTTGTCGCCATGCTGATTAAATCCTTCAGAGCGCCAGCTGACGATACCCAGTGCGGCCTGGCCTCTTGATTCGCGTGCATCAACCACAGTGCTGCGGGCCGTCAACGTGTCACCTACGTAAACAGGAGCGAGGAACTGACAGTTGTCGACCCCGAGGAAGGGACCACCTCCTTCGGACAGGTCCTCGACGGTGATTCCGAACACGGTGTTGAAAACGAGCAGCGGATTCACCACCGTTCGTGGATGTCCCTGACTCTGTGCATATACTTCGTTGAAGTAGAGCGGGCAGAAGGACAGGGTCTGGGTGCTGAACGTTGCATTGTCGCCATCCGTGATGGTGCGACCCCAGTGATGTTCGAACACTCGACCTTCAATGAAATCTTCGAAACGATTGCCCTTTGGCCACAGTCTGGCGCGTGATCTGAAATCTGTTCCGGAATCTGGATCGCTCATGCATGGCCTCGCATCTCTTTTATCCGCAAAAGCGCAAACAGCGGATCCAGATCGGATTGTGCGTCGAGCGTACGACACAGGTTTTCGATGGAGTTGGCGCGTTCGCGGCCCATCAGTGGATCGACCAGGGCGTGAAACTTGGTCGTCAGTTTGTACCACTGAAGATCCAGGTCAGTCAGCGGGACGGCAACGTTGCAGTCTTCCTCCAGCCATTCGCCGGCAACATGCATCCGCACCCGTGACTCTGCGCGTGGCTGATCCCAGGCACTGACCGTGATGCGGTCGCGCAACTCAATCAGTTCCGGGCGTTGTGTCAGTGCGTCCGTATACGAATCGATACCGGCGGTGTCCTCACCGGCCATGGCCATGGCTGCGGTAAAACGCAGGCTGAACTTCGCTTCCAGCCCGGATGCAGGTTGCTGGATATTGCAGACGCCGAAGTGCCCTTCGTTGACGTGGATTTCCACTGCATCGATGTCGCGCGCTGCCAGTTGATGTCGTTGCATCAACGTTCGGGTGGCTTCGATGCTTGAGTGGGTCAGGTAGCAGGCCGCGTGGTATTTGAAGCAGACGCCAGGAATGTAGGCCCCTCGATGCATGGCTTCATCAAATCGCCCGGGATCGAACCCCTGCGACTGTGTGGCCGCAAACCCCTGGGCGACTTCCAGAATGTTGGTTCGGCTTTCAAATCCACGTTTGGCGAGACGCGCGGAGGACAGTCCGGTCTGGGCCGCATGTCCGGCATGCAATGGCTTGACCATGGTTCCAAACTGGGACTTCAGTCCGCTCGCCTGGGTGCCTGCGATACCCAGCGCCCGTGCGGTAGCCTGTTGATCGAGGCGATACAACCTGGCAGCCGCAGCGGCCGCACCAAAGCTGCCGAGTGTTCCGGTGGCATGGAAGCCCCGCGCGTAGTGCGAAGCACCCAGCGCACGCCCGAGGATGCATTCGGTATCCACGCCCACCACAAACGCGTTGATCAGGTCGACGCCGGAGCAGTCCCGAACTTCTGCCAGTGCAAACACGGCAGGTGCAACCGGCACGGTCGGATGCCCGGTCATGTCGTTGTGCACATCGTCATAGTCGTGTGCGTGCCCTGCCGCGCCGTTGACCAGCGCAGCCTGGTCCAGGGTGGCACGTTCCGGTTCGCAGAAGATTGTCGACTGGGGATTGCCTCCCGCCTCACGGATGTCGGCAAGCAGTATGCGGGTCAGCGGTTCGCGCATGCCTGCAAGGGTGACTCCGATGTAGTCGAGCAGGCACTGTTTGGCGACGGTTCTTGCATTCTCCGGCAGTGCGTCAAAGCGGCTCGATGCGATACGCTCGGCCAGTTGCATCGTCGCGCCGACCTTCATGACCGATCGCCTTCGCCGAAGTCCAATGTGTGATCCATGGCCTTTCTCCTCCCCACCCGAATCCCGTCCAATCATAACCTGAAGCCCGGAAGTTGCCCTCACTCGCGGCGATGGGCATGATCCGGGATTATTTTGACCTCCATGGTTCGTCAATGAGTATGCAGTCCGCCTGTTCGGTTCGATCACGGGAGGCCGTCGAAGGTCTGGCCGGAACGGCGGATCATGTTGATGTCTGGCTGATGCTTGAATATCGCGGCGTCTGGCGCCCGAAAGTGGCGACGGACCACGACCTTGATCCCTCCACGAGCATCTGGCTCGAAAAGCTGCAGACAAGGTTCCGTGCACAGGGATTGATCCCCCGTCTGCAGATGATCAAGCAGCGTTCGTCAGGCGAACTGAGACTCTTCACCATCCAGGGGGCCACCACCTGGGTCAGATCAGCTCCGGACTACCCTTCATTGGTCACCGCATCGGATCAGGTGGCCAAGGGCGTGTTCTATTTTGTGTGTACCCATGGGCAGCGGGATCGGTGCTGTGCCGAGTTCGGCATGCCGGTTTTTCGCGCGTTGCGCGAACGGGTTCAGGATCGGGTCTGGCAGACCAGTCATCTGGGTGGACACCGGTTTGCGGCCAACGTGCTGGTCGCAGCTGATGCAACGATGTATGGACGGGTGACCCCTATGGAGGTGGACATGTTGCTGGCAGCAACCGAACAGGGGTTGTTGTACCGGCCACTGGCACGAGGCCGTACGGGTTACGCACCACATGTGCAGGCCGCCGAGATCCTCAGCGGTCTGGATTCGCCTCCCGAACAGGTTGAACAGCTTGCCGACCAGCGCTGGCAGGTCCGATTTGCCACCGGCACTGTGGGCGTCGTGGCACGCGAGATCATCACCATGGCGAGTTGTGGTGACGAGAAGGGCAAACCAGCCATCGAATTTGCGCTGTCCTAGCCCGGGGCAGCGTCCTGGCCAGTGGCGCCCCAGCGATTGACGAAGGTGATCTCGGCCGCTTTCTGACGCTCAGCCTTTTTCAGGGTGACCCCCTTCATGTAACCCACTGGCAGCATGACCAGATGCATGCTGCCGGCGGGCATGCCGAGGATGTCGGCCACCTGTTGCTGGCGCGCCGCCAACAAGCTGGTCCACGTCGCGCCGATATGTCGTGCCCGCAGTGCCAGCATCAGAGACCAGGCGGCCGGCAACAGCGATCCGTAATAACCGATCTGCTGGCTGACTTCCGCGCCCGGGGGGGGCGTGGTTGCACAGACAAAGATCATCGCGGGTATTTCGTGAAGGCGGCTGACCAGTGCCTTTTGTGTGGCCTTGATCTGGATGCCTCGCAGTTCCGCAAACTCATCCAGAACGGAAGCGTACAGTCTGGACAGCTGGGCCTTGGGTGCCGGGTCGGTGACCACCACAAATCGCCAGTTTTCGCCGGCGGCCCCGGTTGGAGCCTGCGCAGCGATGTCGATACAGTCCAGCAGAACATCCATGTTGACTGGCCGTTCGAAGTCGAGGTTGCGCCGGATCGAGCGGGCGGTGGATAACACCCAGTCGACGCTGGGAAGGTGAAGATCGGTGTCGGGATCGGTCATCCCTGCAGGTTAACGCAGCGCAATCCGGTTCACCAAGTAGTCCTGCAACCGGTACCTGTGCAAGGTCGCCATGTTCCTGGGGTCCCGGGGAGAGATGTCACCAGCGACGAGGGAGTGCAAATCCCGCGCAATTCTCGGGAAGCCCTGATCAATCAGACATTCCCTTGCTAAGATGGTCGCGCCTGGGAAGAACAGGATTCAAATGACCGCATCCCTGTACTCACGCCTCAGCGTGCTCATGTTCCTGCAGTTTTTTGTCTGGGGCGCCTGGTTCGTGACCCTCGGCACCTATCTCAACGGCCTGGGATTTTCCGGTACGGATATCGGCACGGCCTACCTGACGAACAACATCGGCGCGATCATTGCGCCGTTTTTTGTCGGGATGATCGCTGATCGTTTTTTTGCGTCGGAGCGCATCAGTGGTCTGCTCCACCTTGTGGGCGGACTGGTCCTGTACTACGTGAGCACGATCAGCGAAGCGAGCGAGATCATCGTCTGGTTGCTTGTTTACAATGCCTGCTACATGTCGAGCCTCGCGCTTGCCAACAGCATCGGATTTGCGCACATGTCGAACGCCGATACCCAGTTTCCCCGCGTCAGGGTCTGGGGAACGATCGGCTGGATCGTGGCGGGACTGTCCATCACCTTCGTTCTGGCGGGATTTGTGGAAGATGTCGAAGCCACCCGACTGCCGATGACCATGGCCGCGGCGGTTTCGCTGGTTCTGGGCTTGTACTGCTTCACACTGCCACATACGCCGCCTGCGGCCAGAGGCAGACAGGTGAGGATCGGTGACGTACTGGGCCTTGACGCCCTGGCCTTGCTGAAGGACCGGTCCTTCGCCCTGTTCGCCGCCAGTTCGCTGCTGATCTGCATCCCGCTCGCGTTTTACTACAGTTTCGCCAACCTCTTTCTCAATGAACTCGGCATGCAGGGTGCGGCCGCCAGAATGAGCCTGGGACAGATGTCGGAAGCCCTCTTCATGCTGGCCATGCCACTGTGTTTCCACCGCCTTGGGGTCAAGTGGATGTTGCTGGTCGGCATGGCCGCCTGGGTACTTCGTTACGGATTGTTTGCCTACGGATCCATGGACCTCGTGGGCTTCCTCTATCTCGGCATCCTGCTGCACGGCGTGTGTTACGACTTCTTTTTCGTGACCGGCCAGATCTATGTGAATCAACAGTCAACACCTGCGATTCGGGCGAGCGCGCAGGGCTTTCTCGCGCTCCTTACCTATGGGGTCGGCATGGCCATCGGTACCTATGTCGCCGGCATGGTTGTCGATGCCCATGTCACCGACAGTGGTCACGACTGGCAGTCCATCTGGCTGCTGCCTTGTGCCTTCGCTGCGGCTATCGCGGTTCTTTTTGCGCTGGTGTTTCGCGAACCTGCGCGGCGCCTGGTCGAGCCAGGCGTCCAACAGCTTCTCCCGGGCAGTACGTCATGATGATTTCACGTCGCAACTCCCTTGCCATACTCGGACTGCTCGCGGGAGCGACGGCGTTGCCGGTTCGAGCGACACAACGTCGTGTCGAACGCGCGGGGGTGCAACTCTACACATTGCGCGAAGCCATGGCGCAGGATGCCACCGCAACGCTGGCTGCGGTGGCCGCTGCCGGATACAACGAGGTGGAACTCGCAGGAACAGGAAACCTGAGCGCCGACCAGTTTGCACAGGCGCTTCGGAATTCGGCGCTCACCGCACCCGCAGCACACGTGCCCTATGATCTGATCAGAAACGAACCGGAAAACCTGTTGGCGATGTCGGAGACCGTTGGCTGCAGGTACCTGGTTCTGCCGTGGTTGTCGCCGGAGCTTCGGAATCACAAAGGTCTTGCAACCACCATCGACCTGCTCAACCACTTCGGCGATCAGTGCAGGAAGTCCGGTGTGCAGCTTTGTTACCACAACCATGATTTCGAGTTTCAGCGCGTCGATGGTGAGATCGCGTTTGATCGTCTGCTCAGGGAATGTGACAGGGACCTGGTAAAGTTTGAGCTCGATCTTTACTGGGTGACTCACGCGGGCGCCGACGGCACTGCCTACCTGCGTGCGGATCCGGAGCGTTTTCCACTTTGCCATGTGAAGGACCGAAACGCTGCGGGCGAGATGGTGGACGTTGGCCAGGGTATCATCGACTTTTCCTCGATGTTTGCAGCCGGTTCAGGGTTGCAACACTACTTTGTTGAACACGATAGCCCCGGGGACGCACTCGCCAGCGTGATTGCGAGCATCAAGGCGCTCAAGCGGATCCGTTTCTGATGGGCCGCATCCTCGCGCTGCTCCTGGTCTTTGCGTGCCCGGCATCTGTCCTGGGTGCGGATCAGTGGACTCTGCTTTTCAACGGCCGCGATCTCGACGGCTGGGTACCAAAAATCCGCGGACAGGAAGCAGGCCACGATCCGGCTCGTACCTTCCGGGTCCTGGATGGAAAGCTGGTGGTCTCTTACGCGGGTTATGAATCTTTTGACGACCGCTTCGGCCATCTTTTTTTCAAGCAACCCTGGTCCCACTATCGCCTGCGACTCGAATACCGCTTTTTGAATGATCAAGCCCCGGGTGCACCGGATTGGGCCTTCAAGAACAGCGGCGTCATGGTGCACAGCCAGTCACCGTACACCATGCCCGCGGAACAGGACTTCCCCATCTCGATCGAAGTGCAGTTCCTCGGCGGTCGTGGTGATGGCGCGTCGCGACCGACCGCGAACATGTGTTCCCCCGGCACCCACATTGTCTACCAGGACGTCTTCACCGAAACCCACTGCATCACGTCCTCTGCGCCGACCTTCCACGGTGAGGAGTGGGTGCACGTGGAAGTTCTCGTCGTCGAGGATCGGGTGATCGAGCACTTTGTGAACGGCGAATCCGTGATGCGTTACGGCGGATTGACCACCGGCGGAGGTGTTGTGTCCGGCCATCGCCCGGAGCTGAAGCCGGAAGGCGCGCCGCTGACGAAAGGCTACATAGCCTTGCAGAGCGAAGGACATGCCATTGAATTTCGCAACATATCCCTTCTGGATCTGCGCACCTCCCGATAGCTGCGCACTTCCCGATAGCTGTGCACTTCCCGATAGCTGCGCATCGCCCCATCGCTGCGCAGATCCAGAGGGTGAAGCGGTCAAGCGTGACGAGCCCACGCACGTTCACCGGCCTTGTAATCCACACACGGTTCCCAGCGTCCGGGTGATTCCACGTAGCGCATGGCCTGGGTGTATCCGATTTGTGATGTGAAGTACCCGAGTACCGTCAGCTCCTTGATCATGCGGAAATAGTGAGGTGGTTCCCCTGCATCGATGGTGAGGCCATGGTCGTATGCCTCCTTGTCAACACGGACCAGCAGCGCGTGCCTCTGCGTTGCATCCGCCTCCAGAAAGCCTCTCTGGAAGCTGCGCGTGCACTCCGCTTCCAGTTTCGCCATCCCGTCCATGAAGATGCGCCGTTCTTCGGGTGAGTACGCGTCAGTCACCATCAGCGCAATGAATGAACCTGTTCCAGCCGCCTTTGCGCCGGGCGTATCGGTCGCTGGCAGGATGGTTTCGGCCACTTCGTCGAGCCATGCCCTCTGCGCCTCGCTGAAGATGCCGTTCACCTCGACAGGTCGGCGATCCGCTCCACTCGCGCATGCACTCAGCAGCGTGCCGGTGCCAGCAAACGCGGTGAAGCCTGCGGCGGTCAGTGCCCGCTGGATGATCTCGCGTCGGGAGTAATTTGCAGTCATGACAACAGCCCTCGATCGTCGATGATGTTCCAGGTCAGAGATTGCGCCGATTCAGCTCATCGACGGCGTGAGCTGCCGCGCGGGCCGTAAGCGCCATGTAGGTCAGCGACGGATTCTGGTTGGCCGACGAGGTCATGCAGGCACCGTCGGTGACGAACACATTGGGGGCATCCCACACCTGGTTCCAGCTGTTCAGAACTGATGTTTCCGGTCTGCGACCCATGCGCGCCGTCCCCATCTCGTGGATACCCATGCCGGGAGAATAACCTGCATCGTAAGTCGCGATGTCCCGGGCGCCAACCGCATCGAGCATCTCTGCCATGTCGTTCATCATGTCCTTGCGCATCGCTTTTTCGTTGGCGCCGACTTCACAATCGATGGCGAGTACGGGCTGGCCCCACTTGTCGGTCCGCCCGTGATCGATGCTGACGTGGTTGGCGTGGCTCGGCAGCATCTCGCCGAATGCGGTCGCACCCAGGGTCCATTCACCCGGTGTCGCCAATGCGTCCTTGAACGCTGCACCGACACCGAGTTCTCGCACCGCGCGGGTCCAGTCCTCACGAGCGGCGCTACCTTGATAACCGAAGCCGCGCAGGTATTCGCGCTTGTCTTCGCCGAGATTCCGGTAACGGGGAATGTAAAAACCTGTGGGCCTTGCGCCGAAATAGTACTTGTCGTCCAAACCCTCCAGCCGACCACGCGCGCCGAGGCGGAAGTGATGATCCATCAGGTTGTGCCCGAGTTCTCCGCTGCGGCTGCCCAGGCCACCAGGCCAGACGTCAGTGGCGGAACGCATCAGGAGCCACGTCGAGTTCAGCGTCGATGCGCAGAGAAAGACGATTCGCGACGGGTACTCCGTGGTGTTCCCGGTCACGGCGTCCTGCACACGCACGCCGACCACGCGCTTGCTGTCCTTGTCATAGTTGAGTTCGGTGACGATGGCAAACGGCCTGAGCACAAGATTGCCGGTGGCCACCGCCGCCGGAAGTGTTGATGACTGGGTGGAGAAATAGGCACCGAACGGACAGCCGAGCGCGCAGGCGCTACGGTGCTGGCAGGGCGCTCGTCCGGGGAGCGGCTCGGTCAGGTTGGCGACCCGTCCGGGGATGATGCGGCGACGGCCACCAAACGCTTTTTGCAAACGCTCCGCAGAGCGTGCTTCGCCGCAGTTCAGTGCCATCGGCGGTTGGAACTGTCCATCAGGCAACTGTGGCAGCCCTTCGATGGAGCCGGAAATTCCGGCGAATCGTTCCACGTGGTCGTACCACGGTGCCAGATCGGTGTAGCGAATCGGCCAGTCCACCGCGATCCCTTCCCGGGCATTGGCTTCAAAGTCATGGTCGCTCAGCCGATAGCTTTGCCGTCCCCATGTCAGAGACCGGCCGCCTACCTGGTAACCGCGGTACCAGTCGAATCGTTTGATCTCGGTATACGGTGCATCCTGGTCCGACACCCACCAGTCCAGGTTTTTTTCATTCAGCGGGTAGTCACGACGCAGCACCGGATAGGCGAGCTCCATGGCGTGGGTGCGCTGTCCGCGGTGTGGATACTCCCATGGCCCCTTGGTCGCATTCACATAGTCCTTCACGTGCTCGACATCCTTGCCACGTTCGAGCAGCAGAACCCTGAGACCCCGCTCAGTGAGCTCCTTGGCGGCCCATCCACCCGCGATGCCGGAGCCGACGACGATGGCGTCGAATTCAATGTCTGTCTTGGACACGGGCTGCTCTCCTTACGTTCCCAATCCCAATCGATCGAGTTGTTCCTGCAGATGGATGAGGGCTTCTTCTGTGGGACCCGGATAGTCCCCGGCAACAGGCTGATTGCCGATGTAGCCAAGTTCGCGGATCCCCTCCGGACTCGAATAGAACATCCCGGTCACCAGGAATCTGAAGCGCGCCATGAACTGCACTGCACCGGCCAGATGCGGTGGATAGGCGCGCTCCGGAAAGGCAATGGCATCAACCAGCGAAAGCTGATCGCGCCTGGTCAGCGCCGCAAAGGCCGCATCGTGCTGCCGCTGTGCTTCGCGTTCCAGCCAGTCGAAGCCGGCCAGGAGGAGTTGCCGATCCGCGTGCTGCTCAGGGTAAGGTGCACTGATCCATTCATCGAGCACGTCCACGACGCCAGCCTGGCTGGCGCCTGGAATATCGCCTTCCGCCGGAATCAGGATGTCCGCCAATACTGCGACCAGCGTCCGGGTTTTTGCATCGAAGGTGTTCGGCCAGGTGACCGCCGGATGAATCAGGTCCGGGTCGGTGCCGTAGCCCGGCGCGCTGACGGGTGGCATCCGTGGCCAGGACCAGAGCGATGCGGCATCCGGCCCCGTCGCGATGGTGCAACCGTACGGCAGTGTGCTGCTCGCGGCGAACAGGGCTGCCCGTCGCAGTGATTCACGTCGCGTCAGTCCGCTTTTACCTTCTCTGCCACCTGGCAGGCGACTCACACCACACCTCGCTGCATGGCGCGAGCCAGCCGGTCCGCGTTGCGCATGGCGAGAGTCATCAGGGTCAGTGTGCAATTCTTGTGGGGATTGGATACAAACACGCCCCCATCAAGGATGAAGAGGTTGGGAACGTCCCATGTCTGTCCCCATTCGTTTGTCACGGAAGTGCGGCGATCGGTACCCATGCGTGTCGTGCCCACCTCATGAATGATCTCGCCACCTTTTTTGATCGCCTGTTCCGGACTTCGGTCGGGCTCATCCACATGGCCGCCCATGGTTTCAATGATCTTCCGTGCGGTGGTCATGCCGTGTCGGACCTGGTTGAGTTCGTGCTCTGACCAGCGCCAGTGAAACCTCGGCACCGGAATTCCCCACTGATCATTCACCTGAGGGTCAATCTCCATGAAGCAGTTGGTGTTTGGCAACATCTCGCCGCGCAATGAAAGATTGACCGATGCGCCGTAGCGCCGCCTGACGCGTGCCTTCAGTTCCGCGCCGTAACCGGCAGCGGAAAAGCCGATCCCGAGACCCGGTTGCGGGAATGCTCCGCCCACTTCGAAGTGGTAGCCGCGCGGGAAGTTCAGTTCGCCCCTCGCCTGGGCATCGTAACCCCACCAGGGAATGAACAGATGATTGGCCGTGTGACCGTCCTCGTTGTAGCGCGGTCGGTTTTCGAGCGCTGGCACGTAACCGGAAACAGCAGCACCGGTGGAATCCATCAGGTTGCGGCCAACCTGGCCGCTGGAGTTGGCGATGCCATCGGGAAGGGCATCCGTTCGGGAGTTCAGGAGGATGCGGGCCGATTCGCAGGCGCTCGCCGCCAGGGCAACCACTCGTGCGGGCAGTGTCTCCAGCTGCCGGGTTCTGCGGTTGATGAAGCTGACACCGGTGGCCCTGCCATCTCCCTTGATGTGGACCGAACGAACCATGGCGTCGGTGACGATCTGCAAACGCCCCGTGGCCTTCGCCATGGGCAGCAGCGATGTGGTGGTCTGAAAGGCAGCGCCGATCGAACACCCCTTACCGCAGTTGGTGGCCCAGAAACAGGGTTGGCGGTCGTCCACGGGGCGCGTCAGGATCGCGCGACGCATCGGCACCATCGGTATGCCGAGCTTCTTCGCCGCCGCTGCCATGAGGAGTTCGGGGATTCGCGGCTTCGGTGGTTTGTGCAGTACACCCGGCCCTGAATCCGGCATGTCTTCGATACCCGGGTTGTCGCCACACACCCCGACCAGTCTTTCCGTCTCGTCGTACCAGGGTGCGATGTCCGCATACTCGAACGGCCAGTCGGCACCATGGCCATCGCGGCTGAAACCCTTGAAGTCATGGTGACTGAAGCGCAGCGAAAAACGTCCCCAGTGATTGGTGCGCCCGCCGAGCATGCGCGCGCGCCACCACAGGAACTCGCTGCCATCGGCGACCGTATAGGGCTCTCCCGGCACCTGCCAACCGCCATTCACGGTGGCGTCGTAAAAACCGAACGGCTTGTCCGGTGTGGGCGCGCCGCGCAGCGGTGCCTGGGCGTTGGTCTGGAACATCGGTGTTTCGCGGACGGGGTCGTAATCACGTCCCGCTTCCAGCATCAGCACCCGCATGCCGCTGCGCGTCAGCATGTACGCGGCCATGGCCCCACCAGCACCCGAACCGACGACCACTGCGTCATAGTGGAAACCCTGATACACGTGACTCATGGCAGCCGCCGGATACGGATGTTGCGGAAGGCGAACCGGTCACCATGATCCTGCAACCCGATATGACCTTCGTGCACCGTTCCAAATCCTTGCCACGTCGCAAACTTGCTGCCGGCAACAAGCGTCTTCCATGCGCTGCTGCCGATCACAACGTCAACGGCGGGCAGGCCGTTCTGCCAGGATTGCAGTTGCCCGTTCAGGTGACGGATGCGGACGTGATTCCAGTCCCCGGCGGGACGCTGGGAGGCAGCAGGAGCCGCTATGAGATCGTAGAGCGAACCGGAACGTCGGTTGGCCAGTTTGTTATCCGGATGGCGCGCATCGTCCAGGATCTGGATTTCCGGGGCGTGTATGTAGATCGGCTGGTCGGACTCGTCGGCGAGAACGAAGATACCGCTGTTGCCACCCGTCGAGACCTGCCACTCGAGTTCCAGCTCGAAGTCCGCGTAGGTTTCACGGGTGATCAGGTCGCCGCCACCACCCTCTGCAAGCACGAGTTGACCGTCCTCGATGAACCACGAGGCAGGTGTGTCGGCGCGGCCGTAGCCACGCCATTGTGCCAACGATCTGCCATCGAAGAGTGTTGTCCAGCCGTTCTCTGCCAGGGCGGCAGGGTGTGAATCCTCATCAGTGGCGACGCAATCCAGCATCAGCAGAGCGCACAGACAACCGACTGCCGCAGTTTTTCGGCGCGAAATCCTGATGGTTCCCAATGGGTGTACCCCTGAATCTTCACAACGTGCGAGTGCGAGAATGCAGGTCGCAGACCTGGTGATCAAGCCGGGCAGGTACCTGCGCGACTTTTTTCTCGTTGCGCGAGTGGTCAGCGGATGTTCTGCGTGCGTTGCGCTCCGGCTCGGCCTGCCTGCGCCTGAGAGCGTTACGGCTACGTGCCTGCCTGATTTTAGCCTGTCGGGTTTGCCGCCTCATTGCTGCGGGGGTGTGCACCAATCATCTTTGCATCGCGACCCAAACCCGCAGCGCAGGGATCAGCCTTGTGTCCAGGTTCAGTGTTGATGTCGGTTCAACGAGGTGTGACCTCGTGAAGTGACGGCTGTCCGGATAAACCCGATCTGCGCACCGACGTTGGCTTCGAACAGTGGCATGACGTATGGGTCGTAGTGGCCTCCATCGAGTTCCAGATAGCGGCTGGCGGCACCATCCAGCCGTGCTGCCGCCGCGCGGATCTCGTTGACGGCAATCATGTCGTCCTGGGTCGCGCCGATCAGCAGGATGGGGCAGGTGACATGCGGAAGTTCATCCCTGGCCGAGACCTTGTCGAGGTTCTCCAATCCGCGCACGAGCATGCGATTCTCCCAACCGCCTCGAATCGAGTCCGGCATCGATGACCAGAATGGATGCAGGTCAGCGTTGGACCGGAATCGCGAAGGATTGTCGACACTCATCGCAAATGTTCGTTCGCCCGGTTTGCCGTAGGTCGTGATGTAAACCGGCGGCAAGCTGATCCCGAAACAACCGGCGATCGCATCACCAACCGCTTCTCCGATGGCAAGCGTCACATAACCTGCAATCTGCCAGACGCTCGGCGGATGTACAGGCAACGCACCCAGATAAGGTACCTGCGCAACCAATGCCGCGATATCTGCGTCCCGCGCCGCTGCGCAAACCGCAGCCGAACCGGAGAAGCTTGATCCCCACAGCACGACGCATGAACCATCTACCCGATCGTCACCGCGCAGAAACGCTATCGCAGACTGATAGTCTTCAATCTGCCGCACCGGATCCAGCCAGTGGCGGGGTTCCCCGCCGCTCCCGCCGAAGGTCCGGAAGTCAATCATCAACACGGCAAGCCCCGCAGCCACAAAGCGTGCAGCGAATGTTTCGAGTGACCCTTCCTTGGTACCGGTGAGACCAGGCGCCATCAAGACCACGGGTGGCCGCCGCACGTCGGGTGTAATCAGCCAGCCCTCGATGATCGTTCCGTCCACCGCGCGCAGTTCGACTGTCACGCTCGTCATGCCGTCCCGCACTTCAGAGGGACGCGGCCGGACCGGCTGAAACACGAACTGCTGGCGTCCCGCCAAGAACAGCCACCACGCAAGGACACCGGAGACCACCATCACCACCACCCACATCCACGATTCCATGCTTCACCTCCATCAAGAGTCAGGATCGAAATTCAGTATCGAGGTTGCCCATGGATATTCAGGTATGAGTACCGTTTGGTTTCCTGCATAGTACCAAACAGTATCCAGCAGGTGAAGTTGCAGTGAAGCGTGCCGACATCTCGCGTAAACGTCCCGACTGGTTGGCCCCACTGGATGATCCGCGTGACGAGGAAATCCTCGGCGCGGCATTCCATGTTTTTGCAGACAAGGGATTTCACGGCGCCACGATGCTGGACATCGCGACACGCGCGCGGGCCTCCAAAAAGACCCTCTATGCCCGATTCACCGACAAGGCGGCACTGTTTCGCGCGTTGATCGCGTGGGGGATCCGTCAGAACCTGCCTGAAGTGCTCCCGCCGGACGACGGCAATCCGGAACGCGCGCTGGAGCGCCATGCACGCAGCGTGCTGTCTGCAATGCTCCGGCCGGAATCACTTGGACTCGTCCGTATCGTGGCGGCGGAGGCGGGTCGGTTCCCCGAGATTGGTCGTGTATTCGACGAACTGGTCCGCAAATCCAGCGTGGCCATTCTGGATACGCTTGCCGATCGCCTGATCACGACGAAGCGCGCGACGATCCTCGACAAGTCGCAATTCGGAGAGGACTTCATTGCGCTGGTGCGGGGTGATACCTACTTTCGTGTGCTCACCGGTGCGATCGCGGTTCCATCCGATGCTCAGATCCGACGCCAGGCGGCACACGCCGTGCGCATCCTGCTTGCCGCCCATGCTTCGATACGTTGACGGCCGGTCGCACGTGATGAAATGCCCGACTACGGTACCTGAACTGCGGAGCGTTGACAGGGTTCACAGCCTGCGGGTCACACCCCGAAAGACCGACACCTCATCTTCCCGCCGCCCTTGCAGAGCCCGGTCTGGAACCGCGCCTGCTCAGCGGGCAACCAGACGGAACAGGTAGACTTCGGCAATGTTCTCATTGCCAGGGCGTCGGCCGTAGCGGATTTCATAGGCCTCGCTGAAAGTTGCGAATTCAGCCGCATCAGTAACCCGCTCGGCGGTCATGTCGTACAGTCGGTCTTTGACAAGCAGACGAACGGACGGATCGGCTTCGATGTGATCAACCCAACGGGCCCGGTTGTCGCCTGCGTGAATATAGAGGTGCGGCCCGAGCGGTACGGCCCAGATTTTCACCGAATAAGGATCTTTCCGGTTGGTCTCGAACTCCACGATGTCTGGTACATCAGCGCCGGTCCAGTCCGCAGGTACCGGGGTCTGACTGCCAGCAAGCGCACCACCCGGCATCATCATCGACGTGAAATAACCACCGCCCGCTATCACGATCAAGCCGAGAAGAATCCAGAAACGCGTCCAGGTAAAAAGACCCATCGTCAATCCTCCGATTGAATCATCACATCACACGATTCCTCATATGATGAGGCCGTCACCATATGCCGCTGCAACTTCGTCTGCGTCCAGACCGATCACTTCCGTCAGCACCTCGTAACTGTGTTCACCCAGGCAGGGCGCAGGACTGCGTGGACCACTGTCATAACCGGCGATACGGAACTGGTGTCCCGCATAGGGGATGTGTCCCATCTCCGGGTGATCGAACCACCGGTAGAACCGCTGATGGGCATACTGCGGATCGGCCAGAAGTTCGCTGCTGCGCTGGACCACACCGGCGGATATGCCCATAGCCTGAAGGGTATCCATGACCTCTTGCGAGGTGCGTTTGATCGTCCAGGATGCTATGCCTGCATCAAGGTCGTCATGTGCGGCCTGACGACCGGCTACCGTGGCGAGCTCCGCAGCCTGCGACCAGTCTTCACGTCCGAGTACCCGGCACAGTGCCTGCCACTGGGGCTCGTCCTGTACCGCGATGGCACACCAGGTATCCTGCACGCTGCAGGGATACACACCTTCTGGCGCGGTCCAGCGCGCCCGATTGCCATTGCGACGTGCTGCAAATCCGTTGATCTCGAGATCCAGCAGTTCCGGCGCAAGGAAGTGCAGTGCCGTTTCGATCTGCGCCACATCCAGATAGCAGCCTTCGCCGGTGCGGCGTCGATGATCGAGTGCCGCCGCGAGCAGGATGGACACAAAACGTGGAGCGATGGTGTCGGTGTACGCAACCCATGGCCCTGTAGGGTGCCGATCTGCCCAGCCGGTGACTTCATAAAATCCGGCGATGGCGGCTGCGTGATAACCATATCCGGCCATGCGCGACGCCGGTCCGGACTGCCCCATGAGACAGGTGCTGAGCATGATGATCCCGGGGTTCAGTTTTGCTACCACGTCGTAACCGAGTCCCATGCGTGCTATCGCACCCGGCGCAAAACTTTCGATGAACACATCGGAATCGGTAATCAACCGCTTGGCGATATCGATGGCCCGCTGTGACTTGAGATCCAGCGCGAGGCTCAGTTTTGAGGTGTTGAAATCACCGAAGAACTGCGAGCGGTTCCAGCCGGGCTGCGCATCCTTGAACGGTCCATTGTTGCGCAGCACGTCGGCGCGGTTTTCGGACTCGACCCGTACCACCCTGGCACCATGATCCGCAAGATACTTTGATGAGATCGGACCGACTCCGACCCAGGCGAAGTCAGCCACCTTTACACCGTCAAAAGGCAGCGGCAGGTCATCGGAGCGCTGTATTGCCGGGTTTTTTGCCGGCGGTTGCTTCAGTGCAGCAAGTATCTCCTCACCATGTTCACCGAGCGCAGGTGCATCACGCTCCACGCAGAGCGGACTCGTCAGAGTCCTGGCCCAAATCCCGGGGAACCGGACCGAGGTTTTTCCCCCTGCAGCCTTGCGCTGCCAGTACTGCCGGTCTTCGAGATGATCGAAGTCCAGAAGTTCTCCAAGGGCATTCACCGGCGCAAGCGTGATGCGGTGTTTGAGCCCGAACTCAAACCAGTGCTGCCGTGGATACCGCATCAGCAGGGTTCGCAGCATTCGGATACTGCCGGCCAGGTTAAGGGGCTTCTGCTCCGGATCCTGGATGTTCTGGTCGTATGCAAGCCAGTCCACATCCCTCAGCCATTGCTCGCAGATACCTTCTTCGATGAGGCGTTCGGTCATGGGCCGCATGACCTTGCTGTGCGGAATCGCGATCAGGTACCCATCGGCTACTGGATGCAGGATTTCCAGCCGTGCCACATCCGAGCCGCGTTCGAAATCGAAACCCTGGATTGCGTATGCGTCCATGGCGTTGAGCATTGTCCAGGTCATGGTGGCCTGCGCCGAAACATCCACGAACTGCGCGCCCCCGCCCGCTCGTACACGTGCATGCGCAACCAGTGCGCCAGCAACGGCTTCGGCGCCAGCGTGACGCCAGACCTGCGGCACACTCAACCTCACCGGTGCCCGATCAGGCTGACCCTGCAGTGCGACCGGGCCACCCAGCGCTGCAATCACAAGGTCCGACGCGTTCAGTTCTGCCCGCGGGCCGTCATCCCCAAAAGGTGTCAGTCGTGTGAATACGACCTGCGGGTTCAGTTCACGGGCCCGTTCGAACGTAATGCCATACCGCGCGAGCAGGCTCGGCCGGGCTGATTCAAAAATGAAGTCAGCGCGGCGGATGAGCGCAGCCAGGGTTTGTTTGTCTTCTGCGCTCGTCGGGTCCAGCAGGATGGATCGCTTGTTCCGGTTGAACGCGATGAATGACAGGCTGACCGGGTCGGAGCCTGCGGCTGGCGCAAACGGCGGCATTCGTCGCGCCTGGCTGCCCTCGGGCGGTTCCACCCGGATGACAGTGGCGCCCAGATCTCCCATCAGCATGGGTCCGAGCTCACCACGGTGATCGGTAAAGTCCAGGACGTGATACGGCGCGAGCATTCCAGCCATCTTGTTTTCTTTCTCCCCCTCATCTGCTTGCTGCCCATTGGATTCGCCGCAGTTTGCGGCGATCCGTGCACGGACTCTAGGCGAGCAGCGGACACCTCACAAGCGGGTGGACCTGATCATTCATCTTTCTTCCGTCACTCCCGCTTTGCTCTCGTCACACCAGACGGGCTGCAACGGCTCAGGCAGGATTCACCCGACAGTCCTTGGCCAGCGGATACCCGTCCTGGTTGCCAGGCGTCGTGGGTATTCCAGCCTAATGACCCGGATAATTCAGTTTGAAGGTTGAAACGGCCGCCTTCACCACATCTTCACGATTGAACCACGCCCGTTTGTACTTGCGGTCTGCAAACAGTGCTGCCTGATCCATGTAGTGGGGCGACTGTGGATCGGCCCGCTCACCAAACACCAGCAACGACCGCGCGTCATCCACGTTGGTGAAGTCCACAAGCGCGACGTAAGAGTGGCCGGCTACCGCGTAAAGCCGCTTCTGCCCTGGGACCGGACGTGAGTACACATTGAAGATGGTGCCGAATGGGTCACCCGGCCCACCGGACACCGCGAGGCTCGGTTCGGCGTCATCAAATCCGGTCAGGCCGCTGGTATGTCGGCGCTGCAGTCGGTTGAGTTCTCCCCATTTGACCTTCCACGTGCCGTGCCGCGCGGTCAGTTCGTCCATGGCCTGTAACATTGCCACGACCGGATCGCTGATACCCATCTGGGTCATCATGAATCGCCACTGGAAGTACAGACTCATCGCTTCGGAATCCGCACGCGCCTGACGATCCCATTTCAGCAGATGCAGCGCGGCGTCGTTGACCCGTTTGAATTCCTCCGGAGCAAGATCGCGCGTAGCCGCTTCCACTGCCAGCACCGGCAGCATCGTATCGGCTTCCAGCACGCGCGTATCCCAGGTCATCCTCAGGAGGTCGATGAAACCAAACTTGCGATCACCGCCCAGGAGCAGCCTTGAGTTGCGCGCCCGGTTGTTGTCCTCTTCCGGCGCCATGTACTTCGGATACTGTGTACCCTTCAGGTTGCCGTGGCCACCTGTAGCTAGAAAGGGTGTCGCGTTGGTGTTCTGCAGATAACCCGCCGGTGGATTGGTGAGTGTGGGCAACTCACCCAGCGGATGGTAACCCTGCCATTCGTTGGCCGGATCCGACCCATCCACAGGTTGCAGCCAGTCGATATCCGTTCGCCTCCTTGGTACGGCACCATAGTAGGCGTAGTAGATGTTGCCCGCTGCGTCGGCATACATGGTGTTGAACATCGGCGCTGCCAACCGGGCCAGTGCTGCCTGGAATTCATCGAGTGTTTTTGCCTTGATCATGCCCAGTCGTTGTTCAAGCTGGCCGCCCTCTTCAAACTTCGCCATCCGCACTGCGAGTGCCTTCCCATCGCGCTTCGCAACGATGGGTCCGTGATGCGAACGCTGGAAGGTGAAGGTGCGGCTTTCAACACCCGTTGCAGTCCTGACCTTGATGGCATCATCCCAGGTCAGGAGATCACGTGTGCCGCCGTCGTAGGCATACCGGGTCGGTTGTTCGGGATCGTCGACGGCCAGGCTGTAGACATCCACGACATCCGGCGTGTTGACGGTGTGGCTCCAGCCCAGATGTTCATTGTGGCCAATGGTTGGCAGGGGTGAGCCAAAAAAACCGGCACCGGAAAAGTGCAGGCCCTGCTCACTGTGCACATGGCCCTCGTACCACTGTCCTGGACCAAAATACGGCTGGTGTGGATTGATGAACAACATCGCACCACCCGTTCGGGAACGCGACGGCGCAATGGCCCAGGTGTTGGAACCTGCGATCGCCTGTGCATCGGCCAGCAGCTGTTCTTCCCGTGCAGCCAGTGTCCCGAGCCTGAAGTTGCGTGTTGACAAGGCTGCCGACGTTTGGCCGGTTTTCGCCATGGCCACAATTTCTTCGGACTTGATGCCTGTCCTGTTGAAGATGAAGAGCTGGTAAGTCGAAAACCGCGCGAAAGCCGTGAAGTGCCAGGGTTCAAACCTCTCGATCAGCCGGGCCTTTGTCCCTGTACGCAGGACAAAATCGTTGAGGGCTGACGCAGCGGCCACCGTCAGGGCTTTTGGCTCCGCCGGCAGCACATCCCACTCTGCGCGAGACAGTTCAACGATCCGCAGCGCACGATTGAGCCAATCGGCGCCCAGCGCACTTTCACCGTTGACCTCGGCATACCGGCCGATGGACTGGATCAGAGAGTCTTCCACCTGCCAGAAGTTGTCCTCGGCCTGTGCGGTGACAAATCCATAAACGACGCTGGCATCTGTCGGACCATAGATGTGCGGTACCCCCCATTCATCGCGATACACCGTGACGTTGCCGTCGTCGGCTGGAGTGGAGACACCGATCATCAGGAGCACGCCGGCAAGACAGATTCGGATCACGTAAAACACCTGGCACACGGGACAAGCACAGTTAACGTCGGACATGGGGCCACTGCAAGATCAGCCGGTTGATGGTTTCACCATGGCACTCTCACGGCGCCAGGGAGCACTACCCCTTTTGTGCAGGGTCCCCGCACACTGGACCGGCCGGCACGCCGGAATGCAGGTCCGGAGTGTTACGGATTGGGCGTATGGTCGATCTCCCGGAGGGCCGTTCCCAACAACGTTCTCCAGTCACTCCGGTCAGTTCCCCTGCCTGCCGGCTCCTCGGCACACATCAGGATCTGCAGCGAAGGCAGGACCTTCCGCCAGACTTGCTGGCTCTGTTCGTCCATCGAGCCGATGAGAACGGTTGGTCGTGGGAAAGGACGCAGCTGGTAGTCTCGAACCAGTCTTCGGGAGTGATACCAGAATGAGGGTCGCAGGTTTTTGGTTACCAGCGTCTCGGCAATGGGATTGCTGTTCCTGCCTTGCAGACGCTCCAGATGAAACTGAATCCAGGCGATGCGCCGAGACAGCCAGGTGGTGCCACCACCCTGGTGACCCATCCAGCGTGCACTGGGTAGAGAGGCTGGATTGGCGCGAAGCGACACGGTTTGCCCTGTTGTCACACGATTCGGTTGGACTGGCTGGATGATGAAGAGGATCTGGACGATTTCTCCCTGATACTCCAGCTGTCTCGCGATCTCGAGAGCGATCATTGCACCGAATCCGTAACCAGCAAGTCGATAGGGACCGATTGCCTGGCGTCTGCGAATGGCCGCGAGCAGAGTTCGGGCCAATGCCTCGAGGCTCGACGCTTGCAGGAAAGCGCTCTGATCTGCGAAGTTGAGGATGGCGTACAGTGTCGTTGGCGATTTCCAGTTCCCGACTGCCACAGACTGCAGATCAAGGTTGCAGGTAAAAACAGGTTGGGAATCCACGACATGCGCCAACTCGACAATACCGTCGCGTTTTTTGTCGAGGTCGTTCTCGAGAAGTGTCCTGTCGACAAGTTCCGCGAGGGCAGCCAGAGTCGGAGCTTCGAAGATCGACCGGATCTTCAGGGACGCGCCGAGTGTTGACTCGATGCTCGCGATCACTCTGACGGCAGCGAGAGAATCTCCACCCATATCGAAGAAATGATCTTCTCTGGACACACTCCGGCGCTGCAGGATCCGGCACCATGCATCGGCAATCACTTCTTCAGTGTTCGAATCGAGCGAAACGGTACGCTCTGGCATCTGTTCAGCAGCCTGTTGCAGCAGCCTGCGTATCGCTGCCCTGTCGACTTTGCCGCTGGGGCTGAGTGGCAAGTCTTCGACCTGCAGCAGTCTCGCCGGAACCATCTGTGCGGGCAGTCGTGAGGCTACCCAGTCAACGATCGCGTTGTTTGCGGGCAAGCAGCCCCTGGCGGGCACATACGCGGCGACGATGATCCGGGATGTATCACTCGTCGAAAACCAGGTCACTGCGGCAATCTGCACTTCGGGATGCGCCTGCATGACCGACTCGATTTCACCGGGCTCGATGCGCACGCCGCGAATTTTCAGTTGGTCGTCCAGGCGGCCATAACAGGTAATGGATCCGTCCTGTTCCAGCGCTGCGATGTCGCCGGTGCGGTAGAGCCTGGTGCCGTCACGTTCCAGAAAGCGTTCTGCCGTGAGCAGCTCCTGACGGTAGTAGCCCCTGGCCAGAGCGATACCACCGATGCACAGTTCTCCCTGCGTGGTGACAGGCAGTTCGTTCCCTTTGTCATCGACGATGATCGCGGTCAGTCCAGGCAGCGGCATGCCTATACTTGGCGCAGCTGGCGACTGCACGTCGGCCCTGTCAGCTGGCAGTCGCCGAGCGGTGGCCCACACGGTTGTCTCGGTTGGCCCATAGAGATTCCAGGCGTCATCGCAGATCTGAGGCAGCTGGCTGGCAACCTGCGGTGTGATCGCTTCTCCGGTGGTGATCGCAATCCGCACGTGTGGGAAGACTGACAATGGACTCAACGCGAGCGTCCAGGCCGATGGGACAGCCTGCACCACTGTGACACCGAATCGTCTGATGTCAGCTGCGAGGTCGGGTGGGCTCAGCCAGAGATCCCGATGTCGGAGCAGGCTGCTGCCGCCACAGATGAGTGGCAGCAGGAGTTCTGGTACTGATATGTCGAATCCTGCCGAGGCCGTGGCCAGATAACGATCGGTTCTGGTGAACCTCAGCAGGTCACGAATGCTGAACAGAAGATGCTGGACACTGCGCTGCTCGATCTGCACTCCCTTGGGTGTTCCGGTACTGCCGGAAGTGAAAAGAACATATGCCAGAGCCGAATCCTTCGAATAGCAGGATGTCGTGTGCGTGCTCGGCTGTGCGAGTGTCGCCAGATCAAGCAGCTCGAAGCCAGGACTTGCATCTGACAAGCCTTGCTGCTTCGCCATGGATTCGGAATCCGATAGCAGCAACCGGCAATCCGCGATCTGCAGAATGTGTCTGTTTCTCGGCGCAGGGTCATCCGGATCGAGGGGGACGTATGCGCCACCTGCATGCCAGATGCCGAGTATCGAGGCGACCAGATCAAGGTTCCTGCCGAGAGCGATACCAACCAGTTCTTCGGTCTGCAGGGACCTGCTCTGCAGCGCCGCGCTGATGGCGAGAACCCGCTGCCAGAGTTTTTGATAGCTGATCTGCTCCGCACCGACGATCAGCGCCGTCGCGTCAGGTGTGGCAATAACCTGGCGCTCGACAAACGCGCAGACGTTGGAGTTCGCTGATTGCACGGGAGTCGACATGATCAATGCCGAAGGCGGGTCAGTTCCAGTGAAAAGGCCGTGGCCGGTTCCCAGTGATAGGCGCCGCGAACAGGTGCGCCATCCCCGGTTGCTGAAAGTTCATACTCGCCCAGCGTCTGCAGGAAGATGCTGGCCATTCTGATGACAAGTTCGCCGAATGGACACTGATGCCGGTCGAGCCCGAATGGAGAAAAATGTTCGTGATGAATCTTGTCAGCCGCGAAACGATCGGCCCGAAACCGGAGCGGTGCGGGAAAAATTTCCGCGTCATGGTGTGCTTCCCACATGCAGATCCGGACGATCGTGTCCTTCGGAAACAGGAAACCTTCGAATTCGATGTCGGACAGGCATCGCCGCATCAACCGCTCGCTCTGGTCGGTGCGCAGGACTTCCAGGACAAAGGATCGCATCAATAGTGAATCTCCTTGCGTGGATCGTCGCGCGAGCAGCAGTGCCGACTGGTTCGTCGCAGCGTAGCGCGACAGCCAGCGGAAAAAGGTCTGCATGTCGTAACGTCCCATCTCCGTCATGTAGATGAGGTTGCCGAGCATGGCCGTATCAAAATCCGGCTGGGCGATCAGACGGCCAAGCAGGCAGGAAGGGTTGACCTCCTTTGCATCGATTGTCTGCTCGACCAGGCTGCGGATATCTGCGAACGCGCTGAACTGTGCTGCGGTCAGGTTCCACACCAGGCCATAGGGGCCGAGTTTGTTGTATGCACCATGAATCTGCTGTCCGTGCGGTGACTGAGGATCAAACCCCAACAGCACCTGGACAAGAACCTCTGTAATGAGTGTGTTGAGTGTGCGTTGCCAGGACTCTGGGGAGTAGTCACCGGTATCGGCGTAGGCGTCGAGCCGCCCGGACATGGACTGGCGGATCAGGTCGTCACGCACTGTGAAACCATCGGGAAGCAATGCAGACATCAACATACGACGATAGCGTCGATGCACATCACCCTGCATCTGTCGCATGAACCCGCCGCTGACGACCCTGGAAATGTCGATGTTCGACGCCTGTACGCTATCGGCATGCTCCTTCAGGAATCGCTTGCCAAGAGACAGGCCAACTATGCAGATTCCCAGTCGGTTTTCCAGAGTGCCCTTGAAGATCGGGCCATGTTCCGCGGCCAGATCAAGCAGGAGTTGACGATCCTGTCGTTCCGCGATGTCGATTTGGATCAGTTCACCCGGTGGAAGACTCGGCAACTTCTTGCCTCGATGGATCCGCCTGATCAGGTTGGTGATGTGAGACATCCATGTAGTAGTCACTGGCTGAGTCTTCAAGGCACAAAAGTGGATCAACTGTATAGCTCTATCGCCGGACCGATGTGCTTCGGTTGTAAGAATCGTCCGCGTGTCGGTGGTTCAAAGCGGTGATCAAGAGTCTACAAGGACAAGAGTCTACAAGGACACACACCGGGATTTGTAGTCCAAAGCGCACAGCGGCGACAGCAAGATTCCCGACAGCACGTCGTTTACGGTGACAGGACCAACACTTTTGTCATATCGGTCAGGCGTACCAACGCTGTTTCCGCTCCACGGGGTGTGTCCTCGAGTTTCCTCGAAGCCGGGGTCACCTGGGATTGACGACTCCGGTTCCACGTTGCCGGACGACCGGGCGAATCCAGGATAACGGTACTTGCAGCACACCCTGGGTGCGGCAAGGTCCATGTACTGCGTCTGTGAGAATTTGGCGAAAGTCCGCCCGGACGTGGCAAGACCCGGCAACTCCTCGATCATTGTGCAGGGAATGGTTTCACCGGTCGGGTTGGTGCTAGTGTTGACTTGTTTCGGAAGATGGCTTGCAAGGAGAGACGTGTCCGTGAGCGATGAAACGAGGCAGATTCCTTCCACGATTACCGATGACCAGATCCGGTCGTCCCTCGCGGAAGCACATATCCCGTCCCTGATGCTGGCGATGGTCCATCTGACTGGCGATCTGGGCATCAT
Organism: Pseudomonadales bacterium; assembly: GCA_041752315.1. Classification (GTDB taxonomy): domain Bacteria; phylum Pseudomonadota; class Gammaproteobacteria; order Pseudomonadales; family Azotimanducaceae; genus SYFY01. Next base: position 92,594 of record JBGSHJ010000025.1, read on the forward strand.
CCGGTCCGGTGTCCGCCCGCAACCGGCGTTCATGAGCGATCCGCAGGACGGCATCAGCGTAGCCGACCAGGCAAAGATCCGGTCCGAGGCGTTCGACATCATTCGCGCTGCTCGCGATCAGGGAACACCGGCGCAGACTTCACTTACCGAACCGCAGATTCGCGAGATGATCGGCTTCGTCATGGGCCAGGCCGTCTCCGATGATTACGTCGAGTTCCTCACCGCCGAACTGTCCATGGCCGGGGAAGATGCCTACAGCCAACCCAATCTGCATCGTGTGGATGTCGGTGATCGCTCGAGATTCTCCGTGATCATCATCGGCGCTGGCATGTCAGGCCTGCTCAGTGCCATCCGGTTGCAGGAAGCCGGCATCCCGTTCACCATCGTTGACAAGAACGCGGACGTTGGCGGAACCTGGTATGAAAATACCTATCCCGGCTGCCGCGTCGATAGCGGCAATCACGTCTACTCGTATTCGTTCCAGCCGAAGGACTGGCCGCAATACTTTTCGAGCCAGCCGGTGCTACGCGAGTATTTTGCCGACACCGCGGATGCCTACGGTCTGCGCAAACACATCCGCTTCAATCATGAAGTCGTGAGCGCGCGACTCGACGAAAAGCGGGGCGTCTGGGTCGTGGACATGACGACTCCGGATGGTCCGGCAACACTTGAAGGCCACGTGGTCATCAGCTGCGTTGGCCAGCTCAACCAGCCTGCCATGCCGAAGCTGCCTGGTGTTGGCGCGTTCAAGGGGCCGTGTTTCCATTCCGCCCGCTGGGATCATGCAGTGAACTTGACCGGCAAGCGGGTAGGCGTGATCGGTACGGGTGGAAGTGCCTTTCAGTTTGTTCCACTTCTCGCCGAAAAAGCCGCCTCTGTGACCGTCTTCCAGCGGACGGCGCCGTGGGTGTTGCTGAATCAGCAGTATTTTTCCGACATCCCGGGCGGGGTGCACTGGCTGCTCAACCACCTGCCTTTTTACGCGCGCTGGTTCCGCTTCAGTCTCTTCTGGAAATCAGCGGAAGGCATGCTCGCCGCCGTGACGGCTGAACCCGGCTGGAATCAACCCGAAAGATCGGTGAGCCAGGCGAACGAGACGTTCCGACAACAGCTCATGAATGGCATGCAAGAGCAACTCGCCGACCGTCCGGACCTTCTGGAAATCTGCACACCGGACTATCCACCAGGCGCCAAACGTGCCTTCGTCGACGATGGCCGGTGGTTCCAGGCACTCAAGCGGGACAACGTAACGCTCACGACGAGTCCGATTCGCGAGATCACGTCCAGTGGGATCAGCTGTGATGATGGCCAGGTCCACGAATTCGACGTGCTGATTTACGGCACCGGATTCAAGGCGAGCGAATTCCTGACGCCGATGAAGATCTACGGCAAAGGCGGCGTTGAACTGCATGACGTCTGGGCCGGTGAGCCACGTGCGTTCCAGGGCATCACCTTCCCGGGCTTCCCCAATCTGTTCTGCACCTACGGCCCGAACACCAACATTGTCGTGAACAGTTCGATCATCTTCTTTTCCGAGTGCGAAGTGCGTTACATCCTGGGTTGCCTTGCGGAGCTGACGAAACGCGGGCCTGGGACCACGATGGATGTCAAGCGCGAAGTACACGATGCCTATAACACGCGCATCGACGAAGGCAACAAGCGTATGGCATGGGGACAGTCCGGGGTAAACACGTGGTACAAGAATGCCAGTGGTCGCATTACACAGAACTGGCCGTTCACGCTGGTCGAGTACTGGCAGCAGTCAAAGGAGCCGGACCCTGCCCACTACGAATTCAGCAAGGTGTCCTGATCAGGGTGCAGGGTTGATCTCATGCGGACGGGTCGGTCCCTGCTTCTGATCCGTTGCTGTAGCTGCCCGATTTGCCGTCCACATAGTTGCGTCCCAGCATCATGATCATGGCGACGATGAATCGGGGCTTGGTGCCAAACTCTGCGGCAAGCGCAAGACACTCCGGGAAGGTCCAGACGTCCTGGCTTTCAATACGGGTTTTCAGCTCGGGGTCCATCGCCGTTGGTTCTCATTCAATCCGGAACGCAGTTGTTGATCGAAGGTTCGATCGCGCCGGTCACTGAGAGGATAACGCAGGTTTTCGTTGATTGCGCCGGGCACGGATGTACAACTCATAGGGCATCGCCGGAATTATCGATATGGATTTCCTGCACCTGTCGAACAGGGTCTGTCATGCAATGATACCTTTCCATGCTGATCATCGATGATGAGCCGCCCGTAATGCTGATCCCGATTGTATCGGTGACATCCATTGTTGATTCGCACGCGCCTGTGGAGTCGGACATACACCAGCCTGAAATTGATGTGAGAGCAAACGACAATGGTATTCACGCCGCCCTCACGCGCCTGGCCCTAACCTGAAGTTTCGATGAAGAACATTGGCGGGTGTGCCATGGGAGGCAAGGGATGGATGGGTTTGCGATCCGATGTTGCGCCCAGGCTTGATGCAACGTGTCCGGAAAAGGAGAAAAGCGGGTGAACTGGCCTGTCGTGATCAACGCCGTTCTTTTCCAGTTGACATGGTTTGCAGCCGTGTTGGGAGGGAGCATGTTTGCCATTGCTGCCACCGCCCTCCTGACCACTCACCTTGTCTTTCGAGACTCACTGAAAGCTGACTGCACGATCGGGGCGATCACCGCCGCTCTGGGATTTGGACTGGACACGCTATGGATTCATCTTGGTGTTCTCGATTTCAACGGTGTAGCGATTGCGCCACTGTGGATCGTGGTGCTGTGGGGGGCGCTCGGACTGTCGATGAATCACAGTATGTCCCTGTTCATCAGCCGGCCACTTTCCGGCGCATTCCTGGCAGGGGTCTGCGCGCCGCTGTCCTACCTGTCAGGCGCTGCCCTTGGGGGCGTGATCGTGCCCGTCAGCGCGATGCTGGGTCTTGTATCTGTAGCGTGGTTCGCCTTGTTCTACATTTTGTTCAACAAGGTGGTCCCGTTCGTCAATCGTCAGTTTCAGGCGGTGGGCTGATGAGTGTTGTCACCGAACTCTGCCACCCGATAACGGTTCATCGAGGCTGCGACGTTGAAGCATGGCTTGCGCAACCACAGTCCCGGGCTGCAACGTATCACGCTGGTCAATACCGATGGCTGTGTGTTCGAACATCGTTTCTGCCATCGTGAGAGGGCTTGTCCGTACGAAAGGAAGGTGACGACAACTGGATGCTCCGGTTTTTCAACCATCATCAGGAAATCGGGTCACCGTGGAATCTACCGGATCATCACTATCGACGCACTGCGCGGGTGTGGGTGCATCGGCTCGATGTCCGGCACGAACACGCTCGAGCCGGCCTCTTGGCCATTCATGGACCCGACGTGGGTCGCTGGTTGCAGAGATGACGATATTACTTCGTGGCGTGCGAAGATTTGTCTGGAATTCGAGGGGCAATGAATGGCTGATCCCATATCACTGGATGAAACAATGAGCAATGTCCGAGTAGATCGAACTGGCATATCCGCCCGGTTGGGTCGACTGTTTGCGATACAGATCGCCGTCATCAGTCTGACAATCGTTGCGGGTGTGTTTGCAATCGCCTTCATCGTCACGGATGTCCTCTCACGAGAAGCGCTTGAGGGCGAGGCAGATCACTACTGGAGACGAAGTGCTTCGTCTGCCGAGGCACCCTTGCCTGACACCGACAACATGGTCGGCTTCCTCGCGCGCCACAACGATGTTGCATCATTGCCACTGGTCTTGCGCGACAAACTGCCTGGTTATGGCCGGGTAATGTTCGAAGGCAAGGAGTCGCTGCTGCATGTCTCGGACGGCCCCGTGGGCCGCCTTTACCTGATCTTTCGTCAGGAACAGGTGTCACGACTGACGTTGTATTTCGGCGTGATACCCGGAGCGTTGGTGCTCTTGTTGATCTACGGGCTTTCCTATTTTATGTATCGGCTGTCGCAACAGGCGGTTTCACCGCTGATCCGTCTCTCCAGACGGCTTGAAGCCTACAAGCCGTTGCTGCATGGCGACGGGCAACTCAGCCTTGAGGATCTGCGCAGCGATGCAGATGTCGAAACCGCGACGATGATCGATGCACTGGACCGGTTTGCGCATCGACTGGAAGCGTTCGCCAAGCGGGAGCGCGACTTTGCGAGAGATGCCAGTCATGAACTCAGGACGCCACTGGCTGTGCTTGGCGCATCGCTGGACCTCCTGGATCGCAACGCTGATCGTCCGGATCGGGAGCGGGAGTGTCTGTTCCGCATGCGTCGCGCCGTCATGCACATGCAGGCCCTCACGGAAAGCCTGCTGATGCTGGCGCGCGAAGACGACATTCCTGTCGAAGCGGGCGGCGCAGATGTGAACGGCCTGACCCATGAGCAGATCGAGTTGCTGCGCGATCGGGCCCTGGAGACTGGCAATACGATTCGGCTGGAAGAACAGGCCCGGGTTCGAATTGATGCTCCTGATCGCCTGCTCTGCATTGCGCTTTCAAACCTGCTGACGAATTCGCTCAACTACACCCGCAATGGCACCATTACCGTGGTGGTGGGGTCCGACTTTTTGACTGTGCGCGACACTGGAGTCGGCATGAACGCTGAAGAAGCGCAAAATGCGTTCGAGCCGTTTTTTCGCGGCGGAACTGCGGCCAGGGAATTGGCATCGGGTCATGGACTTGGTCTGGCGATCGTGCGACGAATCGCCAACCGGTTGCGCTGGACCACGGAGATAGAGAGTGAACGTGGTGTTGGCACGACCATTACCCTGCGGTTTGGACCGCGGGTTTAGTCCGGGGCCACCAGCCGAAAACCCTTGCCGGGAATCGTCTGTATCAATTCGCAGTCGAAGTCCTTGTCGACCAGCTTGCGCAGGTTGTAAAAGTGCGATCGCAATGCGTCGCTGTCCGGTACCGCATCTCCCCATAACGTGCGCTCCACAGCATCGCGGGAAACCAGGTTCGGCGATTCCCGCATCAGCAGGTGCAGCAGGTCGAATTGTTTGCCAGACAGGCGGATTCTCCGGCCGGCCCTCGTGACGGTGAAGGTCGATGCATCCAGTATCAGTCCGCCGATCTCGTAGTGATCCTGGAACGCCGCGTTGCGCCGCCGCCGGATGATAGCCAGCAGACGGGCTTCGAGTTCCGGCATCGCAAACGGTTTGACCAGATAATCATCGGCACCGGCGTCGAAGCCGGCGAGCTTGTCCTCGAGTTGATCGCGCGCGGTCAGCATGATGATGGGCGCTGCGCAGTGCGCTTCCTGACGAAGTTTTCGGCAAACCTCCAGACCGTTCACGCCGGGCAGGCCGATATCCAGAACGATGGCGTCATACGTATTGGTCACGGCCAGATGCAGGGCAGTAAGTCCATTGGCTGCAAAGTCGACTGCGATGCCGGTTTCCTCCAGATAGGCACCGATGGTCTCGGCGAGTGGCAGGTGATCTTCGACGAGGAGGACGACGAATCGTTCATTCATGGCAGACCCGGATGGTGATACACCCTTTTCGACACGCAGTGGAGAGGTTCGCGAGCCGGTCATTCGCAGGGCTGGCCAAGCGGGATGAGCACTTCGTTGCGTCGCATGAACGCTGGCCTGAATGGCGGATCGTAGCGTGCCCAGCGGCCGGGCCCGCAGATTTGCCAATCCGATGCCGACAGTGCCATTGCCAGGCGTGCCTCGAACAGCTCGAGACGCTCGCGACTCCAGTTCCCTGAATGTTCAATGGCAGCCAGCCACTCGCCAGGCATTGTGACAATACTGATCCGTGCATCGCCCGGCGTGGCCTCAATCGTGTAATCGAGCGTTTCGATGCTCATTGCGCTTGGCACCACGCTGATTGAAAAGAGCATGCTGGCGATCACCAGGCGGTGGCTAGCCATGATTGGGTGGGAACGGGTTGCGCCTGACGACCGTTCCCTGCTGCAATCGAACGATCAAGGTGTCGAGGTGAATCATGGTTGTATGTCTGCAGGTGGACAGGTAATCGGTACAGCGCCTTTCACCTGCGGTACCTGGCGAATGTCGGACATGTCATATCCCAGATCGGCAACAAAACCAAGCAGGCGACAGTAGTCACTCGTGGGAAGTGTTGGTGTGCGTGCCATGATCCACACATAGTCTCGGGCGGTACGCGCGATTACCGTCTCCTGATACTGAGCATCAACGTGAGCAATGCGGTAGTCGGCCTTGAACGGCCATATGAAGCGCATGCCCCAGACCGCGTTGTTGGTCGTGTCAATGACGAAGCCCCGGGGATGATAGGTTTTTGCGGGCTGGTCGAAACCACCATCGCGAAACGAGAACGTGGTTGCGATAGAGCCGTCCGCATCGAGCTGGTATCGCTCCACCGCCTGGTACGCCTGCTTTTCAATCGCGGTCGGAATGTTGGCAATCACATACCAGTCGCCCATGAACGTCGACAGATCGACCCTGTCCGGAGCAGGGATTGCCTTGAGATCGTGCCTTGTGGAACACCCACCAAGGCCGGAAAAGGATAGCAGGGTGATGATCAATGCCAAAAACCATGTTGATCGTTCTGCAGTCCTTTGTCCGGCTTCGATTGCTGATTTTTTCATGGCGAATCCCGGGCAACATTGAGGCGTCAGTATGCCCGTGTGGACGTGAAAACTGTGTGAGGACGCGGCAAAGCTCTGGCCTCGGCGGGTCTTTGCTCGCCCACAGGCCTCGTTCCGGGCAGGTACAAGCGCCTGTACCTGTACAGTTCAGTGAAGATAGCGTGTGTTTTCATTGACTTCAGCCGACATTTTGTTGACAGGCCAACAGGCGAACGTCCTGCCGCCGTTCGGCCTCCCTTGGCCAATGGGTGGGGCCAAGGGTTGATGAGACGCGTCCGAGTGCTCCGGTCCGGTAGGTGGTCGTCGGTCTGGTAGTTGCTGTTCAGGAAAAACCCTGTCGACCGAATGGTCGACAGGATTCGCAGCAGGCCGGAGTCATCTACATATTGGGTTTTGGCACAACGACAGTATCAATCACGTGGATTACTCCATTGTCGGCTGCGATGTCGACCGCAGTGACCTTCGCAGAGTCGACGGTGACGCCGCCCTCGGTACCGACCTTCAGTTCGTATCCACCAGCGGTCTTGACCATGCCAGCCGTGACGTCTTTCGACATGACGGTCGCCGGTACAACGTGCGCCAGCAGAACAGCCGAGAGTTTTTCCTTGTCAGCCAGCAGCGCATCGAGGTCAGCTTTCGGGATCTTCGCGAATGCGGCGTCGTCTGGCGCAAAGACGGTGAACGGGCCCGGACCTTTCAGCGTTTCAACCAGGCCCGCTGCCTGAAGGGCAGTAACGAGCGTCTTGAAATTACCGGCATCAATCGCGGTATCAACAATGTCTTTTGCTTGTGCGGTCATCGCAGTGATCGACAACACTGCAACTGCGAGAAGTTTCTTCATGATCCATCCTTCCATAGTTTCGGTTGATGAAGCGATCACCATATTGGCGCCGCCGTCTGCGGTAACACGCTTTCATGAGCCAGAACTACCGCGTGTCAAACGATGACAGACCCCATGTGAAGCTGACGTGAAGTAGTCGGCCGGCCAATGGCTGCCATGACGTCTGGTGATGCTTCACAACGAGTGGAGGTTCGCGGGTGTTCGTTGATTGCTCTGCTTGCTGATGCGGGCGACGAAGTCCTGGAAGCTGAACGTGACGTGTGTGGTGCCGTGGCAGACTGGATACGGTTGATCCACTGACTGAGCCTGTCATGCCACCTTGTCATGCAAGCTGCGGCCATTGATAGTGCCAGTGCAAGGCGGTCTGATTTCAGTCACCACACATCAAGACGTGAATCACCCAATCGTATGTTCGCCACTACCAGGGACGTCTGGTTGCAATCGATAGTGGACGATAGAGTGAACGCGCCTTGAATTGATGTCCCTTCACTTTGCGATGATGTCCGCCAACATGCCGTCAGCGGTCGAAACGTATGGCCCAAGCCGTGAGGCTTCAAATAATGACGTAAGGCGTTCATCGAAGTCGTCAGGCGCCAAGGCCGAGCCAGAGATTGTAGATGGGGTAACCAAACACGTTGAAACACGTGTGAAATGCGATGAGCGTGTAGAGGTTCTTGCGAGCCTGCATGAGCAATCCAAAAAACAGTGTCGGTATGATCAGTGGCCACGTCTGAGGTATCTGCCAGAGATGGTACAGCGCGAACAGCGTGGAGCCGATCAGCCAGTTGGCCCTCCCCAGGAACGCGGTCTTCTTCATCAGGTAGCCTCGGAAGTACACCTCTTCGCCAATGAAGTTGCCGATCAGCATGAGTACCAGCAGTAATGTTGATGCACCGTAAAACGCCTCGGCACTCGCGAACATGCTGTACGCAGGAATCGCAAGTCCCGGCTGCGAGCCGAGCCAGGCCTGCAATGGTGTGTAGGCGGTCAGCATCCAGGGCAGCGAGACAACGACTGACACGATGAACGCAAGCGGTGCAATCAGCAGCGGTTCCCGCAGGTGGAACCGGTGCAGAGCAAGGAACTCGGCCACCTCGGGCCAGGTCAGACCATCCCGCCAGCGCAACATCACCAGGGGCAACACGATGTGCCAGAGCCAGGTGAAAAGCACAAACAGCAGGTATTGGTACAGGAGTGGATCAAGCCCGAACAGATTCACTCCCGAGCGGAAGACCTGTTCGACGTTGATCAACGCATAGGCAAACAGACCAGGGAGCAGGTACGCGGCAAGGTACCCGGCACGTGCCAGAGTGGTACGCGCCTGCCCGACCTCGCACCAGTGGGTCCAGACCGGATCTTCACAGATCAGACGTTGTCGCAGGCGAGTGAGGTGTGACATCAACAGCGATCTCCAGGGAAGGTTCGCGTCGATGTTCCATTGGGATCATGGTGCTGACGACTCAACGGATCAAATGAGACCCGTTGTTGGCGGAGGGTTCAGGGAGTCCGGTGTGAATGACGGATCACGCGACGTAGTTCGCCAGGAGAAAGTCCGCAATCGCGCTTCACCAGACGATGGAGGGATGCCTTGGAGCCAAAGCCACAGCGCAACCCGATCTCGAGTACCGTTTCGGTCTCCGGCGCGGTGGCGAGTGCGGCTCGGAACGCAACGAGGCGGTAGTCGTTCAGGACGGTCGAGAATCCACCGCTGACATGCTGGTTGATGGCCTCCGAGAGAAGGTGCCGGCGCATGCCCATCTGTCTGGCGGCGTCATCAAGACCGAAGTCGGCATCCAGCCATCCGCGATCGGTCTCGAGGCTCGTCACAAAAGCCTTGTAGACGGCAGCAAGCACCGCATCCTCCGGAGCTGGTTGCTGAACCTCGCACGAAGCGGCGGGAGACACGGCCGAAGGGTGTGGTTCAGTGGTTCCCGGCGATGGCCGATGACCGCGCAGACGCCAACAGGTGAGCAGCCACAGGGAGATACCCAGCGCGGGCAACACAGCGCCGTCGTAGATCATCTGCGCCATGACTTCACCACCGATCAATGCAGCAGGCAATGTCAGCAGGCCGAGCAGTACAACCGTAATGGTGAACCACAGGTCGGCATGGCGACCCAAGCCGGCCGGTGTTGTCTTTCGACAACCAACGATCGTGGTGATGGCGATCACCACGCTGACCACCAGCGAGATTGCCTTGCTCATGGCTATCCAGAGTTCGAATGCACCGGGGGGTATGCGGGCCAGTCCAGCCGCCGCGTAAACCAGTAACGCCAGCCCAAAAGGCAGCCAGAAGTATGTGGGCGGGAAACCGGGCTGTACGGGATCATTGGCGTAACGGGCCGCCAGCGCCCTGGCATGCAGAATCAGGCACGGTCCGACCAGCAGCCCGGCGGCGTTGCTCAGGACAAAGCCCAGGTTGACCAGTTCGCCTGTGTTCTGCGGAGCGAGCCACGGTGCACACAAGGTCAGCATGCCCGTCGCAAGGCTCGCCGCAAACCACTGGGCAGCACGATCCCCCTGTGCAGCGCGACCGACGTTGGAGGTCAGTAACAGCCCGACGAGGGCGAGATCCAGGACGAGTATCGCAACCATATCGATCCACTCACTCTTCTATCTGCAGCACAGGCTGCAGCACAGGGTGTCCACCTTCTGGAGGTCGAACAGGTTGCATGAGCTGCCTGCGGGACCTGACTGCAGATTGCACGACTTTGAGGACTGGCGCGACTGTCAGTCGCATCAACCAGTGTGCGTTGGGGGGGCCTGCGCGGTTGCACCTGCTTGCGCTTACGGCATAGGCTGGGAGTGAGTGGAGGAGGGTTCATTGATGTCTATTTCGAGGTGGCTGTTGGTCGGCCATGCGGTGCTGTGTGGTCTCCTGGGTGGGGCCGCGTGGTCGGAGGAGCCGTCGATCGGCTGGGCCTCCTACGGTGGTGATCCGGGTGGTGGCCACTTCAGTCGCGCACAACAGATCACGCGAGCCAACGTGCATCGGCTCGAACGTGCCTGGACACATCGTTCCGGCGACTTTCGTACCGGCGTCGTGCGGGGAGTGGAAGGGTTCGACTCCGGGCAGGGCAGTGCAGCGTCGGCGTTCATCGGCACACCGATCCTCGTGAACGACACCCTGTACTACTGCACACCGTTCAATCGTGTGTTTGCGCTGGATCCGCTGACCGGCGTCGAGCGATGGGTTCATGACCCGAAGATCGACATGAGCAAACAGTCCCTGACCAATTGTCGGGCGGTCAGCAGTTGGCAGGACAAGGAAAATCCACAAGCGTTTTGCGGACATCGGATCATTCTTGGCACGCTTGATGCGCGGCTCATTTCGCTGGATGGCAAGACGGGGCGCAAGTGCCCTGATTTTGGCGTGGACGGCGAACTGGATATCAGCCTCGGCCTCGCGAAATTTGCCCCGGGCGAATACAACCTGACGAGCCCCGCTGCCATTCTTGGCGACACCATGATCATCGGCTCGCGGATCATCGACAGTTTGCGCAAGGGAGTTCCGGCAGGTGTGGTGCGCGCCCTTGACGTGCGCACGGGTGCATTGAAGTGGGCCTGGAATCCGGTACCGCCGGGTCGCGAAGAAAAGGACGGTGCCGGTGATTTTGTCAATGACACCACCAATGTCTGGTCGGTCATTTCCGTTGACGAGGCCAGGAATCTGGTGATCGTGCCTACCGGAAACACGTCCCCGGATTATTACGGCGGCGACCGCAAGGGGGATCATGATTACTACTCGAGTTCGGTGGTGGCGCTGGATGGAACAACCGGCAAGGTTGTCTGGCACTATCAAACGGTGCACCACGATATCTGGGACTTCGACCTGCCGGCACAGCCGACGCTGGTGGATGTCACGATCGATGGCAAGACGCGACCGGCGGTGGTCCAAGTCACGAAGATGGGGCTGACCTTTGTACTGGATCGGGAAACCGGAGTGCCACTCTTTCCGGTTGAAGAGCGCCCGGTACCACAAACCGGTGCGGTTGAAGGTGAGTACCTGTCGCCAACCCAACCCTTTCCGGTCAAACCTGCACCGCTGCACCAGCTGGGCATAACCCCGGATGATGCGTGGGGGTTCACGTTCTGGGATGAAGGCGAGTGCCGGGACCAGCTCGAGTCGATGACGACGGGCCCGATCTACACGCCCATTTCCACCAAAGGGGTGGTGCTCTATCCATCGAACATCGGTGGGCAGAATTGGGGAGCACCGGCCATCGACATGGTGCGCAACTACATGGTGACCAACACCAAGCATGTTGGCATGGTGGTCAAACTGGTGCCTCGTGCGGAGTGTGCAGGCATCGAGGGTTTTCCGCAGGAGGGCTCGCCCTACTGTGTGAGCATGAAACCTTTCCTCTCGTCGTTTGGTGCGCCGTGCACGGCGCCACCGTGGAGTACCTTGTCAGCCGTGGACCTCTCGACCGGTGACATCGTGTGGACGGTGCCATTGGGTACGCTGAAGCATCAGGCGCCGTGGCCATTGTCCTACATGGAGGGTGGCATGGAGATGGGTGGACCGATGGTGACAGCCTCCGGACTGGTGTTCATCGCTGCATCGGCTGACCGTCACATCCGCGCGTTTGATGTCAATGATGGTTCCGAACTGTGGTCCGATGAACTGCCGACCACGGGCAATGCAGTGCCGATGTCGTACCAGGTCGGTGGCCAGCAGTTTGTGGTGATCGCGGCCGGTGGACATTTCACCTCGACATCACCTGCCGGAGACTATCTGATCGCCTATCGCCTTGGCGACGCGCAGTAGCGGTTTGGACCAGCGGAGCAGCCAGATGTACAACAGTGTGTTCCAACCGATTCAGGTTGGTGGTGTGACGATTCCCAATCGAATCGTTCGTTCGGCGCATGGAACGCTGCTGACCGGCGAGGCGGCGATCGCCTACCACGAAGCGCGTGCCAGGGGTGGAGTAGGCATGATCACACTGGAAGCCACCGGCGTGCACCCGCTTGTTGCGTCCCAGGTCCCGCTTTATTCCGACAAGGTACTGCCTTATTACCGGGAGATCAGCGAGCGCATTCATGCCCACGGTACGGTGTTGTTCCAGCAGATCTATCATGCCGGTGCAAGTTATGGTGGTGGGGCCGAGAGCTGGTCTGCAAGTGCGATTCCGAATTTTCAGCAGGGAGTCGTGCCGTTCGAGATGAGCCAGTCGATGATCGATGAAGTGGTCGAGAGTTTTGCCAAGGCCGCCCGGAGGTGCAGGGATGGTGGACTCGACGGTGTCGACGTGCATGCCTCCAGCGGGTACCTGATTCACGAGTTCCTGTCACCGGCCCTCAATCAGAGGACCGATGGTTATGGTGGTCCGGTAGAAAACCGGATGCGTTTCCTGCTGGAAATACTGGCTGCCATCCGCGCAGAAGTGAATGACGACCGTTTTGTGGTTGGCGTTCGGCTGCCCAACGAAGATCATGTACCGGGCGGTCTGACCGCGCCGCAGGTCGCCGAGATCGCAGCGAGGCTGGACCCGCTGGTGGATTACGTCTCGCTGCACATGGGGTCCTATTGGCGCTTTCATACCTTGATCGCTCCGAGCGACGATCCGCTTGGCGTCGAGATGCCGGTGAACGCGGTCATCACCAGGCGGGTCACCAAGCCCACCATCGTGGTTGGCCGGATCAATACGCTTGATCACGCTGAGTCGATCATCAGATCCGGCCAGGCTGACATGGTGTCCATGGTCCGGGCATTGCTCGCGGATCCTGAACTGGTCAATAAATCACGGCGTGGTGAAGAGTCAAGGATCAGGCCCTGTATCGGTACCAATATCGGTTGTGTCGGTCAGTTGATGAGCGGTCATCCGTTGTCCTGTGTGGTCAATCCCTCAGCAGCCCGGGAGAACCTCATCACCTTCGAGCCTGCCGACTCAGCGGCAATCCGCAAGCGGGTGTTGATTGTTGGTGGTGGGCCTGCAGGGCTCGAAGCCGCACGGACGGCAGCGCTGCGTGGTCATCAGGTGATTCTCCATGAAGCCGGCCAGCGGCTGGGAGGGCAGGTGGCCATCGCCGCATCGGCGCCACATCGCGCGGATGTCGGTGCAATCGTGAGCTTTCTCATCGAGGAGATTGAATCGCTGGGTGTGGAAGTCCATCTGAATTCACTGGTGGATGCCGAGGTGGTGGCGACGGTTGATCCGGATGAAGTCATCGTTGCCACCGGAACAACACCCAGATACGACGGCTTTCAGGTTTCCACGCCAGCGCTGCCGATAGCGGGTTTTGACCGCAAGCATGTCTACAACGCCTGGCAGTTGTTTGGCCATGGTGATCCTGTCCGGATCAACGGGCCTGCGGTCGTGTTTGACGACACCGGCTCCTATGAGGCCATCTCCGCGTGCGATGCCTTGTTGAAGGCCGGCGTGCAAGTGACCATGGTCAGCCGGTTCGAGGGAATCGGTGGTACGGTACCGTTCCCGCCCGTGACGGTGGAAGCGTCCCGCGAGCGGTTGATGTCCGCCAACTTCGACTTCATTGGCGGACACTACCTGCGTGCCATCGAACCGGAAGAGGTCGAAATCGGGGTGCTGTTCACCTCGCGGGTGCGGCGCATCCCGGCAGCAACCGTGGTGATCGTGACCTTCAATCAACCGAACCGGGAACTTGTTCAGACGCTGAATCCAGGTAACCGTTATCAGGTACACCTGATTGGTGATGTACGGGGTCGTCACGGCATCATGAACGCCATTCACTCGGGGGCGGCGCTGGCGCGACAGATCTGATCTGTCAGGATCCATCCAGTGCGCAATGCCGGCTTCAGGATGCCGCGTGAATCGTGTAACCGCCATCAACCGTCATCGTCGTACCGGTGATGAAGGATGCTTCGTCGGAGCACAACCACAGAACGGCCTTCGATACTTCAGCGAGTTGGCCAAACCGTCCGATGGGATGTTTGACGATCATCGACGCTTCCAGGCCTGGCTGTGCCTTGATGCCTGCCTCCAGCATCTCGGTGTAGATCACTCCCGGGGCGACTGCATTGATACGGATGTGATCGGCTGCGTAGTCGAGTGCGGCAGCCTTGGTCAGTCCGACGATGCCATGTTTGGAAGCCACGTACCCGACCCCTCCGGGTGTACTGTCGAGGCCTGCTACGGATGACATGTTGACGATGGCACCACCACCACGTTTCAGCATCGCACCAATCTCGTACTTCATGCAGTAGAACATGGAGGACAGGTTGGCCGACATCACCTCATCCCAGGCCTGGATGTCGTAGTCGGCAACTTTTGCCCAGGCATCTCCAGAGATACCCGCAACGTTGTAGGCGATGTCGAGACCACCAAAGCGGGACACCGTTTCGTCGACCACCTGTCGGACCTCGTCCGGTCTGGTGACATCCGCCACCAGGAAAATTCCGGTCCCTCCGGCGGCGTGCAGACGGCGCAGGGTTTCCTTGCCTTCACTCTCCCGGCGACCAGTGGTCACGACGGTTGCGCCTGCCGCGGCAAAGGCGATGGCGCCATCGCGCCCCAGACCGGATGTTGCACCGGTGACCAGAACGATCTTGTTGTCAAAACGGACGGGCATCCGGAATCTCCTGTGGATCTGGCTGAGGACCTTGAATCTTCTCCCCCCAACCCCGGCAACAACACGGATCAGGCTGGGAAAAGCCAAGCATTGCACAGACTTGAAAAAACTCGTGGTGAATTTCAGGATTCGGTCATATAGTTATATGGTTATAACCAAAAAGTTCATTCCCGGCTGCGGAATGAAGGTGAGGTCGAACGTGGGTGCACTGTTCCTGGTTCTCCCAGGCGCGTTAGCCATTGGATTGAGTCTTGGATTGCTCGGTTCAGGCGGATCCATCCTGACCGTTCCGGTATTGGTTTATCTGGTAGGCCAGGAAGAAAAAGTCGCGATTGCCGGCTCTTTGGCCATAGTCGGCCTGATCGCCTTTGCAGGTGTGCTCCCTTACCTGCGCAAGGGCCTGGTCGACTGGCGCAGTGTCCTGTTGTTTGGATTGCCGGGCATGGCAGGAACCTATGCCGGCGCCTGGTCTTCGGTGTTTGTATCGGGTGCCGTCCAACTGGTGGCGTTTGCCGTGGTGATGCTGTCAGCCGCCTGGTTCATGCTGAAAAAGACGCCGACCTGCGCGCTTGAAGCACCCGTTGCAGCGGTACCGAGAGCCCCTGTCAAGATCATGGCCGAAGGCCTGGTTGTTGGCGTGGTCACAGGTTTTGTCGGCGTGGGTGGTGGTTTCCTGGTGGTACCCGCGCTGGTGCTTCTCGGTGGACTGAGCATGAGGCAGGCGGTCCCGACCAGCCTGGTGATCATTGCGCTCAAATCCCTGACCGGTTTTGTGAAGTACATCGATATCATCGAAGCGGAGAATCTCACCCTCGATGTGAACATCATCCTTGGAATCGCGGCACTGGGTGTCGTGGGATCTTTGGCAGGCACTGCTCTGGCCTTGCGTCTGCCCCAGGAAACCCTGCGCCGGGTGTTCGGATTTTTCCTCGTCGCCATGGGACTGTTCATTCTGATCGAGTCGATACCCACCGTATTTCTGGTCTGAAAAGAGTATCCGGCGTTTGGGTGGGTGTGCCTGTCTCGGTTGCCTGTCTCTGTACTTTTTACGAGGATATTGCCTTTCTTGGGAAAATATCCCACGAATGTTCATAACATCGGCGTTTCATGTCGAATTATCGAGTACGTGTGACGCAATACGCATGGTTGTTCCCGGTTTCTGGACTAAGCTGGCTTCGTACATTCATCTGGTTGAGGCGGTAAGCCATGACCTTGCAAGTCACACCCATTCACAGCGCAGCTGACAATTGTTTCACCTACCTCGCGACTGATCCGCGGACGCGGTGCTGCGTGGTCATCAATCCGTTGCCCGGTACTCTCGATGCGGTGAACGCGGCGATCGACGCAGGCGGTCTGATCTGCGAGTGGGTACTTGGCACGGGTCATGACACGAAGGCCAGTCAGGCCGCAAGGTCGCTGACAGAACGACACCTCTGCGCGCGCGCCGCTGGTCCTGATGGGGCTGGTTATCAGCTCTCATTGAATGATGATCATTGTGTTCGTGTAGGCCATGTCCATGGTCGGGTTGTTCTGCAGGACGGGAACGCCAGTTATGTTTTTGATGGGAAGATTTTTTCGGGTTGTTGTGTGACAGCACATGTCACCGCAGGCCGGACCGACCCGTTGAACCGGCTCCAGGATGACTTCAGGGTACTCCTCCACCAGCCGATGGAGGAGTCGGCTCCGATGGACTCCTACCAGCGTTCTCTCGGCGAGTTGCGCAATTCTCCGCCGCTGATCATCTAGCCGCCGCTTCAATCTCTCGCCAGTGGTGAAACCCGTATCCTGAATTCGACTTGAGGAAGCCGGGACGTGTATCTCCTGCTCCTGAAGTTCGGCTGCAAGACAAGTCATTGCACGGCCTGGCGTACCGGAGCCAGGCAGCAACCGTCGTCGGAGCCGACGGCTTACCGATAGAGCGGTGACGAATCCTTCATGAAACGCAGCATCATGCGTTGTGTTGCCACAAGCCGGCCGGATTGGTCGTGCGCACTTGAGTCGAACCACATCGATTCGGTTTTGGGACTTTCGCTGACGGCGACGACGTGCGCCGAAACAACGTAGGTATGATTCTGCAGAACAGGTCCTTGGTGGTGCGCCACCTCGATCGCGCCGAACAGCCCGACCGCACCTGTGTTGCCGATGGCCATGTTCAATCCTTTCATGGGTGGACCCCAGAGCAGTTCCACGGTGAGCGATGGTGGCGCGATGGGTCCACCCCAGGGTGAGTCGCCTGAGTACCACGGCGACGGCATGCTGACCAGTCCCGCAGCAAGACGCTGCTGGAACCGCTTGCTCTCGGGCGCCACCGTGTACTCACCAAGCGACTGGCCGATCTGGAGGGGTTGCAGGATTCGCAGTGACGCAGGATCCACTGGCTTCAGATCGCGGACCTTGAGCGCAGAGAGGCTGTGATCGCCCAGCGATGCCGTGCCGGTCGATACCTGCATGCCGTCTTCGCGAAACATTGCGACATCGATCTGGGACTGGCGCGGTGTCGGTCTTGCCGCCGTCACCCGAACTGCTTCGCCGTCCACCGTGGCGTTCAGGAAGTACAACGACAGGGCACCACGCTCGAACCACACCACGCCGAAGAGATCGACCAGTGCGGCAGCGTATTGATCCATGTGGATGTTGCCGGCGACCGTACCGCCGCGAAAGCCGAGCTTCGTTGCGGTGGTATCGTCGTGAATGCTTCCCGCACCCGCATCTGACGACCAGTTCCTGGCGCGCCACAAACTTCCTTCAATCTGTGTTGTGTCACTCATCGTGTTTTCCCCAGTACTTGACCTCGGGACGAATCATCCTTTCCGCGCGCTTTCCGCACGCTTTCCGCACGCTTTCCGCACGGCGCTGACAGAACTCGATCGCTGTATCGCATTAGTGAAAGGCAGGTCGCGCCATCGAAGATGGCTCAGCAGCCTCCACCTTCGCGGCAGATTCGTTCGTACTGCTCCTGGCCACCCCAGCTTCGAGATTCTTCCGCGCGGCGGCGGTTGGCATCCCTGTCCACCGGGACTGAGGGATCGCCGCCTGTGTTGTCCGTGTATCCCTGGCTGGAATCACAGCCCCAGACCTTGATCGCGCAACCTTGCCCCTGTTGCTGGCAGTAGAAGAGGGCGGCATTTTCCGCAATCGTTCGGGAGTCGCCGTAGCCGCTACCCCAGATCTGATCAGGGCCGACGGCAAAGGCGCCGCACTGATCGATGAATCGGGTAACCACGGCACAGTTCCGCCCGTTTTTTTCGCATTGGAGCAGGGCTGTGGCATCCGCGGAGGCCTGATTGGGGTGGTCCCACGCCACACCGTAGGCATTGGTGTCGAGATCGTAGGCGATGGACCCCATCTTGCTGGCGATGGCCGGCGAACAGAGGCCAAGCAGCACGGGAAGCACGAGTTGTCGGATTGTCATCGGACTGCCCCAAAAATCGGTGCAGACCGAGGATAACGTCGCTGTTGAGAGGTTGCGAGCGGCAGCGTCTGACGGTCTGCGGCAACAAGGCGGCCCAACGACCGGGCATTCCGGACTCCAGCGTGTGCGAAGCGAAGCACCTTGCCAACGGACAAACTCACCTCACGTGACATCACCGCGACAGAGCAGAACGGCTGACCTTGCGGTCAGTGGATACGAATGTCATTGCCGATCTGTATCTGCCGACGAGGGAGCTCGCCATGCATGGATCGGCAAGTGGGTCGGTTTTCAGTGGCCACGGACAACGATCCGTATGCCGTGACGTGCGCCAGCGATTAAACTCCTGCCAGTCAGACGCCAGCACTCGCGACGCGTCGCTCACGCAGGATCACATTCATCAGGAGCAGCTATTGACCTCACTATTGCGCGCGGTATTGCTCGTCGGAGTGCTTCTTCAGGTTTGCGGCGAAGCCAGAGCGGAAGAGAAGACGCAAGACCCGGCGGCCACCGCGGTTCACGCAGTGCCGTATGGGGCGAACGCAAAAGCCAGCGGCACCTTCACCCACGATGGTGTCTCGCTCTACTACGAGACATACGGCGCAGGCGCACCGTTGCTGCTCGTGCATGGCAATGGAGGGAGTATCGGCACGCTGGCCGCCCAGATCGAGTTTTTCAAGAAGCGCTACCGGGTGATCGCGATGGATAGTCGCGACCAGGGTCGCTCCGCAGACAGTGAGGGTCCACTGACCTACGAGACGATGACGGATGATCTCGCCGCGCTGATCGATCATCTCAAGCTCGGCCCGGTCGACGTCATCGGCTGGAGTGATGGCGGTATTGAGGCCCTCCTGTTCGGCATTCGACATCCCGGCAAGGTCAACAAGATCGCCTCGATGGCGCCGAACCTGAACCCGGGTCCGGATGCCCTCTACAAGGAGTCGGAGGAGATGATCCGGACTGTTCTGGTTTCGACGCCCGACGGCGAGCGTGAGACACCAGCCGGCAGGCGCGCACTGAAAGTTGCGGGCATGATGCTGAAGGAACCGAACATCCATCCAGAAGAGCTCGAGCGGATCACGGCGCCAACGCTCATTCTGGCGGGTGACCACGACATGATCCGGACTGAACATATTGTCGAGATCTTCAGTCATCTGCCCAACGCACAGCTCGCGATCTTTCCGAACAGCTCCCACATGGTTCCTTTCGATGACCCCGAGTTGTTCAACACGACGGTAGAGCGATTCCTCAGCACGCCATTCGCGAAGAAGGACCGCATAGCCGACATGATGAAATCCTACGAAAAGATCATTGCCGGTCTACCGAAGTGATGCACATCGCATGGATTCCCGATGCCCGATGATGTCGTCAATGAGACGCGGACCACCTGGCTGCCCAGGTGCGCGCGTCCGCTGACGCCAGCCAGCGAAAGGCATTCTGAATCAGTCGCCGATAATCCGGACTGTCATAGGCAAGCGGGCTGTCTCCGACGTCTGAAACCACCACAGGTGAGTTCCCGACCGCGTTTGCCCAGACGATGAGGTTGCTGCCGGGTGGATGCTGCCATGACTTCTGCTCGTCCGGGGAAGCGAGCGGAGGCGCCGTGAAATTCGCTGCGACAAACGCATAGTCGCCACGCATCAGAGGCAGTACCTTGCTCTCGTAGTCGGCGGTCTTCAGATACAACTCATCCGTGATGTCGAAGCCCTTGTCGAGCCCGGCAAGGACCGGATGATTCTGCTGCGGAATCAGGTGGATGGTGGCGCTCTCGAGCGGGCCGTGGCCGCCACGATAACCTGAACCCGGCACGGTCTTGCCGTTCAGTTCACCTTGCGACAGCATGAAGGACGAACCCGTCATCTTCCGCCACAGCGGCCACAGTGGCCAGGACACGGTCGCATGGTTGACGAACAACATGCCCTTGCCACTTTGAGTGAGGGCTTCAATGGCTTTTCGATAGGGTTCAGGGGGCACACCGGTGTTGTTGGCCCCATCGTGCAACAGACCGACGCCGGGTATGCCACTCATGTCGTAAAAAAACACGACATCGTAAGAGTCCACTGCACCGGGTTGCAGGACAACCTGTGCCGCAGGCTGCTGCACCAGCGTCGCGTCGATGTCCTCCATCGAGTCCAGCATTGCCAGGAACGAATCATGGTAATAAGCGTGGCCTTTGCTGACCACGAGCACACGTATCTTGTCAGTCACTTCACCCATCCCATTCGCTGTTGATCAGTTGCTAGTATGGCTGCAGTTTTTCCCAGGCAGAAGGGTCGATGACATGAAGAATGAGAGATCGAACCAGCAACTCGTGCTGGCGCGTATTCCGGCAGGAATAGCGGTTCCGGAAGATTTTGCAATCCAGGAGTCGGCCATTCCCGCACTCAAGGATGGTCAATTGCTGATCGAAACACACTACGTGGGTGTCGACGCGGCGCTGCGTCTGATCGTTCGGGACAGTGATGAATTCCTGTTCCGGGTGCGGCCCGGTGACGTTGTGCACGGTTCCATTGCAGGCCAGGTGATCGAATCCAGCCATCCCGGATTTCGTGTGGGTGACTTTGTGAGTGGTGCACTGGGTGTGCAGCGATATGCAGTGACTGACGGAGCAGGCCTCGAGCGCTGCGATGTCTCGGCGGCACCGCTGGGAGCCTGGCTTGGCGGCTTTGGAGTATCAGGACTGACGGCTTTTTTCGCATTGTTTGACGTCTGCAAACCGCAGCCGGGACAGACCATTCTGATCAATGGCGCAGCGGGTGCGGTCGGCTCCATGGCTGGGCAGCTTGCGAAACTTGCCGGTGCAAAAACGATCGGACTGGCGGGTGGCCCGGAGAAGTGTCGCTGGCTGGTTGAGGAACTCGGTTATGACGTTGCTGTCGACTACAAGCGCAGTGACTGGTTCGAACAGCTGAAAGTGGCGGCGCCGGATCGCCTCGACTTCATTTTTGACAACGTTGGCGGCGAAGTACTGAATCAGAGTCTCAAGCTCATCGGCATGCACGGCACGGTGCTGCTCTGCGGTTCGACCTCCCAGTACTCTGCAGAGCAGATGTCGGGACCTTCGAACTACATCTGGCTCGGTACGATGCGCGCAAGGTTGCAGGGCTTTGTGATATTCGATTACACGGCAAGATACGCGGAAGCGCGCAAACGGATGAGCGGCTGGATCCGGTCCGGCAAGCTGAAGCTGCCTGAACACGTCATCGACGGTGATGTGGCTGAGTTTGGCGCTGTGTTCCAGAAACTCTACCAGGGTGACAATCGCGGCAAGATGCTGCTGCGCCTGCCTGCGGCACATCGTTGATGGCAACCTGAATGGACGACACATCACGGGCAGGAATTCCATTCGCTCCTGCTCGTGATGGTTGGCACTCAGCTGCTACCGGAACTTGTTGCCAGACTGGTTGCGAATTCGGTCGGGTTACAGCGCCTGTGACAGGATACTGATGACCGCCGCAATGATGATAAACCCCGCCATGACTGCAATGGTGCCAACGGTGATGGTTTTTGCCGGATTTTCAAGCCACATGTTCGTCTCCTCGTCGGGTCCTGGTTGTTCCTGTGAATGCTCAACAGGTTCTTTATGCTGCGCGACTGACCTTCACTTCCCTTGTGTCGTCAGGCGCGCGACGTGGGTACATTTTTTCTCATGATCCCAGTCACCGCGATAAGGGAATTCCGAAGCGTTTACTGGTTGTTGGAGGTAACGTTCTCACGTTCTTACGGGCCAGAAACAGGACCTTTTGCCGGTAGGCAACTGCTGGTGTGGAATATTCAACAGAGGCTTCAGTCCGTACAGGCGGGGTATCCCGTCGCACGGGACCTCAGGTCAGTGCACCGTCGCTTGCATGCGAGCCCGGCAAACGCGTTACCCGATGAGTGGATGCAACTGTTGTCACGCGCGTCATTTCGGCGGTGGCCGATCCGTTACACACCGCAGTCCGGTCTGTTAACGAGTGCGATGAACTTGCCTGACACGGAACACGCATAGTGCAATCCGCGCCTTGCACAAGGCGCGGCATAGACACGCGGGTTACGGTGTCTGTGTTTCGACTCCCCTGGCTGCATCCTGTGATTGCAACAGCTGCAATCGCTTCAGACCCGCATCGGGCGAAGTGGAATGCCGTGCCAGCAGGTTGTAGAAACCTGGGACGACGTACAGGGTGAACAGGGTGGCCACTGATACGCCAAAAAAGATGACAACACCAAGCACCACCCGGCTTTCTGATCCGGCACCCGTGGCGAGCATGAGTGGGACTGCACCCATTATCGTCGCCAGCGAGGTCATCAGTACAGGCCGCAGTCGCTGGGTCGAAGCTTCGATGATGGCCTCGCCAAAGGCCATTCCACTGTCGCGGCGCTGATTGATGAACTCGACAATGAGTACACCATTCTTGGCGGCGATACCCACCAGCATGATGATGCCGATCTGGCTGAAGATGTTGAGCGACATCCCGGTGAGCGCCAGTCCGATGAGGGCACCGGCCAATGCCAGGGGCACCGAAATGAGGATGACAAGCGGTTGCACGAAACTCTCGAACTGACTCGCCAGCACCATGAAGACAATCAACATCGCCAGACTGAAGGTGAAGAGCAGCGTGCCGCTGGCCTCACGGAATTCGAGTGACTCGCCCTTGTAGTCGATGTGGGCATCTTCAGGAAGTTCGCTGCGAGCCGTGGCATCCAGATAGTCGAGTGCCTCCCCCAGCGAATAACCCGGTGCGAGGTTGGCGCTGAAGGTGATGGCCCGAATGCGGTTATAGCGTTCGAGGGAGGCAGCCCCGGCCCGACTCTGCACCTCAACGAGATTTGACAGGGGCACCAGTTCACCGCTGGAGTCCGAACGGACGTACAGGTTGTCCAGATCGCTTGCCGATGTCCGCTGGTCAGGGCGGGCTTCAAGCACGATGTCGTACTCTTCACCCTCTCTCAGGAATGTGGTGACCCGTTGTTCACTGAGCATGGTGGCCAGCGTTCGGCCGATGGTCTGCGTGGAGACACCCAGCGTCGCCGCCCGCGCCCGGTCGATGCGAACGATCATCTGCGGCTGGTTTTCCTTGAGGTCGGTATCCACACGCACGAGTGCGGGGTTTTTTTCCAGGGCTGCCAGCAGTCGGTCACGCCACACGATCAGTGTCGGGTAGTCAGGACCACCGATCACAAACTGGACCGGTCGGTCGCCACCCCCGCGTGACAGTCCCGAACGGCTGAATGCAAAAGCTCGGACGTTTGGCAGGTCCGCCCATAGGGCACTGGTGCGTGCTGCCGCCTCGGCGGTACTCATCTCCCGATCCTGCCAGGGTGCCATGCTCACCACGATCATGGCGGCGTTGGGCGTCGAGCTGCCAAAACCGGGGATTCGGGTCAGTACACGGGCAGCGATACCGGCATCAACCAGTTCCATCACGGGCGCCTCCACCTCGGCCATGATTTCGTTCATGCGTGCGGAACTGGTGCCTTCCAGTGCCTGAACCCGCGCCATGAACATGCCCTGATCCTCCTGCGGCGCATATTCCTCGGGCACGATGTCCAGCAGCCAGGCGATCATGACAAGAGTCGCCACGGTGATGACAGGCGCGACCCAGCCTCGCCGGATTGAAGCAGCAAGTGATGTCCGATAACTTTGCTCCAGTCGCCGAAGCAGGCGATCACCCCATCGGGAGAGCGCATTGTCCTGTTTGTGCGGCCGCAACCAGCGAGCGCACAACGACGGCGTGAGCGTCAGCGCCACCACACTCGAAATCGCCACGGCCGCAGCGATCGTCAGTGCCAGTTCACCAAACAGGACACCGATGTTGTCGCGCAGGAAAATCACTGGTGTGAACACGGCAATCAGCACCAATGTAGTGGCGATCACGGCAAAGCCGACCTGCCGGCTGCCATTGAACGCGGCCAGCATGGGTGGTTCGCCCGCATCGATGCGTCGGTGAATGTTCTCCAGTACGACGATCGCGTCATCCACCACGAGTCCGATCGACAGCACCATGGCCAGCAAGGTGATCAGATTCAGGGAATAACCAGCCAGGGCGAGCACCACACAGGTACCGATCAGGCAGACGGGAATGGTCAGTACAGGCACGATCATTGCGCGCAGTGAACCGAGGAACAGCAGAATCACGATGCTCACCAGCACGGTGGTGATGGCGATGGTTTCGTAGACGCTGTTGATGGCCTCGCGGATGAACAGCGAATCATCGGAGCTGGCGATGAACTGCATATGTCCGGGGAGCGTCCTGTTGACCCGCTCCATCTCGGTCTTCACCGCCTCCAGAGTCTCCAGCGTGTTGGCGGTGGATTGTTTGATGATGGCGATGCCAACCGTCGTACGCTGGTTGGCGCGGAACGCCTCCCGCCGGTTGCGCGGCCCGAGGTTGACGTCCGCAACTTCCCCGAGACGGATCAGGTGACCATCTTCGCCACGACCCACCACCAGCGATCGGAAATCTTCTGGCGTGGCATAACCCCGGGCGAGACGAACGCGGAATTCCCGCTCCGAAGTTTCCAGTCGTCCAGCAGGCAACTCGAGATTTTCCCGTCGCAATGCGGCTTCGACGTCGGCCACCGTCAGGCGGCGCGCAGCCAGCGCCGTACGATCCAGCGCCACCCGCAAGGAGGGTTCGCTGCCGCCGTTGATGGCTGCTGCGGCGACACCCGGCAATACGGAAATGCGGTCAACCAGATGTCGTTCGGCATAATCGTGCAGGGCCATCATGTCCAGTTGGTCGCTGGACAGACTCATGTACATCACGGGACGTGCATCGGAATCCTGTTTGGCGACCACCGGTGGGTCGGCTTCTTCAGGCAACCGGTCCAGCACCCTGGCGATACGGTCCCGCACGTCGTTCGACGCTTCGTCAATGTCACGATGCAGGTGGAATTCGAGATTGAGATCGGAGACCTCGTCACGACTGGAACTGCGAATGACCTTGATGCCTTCGATGCCGCTGATCTGGTCTTCCAGCAGTTGTGTGATGCGGGTTTCGATCACATCTGCGGCTGCACCGGGATAACGCGTGCTGACGGAAACGATCGGCGGATTGATATCAGGATATTCGCGGACGGGCAGACTGGTGAAAGCCAGAACACCAAAGGCCACGATGAGCAGACTCAGGACGGTGGCAAAAACAGGTCGGGCAACGGCAGTATCAGATAACCACATATCAGGTTCCGACAGCGGCAGGCGCTGCTCCCTTGTTGACTCCGGTTGTGACGGGCATCCCATCGCGCAGCTTGATCTGACCTTCAATCACGACTGAATCGCCGACGATCAGTCCTTCGAGGATTTCGACCTGATTGTTGATCCGCTGACCGGTACGAATGACCCGTCGCTGCACACGCTCTTCGGCCATCACAAAGACGAAGCTGGTCTCGCCATCCTGGATGAGGGCTGCATCTGGCAGGGTCAGCGCACGCCGGGGATTGGTTTCAATCTCGACGGTGAGCAGCATGCCTGGTCGCAGCAGCAGGTCCTCGTTGGCCACCAGCGCCCGGGCGGTGATTGCGCGTG
This sequence comes from Pseudomonadales bacterium, assembly GCA_041752315.1. Lineage (GTDB taxonomy): Bacteria > Pseudomonadota > Gammaproteobacteria > Pseudomonadales > Azotimanducaceae > SYFY01. The sequence goes on from JBGSHJ010000025.1 coordinate 118,459, forward strand.
TTACCGGATCGACCCTCGATCCAATGGTGCGTACCTCACCACGAAACACACGGCCCGGCCAGGCTGCGGCACTGGCGGCGACCACAAGTCCGGGACGCAGGCTGGCGAGGAGGGTCTCCGGCACGGTGAAATCGAGCTTGATGGTGGCGATATCGTCGAGGGTGGTGATCGGTGTGACGGGCGTGACCAGCGTGCCTTCACTGACCTGTCTGAAACCCAGCAATCCGCTGAACGGCGCGCGGATCAATCGATCCGCCAGGCGCGCGAGGATGGAATCGTAGCGGGCCTGGGCTGCCGTCAGCCGGGCCTTGGCCTCGTCCACCTGTGATACCGGCACGCTCCTCTGTTGCAGCAGATCCGCCAGTCGCTGCCACTGCAGCCGGGCATCCTCCACGTTGGCTTCCGCCTCCGCCAGCAGCGCTGTCTGCTCGCCGTTGGTCAGCTCAACCAGCACATCCCCCGACTCGACCAGTTGCCCATCCTCGAAACGGACCTGGCTGATGGTGTCGGTGAGTTTGGCGGTGATCGTCACCGACTCATTGGCCTGTGAAGTGCCCAGCGCTTCGATGGTGGTCACGAGGTCTTTCAGTTCCACCGGTGCCACCACCACGCGTGGTGGTGCACCGGGTCCCTGTCCACCGCCAGCCGGTCCTGCAACAGTCGGGGCCTCGTCGTTACAACCGGCGAGCGCGAAGCACAACACCCAGAATCTGATCAGGAACGTACTGCGGCGCACAACGGAGTCCTCGGCTGACTTGGGAAAACATTATGACCCGATCCGCCCTCCATGATGCGACCGTATCTTGTCAATAATGGTTGCAGATCAGCCTGAGCGCCACTGCTCGGCATAGAAGGCTGAGAGAAGGCTGAGAGAAGTCTGAGAGCAGGCTGATGGATGCACGAACGAGATGATCATCGGAGCTTCAACCGAACCCGTTTGAATGATCTCGACGGCATGTGCGTCCAGACCATGAATCAGTCCTCGGGATCGGCTCGCCGGACACGCAGGACGCGCCCGCGATAGTCATCGGAGACGAGCAGGTGTCCTTCCGGTGTGACCACCACATCCGTCGGACGGCCGAAGAGGTCCTCCGCCGACTGGAAACCCCACAGGAACCGTTTGTAAGTGAGCGTACCATCCGTTTCGGCACGCAGCGCGCCCACCTGGTATCCAACCGGACTGGTTCGATTCCAGCTGCCATGCTCGGCGACAAACAGCGCACCCTGCCATTCATCCCCCAATGCCCGCCCGTTGTTGAAGGCTATACCCAGTGGCGCAACGTGAGCCTGCAATCGGAAGTGTGGTGGCTGGTAGTGTGCGGGATCGGCACCTTTGCCAAATTCGGGATCCGGCAAGTCTCCCTGGTGGATGTACGGAAAACCGAAGTGCAAACCCGCTTTGTCCGCAATGTTGATCTCTTCTGCAGGAATGTCGTCACCCAACAGGTCGCGTCCGTTGTCCGTGAACCACAACGCATCCGTTTCAGGATGGAAGACGAGACCTGAGCTGTTGCGCACTCCGGAAGCGAAAACTTCGGTTGCACCGGTGTCGGGGTCCATGCGCAGGATTGTTCCGTACCGGGGATCATCGCTCAGGCAGACGTTGCAGGGCGCACCGACCGGGACATACAGATAGCCATCCGGGCCAAATCGCAGATAACGCCGGTCATGGCGAAGCGAGTCGGGAAGCTTGTCAGTCAGACGACGCGACAGTGAGTGATTGACGGCATCCTTGACGATCCAAACTTCACTGCGCGCCGAGATGTAGAGATCCTCCCGACCTTGGATCGATCGCAGTGCAACACCACTGGGGACCTGCAGCCCTTCGATGAGGGTTTCCGTCGACGTGGCGCTGCCGCTCGTGTCGAGTCGCACACGATAGACCTTGCCGGCCCGTCGGCTGCCGACAAACAGAGTGCTTCCATCTGCAGAGAGGGCCAGCTGCCGGGCTTCCGGCAGTCCCGCAACAAGGACCTCGACGACCAGGCCTTCCGGCAGGCCAAGCTGGCTGACGCTGCGCAACCGCAGCTTTTCCCAGACCCAGGAGGCGCCGGTAAACAGGGCAGCGATGAGGCAGACCGCCACCACTGCCATCAGGAGTTTTTTTTGCACTCAGAGACAATCCGTGCGTATGCCGAGTTTCTGCCTGACAAGTATCGACAGCCCCACCTGTTGCAGGAGGCTGCTGACCAGGATTGCGATCGCGGCTCCTGGCAAGCCCATGTTCAGGGTCAGCACGGAGCACAGCACCAGATTGAATGCACTGGCAATGGCGATGATCATCAGCGCCGGGCGTTCGTAGCCTGACATCATCATCAAGGTGATGAGCGATCCGCTTGCCGCCGTGATCAACTGCGCAAGCAACAGTATTCCCAACGTGTTGCCGGCTGCCTCGAAACCCCTGCCGAACATGCCAAGCAGCGGTTCCCTGGTGAACCACATGGCCAGGCCCGCCGTAATGACAAAAAACGTAGCCAGACGGGCACCGTAACGCATGAGCCGCTCGGTTTCCGATCGTCGTTCCGGATTGGCCAGCAGGGCCGGCAGCATAGGGGCGACGATGAGCGTGATGGCGATCGAGCCAAAGCCGGCAAGACTCGCCAGTCGTTGGGCGGCTGCATAAAAACCTGTCTGTTCGGCGGGCAGCAATGACCCGACGACGAGGATGTCGATGGTTGTAGTGCCCAGCAGACACAGCGAAATCAGGAAGAAGTGATTGGCGGTGCGATTCCATTGTCTGGCAGCGTCCGCAGTCTGCGCCGTTATGCGAGGGCCGGATTCGTGAGCAAAACCGGCCATCATCAAAACGGCGACAGTAGTTGCGACAAACGAAAGCCATAGCAGCATGCTGACCGAGGGTTGTGAATCCAGCAGGAAAAAAGTCACCAGGAACCCGATCAGCAGCAGGGGCCGCAGGATCTCGTTGGGAAGAAAGGCAGCCAGGGTCCGGCCTGCAGACCTCAGTCGCGCCTGGTAGATCCACAACAGGGTAAGCACAGGTACAAAAGGCGCGACGGAGGCCAGCATGACGGCAAATCCCGCGTCCGACATCACGTACAGCCCGGCGGCGATCATCAGCATCAGCAACATCAGGAGCCAGGCCGGCAGCACCGTCCGGGCATGCGACCAGTTGATCAGGGACTGACGGTTCTCTTCGTCCTGTGCAAGTGCCGGCAGGAACCGGACCAGTGCTTCATCGGTGCCGGACCGGGTGAAGACCAGCAACAGTGCCAACCATGCAAAGCAGTACATGTAGAGGCCGTAGGCATCGGCACCGGACATTCGCGAAATGAGCACCTGCGCCAGGAAAGCCAGGGCAAGACCAACGACACGAATGCCGATGGAAAGCGTCGCGCCGCGAAGAAGAGATAGTGGAAGGTTCGCAGAAATGCTGAAAGGCCGCCCGGATGTACGCCTTTCAGACTAACGGCGGCGATGCTCTTCATCAACCGCCGCTTGTCCAGATTACCCCTCCGGATCAGGTGGGTTGCCCACCCGCGACATCGATGAACTGCCCGGTGATCCAGGCCGCCGCCGGAGAAGCGAAGAATACAGCGGCGGCGGCGCAGTCGGCCGGTGTGCCCGTGCGACCGAGCGGGATTGTCTTGTCGAAAACGGCATGCGCCTGTTCGTCGGAGATGTTCATGGTTTCCCTGAGCATGTCTGTCACGATGATGCCCGGTGCAATGCAGTTCACCGTGATCTTTTTGGGGGCCAGTTCGACAGCCAGAGTGCGCGTCATGGAAATCATGCCGAGATTTGCGGCCGAGTAGACACCAAAACCGGGAGAGGGTTTGTGCGCGGCAATCGAGATGATGTTGATGATCCGGCCACCGTCCGTCATCCGTTTGGCAGCTTGTTGTGAGCCCCACCACTTGGTTTTCATGTTGAGATCAAGTTGCTCATCGAACTTTTCGATCGAAATGTCCGGCAGTGCCCACATCTTGCGATCCAGATTGCCGCCTGCATTGTTGACCATGATGTCCAGGCGGCCGAGTTCCTTGATCACCCGATCCAGCGCAGCGGGAATCGAAGTCCAGTCCAGGACATCGGCAGAAATGCCGAAACTTCGTCTGCCACGGCTGCGTATCTCCGCCGCGACGTCATCAACGTCCGCCTGTCTTCGGGCGACCACGACAACATCTGCCCCGCAATCAGCAAGACCGAGCGCGATACCCCGGCCGAGTCCCCGGCCACCTCCCGTCACCACGGCCACCTTGCCATCCAGACGGAAATCCTCGTGCATACCCATGATTCATTGACCTCGTCAGTCGGTGATGCGCAGATGCGCAGCTTTGCTTGGTGGCAGTTCGATGGGGACACCCACCCAGGCGCCGATGTTTTCCCCTGTTCTGCCGTCTTTCATCAGTTCAATCATCAGTCCGGCGATCGCTGACGAAGACATGACCGTGCGTGCCATGTCGGGTGGCAGCTGGCCATCTGCAAACAGCCCGCGCAGCATCGGCGTATCGGTTGCGCCCATGCAAAGACCATTGACGCGGATGTTGTGCCTGGCAAGGTACCGCGCCCAGGCATCGGTGAAACCGTTCAACGCCCACTTGGACGCAGCGTAGAGGTCTGTGTCCGGAGGATTGGTGCCGTCGCTTCGAGCCGGCAGGACGTAGTACGTGCTGAGGTTGATGATGTCGCCACCGCCGGCCTTGACGAGGTGGGGCACGCAGGCCCGCGAGAGCATGAGGACTCCCTTGACATTGGTATCCATGATCTCATCCCAATCGGCGAGTGCCTGCTCCCACGAACTGTCCACCGGGGTCTTTTTCCACCTGCCCGCATTGTTGACAAGAATATGCACGCCGCCCAGTGAAACGGCGGTTGCGACAACCCGTTCGACGTCCGCACGGCTGGATACGTCTGCCTGCAACGTCTTTACCTTCGGGTAACCATCAAACGCCTTGTGAATGGCCGCCTGGGTGTCGAATGCAACTACCGTCGCACCTTCCTGTGCAAGGCGATTCGCGATCGCCTGGCCGATGCCTTGCGCGGCGCCACTGACAATGGCGACTTTCTGGTCCAGAAATGCCATGGTCATGCTCCCTGGCCGGCACGTGCCAGCGATTCGGTGACGATGTATTTTGGCCCGCGAGGCGGCTCCAGCTTCACAGGTCTGCCAACGCAGAAGTTCATGTTTTCTGCCGTTCGTCCATCCGGGCCTTCGTTGAGCAGGTCAATCAGCGCCTGCGCGTTGTCTTCAGCCTTCATCCACGACGCGGCTTCTTCGGCAGACGGCTTGAAGTTGTGGAATGAGCGCAGCATGTGGGAATCCGTCGCGCCCATGCAAAATGCGTTGACCCGTATGTTGTGCGGTCGGAGCGCCTTGGCCCAGGAATACAGGAATCCGTTCAGTCCCCACTTGGCAGCATCGTACAGGTCCATCGCCTCGCCGCCCCCTGTGGGCCTTGGTGGACCCTGGAAGCTCGGCTTTGGCTGGTTCCAGGGACACGTTGGCAGATTGGGACAGACATTGTGTGGGGTGCCACAAGTCACCATGTGATCGGTTGCGATGTTGACGATCTCGCCGCCCTTGCCCTGCGCAATCATGATCGGAATGACTGCGCGACCAAACAGGTATTCGCCTTTCATGTTGGTGCCGAGAATACGATCGTAGTCGGCCAGTGACTTGTCGAGGGTATCATCCGCTACGCTGGCACCCCAGACACCGGCATTGTTGATGAGAATGTCGATGCTGCCCAATGCTGCGTTGGCGCCGTCCACCACCTTGCGGACATCAGCAGGGATGGATACATCGGCGCGCCAGCCCACACTTTTTACGCCGAGTTTCTGCAGTTCGCCCGGCAGGCTGTCGATGTCCTCACGGATATCGCAGACCGCAACATTGACACCGGCCATCGCCAGGGCTTTGGCATAGGCGTTGCCGAGACCGACCGCGGCCCCTGTAACAATTGCGTTTTTGCCTTTGAGTGACATGATCTAGTTCTCCACGATGATTGCAGAAGCGGGGCAGACGACTGCCGCTTCCTGTGCATGTCTGATGAGTTCAGGTGTATCCAGCTCGCGCGCGAGAATCTGCGGATCACCACCCCCGTCCATGCGAAACAGTTCCGGATGGTTGTAGTAACACTCGCCTGCACGAACACAGGCCTCCAGATTGATGCGTACCTTCATGGCGACAGCCCCTCAACGTGTCCTGAACCAAAGTTCGTTGGGTGCGCGAAAACCGCCGGAATCAATGGATGGCGAGGTGATCCCCGGATGCACCGCATCCCTTGCCTGGGGTTCACCCAGCGCTTCCAGCAATTTTGTGCAGGCGATCTGGGATTCCTGCCGCGCCATCGCGTATCCCATGCAAAAATGCTGGCCGATGCCAAAACCAAGGTGGCCGGGTTTGTTGTCCTTGTATCGGCCGGATCGATTTTCGCGCCCCATGTGCAGATCATCCCGGTGGATGTCGAAGGTGTCCGGGTCCTTGAATACCCGCTCGTCACGGTTGCCCGCGCCAAGATAGAGGATGACACCAGCCCGTTCCGGGATGACACGATCGTGCATGACCACTTCACGTGTCGTGTGGCGGAACTGGGCGTGCACCACGGCGTCGTACCGCATCATCTCGGTAAACACGTTCTGCCACAGATCCGGGTCCTTTCTCACATCAGGAAGCTGGTCCGGACGGGTATAGAGCATGTGATACCACATGTTGGCGATGGCCTTGTCGGTGGTATCACCACCCGCTGCGAGCAACAAGGCAACAAACCCCTTGACCTCTTCAGGCGTCATGCGGCTGCCGGCAAGCTCCGCATTGCAGATCCTGGAGAGCAGATCCTCCCCGTCCTTGCCCGTACGCTCCTTGATCAGGGGATCGATGTAGGCCCACATCTCGTTGCGTGCCGCAATGCCTCGTGCCAGATGCTCACCACCAAAACCAAGACCCGCGATGAGTGCCTGGTACCATCCGACAAAGGTGTCTTCGTCTTCGCGTGGCAGACCCAGCATGTTGGAGATGACGCGGATCGGCACCTGGCTGGAAAACTCCCGAACCAGTTCGAAGGTGGGTTTGTGCTTGAAGCGCTCGATCACCTCGTCACTGATCTGGTGAATCATCGGAATGAAGTCATCGAGTTTCTGGCCAACAAACTGACCTGCGACGATGTTGCGCAGTCGACGATGTTCGTCACTGTTGCCGTACTCGAGAATGTTGGGTCCGAACACGTGATTGGTGCCAAATTTGTACGGGCCGTCGGGTTTGTAGACGGCACGGTCGAAGCTGGTGCTGTCCTGAAAACACGCGTCCACGTCCCAGTACCGGCTGACGATCCAGCGGTTGTGGAACCGGTCGTGAAAAATCGGGTGGTGATCCCGCAGGCGCTTGTACAGTGGAAACGGGTCTTTCTGGAAATCAGGACCATCGAACTCTCGAGGGTCGATGACATGCGGAAGGTCGATCTTGATTGCTTCAGCCATGGTGTTTCTCTCTGGTAGTACTGTCTGGAATCGGAAAATTCTTCAGCCTGCGAAATGCCACCAACAGCAGCCCGGTGTCAAAACGAGACCGGCAGACGCCAGCAGGTCAACATTTCGCCAACCCGCAGGCTGCGTGTCGTGGGCACAAAACCCGCCTGCAGACGCAGGCCTGGCAGGGCCTGCACCAGTGCCCAGCTCGCGGTTACCGCACTGTCCCGGGTCAACGCATACAGTGATCGTGGCCGGTCCTCGGGGACTGCCGGATGCAGCGTTGGTCGGCCGAGTCCGAAGGTGATCCCCTGGGGAAGGCCGTCGGCACGGTACTGGCCACGTGCTTCCCGATGACAGATGTCCCTTCGATTGGCCATGAACGTGTCCGGATCCTTGAATATTCTCGGGTCGCGATTGGCTGCCAGTGCCGAGATCCGCATCAGCCCGCCCTTGGGAATCAGGCGACCAAAACGCTCGACCTCCTGGCGCGCAAACCGTTCGGCGGTAATGACAGGCGGTGAGTGGCGCAGCGTTTCCAGGTAAGCGATCTTCAGTGCCAGACGATTCTGGCGAACATGCTCAAAAGTGTCGGGTTGCATCAAGAGGTTCATGAACAGGTTGGCGAGGGCGCCGTGCAGGGTCTGATGGTCGGCTTCGAGCAGCGTCGTGACCAGGTCATTGGCATTGCCGCCTGCACTTGCGACCGCCGCGAGCACACTGGTTTCGGCGTCAGTGCACGCCTTGAGCCTGGGGGTAAAGTAATCCACCAGTTCCTGCAACGCCTGTCTGCCGGCGAGCTGCGATGGTGCGTGCCACTGAACTCCACGCTGGGCGCGCCAGTAACGAACGGCGAATGCGTCGAGCTCGCGGTCGGGGATCTCCAGCATCTTTCCGAGCAGGCGCAGCGGTAATTGCAGCGCAAGATCGCGAGCAAGATCGGTAGCGGTTTTGCTGAAACCGGCAATCAGCTCCTCGGTCAATGGACCTGCCCAGGTATCCATCGCACGTGACCACGCCCAGAGTACCGGCAACTCCTTGCCCAGATCCCGACCGAAGTCCGGCAGGTTGTAGTACCACAGCTTGCTGCGCGTTTCGAAGTTGGCTTCATCGGTGAAAATGGAGGTGACGTCGTCGTATCGCGTGATCCAGTAACAGTTGTTGATCCAGTCGCGAAAACACGGATAGTTTTCACGCAGGATCGAGACGTACTTGTATGGATTGGCGGCATAGTCCGAGGAGGCGAGGTCGGAGCCGTTGATCTTTTCGGTGGATTGACCTACCCGTTCGCGCTGATGGATTTCGTAGGAACGATAGCCCTGCCCACCATGATTGAAACGGGGTACTGCAACGCCGTTGCTGCCAACAACGGAGGTTTCAACTGCATCGTTCATGCGCGGTCGTACTCCAGCCACAGTTGTGGAACCCGAACGATGCCGATCGGCGCAAGTGTCTTGCCGTCGATGTCCTTTGGCATGCGATCCTGGGTGATCCGCACGTTCTTGAGTCGTGATTGGAGGATCTTCGATCCTTCGACGGCTTCCTGGTGTGAAATCCAGGCACCGGGACACAGGTGCGGGCCTACACCAAAAGCCATGTGCGAGCAGCGACCTTCTTTCATGAAACCGCTGCGCAGCAGCTTGCCGCTGTACAGATCGGACCGGAAGATGTCGAACTTCTCCGGATCCTTGAAGACCCGGTCATCGTGATTCGCCGAAAAATCCACCATTTCCATCAGTGAGCCGGCCGGTACGTGCAGTCCATGCATCTCAAGGTCGAACGTGTTGTGTCGTGGCTGACCACCTATGGGCGATGAATTGCGCAGGGTTTCGTGAAACGCACGATCCCAGTGCTCGGGACCTGCACACAGTGCCGCAAACTGCTCCGGATGCTGCAGCAGCAGATACCACATGTTGGTGATGGCGCCGCGGGTGGTTTCGCCGCCTGCGGCGACAATGAGTGCGATATTCGACGTGATCTCTTCGGTCGACAGGAAATCTCCGTCAATCCTTGTTTCACAGAGTTTGGTGATGATGTCCTTGCCGATCACGTTGCCTTCTTCGTCCTTCAGGAATGCGGGCTTGCGACGCCGTTCCTCGACGATATCCTGTACGTAGTCCTCCAGACTCTGGCGCGCTTCGAGACCCTGTTTATGGGTCTGGGAACCGCCCAGTCCGGACATCATCGAGTTGTACCAGTAATAAAACTGCTTCTGTGCTTCCTGGGGAAATCCCAGTACCTCACAGACGACGCGGACAGGAAATTCATTGGCGAATGCCATGCCCAGTTCGACGTAGCGCTTGTTGCCCTCATCGATGACGTAACCGGTATCCAGCTGGTTGTCCCAGTCATCGATCATGTCCCGGGCCAGGCGCTGAATGGAGGGCACACGCAGGTCAAGGCTGCGACCAACCAGGTGCTGGCCATAAAGATTTCGCCGCCGGCGATGCTCCACGCCGGACAGTTCGAGCTGGGTATTGCCAAGTACTCCGGAAGAACTGCCCTTTGGAATCGTGTTGAATCCTTCGTCGTCGAAGTAACAACGCCACACATCCTCGTAACGGGTAACGTAGTAGGTGTTGTGCAGCTTGTTATGAAACAGCGGGTAGTGATCACGCAGGATACGATAGTAGGGGTAGGGGTTGCGCTGGAATTCGCGAGAGTGAAGGATGCGCGGATCGAACAGGGGCTTGCCGCTGCCGTCGTGTCCCATGTCCACTGCCTGTCCAACCGGCATCAGCGGGAAGGTGATGGCCCCACCCGGGTCTGTGGAGTTGATATCGGCATCAAGTTCGCTCGCGAAATCCCGCAATGCGTCCATAGGGGTGATCCTCTCTTCGCAGATTGAATGGTTCAACCTGTAAGCTAACCCGTGCGCGCCACTGCTGCCAAGAGGCGGAATGGCAGAGGCATATTCACTGGTTGGCAAGCGGGCCCGATTTGTTTAAGTTTCACCGCCTGTAACCTGTTGACCACCTTGAGAGGACCAGATGACCTTTGTCATCACCAGTGCCTGTATCGATGTCAAAGACGCTTCCTGCATCGAAGTGTGTCCTGTCGACTGCATTTATGCGGAAGACGAAGACCGCATGTGTTTTGTCCATCCGACCGAGTGCATTGACTGTGCGGCTTGTGAGTCGGCATGCCCTGTCGGGGCCATATTCCTGGACAGGAATGTCCCGTCTGAAGCAGCGGTCTTCACCCGGATCAATGCCGGTTACTTCGAAGACAAGGCAGCGACCCGTGCGCAGATCGATGCCATCGCCGCCGGCGGCCTCTCCGTAACCTGATCCGGCCACCGGAAATCTGCGGCTGCCCAACCGGCCCCGGAAATTCCTCGACCGGCTGATGCTGATTTGTCTCAGGTTGATCGCCACAGGTGGTTTGCCACAGAAACGGGGGAGTCCATGTTCCGCTGCCTCTTCATCTGCCTCTTCATCTGCCTCTTCATCTCCCTCTTCATCTGCCTGGGCCTGCTGCCAGCTGGTCTTGCGGCCAGCGAGATGCAGGCTCTGTACGACGCCCGCTGCGCACATTGCCACGATGGCAGCGTTCCCAAGGCTCCCCACCAGGTCAGGTTCCAGCTCCTTGGCGCTGGCACGATCCATTCGGCGCTGACCGAAGGTCTGATGAAACCCCACGCGGCGGGTATCGACTCCGCGCAACTGCGCCAGCTGGCGGACTTTCTGGGTGGCGCGACCACGGCCGCGCCAATCCCGGTCAAACGCTGTGCGGCGGCAAGCATTCCGCTGGCAAAACCCGAACTGCACGGCTGGGGATTCACGCCTGGCAATACCCGATTTGTCGAAACTTCCCTCGCCGGGCTCACCCGTGACGATGTTCCGCATCTCCGGCTCAAGTGGGTGTTTGCGTTTCCGGGCGCTACCCGGGCGCGCAGCCAGCCGGCGCTGTATGGCCGGCATTTGCTGGTCGGCAGTCAGAGCGGATCGGTTTATGCACTGGAACTGGCCAGTGGGTGTGTGGCCTGGGAATTCAGGGCCAACGTGGAAGTTCGCAATGCGCTGATGGTGGATCCGTCCGGGGAGCGAGCGTACTTCGGGGATATCAAGGGCATGGTTTACGCCATTGATCCGCGCGATGGATCCCTGATCTGGAAGGCCCTTGCGCACGAACATCCAGCCGTGACGCTGACCGGGTCGCCACGCCTGCACGACGGTGTGCTGTATGTACCGCTCTCTTCATCCGAGTGGGCAAGCGCCGCTGATCCGGGCTACGCCTGCTGCACGTTTCGTGGTGGGGTTGTCGCCATGGACGCCTTGAGTGGTGCCATTCGCTGGACCGCGCACGTCATTCCCGAAGTGCCGCAGCGGACGGGTGAACTGAATGCACACGGCATCGATCGATTTCATCCGGCTGGCGCACCGGTCTGGAATTCGCCAACCATCGACGTTGCCCGCAACCGGATTTACGTCGGCACGGGTGAGGCCTACACATCCCCGGCCGCGAAGACCAGCGATGCGGTCGTTGCCTTCGACCTCAAGGACGGGAAGATGGTCTGGTCCTGGCAGTCGATCGCCGGTGACGCGTGGAACATGGCCTGTTACATCGGCGGGGGGACCAACTGTCCGGTCGAAAATGGCCCGGATCTCGACATTGGCGCGCCACCGGTGCTGACCCGGTTGCCCGGTGGTGAAGACGTCCTGATCGTCGGCCAGAAGTCCGGTCACGTGTTTGCACTGGATCCCGACGATGGCCGGCTCATCTGGCGTCACCAGTATGGTCGGGGCGGATTTGCCGGCGGCGTCCATTGGGGCCTTGCGGTATCGCCGGACACGATCTTTGCACCCAATGCAGACACCGTTTTCACCGAGAAGGTCGAAGGTGCTCGCAAACCCGGACTGTTTGCCATCGACCCTGCCGATGGCCAGGTTCGATGGTTTGCACCGGCGCCGGAGACCTGCACGGCGAACAACCGGCCGGCCTGTGATCCCGGTTACTCGGCACCGGTGACCGCGATTCCCGGGGTTGTTTTTGCTGGCGCGTTTGACGGTCATCTGCGGGCGCACGATGCTGAGAACGGAAAAATTCTTTGGGATTTTAATACCTTGGGCGAGTTTCCGTCTGTTTCAGGTGAGATTGCTCGAGGGGGTAGCATCGAATCCGCCGGACCGCTGGTGCAACACGGTCACGTGGTCGTCAATTCCGGCTATCTGTTTGGCGACCGCATGGCAGGCAATGCGCTGATGGTGTTTGCGATCCCCTGATTTTTCAGGCGACCTTGTGCCGCTCTATCCCTGGCCGACTTTCCCCGAGCGAGTCCTGGACGGGTGATCGTGCCGATCATCCACCGGGCCGTAGAAAAACCGTCAGCTCTGCCTGTATCCTAGTGGCAGTCACGACCTGAGTGGAGAGAACACAGATGTCTGCCGACGCACCTACGCATGACAAGAACACGATGCGCTGTCCTGTACACATTGCCGATGTCGATCTGTTCGGACCGGGCGCACAGGAACATTGGTACGAGGCTTATCCAATCCTCCACCAGGAAGCTCCCGTGCATCGAATCCCCGGCGAGGGTTATGCGCCAGGGACGGATGGCTTCATCCTGAGCAAGTACGAGGATATCGCCCTGGTGGTGCGCGATCCCGTACGTTTTCCGCCGACGCTGTTTGTCACGCTCGATACGCTCAAGGCACAAGGTGTGTCGATGAAGGACACGACCTATGTAAACGCCATGATGGTATCCATGGCGTCATTGCGACCGAACAATGAACTGTGGCGAACACATCGTCAGGAGCTCACCGACCCGTGGGTCGGGCCAGGTGCCAGTCGACACGAGGTGATGATCCGCAAGGCGACGCACGAACTGATCGACCGCTGGATCGACAAGGGTGAAGTGGAATTCATTTCCGAGTTTGCCCGCCCACTGCCGCAGATGGTCATGGCCAATGTGCTTGGATTTCCCTATTCGGATATCCCGCTGCTGGCGAACTGGGGTAGTGCACAGGTGGCAGCCTTTGTGTATGGCAAGGGCCATCGCAATCTGCTGAACGAGCAGCAGGCAAAGGAGCAGGCATCGGCGCTGCAGGATTTCCAGAACTATGTCGCCTGGCACATCATCGAACGCCGCAAGTCACCCCGCGACGACATGATCACGTTCCTTACCCAGGTGGAGTACTCACCACTCAAACGCAAGCTTACGGATGCAGAGGTGAACGGGATCGTCTACGCCATGATGATCGGTGGCCTGGAAACGACGCAGTACGCGCTCGAAGAGCAGGCGCAACTGCTATGTGACAACCCTGATGTATGGACAACGATCAACGACGATCGTACGAAGCTGCGGGGCTTCACCGAAGAATGCATGCGTTTGCGCTCTCCCACGCAGGGTCTGTCCACGCGCATCACGAGCCAGGATGAGGTTTTCCAGGGTGTCCACGTCCCCAAAGGTTCGATGCTGCACCTGCGTTGGGCCGCCGGGAACGTTGATCCGGAGGAGTGGGAATGCCCGTTTGACCTCAATGTCGATCGCAAGGCAGTGACGAGGCATCTGGTGTTTTCCCAGGGTCCGCGTGTCTGCCCCGGCGCGCATATTTCCCGACTGGAGCAGATCATTGCCTGGGAGGCGTTGCTCGACAGGATCGAGGGGCTCGAATATGCACCAGGCAACAAGTTCCTGCACCAGCCAGGCATCATGCTTGGCACGCTGGAACTGAATCTGAAATTCAGGAAGCGAACGCTTTAGACAGCTACAGACGGGAGTCCAGGCATGAGTATTGAATCCTTCACACCGGAAGAAATCCGGGCGCTCAAGCGTTTGCTTGAAGTCGAGGCGATCCGCAAGGTCAAGAACCTGTATTCGCATTACATGGACAGTGGTCGCATCGATGACCTGGCCGACATCTTCACCGAAAACGCGTTATGTGAATTCGGGCCTGAATACGGCAACTGGTCAGGTCGCGAAACGATTCGTGCCAACTACAAGGGGGTTTTTGCGGGTCCGGACGCGGTGGTGTTCTCGGCGATGCATCACACGGGCAATCACCTGGTCGAATTGACCAGTGATACCACGGCTGTGGGACGCACCTACCTCATCGACGTCATGAACACGACACCTGCCGACAAGATGCCGATCGTCTGGTTTGGCATCTACGATGAAGCTTATGAAAAGGTGGCTGGCAAGTGGCTGATCTCGCGATGCAGCCTTCAGTTCATGTGGCCGAAGCGAATGACTACCGAGAGTTTTGTAGCCGGTAACTTCCAGGTTTCAAGATGATCGTTGCCGGGCCAGTCGTTCAGACTGACCGGGTGTAGGCGTAATACTCGAGGCCTGTGTCGTCAAACGATGCAGTGCCATCCCCCGTCCTCTCGATGACAAATACGTCAGGACGTTGCAGTGCGCCTGCGGGCAACCGACCGTCATCATGGAGTGCGGTGTAGTCGGCTTCGTCGAGATCGACAGACGCTTCCGCAAGTGCCGCCCGGAATCGAATTTTCTCCGCCGCCGCTTCCCAGCCCGGCACCAGGCGCATGGGAATGATTTCTGCTGCATCACCGCTTCCATAGCCCACCGTCAGAATACTGGAGTGATCCAGCTTCAACCGTTGGGCAGCGGCCTCTTCGAGGCCGGCCGCAATCCACGCGGGCAGCGATGCGGTATACAGGTTGCCAACGTGCTTCATTTCGCTGGCGCCCAGTTGCAGCTTGCTGGTGATGTCTGCATGCCAGTTTGGCATGTTGCGCAGTGTGCGCAGCGCCTGTGTGGCTGAAGGATAGAGTTCTTCGGTCACCTGGCCGCTTTTGACAAGATCGTACACGTAAGGTTGCTGGACCAGTTCGATCTGGAGCAGTTTTGCGTCAACTCCGGAGAGGAGGGCGATCTTGTCCAGTTCGGCCCGATCTTCGGCATCCCCGACTGCCAGAACGTAGAGCAGCATCATCGCCAGGCCCGTTTCGGCCATGCGCTGATACGGGCGATGCAGAAAGACGGCCAGCATGTCGCGCAGGAATTTTCGACCAGAGCCTTCAAGCTTGCTCACCAGATGCGCGGTTGCTGCAAGCACCTCGTCGATATAACAGGTGGTGGAGTACTTTCCGTTGAAGAGCGGGAAGTCCCTTGGCCGCTGGAACGGGGAGTTGGTCTGTGACGTGAAGCGCGAGAAGGGCTTGCGAAAATCCGGGCCGCGATAGTCGGACGAAGAACCGGATGCCTTCAGTTCAATGGTCAGCAGTGCCGGATTGGCCTCCATCAGCATGGCCACTGCGCCAGCACCCTGCGTCGGCTCACCGCTGGTGCCACGCTGGTATTCGGCGATGTCTGCGCAGACCACGATCGCCTGCTGACCTTCACCATCCAGGGCGAGGTAGCGCGCGGCTGCCTTCATCGCATAGACACCGCCCAGACAGGCATGCTTGAACTCGGGGACCTCGCAGTTGCGACTGAGAAGGGGGGCGCCCCGGGAGATCAGCACCTCATTCACCATTCCCTTGATGATGACGGCACCTGCCGAATTGTCGGTACTGGATTCGGTACCAAAAGCAAGATAGCCGATCCGGGCAGGATCGATTTGGTAGTTGTCGATCAGGCGAAGAACAGCCGTTGCGGCCATGGTGTAGGCATTTTCGTTCGGACCGGGAAGCCTGTAACTGGTACCCACGACACTTCCGACCTTGTCCCAACTGTCGTTGTTCCATCGGCACCAGGACTCGAGATTTACCCGATAAGGCGGAAGATAGGCGGCCAGGCCACTGATGCCGATACTCAAGTGTCTATTGCTCACTTTTCCATTTCCATTTGGTCAATAGCCGCTGCTGCTGCATTGCGCCCAGTCACAAGACAAGCCCTGAAAAAAAAGCCCTGGAGCGGGCTGCGTGAAGGTGCCCATGAAGGGGTGAAGGATACGCTGTCTACCCCTTGCGCTGCCACCCGCCACAATCGACCAGGTCACGCCTGTTGTGGTCTGCAACACACTCAGCAAGGTCTGCCAGGCGTCGGTGAACGCAGGCGATGCGCGTGGTCCCTTTGCAAGGCTTGCCATTCAAGCCTGAACCAGGGTGTGAATGATCCTGGTGCGTTGGCGAGCTCGCGTTCGAGGACCTCAGTGGAGGCCCATCGCCACGCTGCAATTTCTTCCGGGTGGGCACTGGGCTCCTGATCGGTGAAGCCAATATAGACTGAGCATAGTTCATGCTCGGAGCCTGCGTCGCCAAAGCGTGCCTGGTACTCGAACTTGTAGATGAACGACAACGTGGTCTCGAGAGAAAGTTCCTCTGCCAGCCGGCGACCGATCGCAACCTCCATGCTTTCACCGACACGAGGGTGGGAACAGCAGCTGTTTGACCAGTACCCCGGCCACAACCGTTTGCCAAGCGCTCGTTGCTGGAGCAGCAGTTCGCCCCGTGAGTTGAAAATGAAGAGCGAAAAAGCCCGATGCAGGATGCCGCCCGCATCGTGGCAGCGAGCCTTGTCGAGATGCCCGACCGGATTGTCGGCGCTGTCGACCAGAATCAGCAGATCGGCGTCCGATGAAACAGGCGTAACGGGATCTCTGGAGGGCTTGGCACTCCACTGCATGGTGTTCTCTTGCTCCACTCCTGCTTCACAGGGACGAGATGGGCGGGGACGCGGAGTGCTTTATAGCGGCTTCGGTGGGTCATGTCAGCCTTTTGGTTTCAACCGGATCGTCCCCGCCGGTCCGGTTCCAGCGCTTCCGGGCGTGCCGCCATGGATAACGTCCGTCGTGTGTACTGGTTCCGCGCAGGGGATCCTGGATTGTTCAGCGTCTCCCTGTTCAGCCTCGAGTTCCAGCAGACACTCCTTCAGCTGCCTGATTGCCGCGTCGAGTTCCATGTTGGCCCGGTGCGTGCTCAGGCGGTGTGTCCAGTATTCCCGGGGCTTGAACAGCAGCACCCCAACCAGCCGCAACGGATTGCGGCGCCCGAAACGCGCCGTCCACAGCGTCAGCCGGTTGGTCCAGGCAAGGGCGCGGGCGTCGATCAACGCGCAAACCATGAGGATGGGTGTGTTGGCTCGCGCCATCGTTCGGGCCAGCGTTGCGCCGATGCGATCAACTCCCATGCATTGGTGTTTCATGGCCAGACGACGACGTGTACTGGTTTCCGGTGCAGTCGGTGTACTGAGAAGGGCTGCATGGTTCCGACGGCCAAGGCGATGCAGCGCGGTGTCAAATCGCTCGAGCGACTCAGCATCCACGATCCGTGTCGGCATGATGGCTTCTCCGGGGCGTGAGAGTTTCTGCAGACTCAACACGGTTTCCCAGCACATCAGCAGGTCGCAGCCTTGTGCCACCATCGCCTCGGCTGCACTTTCTGCAGCGTCTGGAGTGTCCTTGATCAATTGCAGGTCCAGCCGGGCAAGGCCGGGCAGGCTGGCCATGCGATCTGCGACCTTGCGACGGGTGACCAGCACACCGGGCCGTTTGGCGCGGAACAGCATGCTGGCGATGGTGTACATCGAGTTGTCGTGCACAGGAACCTCTGACATCGTTCATCCCGCAGAACATGTTAATCGGTCGCTGACCCGCCAGCCGTGCGAGAATGCCTACACGAACGGGGTGAAACGGGTGGAAAACGTCCGTCAATGTCTGCTGGCGTGAGCGCGCCTTGAGTGGCAGAGGCAATGCTCCAGGGACTGACGGGGACACAAGGGGGAGACCAATCTGTGAGTGCCATATTGCTGGTGGATGATGATCGGCAGGTGCTGGATGTTCTGAGCGAGATGCTCCGACTTGAAGGGCACAGCGTAGTGACTGCGGAAAACGGAGTGCTGGCATTGGAAAAAATGCGGCAGAAGGTGTTTGATCTGGTGATTGCGGACATGATCATGCCCGAGAAGGAAGGGCTCGAGACGATCTCGGACATTCGCAGGCAGTACGCCGCGCTTCCCATAATCGCCATTTCCGGCAGTGGCAGGATCGGGCCGGAGGACTATCTGGATGCGGCGCGCCGTATGGGTGCCAACGCGACGCTGGCCAAGCCGTTTGCGCGCAAGGAATTCATCAACACCGTGACCGCCCTGCTGTCGTGATCGGACTGCGTCCTGATGCGGATCTCTCCGCCGAATTTGCGGTGCTGGTGACCAATCCGGAGGCGACCGAACTGGCGGTTGCCGGGCTGGTCAATCGTGTCATCCATCCTGCGGAAGACCTGTCGGGTCTGACGGAAGACCTGCACGCGCTGCTCCCACCGGCCGGTGAAACCGCCTGGCTTCATCTTGGAACCCTGGGTTTTCAGGGGGATGAACGTGGTCTGGTGGATCTCGACAACAGTTGTGTAGTCAGGGTATTGGCACGCCGCCGAGGTCTGCCGATCACGCTGGCCATCGTGTTGATCGAAGTCGCCCGTCGGCAGGGCCTGGATGCCTGGGGACTCAACGCTCCCGGGCACTTTCTCGCCTGTGTTGATCAGCAGGTGGTGGATCCGGTCCAGATGATGACGTTGCCGATGGCGGCCTCGGCCCAGCGTGCTACCGCAACAGACATCGCGCTGCGAATGCTCAACAACGTCAAGCACGCCTGTCTCTCCCGGTCGCAGCCGCATTCCGCCCTGACAGTGCTGGAACACCAACGCGCGATAGCGCGGGCGGTGGGAGACACGGATATGGAAGGCGGGTTGCGGCTGGAAACCGGCAATTGCTGGTATGCACTCAACCTGCCGGAACTGGCGCTGGAAGAATACACTGCCTGCGAATCCAGCGCGGCAGAAGGATCACAGCTGGCCCGCGCGGCCAGTGCACGGATACAGCTTCTGAAACGCCTGCCGAAGCCGACCCTGCACTAAGGTAATTCTGATCAATTCGCTCCTGCGAATTGATCAGAACGGAACACTGCGTGTTCCTCTCATTTTCCTTGCGTTTCACGCAGGGAAAATGGTGGTGCATCCCTGCACCACGCAGGAAGGTCTGATTTACCAGACCTTCCCTAATCCGCACCCTGGATGAACCGTCCTGAATGTACAGGGCCAGAAGACTGCGTGGCTGGTCAGCTCATGTCGGCATAAGGATTGGGTATGTTCAGCTGCACCGGCTGACCAAAACCGGGAATGGTGATCAAACTGGAATCGAACTGCAGATCCGAGCCATCGATGACCCCTTCACCAAACTGGTAGATGGCCGAATTTTCGCCGTTGCAGGCGCTTTCATCGTAGGCCTTCGCTGCTGCTGTCACGTCGCTGTTGCGGGCTGCCCACTCGCTCATTGCAGAAGTGCCCCAGCGCTGCTCCAGCATGGACATGGTGCGCTGGGGCGAGAGGAAAAATCCCGTTGCGTTGTTGCCGCCAAAACCTTTCGAATTGACAAAGGCGCCCACGTAGGTGTCAACCTCGGCATGTACATGGTCAAAGGAAAAACGCAGGTTTGCCGTATGTACGTCGGCAGCGAGATGGTCGATGGTGGTAATGCCCGGGACAATGCCGTATTGCCACTGTCCCAGGATGGCTGCCAACTGGTCGCCTCCGGCGGGAGCCATGGTATGACCCACGTAAGCCTTGACGGCACCAACCAGCCAGTCCTGCATGCCAAATTGCCCGGCCAGGGTGCTCAGGATGTGAGATTCTGTGACCCGATTCTGAGGGGTGCTGGTGCCGTGCGCCTGCATGTAGGTCCGGGTGTGCAGCGCCTGTTCGCCAATGATGCTGCGTGCCACTCCCAGCGCCTTGGCGACGGTCAGATAGTTGCCTACGCCAGGCCCGGAGATGGATTTTTTGTAACCATCGGCGTTGACAAAGACATCGGCGGCGCTGCCGAGGATCCTTGCACCCAGTTGCAGTGCCAGTGCATCGTCCATCAGCACCACGTAGACACTGCCTTCGGCGACCGTGAACCCGCAATTGTCGGAGAAGGGCCGGCATGCACGTCGGTTGTCACAGGTATTGCTGCCATCCAGTGCCATCAGCGCGTCGTCTTCCGCCAGCGCACCCATGGTGCGGTAACCTTCGATGACGTCGGCGAGCACGGGTGCCTCTGAATTGCCGACAAAAACGATGCGTTTGTCGCCTCGGCGGATGTCGTCGATGCCCTGTTTCACGTTGTACAGGAATGTTGCGCAGGCGCCGATGATGCCAGCGGTCCCACCTACCGAGCCAAGCACGTAGGCGTTCACAAAGTCGCCAGGCATCTCCGAGAGGCCAAATGAACAGTGTTTTGAGGATGGCCGTTTGCCGAGCATCGGGTTCTGCAACAAGCCGCCGTACGCTTCAGGGTTCAGTTGCCCCATCGCACTGCCAGAGTACACCGCGATCTGGTCGCCACTGACATGAGCCTTCAGCGTTGCGAGGCTGATGCCGGTGGATTGCAGGGCATCCGATGCACCGTACACCGCCAGCTGCAGGCCACGAGGATGGCTGCGCGACTGGTAGGTATTGCCGGGATCGAATCCGGTTGGCAACTGGCCCGCGCTGGATACCTTTGACACCCGCGCATCGGGGAACAGGATCTCGGTGGGTGCAGAACAGGTGACCTCGACGTTACGTGCATCAATTTCCGCGATTCGCCACGACGGCGGAATCTGCTCGGGCAGCTGTCGCCGTGGCAGGCGGAATACCAAAGCCTGACCCGGCCCTGCCGAGACCGTGGCCGCACTCTGGCAATAGACCTTGTCCACATCAAAGTTCTCGATGCGACGCACCAGTGTGTGCGCGTCGATCCAGGCGCGTACTGCCGGATCATCCGGGTTGCCGGTGACACCCATCATGCTTGCCAGGGCGCGATAGGTTTGTGCGCGCGGACCTTCATCGAGTGCGTTGATGACCAGTCGCCGGTAGGCGTGATCAAACGAAATACGGCCGGCAGCGTTTGCGCCACCCATGCCAACGATAACCGGGAGTGCTGTCACCAAACGCGCTCCACAGCGACTGCAGTTGCCTCACCACCGCCAATGCACAGTGCAGCGATACCACGTTTGCCACCGGTACGTTGCAGTCCGTGCGCGAGCGTGACCAGCAGGCGAGCACCCGTGGAACCGATGGGATGTCCCTGTGCGCAGGCGCCGCCATAAATGTTGACGCGATCATGTGGCAGGCCAAGTTCCTGCATGGCGATCATCGTCACCATCGCAAAGGCTTCGTTGATTTCGAACAGGTCGACGGACACAAGCGGCCAGCCCAGCTGGTCTGCAAGCTTGCGAATGGCAGCCACCGGTGCGGTGGTGAATTCACTGGGATGCTGCGAATGGGTTGCGTGCCCGACGATCCGGGCCAGCGGCTGGCTGCTGCCCAGTCCCGCTTCACTGGTGATCAGCAACGCGGAGGCGCCGTCGGAGATGGAACTCGAGTTGGCTGCAGTGATGGTGCCGTCGGCCTTGAATGCAGGTCGCAGTTCGGCAATCTTCTCGAGTCTGGCCCGACCCGGCTGCTCGTCGTCGGCGATGGTGACACCTTTCAGGACGATCGGGCTGATTTCGCTGGCGAGACTTTGATGGCTGATCGCCGCCCGTGCGCGCAGCACGGATTGGGTTGCATAGGCATCCATTGCGGCACGGGTGAGTTGATACGCATCGGCAGTGGCCTGTGCAAACGTGCCCATGGCGGCGCCGGTTTCGGCGTCTTCGAGCCCATCGAGAAACAGCGCATCCTTCAGTTCACCGTGACCCATGCGCATTCCGGAACGGGCTTTCAGCATCAGGTACGGTGCATTGGTCATGCTCTCCATGCCGCCACACATCACCACCTGCGCGCTGCCGGCACGGATCAGGTCATGCCCCAGCATCACCGTTTTCATGCCTGAGCCACAGACCTTGTTGACGGTGGTTGCACCACAGCTGTCAGGCAGACCGGCCAGGCGCATGGCCTGTCGTGCGGGTGCTTGTTTGAGGCCGGCGCTCACGACATTGCCGAAAATCACCTCGTCGATGGTGTCCGGATCAACTCCCGCCAGACAGGCGCGAATGGCATGGGCGCCGAGTTCCGGCGCGCTCAGGCCGGCCAGCTGGCCCTGGAAACTGCCGATCGGCGTTCGCGCTGCATTGGCTATATAGACACTACCGCTCACTTGAATGCTCCTCGGGCGTTGGAATGCTGACTAGTCCCGCGCCCACTCGCGAAAGCGAGGGGCAAGTTCTGCGAAGTTGCATGGTTTGTTGTTGATGTCGAGTTGCGCCTTGATGATTTTCTCCCAGCCGAGCCGCACGGCACCGGTCGATCCTGGCAGCGCAAAAATCACCGTCGCATTGGCAATTCCGCCAAAGGCCCGCGACTGTATCGTTGACGTTCCGATATCGGCAAAGGAGAGCTGGCGGAACACTTCACCGAAGCCTTGCATCTCCTTGTCCAGCAGGGGCATGAGTGCTTCAGGTGTGCTGTCGCGTCCGGTAAAGCCAGTACCACCGGTGCTGATGATGACCTGCACCGATTCATCAAAGATCCATTGCGAGACCAGTGCGCGCAGTGCGTACACATTGTCGCGCACGAGTTGTCGCGCCACCACACGATGACCGGCTTCGACGGCCAGCGTTTGCAGCAGACTGCCAGAAGTATCCGTCTCAAGGGTTCGGGAGTCGGAGACGGTCAGTACAGCGATATTCATTGCGGTCACAGGCATATCAGACACAGAGATTGAGTTGAGCGCGTTCAGCCACTAGAGTACGCGGCATTCTAACCAGTCGGCGGCCAGTGGATAAACAGCTCATTGAGGGCGATCGCCTCTATTTGATTGCTGAAAGGCTCGCGCACGACGTCTCTCTGTTCCCAGCGGTCAGCACCGGGCAAGAGGCCGTGCGAGGATTGCTGCGAGATGAGGTCATCAAGCGTCGTTGTCGTGCCCTCGCCAACATGGATGTGGATTCGTATATCGAGTCCGTCGTCACGCCGGCTGAAGATTCGCAACGCATCAATGCCCCGTCGATCATCCGGCGTCTGGGTCGCGTACGTCGCGAAGAGTCGGATGGCCCCTATTATTCGGCCACCATCGAGCTTGACTTCAATGGCGAAATCCGCCCGGTAGGGTTCATCGCCCAGGATCGAGCGGTCGAAAATGGCACCTGGGGACCACGCCATCACAAGGCGGCTGCCGAACGCATCGCCTATCACGCCCGGCGTCGTACGCCCATTGTCAACTTCATGGACACTCCCGGGGCAGATTCCCGAGAGGAGGCCAACCGCAACAACCAGGCACATGCCATATCGAGGTTGATTGTCGAAGCCTGCAACGTCGACGTGCCGACGGTTGGCATCGTTTTTGGTCTGGGTTACTCGGGTGGTGCGATTCCACTGGCGGCGAGCAACCTGCTGCTGGCGGTAAAGGATTCCGTGTTCAGCACGATCCAACCGCGTGGTCTGGCCAGCATCGCACGTCGCCTGAATCTGTCCTGGCAGGAATGCGCCCAATACGTGGGTCTGTCTGCCTTCGAACTCTATGAGCAGGGCAACATCGACGGTGTGATCGACTTCAGTGCCGACCGCAGCGACGCGGACCTGGAAAATCTGCGGCTGGCCATCACCACCGGAATATTGCGCATCGAGAGCCAGGCGAAACACTTTGTCGCCGAAAACGACTACATTCTCGATCACTACAAGCAGAGCCTGCTTCGTTATCTGCGTCCTTCACCGCGCCTTGCGCAGATGCAGGCATCTGCCGCACTCAAGCTGACCAAGAATCCGACCGAGTATCTGAACATATTCGGGGTGGCCTTCCGTTATCTGCGTTACCTGTCCATCCGCAAACGGATCAAGGCCACGACCAAGGCACAATACGGGCGGCTTGCACACCAGGAGCTGCCACAGGGCGAACTCGACAAGCGGGCCGACCTTGAACGCCGTCAGTCTTTTCTCAAGTGGCTGCAGGATCCTGACAAGGTGGTCTACGACGACGCCCTGTCCAAGGCCTGGCGCAACTACACAGACAAGAAGGAAGCACTGAACGCGGAGCGGGGTCGCATCGCGATGTTCCTGTTTGGTGAGCCGAAGAAAAATTTTGACGATGCTCGCGCGGCGCTCATCACTCGTGTGGGTGTGTATCTCTATAACCGCTGGAAGTCCGACGCGGTGGGGAACCTGCGCGCACTGATCGAACTGCTCGATAATCACCGCGATACCCGGCAGATTCTCAAGGTCAGCGACCTGTTGGCCCCCCGACAGTTCATCGAGGCCATTCGCCTGGATGCCGAGTTGTATCCGCTGATGCTGCGCACGTTCAGTCACCAGGGCAAAAAACTGCTTGCCGGTCGAGGCATCGACGACATGTCGGATGCCTATCTCGTCAATCAGCTCACTGCAGAACTCAACCTGGCCATGACCAGCGAACGGTTCACGGTGGGCATGGAAGCGGGTGTTTCCGATCTGGAAGCCAATCGCCTGTTTCTCGAGAAACGCTTTCCCGAGCATGTCAGCGCTCGCCGGGAACGCTCGAGACTCGTCGGCGCCAATGAGCTGACGGTACTGGATCTGCTGATCGATGATGAACTGCGCGCCGATTTCATGCGCGAATGCGAGAACCTGCTGCTGTTCGATTCGGTGTACGACCAGGTCATTGCCAACCTCGACTCGATCGCCAGTGAAGCGCAACGCAGTCAGTCACTGTCACGTGAATCGCTGGGCCGCCTGTTGAACACGACGCTCGAACTTGCTGCCAGCGGTGTCACCCTGGGCAACCGGGGCGCAGCATCCGGCGCGAATGCAACCACGCTGCTCAGGCAGCAGGTCATCAGGTGGTACCAGCGTGTTCTCCGGTTGCCCAAGGGCGGCGACTTTTTCCGCGCGGTCGAAGAATGGAAACGATTGAGTTTTCCGCATCTGGCTGACGCGCTGTTTGTCGTCGTGACCTACATTTTTGAATCGTTGCTCAATTCCTATGTGCTGGCTGAAAATGAGGGCAAGAGTTACCAGGGCAAGATCGCGCCGCGCAACATCGGCCGACGCAAGGACTTCTGGAACCGGCTGCACATTGCCTATCGCGATCTGCAGATGCAGGAAGTCCTGCGCAAGTTCAGACGTGGCACGACCGTCAACCACACCGACATCCTGCAGCGTTTCTTTCGCAAGTTCGAAGAACTCGATGGTGATCTGATTTCCAGCGATCCACGCAGTTTTCCGGGTTTCCGGTTGTCGATCGAGGAAGCGCTGCAGAAAAACCTGACACCTTGCGGTGTCGTCTCCGGCATAGGTACGTTCGAAAACGGTGCGCAGGGCCTGCCGATGGGCGTCATCGTCTCCAACGTCTCCTTCCAGGCGGGATCTTTCGACATGGCGAGCGCGGTGAAATTCTGTCGCCTGCTGGTGCGCTGCGCGGAAGAACATCTGCCGGTGGTCTGCTTCATCTCCTCCGGTGGCATGCAGACCAAGGAGGGTGCCGGGTCACTGTTTTCAATGGCCGCGGTCAATGATCGCATCACGCGGTTTGTCCGGGATCATGACCTGCCGGTCATCGTCTTCGGGTTCGGTGACTGTACCGGTGGCGCCCAGGCAAGCTTTGTCACGCATCCGCTGGTACAGACCTACTATTTTTCCGGTACCAGCATGCCGTTTGCCGGCCAGATCGTCACGCCGTCAAACCTGCCGCTGGACTCCATGCTGTCCAACTATCTGTCGACCAATCCCGATGCCATGCAGGGCCTGGTAAAACATCCTTTTTATACCAAGTTCGACGAAGCCCTGAAGCAGATAGATCCCGACGTTCCCGTGCCGGTGGAAAGCGTCGAAGATGTGGTCATGCGCGTCTGGTCTGGCGTCCTGAGCAGACAGCGGCCCGTGGTGGTTGCCCACAATCCACACTACACCGAACGTGACCTGATCCGACCGGTGAAAAAGGTGCTGATTCACGCCCGTGGCTGTACGGCGGTGAAGCTGATTCGCATTGCGCAGCAAAATGATATTCGTGTGGTGCTGGTGCAGTCCGATCCTGATATGGAGTCGGCCGCGGCCGAGATGCTTGGCGAGCGCGATGAACTGGTCTGCATCGGCGGCAATACACCCGACGAGAGTTATCTGAACGCGCAGAGTGTGCTGAAGATTGCCAAGGATACCAACGTCGACAGTCTGCACCCCGGTATCGGTTTTCTCTCCGAGAACGCGCAGTTTGCCGAACTCGTTCGCCGGCATGGCATCAACTTCATCGGACCGCCTGTCTACAGCATGGAGACGATGGGTAACAAGTCGAATGCCATCCATACGGCGATGCGCCTGAAGGTTCCTGTTGTACCGGGCAGCCACGGAATCCTGACTTCAGCAGAAAAAGCGGCTGAGGTTGCGGAAACCATTGGTTACCCCGTGCTCATCAAGGCTGTGCATGGTGGTGGAGGCAAGGGTATCCAGGTCGTGGAAAAGGCGTCCGAATTCCACGAGCAGTTTCATCGGGTGACACGCGAGGCTAGAGCCGCATTTGGCAATGGTGATGTATATCTGGAAAAGTACGTCACCAGCCTGCGCCACATCGAAGCCCAGGTGCTGCGCGACACGCACGGCAATACCAAGGTGCTTGGCATACGCGACTGCAGCGTGCAGCGCGACAAGCAGAAAGTGCTGGAAGAGAGCGAGTCGACGGCATTACCCGCCCATCTGCTGGCTTCGGTCCTGGAATACACGCGACTGATCGCTGACGAAGTGAAGTATGTGGGCGCCGGAACCGTGGAGTTCATCTACGACCTGCAGTCCGATGCAGTCTACTTCATGGAAATGAACACCCGCCTGCAGGTGGAGCATCCGGTAACGGAATGGGTGAGTGGCATCGACATCGTCGGTGCGCAGTATCGAATCGCCTCGGGAGAATCGATTGCCGACATGGTGCCCGGAGCAAACGGGTATGCCATCGAAGCCCGGGTGACTGCGGAGCGAGTGCAGCAGATTGGACGCAAGCTGGAATTCCGACCCCATCCCGGAGAGATACGCGTTGCCAGCTTCCCGGCCATGGAAGGTGTCGAAGTGATTGCCACCGCAGGCTCCGGGAAGTTTGTATCGCCCTATTACGACAGCATGGTGGCGCAGATCATTGTGCACGCGGCGGATCGCGCCTCGGGTATCGTCAAGCTTGAATCCTACCTTGAACAGGTTGAAGTCAGCGGGATCTGCACCAACATCCCTCTTCTGCGGCGCGTATTGAAAGACCCCGTGTTCAATGCTGGCATCTACGACACCGGGTTCCTGCCGGAATTCCTCAAACGTACCCAGATCGATTCGTTGATTCGCGAGATCGAGGCAAGTGCGGGCGACAGCATGTCGGCGATCAATCGCGACAGCGTCAGGATTGCCGACAGCGATGAACTGAAGGTGTTGTCACCGGCGACAGCGATTTTCTACAGCTCTCCATCGCCGACGGATCCCGCGTACGTGTCCGTCGACGATGTCATTGACCTCGACCAGACGATCTGCCAGTTGGAGGCGATGAAGATCTTTACGCCGCTCAAGCTGCAGGATTTCAACACCGATGTGGAACTGTTCCCGAGTACACATCAGTATCGCGTCACGCGAGTCAACATCGAAAATGGGCGCCAGGTGAATGCGGGTGACCTGCTGTTTGTCGTGAAGCCGGTGAAAACCTGATTCAGTTGTCTGACAGTTTGTCAGACGCTCTCGCTCAACTGCAGTTGATCAGGCGCTCCAGAGCAGCCAGCCGCCGTGGAGCACACAAACGACGGCGATTCCCGTGATGATCATGCCACTCCAGTAGCGGAAGCGTGTTTCGTTGATGGAGTTGAGCAGCGTTGTGCCTGCCCGGGTGCCAATCAGGGCAGCAAGCAGTGCGATGGCGACAAACACCGGTGGCAACTCGTCGCTGAGTCCGACCACCAATCCGTAGTAGCCAATCTTGATCGTATGCCCCAATGCCTGGGTCAGTGCCTTGTTGGCGACGACTGCGTGTCGTGACAGGCTGGAATTGAGGTAAAACGCGTCCAGCAGAGGACCTGAAGCACCCGCCAGCAACTGCGCTGCCGTGACGATGACGCCGCAGGAGACCGCGGTACCGGGTTTCGTGATTTCAAGTCGGGTGAAGCGTCCGGAAAATCGCGCGCCCAGTGAAAGCAGGCCGATCAACATCAGTACCACTCCGGCGTCCGGTACCAGAACCAGAATGGTAAATACGCCAAGCACACTCAGTGCGCCCAGTGCATACCATGGCAGCACCTGCCATTGGATGTGCTCGCGCAGGAACCACGCTCGTGAACCATTGGCGGTGAACTGCACCGCGCCGTGCAGCATCATCGCGGCGGCGACGGGCAGTGTGGTCGCCAGCACTGCCATCAGGATCATGCCACCGGCCATGCCAAGCACCCCCGAGAGGGTGCTGGTAAACAACACGACGACGATCAGAAGTGCATACAACATGGGGCGCATCTTCACTATTCGCTATACTTGAAAAAAGCGAATGTATGGAATAGATACTTCAACCGATCGGAATGATTGATGCTTGAGAACCTGGAAACACTCGTCACCCTTTCCAAGACCGGTACCATGATGGAAACCGCCACGGTGCTGAAGATCTCGCAATCAGCTGTGAGCAAACGCATTGCGGGTCTGGAAGCCTTTTACGACCGGGCGCTGATCGAGCGGCAGGGCCGGCGGGTGGTCCTGACCCATCACGGGACGAGGCTCGTTGAACGTGTGACGCCGCTGATCTCGGATCTGCGCAGTGTTTTTCTCGAAGACAATGCACTGCGCAAGGGCAAGCTGATCATGGGTGTCTCCGAGGCCATCCTGGCCAGCTGGGGCCCCAAACTGTTTGCTTCAGTGGCGCGGGAAATGCCCGAAGTGGAGTTCGAATTTCATGCGCAGCGGTCACCGGTGGTGCTCGATCGGCTGCGCTCGGGGGAATACATGGTCGGCATATGTACCGGCAGCCACGATGCCGAATCCGACCTGCAGAGCGAGGTGATCCGTCTGGAACCCATGGTGATCATCCCCAGTGCCCGGCGTCCTCTCGAGTATCAGGTTGGCGAGCCCCTGTCAGTCATTACCATCGAATCACGTTCCGGTGCCTGGCGGTCCATTGAAGACGACATGCGAAGACTGCGACTGCATCGGGCGGTGTCGCTGGAATCTTTTTTTTCAGTGGCACAGATGGCATTGGCCGGGTTCGGCCATGGTCTGGTACCGGCAGGAGTGGCGCGCACGCTGGGAGTCAAGGCGTCGGAGTACATTTCCCTGGACGCGCAGGGGCTGAACCGACCGGTTCGGTTTGTGGCCAGAAAGTCGATGTTCTCGCGGGTTCTGGTCCAGAACTTCTACGGTCTTGTCAAAGCGCGCGCGCAGTCCGTGTAGACTGCATGGACCCGTGCCTATCCATTCAAACAAGGTCTACCGGATCATGACACCCATTTTTCATCACTATCCCGCTTCATTGTTCTCGGAAAAAGTCCGCGCGCTGTTTGGCTATCTGCGCATGGAATGGCAGTCGGTCATCATCCCGCCAATCATGCCGCGTCCATTGCTGATGCCGCTTTCAGGTGGTTACCGTAAAACACCGATCATGCAGATCGGGGCCAATGTGTACTGCGACACCCAGGTGATCTGCCGGCAACTGGCACGTCTGGCGGGCAATGACACCCTGTACGCAGCCGGCTTTGCAGCAGAGCGTGTTGCACAATGGGCCGACTCGGATCTTTTCCGCACGGTGGTGGCACTGAACTTCCGCGAAGCCGCTCTGTCCGCGCAGATGTCCCAACTGTCCGCCGAGGCCGTTGCGGCGTTCCAGAAAGATCGAGCCGAGCTGTCAGGTGGTGCGCCGATTGTGGGTGTTCCACCCAGCGCCGCTGAAGCCCACTTCCAGGAATATCTCGGTTCGCTGGAGTCTTCGCTCGAATCAGCCTACCTCTTTGGCGAAGTGGCCAGCATCGCCGACTTCAGTGTTTACCACTGCCTGTGGTTTGTCGCTGGAAACCCGGTGAATGCGTCGATGCTCGAAGACTGGCCGCGGGTACAGGCCTACATGGCACGCATCAAGGCGTTTGGTCATGGCAAGGTGACGGAAATATCCGCCGCTGATGCTCATGGGATTGGCAGGCAGTCCGAGCCCGTGACTCCACACGATGCGCGCGTGGATTCCCGTCTCGCAGGCTCGCTCAAGGAAGGCCAGAACGTGGCTGTTTCTGCCACCGACTACGGCCGCAATCCGATTACCGGTTCGCTCGTCAAATGGACGGGCCAGGAAATTGTGGTTCTGCGCCAGGACCCGGAAGTTGGCAACATCATGGTGCACTTCCCCAATACGGGCTTTGCCGTCAGCGGCTGAGTGCGTTTGAACAGAGGGTGGCGAGCGTTGCCACCCATGCCGGATCGGCGTTCAGGCAGGGTACGAGCGTGAGTGATTCACCACCTGCTGCCATGAATGTACGCCGTCCGCTGATCTCGATTTCTTCGAGCGTTTCCAGGTTGTCGGCCACAAACGCCGGGCATACCACCACCAGGCGTTTGACACCCTTGCCCGGCAGTTCCTGCAACGTTGCATCCGTATACGGTGCAAGCCATGGCAATCTCCCGAGTCTGGACTGATAACTGATCGCCCAACGATCCCTGGCCAGACCCAGTGCCTGCGCCAGCAGGCTGGAAGTGACCCGCGTCTGATGCCGGTAGCAGGTTGCGTGCGCGGCAGAGGGTGTTTCACAGCAGTCGTCGGTACGCAGACAGTGCGCTGCAGTAGGGTCTGCTTTGGTCATGTGGCGTTCGGGCAGACCGTGAAAACTCATCAGCAGCAGATCGAAATTGTTGGGTAGCGTGCGTCGTGTGACGTCGGCGAGTGCGCAGATGTAGTCAGGGTCAGCGTAAAACGGTGCCAGTTCGAGCAAGGTCATGCCACGGGTCACCCTGCGCGCAGCTTCGAGCGCCGTCGTGGTGGTCGAGTCTGCATACTGCGGATAGAGCGGGGCGAGCAGAACTCGTTCGACACCCTGTTTGCGCAGGCTCTCGACAGCGCCGGCGATGGAGGGTTCGCCGTACCGCATGGCCAGCGCGATGGGAACGTCTGTACGGGACGCCAGCAGGTCCCGAAGTGCCATCCCGTTCTGCAGCAGTGGCGAGCCATAACCATACTGATCCGGTGGTTGCCACACCTGCGCATAAGCATGGGCGCTGCGTTTTGGCCGGGTCGGCAGGATGAACAGTGACACGATCAGACGGCGGATGGGCGCCGGTACATCGAGCACATGGCGATCCATGAGAAATTCGTTGAGATAACTGCGGACATCCCGGACTGCGGGTGACGCAGGTGAGCCGAGGTTGATGAGCAGTACACCGTCCTTTCGGGAGTTCAGAACATGTCCTTGGTTGGTCAGGGGCGGTGCGATAGTATCCGCGGCCCTTGAGCCTGTCATGTGAGGAAACACCGTGAACGCGACCGCCGCCATCGTCGACTACGACGCGGGTAATCTGCGCAGCGTGCTGCGGGCGTGTCACGAAGTTGGCCTGCATGCACAGATTGTCGGCGATCCAGATGCGTTGCTTTCTGCCAGTCGCGTGATTTTTCCCGGCGTGGGCGCAGCCGGTGCAGCGATGCAGAGCCTGAAACGTCGGGGTCTGGATTCTGCGCTGAAAGAGGTCATTGCGCGGGGAACACCTACCCTGGGCATATGCCTGGGCCTGCAGATTTCGCTCGAGTACTCCGAGGAGAACGACACCACCACGCTAGGGCTTTTCCCCGGCACGGTTCGGCGTTTTGAGCTGAAGGATCCGGATCTCAAGGTGCCACACATGGGCTGGAACGAGGTACGCGGAGTGCGTGAACATCCGCTGCTGGCAGGGCTTGCTCCGGGCGATGAGTTTTATTACGTCCATTCCTACTTTCCCGATCCGACCGACCGCAGCCTGGTTTATGCCGTAAGCGATTACGAACAGGAGTTTGCCTGTGCACTGGGCAGGGACAACTATTTTGCGACCCAGTTCCACCCTGAAAAGAGTGGTCGGGTCGGGTTGCGGCTGCTGGCCGCGTTTTCCGGCTGGAGTGGCACATGCTGAGCAAACGGGTGATCGCCTGCCTGGATGTACGCGACGGGAAACTTGCCAAGAGCGTGAGGTTCGTGGACACGAAGGACATTGGCGACCCCGTGCAGAAAGCGCGTGAGTACTACGAAGACGGGCTTGATGAACTGGTTTTTTATGACATCACTGCCTCGAGTGATGCTCGCAGCATCATGCTGGACGTCGTCGAACGGGTGGCCGAGCAGGTGTTCATTCCCCTGTCAGTCGGTGGCGGGGTGCGCAGTGTCGGTGATGCGACCGACCTGAGGCTGGCCGGGGCAGAAAAAATCAATGTCAATTCGGCTGCCGTGCAGCGTCCGGCCTTGATCAGTGAGTGTGCACAGGCCATTGGCAATCAGAACATCGTGCTATCGATGGATATCCGCCGTGTGGCCGTCAGCGCGCAGATTCCTTCAGGCTATGAGATTGTCATCAATGGTGGTCGCAAGCCGATGGGGATCGACGCCCTGTGGTGGGCAAAGGAAGGTGAGCGGCTGGGCGCGGGTGAACTGGTGGTGAATTCCATCGACGCCGATGGCACACGTGATGGGTATGATCTGACCCTGACTTCACTGATTTCAAGGGCCGTGCGTATTCCTGTCATCGCCAGCGGTGGTGCCGGCAAGCCAGAGCATCTCTACGACGTGCTGACGGCGGGTGCTGCCGATGCAGCCCTGATCGCCTCAATGGTGCACTACGGCGATTATCGGGTCAGCGAACTCAAACAGTATCTGCACGATCGACACGTGAAGATCCGAATGTCCTGGTGAGGAACACATGAAAGCGATACTCGTTGAAGGAACAAAACTGGTCTGGGGTAGCACCGAGCGACCGGAAACAGGCGCCGGGCAGGTTCGCATCGCGGTGCACGCCAGTGCGGTGAATCGTGCAGATCTTGTCCAGCGGTCGGGTGGTTATCCACCACCGGCTGGCGCGAGTCCGATACTCGGTCTCGAGTGCTCTGGCATCGTCACGGAGATCGGCGAAAACGTGATTCGTGTGCAGCCCGGAGATCATGTGTGCGCCCTGCTGGCGGGTGGTGGGTATGCCGAAGAAGTGGTCGTGCCAGCAGGTCAGGTGTTGAAAATGCCGTCCAATATCTCCTTTGTGGAAGCGGCGGCGCTACCGGAAGTGTTTGCAACGGCCTACCTCAATCTCTACATGGAAGGTGGGTTGCAGCGCGGTGAGCGTGTGCTGATCCACGCCGGTGCGTCGGGTGTTGGCACCGCGGCAATCCAGCTTTGCAAAAGTACTTTCAACCCCTGTTTCATCACCGCCAGTGGACAACGCAAGATCATCGCCTGCGTCGCACTGGGCGCCGATGGCGGGCACGATCGGGCCAGTGGCAGCTTTGTGGACGTGGTGCAGGAATGGAGTGGCAAGGACGGCGTCCAGGTGGTCCTCGATCCGGTGGCGGCTGCCTACTTCGCCGACAACCTGAAGGTCATGTCGATCGATTCCCGTCTGGTGCTTATCGGCATGATGGGCGGGGCGACGGTTGACGCAAACCTCGGTGCCATCCTGATGAAGCGGGTCAAGGTCATCGGTTCGACGCTGCGTGCACGAAGCATTGCCTACAAGTCCTCGGTGATGGATGGTCTGCAGCGTGATGTATGGCCACGAATCGAAGAGGGCACCATCAGGGCCATTGTCGAAGCCGTGATCCCGATGCAGGAAGCTGCGCGTGCACACGACCTGATTGCCGGTAACGACACGATCGGCAAGGTCGTACTGCAACTCAACCCGTAGACGCCAGCCCGACCGACAGGATGTGACCGACAGAAGGCAGATTCCGGCCACTCACAACTTCCGACCATGAGGCTTCAACAGCGCGCTGGCCGATACCATACTGAATGTCGATCCAGCCTGCCGAAGCATCCAGGAACGGTTGCCACACCCTGGCGAGAGCCGCTTCCATGCCACCGGCTCCCCACTGCTCGCGCCGCTGCTCGATGTGTCCCGGAGCAAAAAAAGGCGATGGGCGCGGCCCGGCCATCGTTGTCGTGCCACGCAACGCCTGCCAGTGGGTTGCACCGACCTGGCAGCTGTATTTCAGATCCGCGTCCAGCCAGTCATGCACTGCGGCCAATGCGGTCCGATTGCCTGCCATGTCCACGATGACGGAAGGCACACGAGCAAGCGATCCGGTCTCGCTGTAGGCGATGACCTGGTCGTAACAGCCTGTGCCGCGAACAAACGCCCGATTGTCGCTGCCGGTGAGTCCGATGACCTGCAAGCCTTCGCCCTGCCGGCGTTTGAGCAGCCAGGCCAGTCCCAGTGATGTCTTGGAAGACGCACTGGTGAGGATGATCTGCTGCGCACCAAAAAATGTGTTGGTTGCAAGGAAGTCATCGAGCAGGAAGGACGTTGTAAACAGGGGGCGATAGAGCATCTGCACCGACTCGGTGTCTGCCCGCCAGGCCGGATCGTTCTGGACCCGCGTGTACTGGTTGTAGACCACCGCAAGACTCTGTCGATGTTCACTCAGATCCCGCAATCCTCGGGGATTGACCTTGCCGGCCTTGATCACCAGATGGCTCGACATGGGGAAATACCCATACAGGCGTTCGCCCGCCAGAACGTCGGGGTGATTCGACATCACCACATCGGCAAACCCCCAGACAGGCACCCGACCGAAGCCCGGCGGCGCTGGAAAGAAGTTCCAGTAGTTCATGCTGTCGCCTGCGACAGCATAGGTGACGTTGTTGGCGGTCAGGGCAAAACGATCAATTCGCAGCAGCACCTCGTCCCGGGCGAGCGTTGCGGGCAGAGGTGCTTCGGTCCACGAGGTCGCGGCCAGGTTGTCGCGACGGACCAGAAAGTCCACTGCGCAGGTGTTGTCAGTCATGCTTCTGCTCCCGGATAAGATTCGCTGAAATCGGGGAGTCTAGCCGTTTTGGATGCATACCGATGCACTGGTGTGTATCTTCCCTGCTCAGCCCTTGCGCCG
This sequence comes from Pseudomonadales bacterium, assembly GCA_041752315.1. Lineage (GTDB taxonomy): Bacteria > Pseudomonadota > Gammaproteobacteria > Pseudomonadales > Azotimanducaceae > SYFY01. The sequence continues at coordinate 153,686 of JBGSHJ010000025.1, forward strand.
TCCTGGATCGGTGAAGGGCTGTCAGGAATCTGATCCTGACCGGGCCTCGAACCGGTTCTGGCGGGGAGCACTGAAGTGGGAACAGACAAGCGAATGAACGCGATTGAATGGGCGCGGGCGTGTTCAGCGGACGGGGAGTTCCAACTCGCGGCCCGTCACTGGACCGGTGGCTTGCGCTTGCGAATTGGCGATGAACTACTGGCGCTTGCCGTGATCGACGGCTCAGCCAGTCCGCCAACGGCAAGCCCGTCGGGCCACTGGATCGAGTATGCGGGCAACAACCTCGTCTGGCAGGAAATCCTCTCTCCGGTTCCTCCGCGTTTCAGCAACGATCTGGTCGCCCGCATGAGTACCCACGGTGGGCTCGCGGTGACGGGTGACCCCTTGACGGCAGCGCAGTACTACGGAGCGATCATGCGGGCCGTAGAACTGCTTCGGCCAGCAATACCCATCAACCCACCAGGTCCGGAAGCCGTCGAGGGCTCGTTTGATGCACCAGTGGGCCGTTATGTGCATCTCAATCTGCAGGGCCACGACCATCGTCTGTACTACGAAGAGGCCGGGCAGGGCGTTCCGGTGCTGTTGCAGCACACCGCCGGTTGTCATGGCAGCCAGTGGCGGCATCTTTTTGAATGCCCGGAGATCACCAGCCGTTTCAGATTGATCGCCTATGACCTCCCCATGCATGGCAAGTCCCTGCCGCCGACCACAAAAGACTGGTGGGCTGAGCCTTACCGGTTGAAAGGGGACTTCCTGCGCAGCGTACCCATCGGGCTCGCCAGGGTACTCAAGCTCGAACGGCCCGTTTTCATGGGCTGTTCTGTTGGCGGCTTGCTGGCACTCGACCTCGCTCACAAACACGCAGACACATTCAGGGCCGTCATCTCCGTTGAAGGCGCGCTGCGTATCGGTGGGGACCTCGCGAGCCTGGGCATGCTGCATCACCCGCAGGTGAGCAATGAATACAAGGCGCGATTGATGGATGGCCTGATGGCCCCTCAATCACCGCTCGAGCTGCGCCGCGAAACCAGCTTTGTGTACGCCAGTGGCTGGCCCGCCTCCTTCCTTGGTGACCTTCATTACTACATCGAAGAGTTTGATCTCAGGACCACTGCCCGGGAGATCGATACACGTCGCATCGCCGTGCACATCCTCTCCGGAGAGTACGACCACAGTGGTCGCTCGGAACTCGGGCGGGCCGCGCATGCCGCCATACCAGGTTCCACGTGGCAGGAGATGAAGGGTGTGGGTCATTTCCCCATGTCGGAGAACCCGGAGGTGTTTCGAAAGTATCTGCAGCCCATCCTGGAGACCATAACCCCGTGAGCGGAACGGTAACCTTTGTCCACACACAAGAGCAGACGCTGTTCCGCGATTCCCTGCGCAGATTCCTCGACGCGACCTCGCCCACCACCAGGGTGCGACAGGTGATGGAAAGCGAATCGGGATTTGATGCAGACCTGTGGAAGCGCATGGGCGACGAACTGGCTTTACCGGGCATCGGCATTGCAGAGACCGACGGTGGCGCTGGGTTTGGCTGGACCGAAGTCTGCATCGCCATGGAGGAGTTTGGCCGCACACTCTGTCCAAGTCCGTTCATGGCGTCATCCGTCCTCTCGATGGCCGCTCTCTCCACCATGGCACCTGCCACAGGTGCAGCGCTGCTGTCGTCCATTGCGAGTGGCACACATCACTGCGCGCTGGCCGCCCAGGAGTTGCACGGACAATGGGATTTTGCTGACTGGCAATGCACGGCCATTGAAAAAGATGGGACCTTTCGCCTCGATGGCGTGAAACATCTTGTTGTCGATGGCGCACAGGCGCAGACGTTGCTGGTCGTTGCCCGCCGGGCTGATCAACCGACCCTTGCGCTGTTCGAAGTGGAGACCAGCACGGCGGGTGTGGATCGCCGGCCGCTCAAGGTCATCGATCCCACCCGACGCCTTGCACAGGTCACGCTGAAGGGTGCCCAGGGGCGATTGCTCGGGACGACAGGCAAGGACAATGCAGGGCTCGAACGCACACTGGACCTGGCGTCCATTGCACTGGCAAACGAAATGGTCGGTGGCATGGGCAGACTGTTTGCGGACACGCTGGCTTATACGCGCCTGCGGGTTCAGTTTGGGCGGAACATTGCCTCGTTCCAGGCGATCAAGCATCGGATGGCCGAGCTGCTGATCCAGGTCGAACTGGCCCGGTCGGCTGCTTACTACGCCGCATCTGCAGCCGACGCCGGGCTGAACAATCTCAGCTACCTGGCGAGCCTCGCCAAATCCCTCGCCAGTGACGCCTACCTGCTGGCCGCCCAGGAGGCGATCCAGTTGCATGGAGGTATTGGCTTCACCTGGGATAACGATACCCATCTGTGGTTCAAGCGCGCCAAGAGTTCGGAGGTGTTTCTCGGCACACCGGCGTGGCACCGCGAACGCATGATCCGTGCACTGGAACGGTCAGGAGCCAACACATGAGCACTCCCGTGACGACCCCGGATCAGGATTCCGTTCGCCAGGAAGTTCGCAGCTGGCTCGAGGCAAACTGGGACGCGGATACCCCACTCATCGCCTGGCGCAACAAGCTGGTGGATTCAGGCTGGGGAATGCCCGAGTGGCCGGAAGCGTGGCATGGCCGTGGTTATTCCGCGGAACTGGTGCGGGTCGTGGAGCAGGAGTTTGGTCGGGTTGGCGCAGTGACCGGTGCGAAGGCAGGCATCCGCCTGCTCGCTGCTGCCACCTTGCTTGAACACGGCACCGATGCTCACAAGCGCACGTGGCTGCGTCGCATCATCACTGGCGAAGACACATGGTGCCAGTTGTTCAGTGAACCGGGCAGCGGTTCAGATCTGGCCGGGGCGACCACCCGGGCTGACCTGCGTGGGGACGAGTGGATCATCAACGGGCAGAAAGTCTGGACCACCAGCGCACATCACGCCAACTGGGGACTTCTGCTGGCACGTACCGACTGGGACGCACCCAAGCACAAGGGCCTGACCTTTTTTGTGATCAACATGCATCAGCCCGGTGTGGTCGTGCAGCCACTGCGGCAGATGAATGGTCACGCCTCCTTCAATCAGGTGTTCATCACCGACGCCGTGGTCCCCCGGGAATATCAGGTCGGGCAGGTCGGCAACGGGTGGGCAGTAGCCATGACCACGCTGGCGCATGAACGTCGTCGCGCGGATGGCCTTCGTTCCGGCAGTTCGGATGTGGATCGTGGCAGTCTTCGGCGTGGCCGCATTCATGCGGAGGAAGATGCCGAAAATCTGACGGTGCTCGCACCCTATACCTGGTATCCGCAACGTGCCGGACGCACCGATCTTGCGTTACCACAGGCGGTTGCCGGAGGACGTATTGCCGATCCGGTGGTACGGCAGGAACTCGCACGACTGCTCGCCATGTCCAGCACCGCGGAGTGGACAGCACGGCGGGCCCGTGCGGCACAACAAGCCGGCAAACCACAGGGACCGGAAGGATCACTGGGCAAGCTGGTCGCAAGTCATGTGGCGCGGCAGGCGCAGAAGGTGCACACGCTCATTGCCGATGGCGACTCGATGCTCGCTGGCGCAGACAGCCCACTGCAGGGGATCATCGCAGAAATCCTGCTCTCGGTACCCGCAGTCTCCATCGCCGGCGGAACCGACGAAATTCAGCGAAACATCATTGCCGAGCGTGTGCTGGACATGCCCAAGGAGCCTAGGTTCGACGACGGGCCATTCAGGGATATTCCGCGGAACTGAGATGACCCGGGTTCGTGATCCGGGGACCGGGTCAGGACTGTTTGCTGAAGCTGATTGGCATGGAGCGTATTCCTGATATGAAATTCGAAGCCAGCCACTCCGGTGGTTTTGACAGCCGGATATCCTTCAGTCGTGTCAGCACTTCTTCAAGCATGCAATCGATCTCGACACGAGCGATATGCTGACCCAGACAGACATGTGTCCCGGTACCAAACGCGATTTGTGAATTCGACGGTCGACGAACATCAAATCGGGTGGGGTCACTGAATTGTTCCGGGTCATGGTTTGCTGCACCAAAATAGCGAACCACCTTGTCGCCGGCCTTGATCGTCCTGCCTCGCAATTCGGTATCACGGGTTGCCGTTCGGCGCATGTAGATCACCGGGCTCACCACCCGCAACATCTCATCGCGCGCCTGTGGCACGAGTGACAGGTCACCACGAAGCGCGGTCATCGCTTCGGGACTTTTCAACAACTCGTACAGTCCCCCGGCGACGAGATTGCGTGTTGTATCGCCACCCGCATCGATCAGCAGCATGAAAAAAAGCTGAAAGTCGATCAGATCCAGACGCTCTCCATCGAGCTCAGCCTGGACGATCTGACTGGCCAGATCAGTGGTGGGGTGTGCGAGCTTCTGTTTGTACACCTGCTCCGCATAGGCAAACATCTCCATGCCGGCTTTCAGCTGCGCCCCGGGTTCGAGGGCTTCCGACGCAGAGTGAAGAATCTCCGTCAGGGTGTAGAGCTTACGACCGTCCTCCAGCGGCAAACCCATCAGATCCGCGATCACATAGGACGGCAGTTCTCCAGCGACGTCGCTGACAAAGTCGCACTCACCACGCTGGATGACCGCATCGATGATCTGGCTCGAAAGCTCCCTGATGCGAGGGCGCAATGCGGCAGCGGGTCCACGTGTGAACTCGCGGCTGATGAGTCGGCGGAACTGGGTATGCTGGGGCGGATCCATCATCAGCATCATCTTGTGACGGCTGTCGCGAGGCTGGATCGAGCCTGCGTCCGGGTCGGGGATCATGATGGTCGGTTCGGAAGAAAAAAGGTCCGGATGCCGACCTGATTCAGCGACGTCTGTCCAGGTGGTCAGTGCCCAGAAGCCCGGTCCATTGGGTTCCGCATGCCAGTGCACCGGGTCGTTATCGCGCAGCCAGTCGTATTGTGCATGGGGATGTCCGTTGCGAAAGGTATCCGCACTCAGGAGGTCAATGTGCATCTGTCTCTCGTGTGGTCCAGCGTCTGTGGTCAGGCGTCCAGCGCTCAAGTCTAACGCAAGCCCAGCCCTGAAGATGAAGAGGCTTGCGGGTTGTCCGGGAACATTCAATGCGCCAACATGCCTTCGAAGCCTTCACGGAACTCGCCGTTGAACAATCTCGACGCCTACTGGATGCCCTTCACGGCCAACCGTGAATTCAAGAAGTCACCGCGCATGATCGCGCGCGCAGAAGGAGCGTACTTCTACACGCCGGAAGGCCGCAAGGTGTTTGACGGCTTGTCGGGGCTGTGGACTTGCGGGGCAGGGCATGGACGGCCGGAGATTGCCGATGCGGTCAGTACCCAGTTGCGTACTCTCGACTACGCACCGGCGTTTCAATACGGGCATGCAGGTGTGTTTGAACTTGCCCATCGACTCGGTGAGTGGATGCCGACCGGTCTCGATCGGATCTTTTTCACCAATTCGGGTTCCGAAGCGGCGGATACGTCCCTCAAGATTGCCCGTGCCTATTGGCGACTCGTGGGCAAACCGGAAAAAACCCGGCTGATCGGACGGGACAAGGGTTATCACGGCGTCAACTTTGGCGGCATGCACGTGGGTGGTATTTCCCCCAACCGTCTGCCGTTTGGCGATGGCCCCAGCACGGACCACATACCACACACGTTGCTGGCTCAGAATGCGTTCAGCCGGGGCATGCCACCCCACGGCATCGAACTGGCGCAGCATCTGGAAACCGTCATCGCCAGGCACGATGCATCAACCATTGCCGCGTTGATCGTCGAACCTTTTGCCGGGTCAGCGGGTGTCATCGTTCCCCCGGCAGGTTATCTGCAGCGTCTTCGCGAGATCTGCAGCCGGCACGACATCCTGTTGATCTTCGATGAAGTCATCACCGGTCTTGGCCGCTCGGGGGCGCGCACGGGAGCCGCGGCTTTTGGGGTCACGCCGGATCTCATCAATATTGCCAAACAGCTCACCAATGGCGCCATTCCCCTGGGAGCCGTGGCCGTTCGTCGGGACATCCACGATGCGTTCATGGCCGTGAATACTCCGCAATACATGCTCGAGTTTCCGCACGGTTACACGTATTCAGGACATCCGGTTGCCTGCGCCGCCGCACATGCGACCCTCGATGTGCTCGAGCGGGATGGGTTGATCGAACGGGTCGCCGCCATGGCACCCTTTTTTGAAGCGGCCGTGCATTCCCTGCAAGGAGAGCCGCACGTGACGGATATCCGGAACTTCGGATTTGCCGCCGGGTTCACCCTTGCCCATTACCCGGGCGAGCCGGCACGTCGCCCCCATGAAATAGCGATGCGCCTGTGGAACAAAGGCTTCTATGTGCGGTATGGCGGTGACACGATTCAACTTGGACTGCCCTTCATCACGGAAGAGTGGGAGATCGCGGCGCTGATCGATGCGATGCGTGAAAGCCTGCGGGCTGGCTGATTCCGAGGTTTGCGTGAGCGGTGTGTCGATCGAGGGACTGACCAGCAGGGCCAACTGCGTCTTGATATTGCGGGCATGTCCTGCTTAAGTGCGCGCCTTCCAGTTTGCGGATCTGTTTCCACCAGCATGTTGATCAGGCTCGGTCGTTTCCCCATTGGATTCACGCATGACCTCATCGCCACCGATGGGGATCCTTATCTGGAACGCTGGATTCTGTGGTTCGGTGGATCACTGCGTCTGCACCGGTTTTTCGCCAGTGATGAAGACCGGGCAGCGCATGATCATCCGTGGTGGTTCGTGACGATCCCTTTTTCAGCGTATGCAGAGTTTGTGCAGGCAGGCATCGGTGAGCGCAAACGTCTGGTGCGCCCGTTCCGACCCCACTTTCGCAGTGCCCGTTTCCGCCATCGTGTCGATCTGCTCAGTTATCCGACGTGGACGCTGGTGCTCACCGGTCCGAAGTCACGCGAGTGGGGATTCTGGACACAGGGTACGTTTGTACACAGTGATGACTGGCAACCGCTCAAACACGCGGAAACCCCGGTGTCTACAAACTTTTGAGCTGGGCTTCCAGCGTCGTCAGTTTGCCGGCAGCGTCCGCTGACTTGGCACGCTCCTTGTCCACCACGTCGGCTGGTGCGTTGGCCACGAACTTCTCGTTGGCGAGCTTGTTGTTGATGCGCTGCACTTCACCCTTCAGGCGCTCGATCTCCTTGCGCAGACGATCCTTTTCGGCATCCAAGTCAATCAGCCCGGCGAGCGGCACCATCACCTTCAGGGTGCCGACCACCGTCAGCGCGTTGGCAGGTGCTGCCAGACCATCAGCCAGCCAGTCGATCCGGTCGACTTTGGCGAGGCGTTTGACCAGCGGTTCGCACGCATCCGCCAGTTCGCGATCGTTGTTGTCACCGCCCTGCAGCAGCAGGTTGACCGCAAGGCCTGGTTTGATGTTGGCCTCACCGCGAATTGTGCGAATGCCCAGCACGATGCCCTTCAGCCATTCGATTGCGCGCGCAGCTTCCGGATCATCCTTGAACTCATCAACCAGAGGATAGTGCTGGAGCATCACCGTCCCGGAGGGCTTGCCCGAATGTGGAGCAAGACGTGGTGCCACTTCACGCCAGATGGTCTCGGTGATGAACGGCATGATCGGGTGTGCTGCACGCAGCAGGACTTCAAGTACCTGCAGAAGGGTTGTCCGTAGTGTCGCCAGTTCTGCGGCGGGTGTGGATTCGTTCCACAGCAGCGGCTTGGTGATCTCCAGATACCAGTCGCAGTATTCGTGCCACGCGAAGTCGTAGATGCTGTTGGCGAGCAGGTCGAAGCGGTAGGTATCGAGCGCCAGCTTGTTGGCGCCGAGCATGTCGCGTGCCGCGCTGCGTATCCAGCGGTCCGCCAGTGATGGCGTGTCCGTTGTCTGGGGAACATGATCTGTCGTGTTCTGCAGCACAAATCGCGCGGCGTTCCACAGCTTGTTGCAGAAATTTCGATAGCCTTCTATGCGCTTGATGTCGAAGCGGACATCGCGGCCCAGTGTGGCCATCGCGCAGAACGTGAAGCGCATGGCATCGGTGCCATAGGCTTCTATTCCCGCAGGAAAATCCTCGCGAGTGCTCCTGGCGATACGCGGTGCCATCTGTGGCTGCGTGAGATTGGCCGTGCGCTTCTCGACCAGTGACTCCAGATCGATACCATCGATGAAATCGAGCGGATCGAGGCCATTGCCCTTGGTTTTTGACATCTTGTTACCCAGCGCATCACGCACGAGGCCATGGATGTAGACCTTCCGGAATGGCACTTCATGGGTGAAGTGGAGCGTCATCATGATCATGCGCGCCACCCAGAAAAAGATGATGTCATGCCCGGTGATGAGCACATCCGTCGGGTGATACAGCTGCATTTCCGGGGTGTCTTCGGGCCAGCCAAGCGTGCCAAAGGTCCAGAGCGCTGAAGAAAACCATGTATCGAGGACATCCGGGTCAGCGGTTAGGGTGACTTCGGGTCCCAGACCGTGCCGGGTGCGAACCTCCGCTTCAGAACGACCGACGTAGAGTTTGCCTGCCGTGTCATACCACGCGGGAATCCGATGGCCCCACCACTGCTGACGGGAGATGCTCCAATCCTGGATGTTGCGCATCCAGGCAAAATAGGTGTTTTCGAAGAGCTTCGGGATGAACTCGATGGAGCCGTTTTCAACGGCCTCGATTGCGGGTTTGGCCAGCGATTCCATCTTCATGAACCACTGGTCCGAAAGATATGGTTCGATCACGACGCCGGAACGATCGCCCCTTGGCACCATCAGCTTGTGATTGTCGATACGCTCGACGAGCCCCAGATCGGTCAATGCGGCCACGACTGCCTTGCGCGCGGCGTAGCGCTCAAGTCCTCGAAAAGCATCAGGTGCGTTGTTGTTGATGTGCGCATCCTTCGTCAGGATATTGACCATCGGCAGACCGTGACGCTGGCCGACAGCGTAGTCATTGAAGTCGTGGGCAGGGGTGATCTTCACGCAACCACTGCCAAAGGCAGGGTCGACGTAGGTATCGGCAATGATCGGGATCTCCCGACCCACGAGTGGCAGACGCAGGGTCTTGCCGATCAGTGCCTGGTAACGCTCATCATCCGGATGTACCGCAACTGCCGTATCCCCGAGCAGGGTCTCCGGACGAGTGGTTGCGATGACAATGTAGTCCCGGCCGTCCGCGGTGAGTCCGCTTGTCAGGGGATAGCGGAAGTGCCACAGGTGTCCCTGTTCCTCCTGGTTCTCCACCTCCAGATCCGAAATCACGCTTTGCAGCGAAGGATCCCAGTTGACGAGACGTGTTCCGCGATAGATCAGCCCCTCTTCATGCAGGCGGACAAACACCTCCGTCACTGCGCGCGAAAACCCCTCGTCCATCGTGAAGCGGTCGCGCGACCAGTCGAGTGACGAGCCCATGCGGCGGATCTGTCTGGAGATGGTGCCACCGGATTCGTCGCGCCATTCCCAGACCTTTTCGATGAACTTCTCGCGACCCAGTGCATGCCGGTCGATGCCTTCGTTCTGCAACTTGCGTTCAACCATCATCTGGGTGGCGATGCCCGCGTGGTCAGTTCCCATCTGCCACAGCGTGCGGCGGCCATTCATGCGCTGGTAACGGATGAGCGTATCCATCAGCGTCTGGTTGAACGCGTGGCCCATATGCAGGCTGCCGGTGATGTTTGGCGGTGGAATGACGATGCAATAACCGGGGCCATTGCCCTGGGGTGCGAAGTGACCGGCCGCTTCCCATTCCTGGTAGAGCGCCTGTTCCATGCCTTTGGGATTAAAACTGCCTTCCATCGTGTCGGTGCCGGAAAAGTTGAAATTGAAGAGGAGATCGTGTGAACCGCGTCGATCAGGCGCCTTGTTCCCAGTCGTCGAGTTCGTGGTGGAACAGTGGGTTGCCGCGGTTGCGATAACGCCGATAACGTTCACGACCGCTGTCGCGATTGTAACCGACGATTATTTCTGCCACTCGATCGAAACGGCCGTAAAAGTCCGGAACGTCGTCGCCCAGATTGATCATCAGGCCATCACACGCCGATGGTGGCTCCGTGTGTATGCAAACCGGATGGCTGGTGGCGACATCCGCACCCACCGCGTGCGGGATGAAACGATGAGTTGGCCAGGTCCACAGATAGTCGTCGATCATGCTGCTGGCGGCGTCATCCGCCGTTCGAATGTAGATGCGGTTACCGCTGCTGACTGCCTTGGCCGTCAGATTGCAGGCAAATCGAAAGCGTGCTTCGCGGTCCACATCCTTGAGCAGATAAAAATCGACGCGGGTCATGCCATCCCGGCTTCGCTGACAAGGTAACGGAACAGCGCGGGCACCGGACGACCACTGGAGCCCTTGCGCGGACCGGAGTAAAACGCGGTACCGGCGATGTCCAGATGGGCCCACTTCAGGTTGTCCGTGAAACGGGCAAGGAAACACGCGGCGACGATACTGCCCCCTTCACGTCCACCCACATTGGCCATGTCGGCAAAGTTGCTCTTGAGCTGGGTCTGATAGTCTTCCCATACCGGCATGCGCCACGACCGATCACCACTCCATTCGCCGGCCGCCAGCAGGTCGTTGGCCAGTTTGTCATCATTGCTGAACAGCCCGCTGGCATGTGAACCCAGCGCAATGATGCAGGCGCCGGTCAGCGTCGCCACGTCGATGACAGCGCTCGGTTTGAAACGACGCGCGTAGGTGATTGCATCACACAGCACCAACCGGCCTTCAGCATCGGTGTTCAGGATTTCGATGGTCTTGCCCGACATGCTGGTGACGATATCGCCTGGGCGGGTGGCTTTGCCGCTGGGCATGTTTTCGGCAGCCGCGATGATGGTGACAATGTTGATTGGCAGCCTGGCATCGATGGCTGCCTTGGTCGCGCCCAGTACCGAGGCGGCACCGCACATGTCGAACTTCATTTCGTCCATGGCCGGTCCCGGTTTGAGGCTGATGCCACCGGTATCGAAGGTGATGCCTTTGCCGATCAGGGCAATCGGCGGGGCGCCACGCTTGCCACCCTTGTACTGGATGACGATGAGCTTGCCGGGGGATTCGCTGCCTTTCGACACCGAGAGGAACGATCCCATGCCCAGTTCAGCCATCTTCTTTTCATCAAGCACGGAAACGGTGATCTTCTCGCCTTTGAAAATCCTGCGGGTCTGTGCAAGCAACCACGTTGGATTGCAGATGTTGGGTGGTTCATTGCCAAGATCACGTGCCAGCGCAAGGCCGGCATTCAACGCGTTTGCTTCACTGACCGCCCGATTGCACGCCTCCCGTGAGCGGTCATCGCAGGGAATCGCGACTTTTTTCAGATGTTGGACCGGCGCCGTGCCCGACTTGTGACGATGATAGGCATAGGTGGCCAGGCTGAGCTGGGTCAAACCTGTGGTGATCGACCAGCGTGTATCACCACCCTCGACCTTTACCTGATGCAGCGCCCAGACGGCAGATTCGGACTTGCCGGCGGCGAGAGCAGAAGCAGCAGCCTGCGTCGCCTTTCGATACTGGGTGGTGGACACCACCACATCACAACCGCCGGCGATCAGCAGGCGCTCGACGCTCGACCCGGTGGGCAATGCCACAAGCAGAACTTCGCCGGGCTGGTCCTTGAAATCACGCAGGGCGGCCTGCAGTGTTGCGCGTGCCTCGGCAGAAGTGGCCGCCTGACGTGCGGTAGCGAGACTCGAAACCAGGCAGGGTGTCGACATCTGTGTTGCCTGACCTGGAGAGACAAAATACTTCATAATGAGCGCGTGCCGGTTTGATTCGTGAAGGCCGCGAGTTTACAGGCTGGGGTGGGCCGGCGAAACCAGACTTTCCTCGCTTCTCCTGCGACCTGTTCTGGTCGGAGTACCCAGTGCTCCGCGCCCAAATCAAGAAAGAAGAGGCCCTGCGCTACACACACGGATAATGGTGGTGCATTCATGCGCCACACGGGAAGCGCGGCCAGCCCTTGGCTTCCTGAACAGGAGTAAGTACTTGGGCGTTGCTGCCAGATATATCAACCGTGAACTGATCGGCGTCTTCCTGCTGACGGTTGTGGTGCTGCTGCTGGTCGGTGTCGGCGGGCGATTCATCGGCTACCTGCAGGACGCGGTAGCAGGCAAGTATGCGGCAGAAGCGCTGGTCACCATCCTGCAGTTGCGCCTGCCCGAATTTGCGCAATTGATCCTGCCCTTTGCGCTGTACCTGTCGATACTGCTGACCCTGTCGCGCCTGTATGCGGACAGCGAGATGGTAGTCCTGCAAACGGGCGGTCTGAGTACCTTCCGACTGTTTTCATGGGTTGCGCCAACCTGCCTGGTGGTGTGTGTCCTCGTGGGATTCCTGGCCATCGAACTCACGCCGGTTTCGAATCAGCGGCTTGGCGAGTTTTTCATGGAACAGCGGGCACGCCAGGATTTTCAGAACGTGAACCCGGGTGTGTTCAATGCCAATTCACGCGAAACCCGTGTGGTGTATGCCGAGACCGTATCGGAAGATCGGGAAAAACTGGGCACCGTGTTCATCTGGGAACGATTGTCGGATGGTCGCGAAGCGACCACGTGGGCCAACACCGGTCGTCAGTCACTTGACCTGACCACCGGTTCGCTGTTCCTGCTGCTGGACGAAGGACGCCGTTACGAGGGCATTCCTGGCCAGGCAGACTACCGGGCCGTCACGTACCAGACCCTCGGGCAACGGCTGATCAACCAGTCAACGGGCAGCAATCGGGTGGGCATCACCGGCATCCCGACCGCGGAACTGCCGGCGAACGGTGAAGGGGCGGCCGAGTTCCACTGGCGTCTTGCGATGCCGATTTTCACCCTGGCCGCCGTGCTGATTGCCATTGCCCTTGCGCGGGTTCGCCCGCGGGCCAGCCGTTTTTCCCGGATTCTTCCCGGCTTGCTGGTGCTGCTTTGTTATTACCTGGCCATGATGGGGAACCGTTACGCGCTTGAAGAGGAGTTGTTGCCGCAGGTGGCTGGCCTGTGGACGGTCCATGTCGCCATGCTGGGGCTGCTGACCTGGCTGCTGCACCGTTCCAGCAGGCCCATCGCTTGAGGACCCGGTCTTGCTGATCCGCACCCTTGATCTGCACATCCTGCGACATGTTCTGGGCGCCACGCTGGTCGTCGTGCTTGCGTTCATCCTGCTGCTCAGCGTGTTTGCGCTGATCGATGAATTGCGGGGCGAATTCACATTCATGCAGGCGGCGACACTGGTGGCGCTGACCACGCCGCGCCGCATCTATGAACTGCTGCCGTTTGCAGCCTTTCTCGGTACGTTGCTGGCGCTTGGCAATCTGGCCAGCCACGGTGAACTGATGATCATGCGGGTGAGCGGGGTGTCGGTAACCCGATTGCTGGGCAGCCTGTTGCTGCCGGTGCTTGTCATCGTCGGCGTGGGTGGTCTCATCGGTGAGGTATACGGGCCGCGACTTGAAGAACAGGCAGAGACCTTCAAGACCAAGACGCGTTATGCGAGTGATTCGGTGCGGATATCGGGTGGCTCCTGGTATCGGGAGGGGCTGCTGTACATGAGCGTCGGCGCGGTGGTCAGGGAAGGCGATCTGCTCGACGTCCGGCAGTTCTGGCTCGACACGAACGGTGCGCTGGTGCGTGCCCTTCAGGCAACCGGCGCGCGTTATGTCGCAGGCGCCGATCCACACTGGGTGTTGCGCGAGGTCCGTGAGACGCTGATCGGCGAAGAAAGCACTTCAGTCCAGACGCATGCCGAACTGCGGTGGGATGGCAAGGTGGATCCGGAGATGCTGTCGGTGCGTGTGCTCGTCGCGGCGCCCAAGCTCAGTGTGGTCGCACTGCGGCAGCAGATTGCCTACATGCATCGCGAGGATCTGAATGCACGCTCCTATGAAGTTGCCTATTTTGCCAAGCTGATGATGCCACTGGCGATCCTGGGCCTGAACTTTCTGGCCATGGTGTTTGTACTCGGGCCGATGCGGCAGGTGGGGCTGGGATTGCGCCTGACGGTGGGCGTGATGACGGGTCTGGTGTTCAAGTACCTGCAGGATCTGTTTGCGCCCATGAGCCAGGTTTATGCACTCGATCCTTTGATTGCGGTGTCCATTCCCATTGCGCTGTGCTGGCTGCTGGCGATCATTGGTGCGCGCCGCTTCACCTGACGTGACTCGCAAACCGGTCGGCCTGCCGGGCCGCTGGTGGTCTATTTTTTCTCTTTTTTCTTCCTGGCAGCCTTGGGTTCAACGACAACGCGCGAATCGCTCATGATGTCGCCCCAGGTGCGACCGTCGGGGTCCACGAGCATCCAGAAGTAACCAAGACCCAGACACATGAAGGACAGCATCGCTCCGGCAAAGCGCATGGTGGCCTGGTTGAAGGTGATGGGTGTTCCGGACAGTGACAGTACGCGCATGCGCCAGGCCATCATGCCGATGGTCTGGCCGTCTTCACGCCAGAACCACGCAAAAAAGAAATACAGCTCGAGGAACAGCAGGCTCTGCCAAAGTACCCCGGAAGGGGCCTGGAACTGGTTGACCGCCGTACCGATGATGGCTGTCGTGCCCCATACCGCAAGCATCATCAGCCCGTCGTACAGCATGCCGCCCATGCGGCGGAGCAGGCTGGCAGGCGTGTTGAGCGTCGGTGCGCCGTTGGCGGTGGTCATGGCATGCCGGCGCAGTCCCTGGACTGCGCCAGCTGCAGACGTATCTTACAAGCGCTCGATGATGGTGCCTGTGCCCAGTCCACCACCACAGCACATGGCGATCAGACCGTACCGACCACCGGTTCGCTCAAGCTCGTGCAGCGCAGTGGTGATGAGTCGTGCCCCTGTGGAGCCGGTCGGATGACCGAGCGCGATCGCGCCACCATTGGGATTGACCTTGGCCGGATCCGGATTCAGCTCTTTCTGCCAGCCAAGTACCACGGAGGCAAATGCCTCGTTCACTTCGAACACGTCGATGTCGTCGATGGAAAGACCGGTTTGTGCGAGAACCTTGCGGGTTGCCGGGATCGGACCCTTCAGCATGGTCACCGGATCCACGCCGACCAGCGTCGAAGCGATGATGCGTGCCCGTGGTTTCAGTCCCAGTTCGTCGACCGCCTTTTTGCTGGCCAGAATCACGACGGCAGCGCCGTCGGAAACTTGTGAACTCGAGCCTGCGGTATGTATCGTCTGGCCAGGCACGGGTGCCAGGGCAGCCAGCGCATCCAGTGTGGTCGCACGCAATCCCTCATCACGACTGATCATCTGCGTCTTGCCGGTTGGCTGACCTTTGTCGTCCAGTACCGGGGACTCGATGGCGACAATTTCCCGGGCAAAACGATTTTCTTCCCACGCCCGAATCGCGTTCTGCTGGCTCTTCAGCCCAAATGCGTCGGTATCGGCACGAGTGATCTGGTATTCCTCGGCAATCATTGCAGCGCCCATGAACTGGGAGGTCGGCTGGTAGTGCGACATGTACGACTCGCCCATCGGCACACCGTCCTTCATGTTCGAGCCCAGGGGAACGCGGGTCATCATCTCGACCCCACAGGCCATGACAATGTCTTCCATGCCGGAGGCTACCATTGCTGCGCCGAGCGAGGTCGCCTGCTGGCTGGAGCCACACTGGGAGTCGACAGTGGTTGCAGCAACCTCCATGGGCAGGCCCATGGACAACCAGGCAATACGCGCGATGTTGAAAGACTGCTCGCCGATCTGGGAGACGCAGCCACCGATGATCTGGCCAACCTTCTCGGGTGCAACGCCACTGCGCTCAAGCGCGGCAACCTGGACCTTGCCCAGCAGGTCTGCCGGTTTCAGGCCGGCGAGGCCCTTGCCACGCTTGCCGATGGGACTGCGAACTGCGGAAACAATGTAAACGTCCTGCACCTTGGTATTCCTGTCTGGGGTTGTTGTACCCATTCTAATGTAAGTGGGCAGGAGCCGGGACACTTGCGACGCCGATCACTGGCGGGGCAGAATGCGCGGCCCTTCGGGTTGGCACACCTGGGTGGTGTCAACAGGACGGAAGGTTCTGGCTGAGTGGCGAAACAGGTAGACGCGCCAGACTCAAAATCTGGTGGTGGTGACACCGTGCCGGTTCGATTCCGGCCTCAGCTACCACTTTTCTTCGTTTTTCAGGTCTTTCGGTGGGTCCTTCGGTCGTTCGATCCGCAGATCGAGCCACCGAAACTGCCTGGTCCATCGTGATCGTGTTCAGGATTATTGGTCAGTCAAGCCAATGCAACGCTCGGACTTCAACTTTCACCTGCCTGAGGCGCTGATCGCCCAGGAGCCGCTGGCCGAGCGCACCTCGAGTCGCCTGCTGCAGGTTCCTGCGGCCGGAGCATTGGTACACGGGGTCTTTACCGACCTGCTTGCCCTGCTGCGGCCCGATGATGTCCTCGTGCTCAACGACACGCAGGTCATCAAGGCACGGCTGCGTGGCGAAAAGGACACCGGTGGTCGTGCGGAAGTACTGATCGAGCGCATTGTTTCGCCGTCTCAAGCCCTGTGCCAGGTGCGGGTCAGCAAACCTCTGCATGTGGGCCGCAAGATTCGTTTTTCAGCATCCGTGGCCAGCGTTGCGGCCCGTGAGGGGGAGTTCTACCGGCTGATCTTCGACGCCCCGGTACTCGATGTACTCGATCGTGAGGGTGAAATTCCGTTGCCACCGTATGTGCACCGCGCACCCGCCGCAGCTGATCTCACGCGTTACCAGACGGTATTCGCACGGCACGCGGGAGCCGTCGCGGCACCTACGGCCGGACTGCATTTTGATACCGCACTGCTGGAGGATATCCGCGCGCTTGGGGTCGGCATTGCACGAATCACATTGCATGTCGGCGCGGGCACCTTTCAGCCACTGCGCAGCGAAGATCTGTCCGCCCATCGCATGCATGGTGAAGTTTATTCGGTGACCGACGAGGCCGCATCGGTGATCAACCAGGCGCGCGGTCGTGGTGGCCGGGTTGTTGCCGTGGGGACCACGGTGGTGCGAACGCTCGAGTCGGTGGCGGATGACACGGGTCATGTCCGGGCCGGGCAGGGCGAGACTGCGCTGTTCATCACTCCGGGATACGCATTCAAGGTTGTGGACACGCTGATCACGAATTTTCATCTGCCGCAGACCACGCTTCTGATGCTGGTCTGCGCGTTTGCAGGTCGGGAACGTGTGTTATCCGCGTACGCGGAAGCCGTGACCCGCGGGTATCGGTTTTTCAGCTACGGCGATGCCCAGTGGCTGGAAAGAATGATTGGAAACAGTGGTTCAGGGAATCACCGGCATCGGCAGTCACGAATTGGAGAAAGTTGATGTATGAGCTGTTGGCCCAGGATGGCGCGGCGCGGCGTGGTCAACTTCGGTTGCCTCACGGAACGATCCAGACACCGGTGTTCATGCCGTGTGGTACCTATGGCACCGTCAAGGGCATGACGCCGGAAAACCTTGAACAGGTGGGCACGCAGATCCTGCTCGGCAATACCTTTCACCTGATGTTGCGCCCCGGTGCGGAGCGCATTCGCGATCGTGGTGGCCTGCATCGATTCATGCACTGGCAGCGTCCGATTCTGACGGATAGTGGTGGATTTCAGGTGTGGAGCCTGGGTGAACTGCGCAAGATCAGTGAACACGGCGTGGTGTTCAAGTCGCCAATCAATGGCGATCGGGTCGAACTCACGCCTGAACGGTCCGTGGAGGTTCAGCAACTGCTTGGCTCGGACATCGTCATGGTGTTCGATGAATGCACTCCTTATCCCGCGACCCTCGAGCAGGCGCGCGCCTCGATGGAGTTGTCAATGCGGTGGGCCGCGCGTTGCCGTCAGGTGTTTGATCCGGCTCCGGGCAACAAGCTGTTTGGCATTGTCCAGGGTGGCATGTATCCGTCGTTGCGACGGGAGCACCTCGAACAACTGGTTGCAGTCGGGTTTGATGGTTATGCCATCGGCGGGTTGTCGGTGGGTGAAGACAAGGCGGAGATGGACCATGTGCTGCGTGAACTGCTTCCCCACATGCCAGTGGACCGGCCGCGGTACCTGATGGGAGTGGGAACACCCGCCGATCTGTTGCGGGGTGTGGAGCTGGGTGTGGACATGTTCGACTGTGTCATGCCCACCCGCAACGGCAGGAACGGCTTTGCGTTTACCAGTGCCGGCATCATCAAGATACGCAACGCCAGGCACCGGGATGCGGACGAACCTCTGGATGTCGACTGCAACTGCGGTACCTGCACACATTATTCTCGTGCCTACCTTCATCATCTGGATCGTTGCGGAGAAATGTTGGGCGCGATTCTCATGACCCAGCACAATCTGCACTACTACCATTCGCTGATGGCTCGTTTGCGCGCCTCTGTCGAAACGGGTACATTTCCCAGCCTTCGCGACTCACTCCAACTCGCCTGGAATTCCCTGAATGAACCTGACTGATCTTACTGTGTATGCTGCTGGTGTTGCCGCTGGGCCCCAGGAACCCGGGTGGATGCCGTTTGTGATGATGGGGGGCATCATCGTGCTGTTCTATTTCATGCTCATCCGGCCGCAGAACAAGCGCCGCAAGGAGCACCTGACACTGATTGGCGGTCTGCAGAAAGGTGATGAAGTGGTGACGGCGGGCGGCATCGTCGGCATGGTCAACAAGGTCGAAGACGACTTTGTGAAGGTCCAGGTAGGCAACAACATCGAGATGCGCATCCAGAAGACCGCCATCGGCGCAACCTTGCCGAAGGGGACCATCAAGTCTCTGGACGCTGGCTGAGCCGGGACTTTTCATGGCCAACGGCCAGTCTTTCGGAGAAGGCTTTCTCCTGCAAAAAACGGCAAGGCGTGGTCCGAACTCGGGTTCGCTCCTGCGTTATCTCAGCGTGCTGTTTGTCATGGCCATCGGTTCAATCTATGCAGCCCCCAACCTCTTCCTGCCCGACCCTGCCATTCGCATCAAGGCCCAGGAAGCGCAGTTGGTGGTTGATGAAGGACTGCTCAGCCGGGTAGAACAGGCGCTGGCGAAGGAAGGTGTGGATGTCATCGGTACCGAACTTGATGAAGGTACCGGCCTCGTTCGACTGCAAGACCCCAACGACCAGCATGCGGCGCGCAATTCCATCCAGGCGCTCCTCAATGTACGTGAACGAAGTTACATCGTGGCGCTCGACCAGGCTTCGACCATTCCCCGGTGGCTGGAGGACCTCGGCGGCAAGCGCATGTCGCTCGGCCTCGACCTGTCCGGTGGTGTGCATTTCCTGCTGCAGGTCGACATGAAACAGTTCATCGGCCTGCGGCTGAAAAATGCTGCCGACGGATTCCGGGATATCCTGGTCGAAGCACGCGTGCGTTATGTGTCGGGCGAGTGGGTGAAGGACAACGACCTGCTGATTCCCTTTGCCAGTCAGGAAGCGCTGGACGCCGGTCGTGTGCTGATCGAATCAGCCAACGATGGTTTCCAGATCACCGAAGAGACCATCAATGGCAATCCCGGACTGCGGCTCAACTATTCAGATCAGAAGATACGGGAGCTGCAGGACTTTGCGATCTCCCAGAACCTGACCAGCCTGCGCAATCGCGTGAACGAACTGGGTGTTGCCGAACCCCAGGTCCAGCGGCTGGGTCGCGAGCGGATTGTCCTCGATCTGCCGGGTCTTCAGGATCCGGCACGGGCCAAGGATATCATCAACAAGTTTGCGAACCTCGAGTTCCGTCTGGGTGGACTGCCCAATGACCGTCCATCACAACTGGAGACCTACGACTACGAAGGCGCACCGGTGCAGGTCCAGGCGCGCAACATCGTCACCGGTGACGATGTGATCAACGCCGTCCAGGACTTCGATCCGGAGACCAGTCAGCCCCAGGTGTCGATCACGCTCGACACCGATGGCGGGGAGAAGATGCATGATGTCACCAAGGACCACATCCGTGATTCCATGGCCATCCTGTTCATCGAACAACAACCCCGCGAACGCAAGGTGGTGGATGCCGATGGCAATGAACAAATCGAGTTCTACAGCACGACCACACGCCGCCTGATCAACGTCGCGACCATCCAGGCCGCACTGGGCTTCCGTTTCCGCATCACCGGCCTGGAGTTCCAGGAAGCGCGCGACCTGGCACTGTTGCTGCGCGCAGGCTCGCTGGCGGCGCCCATGTACATTGTCGAAGAGCGCACCATCGGCGCGAGCCTGGGTGAAGAGAACATACAGCGCGGGATCAATTCCCTGCTGATCGGCATGGCTGCCGTCGTGGTGTTCATGCTTCTTGTCTACAAGGGATTTGGACTCATTGCGAATGTCGCACTTACCTGCAATTTCATCCTTGTCACCGCCATCATGTCCCTGCTGGGTGCAACATTGACGATGCCGGGCATTGCCGGGATCGTGTTGACACTCGGCATGGCCGTGGATGCCAACGTGCTGATCTTCTCCCGCATCCGCGAGGAACTGGCGCTCAAGCCGCCGCAGGCTGCGATCCAGGCGGGTTTTGACCGCGCATTCATCACGATCTTCGATGCCAATCTGACCACTTTTTTCATCGCCATCATTCTGCTGTCGATTGGCAGCGGGCCCGTGAAGGGTTTTGCAGTTGTGCTGGCGGTTGGCATTGTCACGTCGGTATTTACGGCGGTGCTGGTGTCGCAGTCGCTGATCAATCTTTTTTACGGTGGACGTGAACTCAGGAAGGTGTGGATATGACCTTCAACATCGGGTTCATGCAATGGCGCAGGATTGCGTTTGTGATCTCGATCGCGATGGTGCTGGTGTCGATCGTTTCGCTTGCGGTACGAGGTCTCAACTGGGGCCTCGATTTTACGGGCGGCACGCTGGTCGAGATCGGTTTTGATGGTCTGGTCGACCACGAGGCCATACGCGCTGACCTCGCGTCGAAAGGTTATACCGAAGCGGTGGTGCAGCAGTTTGGTACGGATCGGGACATCCTGGTGCGGGTGCCACCACAGGGTGAGGGTGACCAGAGCAAGCTGGGTGATGAGGTTTTTGACACCGTGGCTGCGAACTTCCCTGGAGCCACGCTTCGGCAGTCGAGTTTTGTTGGCCCTGCTGTTGGTGAAGAGCTGGCGGAAGATGGTGGTCTGGCGATGCTCGCCTCTCTGGCGATGATTCTCGCCTACGTGATGTTCCGTTTCACCCGGCAGTTTGCCTTCGGCGCGGTCATCGCGCTGGCCCACGATGTGGTGATTACTCTCGGTTTTTTCTCGCTCTTTGGCTGGACCTTCGATCTGCCGACCCTCGCCGCGGTACTGGCAGTGATCGGCTATTCCATCAACGACACCATTGTCATCGCCGACCGGATTCGCGAAAACGTCCGGGGAATCCGCAAGATGGAAATCGCCGACATCATCGATCTGTCCACCAATCAGACGCTGGGGCGAAGCCTCATGACTTCCGGCACCACGTTGTTCGTGGTGATTGCGCTGCTGCTTCTTGGTGGCGAGATGATCCACGGTTTTGCCGTTGCGCTGACCATCGGCATCACGGTGGGAACGTATTCATCGATCTACATTGCGGCGGCGATCGTACTGGTCATGAAAGTCAAACGGGAAGATCTGCTGCCACCACCCAGGGAAACAGCCGAGAAAACGGACGAGTACGCACCTTGACTGCAAACTCCGACCGCGGGCACCGATCACAGGCAGTGATCGGCGGTCGCGGTCAGAGGTGCGGAGCAGAAGGCAGGATCAGATGATCGCTGGAGTCAGGTGTGGCCGCAGTGCTTGCACCATCGCGCGGAAAGTCCTGGGATTGGAGGCGACGATGTTGCCGGTCTTGAAAAAGTTGTCCCCACCTCGCCAGTCGCCGACAAACCCACCCGCCTCGCGTACCAGCAAGGTGCCGGCACAGATGTCCCAGGGAGACAGCGCAAGCTCCCAGAAACCATCCACACGACCCGCAGCCACATAGGCCAGATCGAGCGCCGCAGAACCCATCCGTCTTACTCCACGACATTGGCCGGTAAAATCCTTGAGGGTTGCGATGTAGGTGTCGAGGTGGGTATCGATGGCACCGGGCGGTATCCCGGTGCTCAGTACTGCTTCCGCGAGCTTCGTGCGATTGCTGACCCGTATTCGACGCCCGTTCAGATGCGCTCCACCGCCCCGACTGGCCGTGAATTCCTCGTTCTTGACCGGATCGTAGATCACCGCATGTTCAAACTGGCTGCCCCGCAGGACTCCGATCGAAACACAGAAGTGGGGGATTCCCTGGAGAAAGTTCAAGGTGCCGTCGAGCGGATCGATGATCCAGGTGTATTGGCCGAGGTGACCTGCCGTCGCGGCATTGCCTTCGCTGATCTGGCCACTTTCTTCGCCCTGAATGGCATGGTCCGGATAGGCTTTGCGGATCACGTCGACGATGGCCGCCTCACAATCCCGGTCGATGTTGCTGACAAAGTCGTTGCGGCTCTTTTCCTCGACGTTGAGATCGGAAAGACGATCCATGGCCTGTACCATGATCTGGCCGGCGCGGCGGGCGGCACGCAGTGCCATGTTGACGTGTGGATGCATTGGCGAAGCCTGAAACAAAGCGGCGGCTATCTTAACAGCGTGTCGCGACACACGCTTGGGTGAGGTTGGAATGAATCTGGTCAAAGCGAGAGGTTGTGCATGAGCTTGTTGGAGACGGAAGGGTTGTTGCAAGGAGCGGAGTCGGCACAGAGAGTGGAGCGGTTGCGCAGGGTCCGCGTCGTGCTGGTCGAAACCAGTCATCCAGGCAACATTGGCGGAACGGCCAGGGCCATGAAAACGATGGGACTGACCGATCTGGTGCTCGTGCAGCCCAAGCGTTTTCCCGACCCGCAGGCATTGTGGCGCGCGGCAGGTGGCGAGGATGTGTTGATGTCCGCACGGGTGGTGGACAGCCTCGCATCGGCCATTGCGGATTGTCACTGGGTGGTTGCCACCAGTTCACGGCAGCGGCGCATTCCGTGGCCGATCTTGTCACCCCGCGAATTTGCGGTGGCGGCCCTGCAACGACCGGGACAGCAGGTGGCGGTTGTCTTCGGTCGAGAGGACAAGGGACTGTCAAACGAGGAGTTGGGGCGTTGCCAGTCACATGTGGAAATTCCGGCCAATCCGGAATACCCGATCCTCAACGTCGCCATGGCTGTGCAGGTGATTGCCTACGAGTTGTTTCAAGCCGGTCGGTCCCAGGGCGTTGATGGGTTGAAAGAACCGCTCGAATGGGATCGACCGCCCGCCACCCATGAACTGGTTGAAGGATTCATGGGTCATCTCGAAGCGGTACTGGAAACGAGTAAATTTCTTGATCCGGCAAATCCCGGTCAGACCATGACCCGTTTTCGACGGCTGTTCTCGCGTCTCGACCTCGATATCACCGAAGTCGCCATGCTCCGGGGGTTCCTCAAGCAGGTCTGTCCGCAAGCCGGTAGTGGCGAGGTCAGGAAGTCGGATTGATCCGGACCTGCGCGGGTCGACCCGGCCCTCGCTCCATCGGAGCACGATTGCAAGTGTTCTGGCACCAGGCCCTGTGCATCAGAGCACCTTGAGGTTGTTGTCAGGGTTTCGGTCGATCAGCTTGAGCCAGGGATCGACAGCGACCCTGACGGGGCGGGACTTCGAGACCATCTTCACTTCGTTCCGTCCGGTCACGAGCCTGTGCCGCTCGACCACCAGTGGTTTTGGCAGCACGTTGTCATGGGTATCCGGGTCGGCCTCGGGCAGAAGCGCAATATCCACCCATTGATCGAGCGGCGCTTCTGACTCCTGCCCCTGGCCATCGGCGACAAACTTCGCGGCGTCGATGATGATCGTGGTCAGTTGCCCGGCGTCGTTCTGTGTGACCCCTGCGTCGGTAACCTCCAGGTCATACAGCGTGATTCGTTCGAACAGGTCGGTGATGAGCGCCTGGGATGGTGCCGGTGCAATCGCACGAATTTCATCGAGCAGGTCCTGCGACGTCGGGAACGGCTGACCCTTGAATGCAAACCGGACAAGAAAGTTTTTCAGCGCCTGATTGAGCGTGGCCTCGCCGATTTCGTTGCGCAGGGCGTACATGACCACCGATCCCTTGCGATAGTGCAGGTAGGGCTGGTTTTCGGTGAGCAGCAGAGGCAGTTCCTCGATCAGTTCGCCACCTCGAGAGCCGAGATAACTGTCCAGTTCGAACTTGATGAAGCGGCGCATGTAATCGGTGCCGTATTCCTTCTCCATGACCATCAGCGCCGAATACTGGGCGAGGGTCTCGGACAGGACGGTCGCGCCCTGCTGGTTCGAACCAACGATCTGGTGCGCCCACCACTGGTGGCCGAATTCATGGGCCCCGACATAGGTGACATAGTCGATCTTCTCGGGATCACTCAGGTCGGCGATGAAGCCGAGGCCTTCGGACCAGGCGAAGGTGTTGGGATAGGACTGGGCGAAGCTGGCGTAGTCCGGGAACTCCACGATCCGCGCCTGCCGGAACTGGTAGGCGCTGAAGTTGGCCTGGAAATAGTCGAGCGACGCCGCCAAGCCGTCCAGCATACGTGGCACATTGCGATCGTGGGCGGGGTCGTGGAAGACCACCATCTCGACGCCGTTGTGCACCCGCGCCGTCCGCTCGTAGCGGGCCGACTGCACCGAGAAGAAGTTCAGCACCGGCGACTCGGTCACGAACCGGCTGGTGCGGCGG
>JBGSHJ010000026.1:0-60453 GCA_041752315.1 Pseudomonadales bacterium
CCGCCCTCGCGAAGACGCTGACAGGTAGCTACTGATTCCGTAGCAGTTCACTTCTCACCCAGAACACCGACTTCGAAGTGGAACCGGAGCCCCTATATGGGGTTCGAAAACGTGTGAAAGCCCGCGCGACCTAGCACCCGCCTACCCACCCCTTCCAGGAGGAACCGTAAGCCAGGTACTTGCCGAAGGTCGCGGCGGTCGTGCTGGCTGGTCGGAGTGGCAACCAAGGGGGAGTCACCCTTGTCTGCTCCAGCCGCACATGAAGACGCCGCCGCTCGCCTGTTCGATTACGCGCCGGGATTCTTGTAGATGCTGCGCCAGTCCAAAGCCTTCACGCCAACATCAAGGCGAGCCTTCCAGGCAGTGCCATCGACGGTGAAGCCCTCCTGCATCTCCAGGTAAACAGACCCGGCACCATTCAGAAAACCACGTTCGATGGCCGGGTGATTTGATGCCGCGGTGGCCAGGTACCAGGCCGTCGCGCTGGCAGCATCAAGGCGCGCATCAGATACCAGGGTGAGCCCTCGGATCGAAGCCGGGTTCGCGGTGTCGTTCGACTTCGACGGATCGACCAGACTCGAGAGCAGCTGCTCGGCCAGCGTCTCCAGTGCGGCCGGCACGATCAGATAGGCCGGTTGCAGGTTGAGTGTCTGCACACCACCAATGCCGGTTTGCTTGCGCATGGCCGCACGTGCTGCGCCCAGGCTGGTCACTGACAAGGCCACGCCACTACTGGCAAGGTTGTCATGGTCCGCATGGAACAGTGCGGTACCGTCTGCCATCGTCGGGTTGCCGGTGAGGATAGCGAACACCAGGTCCAGCTCCTTGCGCCTGCCTGCCGCACCGAATGCACTCACGAGGTCCGTGAACCCCTGCAGATCATCGTTGATGATGGCCTGCCGGGTGAGCGTGAACAGTCGGCCATAGGTCGCAATGCTGTATACCTCACGGGATTCCGGAAAGGAGCCCTCGGTGTATTCGCCTGCCTCTGGCACCAGCTCGAGCGAGGGGGCTTCACCCAGGCGCACGCGGCTTTGTTGCTTGAAGTCCTTGACCTCGGCCGATCGGACCCAGCCTGCAGCGGTATCCGGTTCTGTCTGGTAGGCGTCGAGCAGTGCTTTGCCCAGGGTGTTCTCGAGCAGAAAGGGAAAGTCGCTGGTGGTGTGGCTCATGGCCAGTGCGACGATCCGCTGGGCGTTCATCCCCTGCGTGCTCACTCCGGCATGGCGGAGGCTGGCCTCGGCCATCTGCATCAGGGACATGCGGGTCAGGTCACGCGCTGCAGGGTGAGGGCTCTTCACCTTCACGCCATAACGCATGGCAAGGGCATCACTGGCAGCAGCCTGAAAGTCGGCCGGTGTCTCTGCTCGGTTGCGAGGTGACCACACCGAGCGATGCGGCGTAACGTCACGGTCGTTCTGCGCCTTGATGGCATCGAGCAGCTTCACACGTGCGGCATCCACGCTGCAGGTCGGATCAGACAGGCACGCGTCTCGCGCGGTGGTCAGATCGAACTGTTGGCTGTAGCCGGTGAACAGTGCAGTGATCTCGGTGCGCCGATCGACTTCGAGTTGGCGGCCGCGTGCTTCTGCGGCGGCAATGGCTGTATCTGGCATGTTGTACCTCGGGGGGTTCTTGAACTTTGAAAGGTCGTGCTGGTTCAGGGATGCGGCCGCTTGCAGTGCGTCATCGATCACCAGCACCTCATCGATGAAGCCATGCTCCAACGCCTCGGCAGGGCTGAGCCAGGTCTCGGCAGCCATCAGCGCTTCGATCTCTTCGCGGTCTTTGCCGGTACGCTGAACGTAGATGTCCACCAGCTGCTGACCAAACTTGTCGAGCACCTCAGAAGCCTTGCGCATAGCCCCCGCGTTACCGAAGGAGACGCCAGACGGGTCGTGGACCATGTACCAGCCCGCATCCATCATCCGGACCGGCTTACCGGCACACGCGATGATGGTAGCCATACTCGCGGCGATACCCTCGATGGTCACCTCGACGGGTGCCCGGTGCATTCGCAAGCGGTTGTAGATGTGCATTCCCTCGATCACAGAGCCACCAACGCTGTTGATGCGGACATCGAGCGCCGTGTCGCTCAAGAGGTCCAATTGGGCAATCAGCGTGTCGGCCGTCACTTCGAAGCCGATCTCGCCGAAGATGCGCAGCTCTGCCGGTTTGCCAGCAAGTGCGGTGATCGAAAACCATGGTGATGTGCTCATGGGTACAACACGGTAGTTACGGACATGGCATGTCCGCAAACTTTATTTCAGGTCGCGCTGACAATCCGGTAAAGCTGCTTCGCGGAGGTCGGGAGGTCGTGGCCCAGATCATCGATGACGAACCGGTCACCCGCTCGCACGGACTCCGCCAGTGCCTCGCAACGTGACCACAGGGACGCACCAGTCATCCGGTGTCGCACGTAATCGTTGATCGCCTTGTCCCTCACAGACTGCTGCCCGGCAACTCGCTCCAGAAGCCAACTGGCGAGGTCTGGCGGCACGGGCAGCCGGGCATCGATGACAGCCCTCAGTCTGGCCAGCTGGTCAGTGTCTGGAGGTGACATCAAGATCGATCACACCGTCTTTGGTGAACATGGCCAGCGGATGCTCAAGAGCCCGGATTTCCGGCGGGACATCGATGCCGACCACGGCGATCTGTTGAGTGATCTCGCCGCCGCAGAACTCGAACATCCAGCGAGTGTCAGTGTCACAGTCCACGACATCCACCAGTCCGGTGGCACGTCGCTTGCGGAACATCGTCAAGCCCTGGGTGATTTTTTCGGCGCGTGGCAGAGTCAGAGTTTCTGAATCCCGCAACAGCACAACGATGCGGCCGTTCGTCTGCGTGAGTTGTTCCATCACGCCACCTCCCTGAGAGCAATGCCTTCAAGGGCGTTTGCCTTCTCGACCAGGGTGCGGGCAATTGCACGCAACGCTGCGATCTGATCGACCGTTGAGAGCGGATGGCGCAACGCGACTTCGTTGGCAGTCTGGGAGGCAATGAGTTTTGGGAGCTTTGATTCCTTGGTCATGGTCAGTCTCCAGTGGTTGAGCGCTTCCGAAGGAATTCGGTCACGCGGCATGTTTTTTCCTCAAGGTTGGTTTGCACCAGCCACAACCATCGCCCAGGCATTTCGGGCAGCATGGTTGGGATGGTTGGGACGGTTGGGATGTTTCAGTCAGCCGGGCTGTAATGGCGTCCGTCATCACTGGCGGCGTACTTGGTTGATTTTTTCTGTTTTCTCCCGCGTGGGGATAAACATCACCACCATGTCCACCATCACCACCATCTACTGACCATCGGGCGGTTCCGGCGCGCCCAGGATGCCGACGGATGATGCAGGTATCGATGCGTGCATCGACATGCCGTCGGAGCCAATACCCGAGTGCGCTTGCATCGAGACGTCCGTTGCGAGACGCGACTAGGATCAACGCATCGGCGAGTTCAGCATCGCTCTCCTCGCGCCGCTCCGCTCGCCGCACCACGTCCGCGCAGGATACAAGCTCCGTTCCGTAGGCCTTCCGCCATGCCGAACACACGGCGATGGTAGCCTCGCGGTCTGGATCTGCTGTGGCGAGCGTGTCCATGCTGGCCACCGGATCAGCGACACCCAGCCATGTCAGCGCGTCACGGATGTCTCGGGACCACTGCCCGAAGGTACCGAGAGATGCGCCGCAATGGCCGGATCGTCGATGCGCTCGAATGATCGTCTGACACGCCGCCACCAGTTCCGCACGTCGGTCGATGGTCTCCGCGATCAAATCCTGATCGATCTGGCGCAACTCGGGCCGCTCGGTCTGAGGATCAATACGACAGACCACCACGCGACGCTGGAGGTCACCACGGACATCGAGGTTGTTTCCGGTCGCTGTGAACAATGCAATACACGGGATAGTCACCATCGTCGACGCTCCCAGCGGCCGCACCCGTCGGGATGTCTGACTGATCGACTGACACATTACCGCGCCGTCCAGTGGGCGTTCGATGTTGTCGATGGCGATGATCGGATCGCCTGCGAGTTGCACGCCGTCCAGTCTTTTTTCCGATTCCGCCGGATCACGGCCGAAGTCCATCACTGATGCTCGCGTGCCTGTAGCGAGGATCGCAGCGACATCGACCAGGATGCTCTTGCCAGAGCCTCGTCGCGGCGCATCGATCGCATGCATAGGCGCAGTGTCGAGCAGCGGACGCGTTATGGCAGTCAGCAGCAGGGACAGTGCAACTGCCTCGTCCACGTCTCCCGCCCATCGATAGTGCCGCAGGTGGTACCGGAGCATCGCCAGGGCGTCCCGTGCGGCTGTCTCTGTGGTGCCTGGTTCGATCCACCGGGTAGCACCCGCATCGATCAGCAGTCCGCTGTGGTAGGCCGATTGGCTCACCCAGTCATCGCCGATCAACACAGGGTGCTGTACCACGGCGTGCAGGTGCGGCCATTCAGCAGCATCTGGCACGTCAGCCAATGTCGACGCCACCGGCATGGGCACATCAGCGGCTACCATGTCCTTCTTGGCTCCGCTCCATCGGGTCCACTCTGCGGCGCTCGCCAGGCACAGTGACATCCATCTGGCATCGACCGGTCTCAAGGTGATCGCGCCGGATGGTCGCCGCATACCTTCTCCGGTCGTGTCCCGATCCGTCCGCATGACCCTTACCAGTGTCTCGCCGCGACGGTAGATTTCAGCACCCGAGTGTCTCAGTGCTTTGGCAGCCTGGTCGACCATTCGGGGGATGGCGCCTGCCTCAATCACAATCACACCAGGCATCGCCACGGCCGCGGAGATTGCCTCTGTCATGACTGCCTTTGCGTCCGGTGGCGGTCCGGCGTTTGACAGTGAATTCCGTACTACGTCGAGCCCTCTGGCGATCATCACATCGTTGTGATCGGTGCCCGGTGAGTCTCCGAAATCTGGAAAGGCAACGTCGCCTGTTATGGCTTGCGCCGCAGCGATACCCTTTCGGCGGCCTGGGTTTTTCGGCTTGGATCGGTCGTCATCTGCGGCAATGACGATGCGCACGTCGGGATACTTGTCACGTACCGCGCGAGCGACTGGTGGCAGGTTTCCGCAGTCCCACGCAACGATGGCGGGAGCTTCAGTGGCCAGGTGGACGGTTGCGGCAGTCGCGTATCCCTCGGCGATGTAGATCAGGTCTGCACCATGCAATCGGCCGATGACGTGCATGGCAGCTTTGGCTTTCGTGCCGGGCGCGAACTTCTTTGTCCCGTCGGGCCAGATCTTCTGTAGGCCGCGCCACTCGCCGTCGATGGTCCGCACGGGTATCAGCAGCATGCCATCGTGAGCGCGCAGATCTCCGAATGCAGGCACCTGCTTCTTGGTCAGGTAAGGGTGACTGCTACATGCAATTCCACGCTCCCACAGAGCCCGTCCGGGTGCTTGGTCGGATTGCTTCCGAGTACCACCAGTCGTGCCACAGCGATGGCATATCCAGGTAGCAGAGCCGTCAGGGTCCACGCGGACAGCCAGAGCGTCGTCACTGGGTCCATGGTCACAGATGGCGCAGGGTCGGCGATGCTCGCCCGGTGTGGTCGGCAGGTCATGCAGGTCGATGGGCTGTAGCATGGTGTGTGTGCGGGCAGCGGAAGCGGTGGTATTCTTGTCAACGCCTGCCAGGGCTATGTCGACTAGACCTACTTCGCCGCTCCCGATTCGTTCGGGGCGGCGCTCTATCATGCAGGTACCCTCCCCTTCGCCCGCTCTGCGCGTACTTCACTGCCACGTCGCCGAGCTGCGATGTCTGTCCCGCGCAACTGATCGGACATGTCAGCGTCCACATCCGCTGCTCGTGGCCGGGATTCTATCCAGGCGTCAATCTCGTCGGATCGCCAGCCGGTGGCCCGGTCGGAGATTCGGACCCGCTTCGGAAACTCTCCTTTGCGTTCAAGCTCGTCGAGGCGAGTGCGACGCAGGCCCGTCTTGGACTCGACCTCTGGTCGTCTGAGTATGCGTATCATGATTTTCCCGTTGTCGTGCGATTGACGCCGGGTATCGTGCGTTAGCAGCCGCAGACCATCACTGGTCTGAAATGCTCATTTCAAACGGAGAGGTATGCTGTCGTCCGGATACTTGGAAATCGTTTCAACCTTGAGGACGTTCTCATCAAGGTAGTCATCACGAAGGTTGCCGCGTTCACGCCTCTCTGCGTAATAGGTGTCCTGCAAACTATCACTCGAAACGGCTTTCCCTTCTGTCTCCAGCCGTCTCGCGACCATGTGCGCAGCCTCCGGCACCGTCACTCCGAGAATCGATCGCAGCCAGCTCATCTCCGACACACGGTCTTGATTTCGCTTCTCTCTCGCGAGGCGCGCAGCCGACTTCTCTCTACCCTTCCCAGTCGCTCGAAGTAGGAATAACTCATCCAAAGATAATCGCCCCTCCGCAGCGAGATACTCACCAAAGAGGTGTGCTATGTACCGCAGCAGGACATCAGGCACTTCGAGTTTGTTATCCACTGCGAGCTTGAACGCTTCCAAAACCTCGGCTGGCTCAACTCCAGGTCCAGAGAGCATCTCCGCCGTCGATCGCACGTGGTTTTCGGCAACATTGTACGAACCGCCAGAGGGCACCTCGGTCTCTTCAGAGTCCACCGTCGTCATCTTCGAATCGCCCTCACCTTCGCACCACCACCAGCCTTCAGGCCGTCCAGGTAGTCAGCCCACGCCTGCATCATGTGCCGACGTTCCGCCATGCGCTCAGCGCGGTTGTAAGCGGCGCGCACCTTGTTGCGCTCGGCATGGGCCAGTTGCAGTTCAATCACATCTGGCGGAAAGCCCAGTTCGTTCAGTCGCGTGCTGGCTGTCGATCGGAATCCGTGTGCAGTCTGTTCGTCACCGGCATAGCCGAGACGACGGAGCGCAGCGTTCAGGGTGTTGTCACTGATTGATCGGGTCGAGGATCGGAGCGACGGGAACAGCAGGCGGCCGGTGCCGGTGTAGATGCGCAGCTCCTCGATGATCGAGAGCGATTGAATCGACAGTGGCACAACGTGCTCGGCGCCCATCTTCATCCTGCCTGCTGGGATACGCCACTCGGCACCTGCCAGGTCGAACTCCGCCCACTCGGCACCACGCAGTTCTCCAGGCCGCACGAAGACCAGCGGCGCGAGACGCAGGGCAAACATGACGGACGGTTGGCCCTGGTATCCGTCGATGGCTCGCAGCAATTCCCCTATACGGCGTGGATCGGTGATGGCTGCAAAGTTGGTCGATCTGACCGAGATCAGAGCGCCTTGCAGATCTGCAGCAACGTCACGCTCCGCTCGGCCAGTGGCGATTGCATACCTGAAGATCCGGCCGCACAGCGCCCGAACACGGTGTGCAGTTTCGTGGTTGCCTTTGGTTTCGATCTTGCGGAGTACTCGCAACAACTCAGGCGCACCAATTTCCCCGACGGACTGGTTGCCAAGGTGTGGCATGACGTAGGTATTCAGTCGGCGTCGCAACTGCTCAATCGTGCTCTCGCCAAGCGCTCGTTGCTGCTTAAGCCATTCGTCAGCGATTGCGCGGAACGTGTCCTGACGCGCCGCCTTCTCTGCCTGCCGTTCAACGCTCGGATCAATGTGATCGGCGACTTTGGCGCGGGCTTCATCGCGCCGTTCTCTGGCCAGCTTCAGGGGCACTTCCGGATAGAGACCAAAGGAGAGCAGCTTTTCTCGACCGGCGAAGCGGTACTTGAAACGCCACCAGCGGGAGCCATCCGGATTCACGAGGACGAACAGTCCTTTGCCGTCGGACATCTTGTATGGCTTCTCTCGTGGCTTGAGCGCGCGAAGGGCAGAGTCAGTCAGACCAGGCGTACGGCGGTTCGATTCCGAAATCGACGATTTCCGCCCTGGGTTCGATTCCGCCGTTTTTTCAGTGCCAGGCTGCTCGGGCATCCAGTTACCCCCATATCCTTGATCTACCCTTGACCTTACCCCCAACTAGAGAATACTGTCAACGGACGTCAGCGGAGGCTGCCGTTACACAAACCCAGCAAATACGCGGGCTTGCGGCGAGGTAGAGGGCCAATCGGAGGATAAAAAAGGGAGTAATGGAGGCTGGGGTCGGAATCGAACCGGCGTACGCGGAGTTGCAGTCCGCTGCATGACCACTCTGCCACCCAGCCAGAGGGCGCGCATTCTAACAGCGGGTCTGGTCAGGAAGGAACCAGGCGGGGTACCTCTTTTCCGGAGGTGCCCGGAAATGTGTCCACCCGCTCAACGACTCTCCAGTCCTTCTCGCAAAGCTGGCCATGCGGCGATCAGGTAAAGGATCATCGAAACCAGAGTCAGCACCGCGGCGGAATAGAGCAGCAGATACCCGGTTTGGGTCCAGATTGGATAGGCCCACGGTGGCGCCGAGAGCAGGACGACAATGGCGATCATCTGGACTGTCGTCTTTACCTTGCCGAGCCACGACACCCGAACACCTCGACGCCGGTTCATTTCGGCCATCCACTCCCGCAGGGCTGAAATAACGATCTCGCGCCCAACGATGACAAGCGCCGGAAGTGTGAGCCATATGTCGTGGTAGTGGCCAACAACCAGCACCAGTGCGGTAGCGACGATGATCTTGTCGGCCACCGGATCCAGGAAGGCACCAAACGGTGTGGTCTGGTTCAGTCTGCGGGCGATATACCCGTCGAGCCAATCCGTGAAGGCCGCCAGGCCGAACAGGGCTGCCGTGCCAAGATAACGCCCGCTCCATGAGGAAACGTACAACAAGGCAAAAAACGGGACGAGCAGTATCCGCAGCAGTGTCAGGAGATTCGGCAGGTTCATGCCGCCATTCTAGTCCGGCCTAATCGATTTTTGTGACCCATCCGCCGATCTGTGATGGAAGGCGGTCATTCGCCGTGCAAGGCCGCATGGATTTCCCCGGCCAGCTTGTCATTGATGCCCGGCACCCGTGCGATTTCCTCAAGACTTGCACCCTTGATGGCATTGATACTGCCGAAGTGGACCAGCAGTGCCCGACGTCGCTTGGGGCCCACACCGTCAATTTCGTCGAGTTCCGTCACGCGCCTGGCTTTGGCGCGTCGGGCCCGGTGCCCGGTTATCGCAAACCGGTGCGCCTCATCGCGAATGTGCTGCAGCAGCAGGACACTCTCACTGCCTGGGCGCAGAGGTGTCTCCATCTCACCAAAAAAGTAACGCTCCAACCCCGGCTTGCGGGTAGGACCCTTGGCTATGCCAAGAATCGGGACATCATCGATCTGCAGTTCTTCAAGTACCTGGCGCGCCTTCTCCAGTTGTCCCTTGCCTCCATCGATGACAAGCAGATCGGGCAGAGTGCCCTCGCCTTCCTTCAGTCGGGTGTAACGTCGGCGCAGTGCCTGTTCCATGGCGGCGTAGTCGTCCCCAGGTTCGATGCCGTCAATGTTGAATCGTCGGTAGTCGGACTTTGCCGGTCCCTGCTGGTTGAAGACCACGCACGACGCCACCGTACCCTCACCCATGGTGTGACTGATGTCAAAACACTCCAGTCGCTCCGGAACCGCTTCAAGACCCAGCGCCTCTCCCAGGGCGATGAATCTGGCGAGTACATTGCGCTTGTCTGCCAGATAGACCGAGAGATTGTAGGCCGCGTTTTCAGTCGCCATCTCCAGCCAGCGTGCGCGTTGTCCACGTACTTCATGGGCCAGTTTCACTTTGCGTCCGGCCATTTCTGCAAGAGCTGTCTCGAGCAGGTCACCTTCCGCCAGTGGCACTGCGGACAGTACGTCGCGAGGTATGTCCCGGCCGCTCGACGCCAGATAGAACTGCGACAGAAACGCCTCGAGCAACTCGGAATTTTCGATCCCGAGTTCGTTCCTGGGAAACCAGGTCCGGCTGCCCAATACCCTGCCCTGGCGAATGAACATCCCCTGCACACAAACCGTTCCCTGCAGCTGCGCAAAACCAAAGACGTCGACGTCACCTTCGGCAGCGTGGACAAACTGCTGTTCCTGAATCCGGCGCAGGCGAGCGATCTGATCGCGAAAGCGGGCGGCACGTTCATAGTGCTGATTCGCCGCCGCCTCCTCCATCAGTGCCTTGTAGCCATCCAGCACATCCTGGTTCTTCCCTTCAAGAAACATGACAGCAAACCGGACGTCTTCGGCATAGGACGCGGATTCGATCATGTTGACGCAAGGGCCACTGCAGCGCTGGATCTGATATTGCAGACAAGGTCGTGAGCGATTGCGAAAGAAGGTGTCGTCGCACTGGCGGACGCGAAACAGCTTCTGCAGGATGTTCAGACTCTCGCGCACCGCGGCAGCCGAAGGGTAAGGCCCGAAGTAACGACCTGTCTTGCGCTTGGCCCCTCGATGAAAAGCCAGGCGCGGGAAGTCAGGATGATCAGTGAGATAGATGAACGGGTAGGACTTGTCGTCTCTGAGCAGAATGTTGTACGGAGGACGCTCCGCCTTGATCAGGCTTTGCTCCAGCAGCAGCGCCTCGGTTTCGGAGTTGGTAACGGTGACCTCGATCGAAGCGATCTTCTCCACCAGCGCCATAGTCTTGCCGGTGTGTGGACCGGACCGGAAGTAGCTGCTGACCCGCGATTTCAGATTGCGAGCCTTGCCAACGTAGAGGATCTTCCCCTGGGCATCGAGCATCCGATACACGCCCGGTCTCTGGGTCAGTGACTGCAGATAGGGGTCCGGATCGAAGGGGGTGCTGGCATCCATGTGGACAATATACCAGCACGCTCCGCTCACCCGTGAGATCAGGTGCGGTCAGGTTTCAGGCAGCTCCCTGAAGCATCGGCAATCCTTCGGGGTCGAGCACACCATGGCGAACCGCCAGCAAGGTCAACTCGACATCACTGCTGACATGCAGCTTTTCGAAGATCCGGTAACGATAGCTGTTGACTGTCTTCGGCGAGAGGTGAAGGTTGCCGGAAATGTCCTGTACCTTGTGGCAGTTGACGACCATCAGCATGATCTGCATCTCCCGGTGTGACAAGGTATCAAACGGATTGAGGCTGGACTTGTCGAAGGCACTGAACGCCAGTGTCTGTGCGACATCGCTGCTCACATAACGCTGTCCGAAGTAAACCTTGCGAACGCAGGCATGGAGGTCCTGGGGAGTTGCAGACTTGGTCAGATAACCGGTCGCACCGATTTTCAGCATCTGCTCGGGAAAAGGCCGATCAGCGCATGCGGAAAGTGCTATCACCTTGATATCACCTGGCAAGCGCAGGATGCGTCGTGTGGCTTCCATCCCGCCAATACCCGGCATGAAGAGGTCCATCACAACCACGTGCGGCATGACTTCACGTGCCAGTTCAACCGCATCTTCTCCACTGCCCGCCTCACCAACAATTTCGATCCCTTTGTCATCCTGCAACACTCGAGCAACTGCAGCACGAATCAGCCGGTAATCATCAACCAGCATTACCCTGATCATTCTGCCCACCCCTTCGACAAGTTTTTTTGTGTCGAACGAATCTATGACCAGTGCGGCGGATCAACAAGTGAGACAGGACGAAATCACGCGAACTTCCACGAGATTTCCATTTTCCAATATCTTGGTGATATCACTTCTGCAGTGAATCCCCTGCGTTGGCAGGTTTCCGCAAGGACTTTTGCGTTTCTAGAAAAAAGCCTGCAAACCAGTCTGGGCCCGACCCAGAATCAACGCGTGGACATCGTGTGTTCCTTCGTAGGTATTCACGGTTTCGAGGTTCATGACATGTCGGATCACGTGGTACTCGTCCGAGATGCCGTTGCCACCGTGCATGTCTCGTGCCATGCGGGCAATGTCGAGCGCCTTGCCGCAGTTGTTGCGCTTGATCATCGAAATGCTTTCGACTGCAAGCTTGCCAGCATCAAACAGGCGCCCGGCGGTGACACAGGCATTGAGTCCAAGCGTGATTTCGGTCTGCATGTCGGCAAGTTTTTTCTGGATCAACTGGGTCGCCGCAAGGGGCCGGCCAAACTGTTTGCGATCAAGGGTGTAGGCAAGGGCTGCGTGCCAGCAGAATTCAGCTGCACCCATCGCACCCCAGGCGATGCCATATCGTGCCCGATTGAGGCAACCGAATGGACCAGACAGCCCCGAGGCGTTGGGCAGGAGGTTGGCTTCGGGTACAAACACGTTGTCGAGGACTATTTCGCCGGTGATCGATGCACGCAGGCTCATTTTGCCGATGATCTTTGGCGTGCTGAATCCCTTGAATTCCCGTTCCACGACAAACCCGCGGATCTTGCCCTCCAGTTTTGCCCAGACCACGGCAAGATCAGCAATCGGAGAATTCGTGATCCACATCTTCGCGCCATTGAGTACAAAGCCACCATCCACCTTTTCAGCACGGGTCACCATGCTGCCAGGGTCGGAACCATGGTCAGGTTCTGTGAGACCAAAGCACCCTACCCACTCTCCGGTAGCAAGCTTTGGCAGGTACTTCTCCCGCTGGGCTTCGTTGCCATAGGCGTGGATCGGGTACATGACCAGTGACGACTGCACCGACATTGCACTTCGGTATCCGGAGTCCACACGCTCGACTTCGCGCGCCATGAGGCCATAAGACACATAGTTGACCCCGGCACACCCGTATTTTTCCGGCAAGGTAGCGCCCAGCAGCCCCATTGCACCCATCTCGTTCATGATCTCGCGATCAAATTTCTCTTCCCGGTTGGCCAGCTTGACCCGCGGCAGCAGCTTGTCGGTCGCGTACTGACGAGTGCTTTGCATGATCAGTCTTTCGTCGTCGGCAAGCGCCGCTTCCAACATCAGCGGGTCTTTCCAGTCGAACGGAGCATTATCGGCAGCCAACTCGGGTCTCCTGCGTCTGTGTACCGGGGGGTAAACGGAAGGGTGCAGTCTAACAGGCTGCCCGGACATCGGCCCCGAGTCTTCCGCAGATTGCGGCGGAGCGGATCAGGCCGGTACGTGCGGGAGGAAGATGCTGAACGTCGTACCGAGTGCTGCAGAGGACCGAACATCCAGACTGCCGCCCAGTGCGTTGACGATCCTGTAGACAATCGCCAGCCCCAACCCGGAATGGTCATTGCCCTTCAGCGAAGATTTTGGCTCGGTGAGGTGCGCCAACACCTCTGCCTCGATCCCGGGACCGCTGTCCTGGACCAGCAATTCAAGGCCATGCCGGCCATTGCGATAGACATCTGCAGTCAGCCCAACCGTCACCAGATCTCCTGAACGGCAAGCCTCTATCGCGTTTTTCAGCAGGTTGGTCAGCACTTGCATGAGCTGGTTTTCGTCGCTTTCGACCATGACGGCACTGCTCTGCAGCATCGCTTCCAGATCAACACCTGCGGCATCGGCATAACCACGGTGAAGCTCGGTGACCTGACGCAGCATCGACTGGATGTCGAACCGGGTCATCGAGGGGGTCACTTCCACGGATTTGGCCAGTTGCGGTTCCGGCACGTCCTTCGCGCGTTGAAACAGTGTTGCAGCCCGCCTGATTTCCCGTCCCATCACCGCCAACTGTTCCTGCGTGGACTCTTCTCCCTGCAATCGTAATTCAAGAATGTGGAGGTAGTTGTTGACGATACTCAAGGGATTGTTGGCTTCGTGGACAATTTCCCGGAGTCTTGCCATCTCCCCATCCCGGTAAGCCAACAGGGCTTCATCCCGACCATCCTGTACCGGCGCATCGCTTCGATGCTTGAGCTGACTTGTCAGCGCCCCGGCATAGGCTCGCATCAGAAACTCAGGGTCGCTGTCCTCATCGTGGGGAAAGACCAGTGCGCCGAGAACCGTTGCTTCGGCGACATTTTTCAACCGACCATCGGCAATCAGCGGAAGTACCAACCCTTCTTCGCAATCCAGACGACGCAACACCAGCCGGTCAGCCACTGCAGACTCCGGATTTTCTTCTATCGTGCGGGCTGCGCCCTCGCGACACGCCATGGCTATGCCGCTGGCGGTGGAGTCCAGATGCACCCTGACGTCCCGGTCCGGCAGGGATATCAGCTGAGCGGAGGGATTCCGAAGCAGAAGAATGGGCTGCCGTGTAAACAGGCTTCGACTGACCTTCGTGTGAACTTCAGCCAGGTCGACATCCGTGCGAGCTGCCAGGAGCGGCGCGAGCAAGGCCAATTGCTGTTCGGCTGCAATTCGCTCACTCCAGTCGCTGCCGTGGTCGTCGGTGACACCAATCAGCCGGAGCAGTCGTTGGCAGGCATCTGCTGCCGCTGACTGCATCGACGCAAATCGGTCTGCGTTTATCTGGAGGAGCGACTGAGCCAGCGCTTCGGCCGCTTCCCGGCCCACACCATCCAGGGCTTCCACGACGGCAAGGATCTGTTGCGTTGGCTCGGCATCCCGGAGCAACTCCTCGCCGGCGCCGCGAAACTCGATCAGCTCACGTAATCGTGGGTCGTGTGACAGGGATACACCGGAGATCGCCAGCAGAATGAGAGAACGGGTTCTTGCTGAAGGCAGTTCGAGTTCCCGAGCCATGGCTTCGGCAAGGAAAGCCGAATGCAGCACAGCCTGCCAGCGATCGAGGGCAAGGCGCGCAGTACCAAAGTGAAGAACCATTGACCAGGCTTGAGCGCGAGCCAGCGCTGTCAGCAGTGGCGGCGACATCGTCGCAAGATGTTGACGAAGCACCTCAGGATCTGCAGGCGCTTGCAGAATGGTCAACCACCGACCCAGCAGGTCGGCGTCGGTGCAGATCAGACGCGCCAGAGCAGGCACGTCCATCGGCTCCTTCTGCAGAACCTCAAGATATCGGTAAATGACCACTTCTGGGGTCACGTCAGGCCTCCTCCGGAAAAGAGCAAAACAGCGATCGGGAACTGGCCTGATGCGCTACTAGCTTGCGCAAATGATTCTACGCGCTTTGCCCCGAGGTGCCATGACAGATTTGTAACGATGATCCTGGTCGCATCATCAGCCGATCGTGCAGTCAGAGGTTCTGGCCCCGTCTCGCAGCATTGATTTCCAGCTTCAACCGACGCGCTTCTTCACCGGCAGCGGTCGCAAAGTCCTCTCCCGGAGAAGCAAAAAGTATGCTTCTCGATGCACTGATGAGTAGCCCCTGGCCAGACGAATCAACGCCTGCCGCGATTACTGCGTCGACTCTTCCCCCTTGGGCACCCACACCCGGAACCAGGATCGGCATGTCGCCTACCGTGTCGCGGACTCGCTGCATTTCCTGGGGATAGGTCGCACCCACCACGAGACCAATGGTACCGGTGGCGTTCCAGTTCACGGCCCGGCGGGCGATCTGGAGGTAGATCGGATCATCTTTTGGCTGCAGTTGCAGCCAGTCCCCACTCGCGTTGCTGGTGCGGCATAGAACAATCACCCCTCGCCCTTCAAACTTGAGATAGGGGGCAATGCAGTCATCGCCAAGAAAGGGGCTTACCGTCACCGCATCAGCATCAAAACGTTCGAACGCCTCCCGGGCATACCGCTCCGCTGTGCTGTCGATGTCTCCCCGCTTGGCGTCAAGTACCACGACATGCTCTGGATACTGCGCGTGGATGTAGCCGATCAACTCGGCAAGCTCGTTTTCACCCGCCACTGCAGCAAAATGGGCAGCCTGAGGCTTGAATGCAGCCACATGCGCAGCTGTTGCATCTACGATCGCTTTGCAGAAAGCCAGACAACCCGTGGCGTCGGGAGAAAATTCACGCGGCAGGCGTTCCGGCAGAGGATCCAGACCCACACAAACCAGTGAACCACTGGTTTGCCAGGCATGTTGCAGTGACTCGTGGAAGGGAAGGCGGCGGCTCACGCGGCCAGTATACACCGCGTGTTGCGTAGGAATCTGACACTGCGCGGCAACTGTTTTTGTCCTCAGCTCCTTTACGATTTCAACCCCCGGTCTATATTATTCTTACAACCTGTTGATATTTCACGGGTATCTCTGAAACCTCAGTCTTGGCACGATTCTGGCTTGCTGGTTTGGGTATTCCACCCAGCCAAAAAACCGTGACGTGACGCGTACTTCGAACGTTCTGGTTTGGCGGGTGTGAGCAACGACACTATCTGTCCGCACCGTGGCAGTACGGTTGCAGCACAACAAGAACAAAGGCAGTAACCGGTAAAGGAAGATTTGCAATGAGCGACAACATCATCAACTTTAATACCGTGCGATTCCGGGCTCGACCGGCGTCCGACAAACGGATGCATCCGCGGATCGAAAGTCGCGATCGCCTGTTCACCCAGATAGTGTTGTCTGCCGATTCTCCGGACGCTGTAGGCAATACACTTTCGTGCCACGCCATCAATCTGTCTGTCGGGGGCATCCAGTTCCGAAGTTCCTCGCCTGTACCGGCCGGCACCCTGCTGGATCTGTGGGTGGATGTCAGCAACAGGCCTGGCAAATTTTTCCTCTCCGGTGAGGTTCGTTGGTCGAGGCCGACCGGGGAAATCGACGAACAGGGACGAGAACAATGGTTCATCGGCGTACAGCTGAAGTCCGGTGCCGCCACTGACATCATCGACTGGCGTGACTATCACGCAACAGCCTGAACGAGAGCAAGCCAGAGGAAAACAGGACCGTCCGTGACTGCGGACGTCTCAACACCACATGGCTCTGCAGTATTGCCCTGGTATCCTGACCCTCCCCTTGTGCCTGCCCGCATCTGACTGACTGGTTCCGGATCACCAGCCGGACAACCTCCGCCCGCGAACTCTGCTGGGCCCGCGTTTTGCCTGGTTTTGCAGCCGCTGCAGAACGCGCATGATTAGTGAGGGCGAGAGACCTGCATCGCAGATTGCGCTTGATCCTGCTGCTCTAATCGACATCCAAGCGTGGCGTGTGCATTGAATCATGCAGAGCATTCCTACCCAGAGATCCACCGTTGCGGCTGCAACCAGGGTGGCTCGTCTGCAGGATTCATCTCGAACGAACAAACTCCCGCCAAGTGTCCTGTCGCTTCGCGAAATGGCGAGCCACAAGCTGACGGAACTGCTCGCAACGCTCTTCAACAATACCGATGATGCGCTCTATGAACGGGCAGACCGATCGCGCTCGGACGCTGACCAGCAGATGTACTTTGAGTCGATGCGCCAACTGCGACTGCATCGCGAGGAGATCAGTACCAGTTTCATCACAAACACCCAGCAGAACTTTGAACAGCTGAACAGCGCCAGAAAAACGGAAGCTGTGGATGAAACCTGTGAGTCCCTGACGCTCGTTCACCAGGATGAACTTGAGGTCAGTGTGGCCATTGCCGGTATCGTTTCCAAAGTGACCAGCCTGCACTCACTCGACATCATGCTGCTGACCAAGCGACTCGACTCTGTCATTCCAGGCGTCGATGTCACTGAACGATTGAATCCACTGGGTCCAAGGGCGCTTGGAGAAGCCTTTGTCAAGGCGCTCGCGGTGGTCGACGTCAACATCACCATTCGCATCATCCTGCTGAAGCTGTTCGAGCGGTTTGTGATGGAAAAGCTCGGCGAATTTTACGCCCTGGCGAACAAACAACTGGCGGACGCAGGTGTATTGCCCGACTTGAAGCGAACCATTCGGAGTACAGCACGGGCAACGGCCGGGTTTCCCGACGGATCTCCCGCCAACGGCAGCGCTGGCCCTGGCAACGGCCAGGCCCACTACATGCAACACGGCGATGGTACACATGCAGGTGCGCAGACCGGCGCCGATTTTGGTCAGATCAGTCAGCTGCTCCACCCCGGCGCGATGAGCTCAAACGGCATCGCCTCGGGTCATTGGATGACTACCGATCAACTGGTTGGCACGCTGGACTTCCTGCAAACCGAGTTCCCTGCCTACGATCTGGATGCAAGCGTTCCTCCGGTGGCGCTGAATCTCGGCCAGCTCCTGGCCAGCAGGGCGACACGAGCTGGAGCTCAACCCAACAGCCCAATGAGGCAGGTAGACGACGATGTGGTCACCTTCGTCGGCATGCTGTTCGAATACATCCTGAACGATCGAAATCTCGCGATCCCGATGAAAGCGCTGATCGCCCGCCTGCAGATACCGATCGTCAAGCTGGCAGTGCTCGACAAGACCTTTTTCTCCCGTCCCAGCCATCCTGCGCGCAGACTGCTGAACGAACTCTCCAGTGCGGGCATTGGCTGGTCCAGTTCGGCAGAGCGCAAGCGCGACGCGCTTTACAACAAGATCGAAGAAGTCATCGCGGGTGTGCTCGAGGAATTCCAGACCAATCCGGAGATCTTCACCCGACTCCTCGAAGATCTGAGCAGTTTTGTAAGGAACGATCGCCGGCGAATAGAAACCGTGGAGCAGCGTGTCCGTGAAAGCGAGCAGGGCAAGGCCAAGACGTACGACGCCAAACGGCGGGTCCAGAACATTCTCAATCAGAAAGCCAGTGGTCTGCGATTACATCCAAACATGGGGAGATTCATCAGCGACACCTGGAGCAAGGTGCTGGTTTATGCCTGTATCAAACACGGTCCCACGTCGGATGCCTGGAACGAATCCGTCGAGTCCCTGGACGAGCTTCTGTGGAGCATCCAGCCGCTGAACGATATCGCAGATGTCGAGAGGAGAGACAACTCCCGCAAGGAACTGATGGCAAAGTTGTGCGCCGGCATGCACATGATCAATCTGTCGAACGAAGAAGTTGATGACCTTGCGGCGCAAGTCGAACGCCATCTCAAGGAGATATCCTCGCACGATCGTGGTTATCTGGAGGATCGAAGTCCACGAACTGCCATCGCCGAACTGGAGCTTGAAGTCATTCCCGAGGTTCGCCTCACACCTGCCGTCGCGGAAACTGGCACGACCAGCCTCTCGATGGAGGCTGCGGCGATGGTCGACAAGCTTGCTGAAGGCGCCTGGCTTGAACTGAACAACGCCGACAACGAACGGGTCCGCTGCAAGCTGGCAACCATTCTTTCGGATGGATCCCGATTCATTTTCGTGAATCGCAAAGGCATGAAGGTCGCCGAACGATCAAGAACCGAACTGGGTCAGGAACTGCTGGACGCAAAGGCCACGTTGCTCGATGAAACCGAGATCTTCGACAAGGCCCTGCAAGCGGTGATCGGTAATCTGCGGCATATGCGCGACAAGAACCCGCCACTCCATCCGGCTTACTGAATCGCCTGTTCCGGTCGACGCTGCTCAGTCGTAAAAAACCGGGAAGTTCGGGGATTGGCTGGCCGCAAGTGCCGCTTCGATGTCCTTGGCGATCGTCCGCCCCGTCGACAACGGCGGCAGTCTGTCGAGGTCAAAAAAGTCTACCGCAGTCGTTTCAACACCCGATCGAGGCTGATCCTCGCCGTCGCAATCACAAAGGAAGAAGAT
The DNA here is from genome assembly GCA_041752315.1 of Pseudomonadales bacterium. Lineage (GTDB taxonomy): Bacteria > Pseudomonadota > Gammaproteobacteria > Pseudomonadales > Azotimanducaceae > SYFY01. Next base: position 19,205 of record JBGSHJ010000026.1, read on the forward strand.
CTTGTAGAAGTCACGGATGTCCGGCTTGTACGCGTGCGCGGCCTTGTGACGAATCCCGAGCAACCTGATGACACGCGCTTCAACGCCGGCTTCTTCCCTGATTTCCTTGATGACGTTCTGGCTCAATGACAATCCAACTTCCGCGTACCCTCCAGGAAGTGTCCACCGGCCATCGCTGGCTTCCTGCACCAGCAGGATCCTGCCATCGCGAACAATGGCACCACGTACATCGACCTGCGGAGTTGCGTAACCTTTGGCGTAACCGGGAAAGAGTTCTGGAATGCGGGCGACCGGAGTGTCGGCCAGTGAAGCCAGCATCTGGCTGGCAATGACAGCAATTTCCGCATAGCGCTCACGATCATAGACATGGGCTGTGAAGTGCTCCCCGGTGGAAGCAATCGCATGCAGCCGTTTTGCCAGAGTCAGCCAGATCGGCTCGAGACTTGAACTCAGCGAGTAGTCGCGGTTATCCACGTAGTCTGATCAGCAGGTCTTCGTTGCGGAACAATCTCTCGACAGTATCGACGATGGTCTGGGTCTGACTGTCAGGTTCCACATTGACCCGACTCCCCACGATCACCCGTCCAAGCGTCGTGCGTTCGATTGTTTCAGGTATCAGGCAGACACCAAAGCGATTCAGGCTGTAGTCAACAAACGCGATTGTCAGACTGGCTCCGTCGAGCGCCACGAATCCCTTGTGGAGCACATATTTCATGAGCGCCGGATTCGCCAGGAATGCAAGGTTGCGCACACCTTCGGTCGTGGTGATGTCAGCCACCTCTACCGTTCCGGCGATGTGTCCTGAAACAACGTGCCCGCCAATCTCGTCACCAGCCCTGAACGAACGTTCCACGTTAACCAGATCGCCGAGCCGAACGTCACCGATGTTTGTCAGACGGCGCGTTTCTTCGATGACATCAAAGTGAACGAGATCCGGCGAATACCCGGTCACAGTGAGACAGGTTCCGTTCACCGCAACACTTGCCCCTACCTGCAGTCCGCCAGTCAGGTTTCCCATGCGAATGCAAAGACGAAGAATCCCTCCTTCAACGGCGACTGAAACAACGGGCGCGAGCGCCTGGACGATGCCGGTAAACATCAGACTGAACCTTGAAGTGAAAACGGTGCCAGAAAGGCACCGTTTTGCTGCGTTATGCCCGAATCGACCCGGGCAATCCTCTCCCTTGTCGGTTATGCACCGGACTCCCGGAGTATCCGTCGACGTTCGGAGTCCTTTTCAATGAACTGTATCCACTGCGAACAGATACGGATATGCGTCGTATCGTTGATTCGTCGAGCTTCCGTATTGCAGGAATTGAAGGATCCCGTTGCCGCAGTGAACTCTCCCTTGTTGTACTGACACATGCCTCGAACTGTGTATACAGCGGTGACCTTTCTCAATCCACCTTTCTGGATCGCCTTGCTGGCCGCGGTTATGCACTGGTCGTTCTTGTCTTCATCAAGGTAAAGATTGGCCAGGCGCTCGTGGATCTTGCCATCGTCCGACAGGCCACCAGCTTCCTCGAACACCTTGATTGCCGGTTGGGTGTCACCCGCAATCTGCAGTGCCTGTCCGTAGTTCTGGAGCGTGCGCGCGTCTCGAACAATGACTTTTTTATCCAGGCCTTCTTTCATGATCTTGGATGCCTTGAATGGAATTTCTTCCTGCATCAACAAACCAGCCAGGTTTGTGTAATCACCAGACTTTTCCAGGAACTTGCCAGCATGGGCAGCCTGCATGGCATATAACTGCTCCTTTTCCTTGCCCATCTGACCGTAGATTCCTGCCAGACGCATCCAGTAGGCATTTTTTGGCCAGTACGCAATCAACTCTTCCAGTGTGGAAAGCACCTTCGGCCAGTTTTCCTGCTCGTAGTAGAGGTAGTTCAGCAGCGCGAGCCACTGTTCTTTCATGGGCGTCCCGCGCTGACGCGCTACCGCGATGCCTTTTTCGATCATCTTGATCGCGTTGCCATAGTCCTTCATGGTGTAGTAGACCTGACCCATGAAGATGTAGGGGTCATAGCCAGGATTGTTTGCCTTGCTGATCCAGATCTGCATGTACTTGAGCGCGTCCTGGTACCGTTCGGCAACAAAACTCAATTGGGCGATGGTGTACAGCGTGGTGGTTTCGAGCCCTTCGGGAACGCCTTCACCCATATCAGCAACGATCTTGTAGTGCTTCAGTGAGTTCGGGTAGTCCTCCTTGGAGTAATACGCAAAACCCAGCATGTTGTGGATCTGACCCTTTTCATTGGTGTTGTACTTGCGGGCTTCAACGATGCTCAGCAGCCCGGAAATGGCACCGTTGTAGTTCTTGGCATCGATCAGTTCCTGGGCTTCGCCGAGCTTCTTGAAGACCTGCTCGCTGATGGTCGGCACCTTGCGCGTCGGTTTAGAGGCCGCCTCCGAAGGAGGCGCGTCGGCTGCCGAAACACTTGTTATGAAAGGTGCACCAAGTGACAACAAAGACCCCAGGAGTGCTGCCGACAAGAATCTGCTGATTCCGTGAGTACTCATGTTAGCCATCCTCCAGCTCGAAGGTAATCCGGTTGCGTACACCCGCGACATCGATGGGTTCGCCATCAACAACCTTGGGCTTGTATTTGAATTTCAGTGCCGCCTGCATGGCCGAGTTATCAAATATTCCCGGAGGTTGCGCCTCGATCACTACGGGATCGCGCACTGCGCCTGTTTTGGTCACCACAAATTCGAGAATCACATAACCTTCTACGCCACGCGTCTGTGCTCTACGCGGATAGACCGGGGCCACCTTCACAATCGGCAGATACTCCCCGTCTGAGCTGAAACCGCCCGTGCCACCGATGTTCATGTCGACACTGACGTCCACCGCACCCACATCGACGCCCTGCGAGGTCGCTGACGAATCAAAGGTCTGCTTTGGAGCGCTGGGCGGTGGTTCGTCCGGCGGCGGTGGCGGCTTGGGTTTGCGAACCTTGATCTGCAGATCGATATCATCTTCGACCCGGACAAAATCGGTAATCCTGATCTTGTTGCCTTCTTCGAGGATGTTGTCGTCATTGGCGATCAATACATGCATCACGTAGAACAACGTCATCGTGATGATCGCGCTGAGGACGATGCCTATGCCATAACGAATCATCTGGCCTTCTCCTACGACTCGGTAGAAATTGCGACTTCAGTCAACCCGGCACCCCGCGCGGCGCTCAGCACTCCCGCAACTACCTCATATTTTGCCTTCCGGTCAGACTGGATCACCATGCTGCCCTTCGGGTTTTCCGCATGCAATCTTTCAATATGCGCGCGGACGGTCTGCGCATCCACTTTCTGATTGTCGATCCAGATCTCGCCTTTTTCGCCGATGGCTACGATCACGCTGACCGTAGGTTGCTGATTGGCTGTGAGGGCCTCCGGGCGCGTCACGTCGATACCTGCTCGCTTGATGAACGTGGCGGTCACGATGAAAAAGATCAGCATGATGAACACCACATCCAGCATCGGTGTCAGATTGATGTCGCCATCATCGCTGCCACCCTGCTTACGTCTTTTCTTGAGCATTCCTGGAAACTCCCCTCAGACCCGATCAATGATGCGATCGGGCGGACTCATTTAGTGATCCAAAGTCAGATGATCTTCGAACAGTTCGTTCTCTCGTTCAATTTTCTGCCTCAGAAAAGTTTGCGCAAACAAGCCTGACAGCGACGCGATCATTCCTGCCATGGTCGGGATGGTCGCCTGCGAGACTCCGGACGCCATCGAGCGGGCATTACCGCCTGCGGTGGCCATTGCATCGAACACCGCGATCATTCCGGTAACCGTACCGAGCAGACCCAGCAACGGGCACAGCATCACACAGGTCTGGATCAACGGCAGCGTTCCGGTAATCCGTTCTGCAGCCTCTGAAATCAGTCTTTCGCGCACCTGGTGTGCGCTCCATGACCTGCGCTCAGGCCGCCCCTCCCAGACTTCAGTGGCCGTTCTGACAACGCCGTTGTGCTCGGTTCGAAAATAGACGATTCGCTCAATGATGAGTATCCACATCATGAATGTGAGACCGGCAATCCACCAGAGAACGTCCCCTCCAAGATCCATGAACGCCATGATGGTGCGAAAGATGTCCTGCATATCAGATTGCCTCCAGTGGCGTCAGGTCAACGATCAGCCCAGGGGCTGACCGCTGCGTTCTGCATGCTCTGCAATGAGTCCAGCGCTCTGCTCTTCCAGCACGTGCATGATTCCTCGAGACTTGGCAGCAATGATTGCGTAGAGGAGCGTCGTCGGGATTGCGACAACCAAACCCTCCACCGTTGTCACCAGCGCCTGGGAGATACCACCGGCCATCACCTTCGGGTCACCGGTACCAAACAGTGTGATCTGCTGGAAAGTGAGGATCATTCCGGTGACCGTTCCCAGCAACCCGAGCAACGGTGCGACCACCGATATCACCTGGACCAGGTTGATCCATTTGGTCACCTTTGGTTGTTCGTTGAGTATTGCTTCGCCGAGTTTCAACTCCAGGGTTTCGACATCAACGTCCTTGTTCTCTTCGTACACCCGAAGGACTCGACCGAGAGGGTTGTCGGCGCTTGCCGTTGAACTCTTCTTCTGAGCCTCGATCTTGTTACCGATCAAGGTGAGGGTAATGAAGCGCTCAAGCGCGAGCAGCACTCCGAGAATACCGACGATGATGATGACTGCGCCCACTTCTTCGCCCTGTCCATCACACCATGGAATCCAGCATTCTCCTTTGCTGATCCCACCCATCATCGTGCCGATACGATCTCCCCATGTATCACGGTCAACCTGCAACGCCAGGAGCGAACCACGTGTTGGATCAATGCCAAATTCAATGACATCGCCAGTTGCCGCAGCGACCAGATCGTCGGTTGTACCCGTAAACTGACCGGAAGGTTGACGTGCAAGTTCGACCAGTGAACGAGTTGCAGGGTCAAACTGCAGATAACCGTTTTCAGCAGCGATCACAAACGAGCCTACCCGAACGACGGACTCCTCCGTCTTTTCTCCATTCAACAGCTGAACCGTCGTGTTGAACTTGACGATTCGGCCGGACTCGGTCATTTCGCGCTGCAGTTCAAACCAGAGTTTTTCCATCTCTTCAATGGATGCAAGCTGGCTGGACTTGCCCATCTTCTTGGCCAGTTCTCCCAACCACTCACCCCGATTGGGGAACTGGCTGGAGATGATCGAGCCTTCGAACAGGCCCCGGGTATCACCCGCAACCTGCTGCAACACCCCAAACAGTTCACGGAGCGACCCCAGACGTTTGTCGAGGGCTTCCTGGAGATCGCCGATCTTGGTTTCATTTTCTTCGAAGGCAGTTTCCAGACGCTCCGAACGAGCCTCCTGGGCACTGCGCTGTCCGCGGACTTCGCCCAGCAAGCGACCCTGCTGGTCCTTGTCCCGGCGGAACTGAGCTTCCCGATTGGCATGCTCGCGCGACTCGACTACCTTTGCCTGCCGGACAGCTTCCAGCAGCCCATCGAGCGAACTCTGCTGCACAACCTTCAGGTCACCTGCAGTGGCTGGCGCCGCTGCAGGAGCAGCTGCTTCCTCTGCCACACCGAACTGAGCCCACAGCGAGAGGCCCGCCGCAAGGCTCGCTGCCACCAATGTATGTTTGATTTTCACTCTGCTGCCTCCGGGCCGGTTACGGGCATCGTGATCAGATCCACGGCCAGTTGTTTGCGCGCCATCTTGATGCCATTGCGCACGGACTGCGCATAATCATCGGAAAGGGTTTCCCAAGCCTTGTTCTGCTTGTTCCAGATTCCGGTCGACTCTCCATCCAGTGTCTGGTAGGCAAGCACCACCCGACCGATCTTGAGGATATCCACCTTTCTTTCAGCCCCTTCGAGGGTAATGGTCTCGGAGTAGGATTCCATGGTGCGGCCATATTCGTTTTCGATCTGATAGGCGCGAAACACCTGGTTGAACTTCTCGGAGACGGCCACGTCGGCCCGTTCCAGCATGATTCGCAGTTCCTGGGCACGCTTGTTTCGTTCATTGAGCAGAAACGGCATGTCAAGCGCAATGAACTGCTCGAGTCCGTCGATCATCCGCAGCATGAATGGCGTGATCTGCCTTTCGATGAGGGTCACCTGGTCAATGCTGGTGCTCAGATCCCTCATTTCGGTGTTCTGATTGTCGATCTGCTTCTGCAGTTGGCTGTTGTAAACCTGCAGACCCTCGATCTCCTTGAGTACCGTCTTGTACTCACTGAGCAGGTCGCGGGTTTCTTCGGTCAGCGCATCGATCTTGGCCTGCGAACGCTTGGCCTCGTCGTTGATCGACTTGGTTGCAGCGAAGATGTCGTTCAGCGTGGCAGCATTGGCTGCACCGAAAACGACCAGACTCAAGCCCAAGGCGATCGCTTGCGCAAGATTTCGGGTGTTCTTACTCATGTGGTGTCCTACGGGTGTCGTGGTACTTCTCGTTTCTGTGATCCAGCCAGACCATGGCATTCCCTTCAACGGCAGCAGGTCGCGCCATAGCACGGTTGTCTGGAAACGAATCAATTGTTTTTTGACGCCGTCGCGAAGTCAGCCCCTCTTGATTGCTTTCGCGACTTTGGAGTGATGCAGGAGATCGGGTAGCAGAAATATAGAACTGCATATTGCCACACGCCCACCTGAGTGCCCCCGCTCCTCTTTTGCGTCTGAGGAGGATCATCAAACGGTTTGGCGATGTCAAGCAACGCAGCGAGAGATATGCAAAAGCCAGACAATCCTGTGCTTCCACAATCGTAAGCCCTTGTGTACGCCGCACTTGACCTGATTACCCGATGTGCTTGCTGAAGAAGGTCAGCGTGCGTTCGAGGGCAAGCTTTGCAGCCGCCGCGTCATGACTGCCCCGGTGGTTGCAATTGAAGCCATGGTCGGCCGCGTAGACGTAGATGGTTGCAGCAGGGATGCCGGCCCGGATCTTTTCGACATCGGAAAGCGGGATATGTGCGTCAAGCTCACCGAAGTGCATGATGACCGGGCACTTTGGGGTCCGGCCGGTTTCATTGACGATGCCTCCGCCATAGTAGGCCGACGCAGCGGCCACGCCGTCCAGCGTACATGCTGACAACCAGGTCAGCAGGCCGCCAAAACAATAGCCGACCACACCCACCTTGCCATGAGCGGAAATGTGGCTGATGGCTGCCTGCACGTCCCCGAGGGCCCGTGTCCGGTCCAGCTGCTGGAAGGCAATCTTGATGCCTGCTCCCATGTCCTCCGGCTTGTATCCCAACTCGATATCGGGTTGTACACGATCAAAAATCTGCGGCGCGATGGCCGCATATCCGGCCGCGGCAAAGCCATCGGTCACTTCGCGTATGTGCGCGTTGACGCCGAATATTTCCTGGATCACCACGACCGCGCCTCGCGGATTACCGGTCGGCAGGCTCTCCCATGCTGAAAAGGTGAAGCCGTCATCTGCACGAAGCCTGATCCTGCTGCCCACGAGTATCTCCTTCTGAAGTCGGGTTGCCTGCTGAGGTCGGAACGAAGAATGACACTACTGTCGCACACTCTTCAACCGGCTCCCAAGCTGTCATCCAATTGTGACAATCAGCGGGTTCACTGCGCCAAAGATGAACGTATCAGTCGTTTCAGACGCGACTTGCGGGAAGAATATGACACTCCCGGTGCCCATTGTGACACCTTCGAGGCGGCACTTACGCAAAGCCGGCGGCGCTGAACTGATCCAAACGGGTGTTATTCCAAGCGGGTGTTTTCCATGGACCATACGACCAACAGCATATTGATCGTCGAAGACGACGCAGACATTCGTGGCATGCTGGTCTTCACGCTCGGTCGCTCCGGTTTCAACGTTGCCGAAGCAGAAAGCGCCGAGGCGGCGTTGCGACGTCTGGACGGTATCCTTCCGAGCCTGGTGATCATTGACTGGATGCTGCCCCGCATGAGCGGCGTGGAACTGTCACAGGCCATACGGCGAGACCCGCACACGAGGGATCTGCCCATCATCATGCTGACGGCCAGGGGCGAAGAAGCCGACAAACTGAAAGGCTACGATTCCGGAATCGATGATTACCTGACCAAACCCTTCTCACCGCGTGAGCTGATTGCCAGGATCCGGGCGCTCCTCCGGCGTGTCGGGCAACCGGATGATGGCATGATCCAGTATCCGGACATGGCACTCGACCTCAAGTCCCATCGCCTGATGGTACGCGGCGAGCCCGTCAAGCTCGGACCGACCGAGTTTCGTCTGCTCGAATTGTTCATGACATCCCCCAATCGAGCCTTCGACCGGGCACAATTGCTGGACCGTGTCTGGGGAAGAAGCATCTACGTGGAAGAGCGAACGGTTGACGTGCATGTACTGCGACTGCGCAAGGCGCTGAAGCCGCATGGCCTGGACAAACACATCGAAACGGTCCGCGGCCTGGGCTACCGCTTCTGTCCGTGAAATATTACACCCTGCTCGACCTTGCCCGTTTTTTCGGGCTGTTGATCCTGGGGAGCCTGGCGGGGTTTGCGTTTGGTCACTTCGGTCTGGGGCTTGCCGGTGGTTTGCTGATCTGGACGCTGCTGCAACACCGGGAGTATGTCACCTTCAGGCGCTGGGCCCTGCACCCACTGCGGCGGCCGGAATTTGCCACCGACGCCTGGCAGGCGGGCGCAGACATCCTGTTTCGCAGCGGACGACGACAACGTACCCGATCAAAACGCGCCGTCGAAATGCTGAAGCACCTGCGCGCCGTCACCGAAGCGTTGCCGGACTGCGCGATTGTCCTGGACAGCAACGGCTGCATCGAACGGTTCAACACCGCAACCACCCATCATCTGCGCATTCGGCGCGGCGATCGTGGTCTGCCGTTCATCGAACTGGTCAGACACCCGCAGATTGTCGCGCTGGTCCGCAACCCCGGGCAACGGGACCCCGTGGAATTTCCTTCACCATTCGACGATGGCATTCGACTGGAGGCCCGCCTGGTGCCCATGGGTGGCAATCGGAGCCTCATGCTGATCCGTGACGTCACCCAGCTGAATCGACTGCTCTCGATGCGCCAGGACTTTGTGGCCAACGTTTCGCACGAACTGCGGACCCCGCTGACGGTCATCCTTGGTTACCTCGAGACACTCCAGGAAGACGACCTGGACGAAAGGACCAGTCGTCAGATCGTCAGCAAGATCGTTCCGCCTGCCCAGCGCATGCATGCCCTGCTGCAGGATCTGCTCCTGCTCACCCGTCTTGAATCCCAGACCGGCACCAGCCTCGAAGGTATCGCGCCTGTCGCCATCCCGGGGCTGTTCAATCGTGTGGTCGCGCAGGTCAGCGGCATTTCTTCGCGACAGCATCGAATCGTCGTCGACGTACAGAGCACGATGCGCCTCATGGGCGTACCCCGGGAAATCGAAAGCGCCCTGGGCAACCTCCTTTCGAACGCCATTCGATACAGCCCGGATGGCGGTGAAATCCGCTTGTCCTGGACCCAGACCCCTGAGGGCTGCTGTCTGGCAGTCAGTGACCAGGGGATTGGTGTCGCGCGTGAACATCTGGCCCGGTTGACCGAACGTTTTTATCGCGTTGATCTTGCACGGGCTCGTGTGCAGGGTGGAACCGGCCTGGGACTGGCCATCGTCAAACACGTTCTGAAGCGTCATGGCACTGTCCTGCAGATCGAAAGCGAACCTGGCAAGGGCAGTCGCTTTTTCTGTCACTTTTCGATGGCGCAACTCGTTCCGGCAGAAAAACCGCTGGAAGTCGCAGGATGAATCATCGAACGAATCTCAACTACACGATTCCAGTCGTTGCGCATAACATGCAACAGGTTCTGCGGTTCTGCGCATGGGGTGCAAACACTTTGGGCGGCGCAATACCCGGGCATGCCTGGATCTGACACGACCGCCAGTCATTGCACCGCATCCATTTTCGACCGAGATGGCATTGACCGATTCGAGGGTATTCACACGATGAACAGACACATCTCCGAGCAATTTGACGAAGAACTGCAAACTGCACGCACCCTCCTCATGGAGATGGGTGGACTGCTCGAGCAACAGTTGAAAAACGCCCGTGAAGCACTCCTCCGGCAGAATTCCGAAAAGGCGCTGCTCGTCATCGAAGTGGAAAAACAGGTCAACACACTCGAGAAGGAACTGGATGACCAGTGCATACAGATCATCGCGCGCAGGCAACCCGCAGCGTCGGATCTGCGCATGATGATCGCCGTGCTGCGGGCCACCACTGATCTGGAACGGATCGGCGACGAGGCCAAGCGAATTGCTGGCCTTGCACTCAAGTCGACCAACCATGTCTTCCCGGACGACCACTACGCGGACATCGACAATCTGATGGAACGTGTCCAGGTGATGGTGGCCCAGGCCCTCAACGCGTTTGCCCGATCGGACGTTGACAGTGCACTGGACACCATCAAGGCCGATGCGGAGGTGGATCGAATCTACCGTGCCGTTGTCGAGCGCTTGTTGCAGGACATGCGGAACAAACCCGATTCGCTCGAACTGTCGATGAACATGACCTGGGCCACCCGCGCGCTGGAACGGATCGGCGACCATGCCAAGAACATCAGCGAGTATGTCGTCTACCTTGCCCGGGGTGATGACGTTCGCCACACTAAACCCTGATTCAACAGCACAGGCATACCAAGGCGCATGTCCATCCAGGCAATCATCTGGGATTTTGGCGGGGTCATTACCACCAGTCCGTTCGAGGCATTCAACCGGTTCGAGCGCGAGCGTGGATTGCCGCATGACTTCATCCGCAGCATCAACGCCACAAACCCTGAAACCAACGCCTGGGCACAATTCGAATCGAGCAGCATCGATATCGATGCCTTCGATACAGCGTTTGCCGAAGAAGCGCGGACCCTCGGCCATGCTGTCGGAGGCAAGGAAGTCGTCGCCCTGCTGTCAGGCGATCTGCGCCCCCGGATGATCAACGTGCTGAAGCGGTGCAAGGCAAATTTCCGCATCGCCTGCATCACCAACAACGTGCGCACCGGTCAGGGACCCGGTATGGCCAAAAGCGCAGACAAGGCCGCGGCCGTGGCGGACGTCATGCAGTTGTTTGACCTGGTCGTCGAGTCAAGCCTCGAGGGAATCCGCAAGCCGAATCCAAGGATCTACACCCTGACCTGCGAACGTCTCGGCGTTGATCCTGCGCAGGCGGTGTTTCTCGATGATCTCGGAATAAATCTGAAACCGGCAAAAGCGCTGGGGATGCAGACGATCAAGGTGGTCAGCGAGTCCCAGGCCATCGATGACCTCGCGAAGGTTACCGGACTTCAATTCGCCTGAGCCTGTTTTCCCTGCAGCCAGTGGGCGTTTGTACGCAGTCGCGAAAATGCCACCGGTCATCGGCTCGATGAACAGAAGCCACAGGCAACCAGCCGGTCCGGAACGCACATGGAGCCCCCCTGGCTACCGGATCCTGACTGAGCAGGATCCGGTCAGTGTCAGCTCCTTTCAAGCCGGGTGGGCAAGTGTCCTGGCGGCATCCTGGACAGCACGAATGATCTTGTCGTAGCCGGTGCAACGACACAGGTTTCCAGCCAGCCAGTATCGGATCGTTTCTTCATCCGGATCGGGATGTTTGTCCAGCAACGCTTTGGTGGCAATCACAAAACCTGGTGTACAGATACCGCACTGCAACGCGGCATGATCAAGGAATTTCTGCTGAATGGGATGCAGGCCGTCTTCCGAGGCTATGCCCTCGATCGTGGTGATCTCGTGACCGGCGGTTTCCACCCCCAGGATCAGGCATGCACAGACAAGACGTCCGTCCATCAACACCGAACACGCACCGCAGTCTCCGGATCCACAGCCTTCCTTGGTTCCTGTGCGACCCAGTTCATCCCGCAGGACTTCCAGCAGCGTCTGCTGGGGTTCGCAGAGGAATTCAACGGTTTCGCCGTTTATCGACGTTTCAATCTGGATTTTTTTCATGTTTTTAAGCTCCCGCTGCTCCCAGTGCACGATCGCGGGCAATGGCTCCTGCCCGTCGACACAGCACCGCAATGATCTTGCGACGATATTCCGCTGTTCCCCGACGATCGGAAATCGGTGAGGCAGCAGCCGTGCAGGCCGCACCCGCTGCTGCCAGTGCAGCGTCGTCCACCCGAGTGCCGATCAATGCTGCGCCGGCAGCCGGAACCAGCAACACACGTGGGGCGACCGCCCCGATACTGACCCGCGCGTGAGTGCACACGCCACCGGCGTCCAGGGTGAGCGCAACACCACAGCCCGCCACTGCAATATCCATTTCCGTGCGGGGAATGAATCGCAGGTAGGCATCAGCGGTCCGCCTGGCGGGGTTTTTCAACTTGATGCCGACCAGGAACTCTCCAGGTTGCAGCGCATTTTTCTGCACGCCGATCATGAAATCTTCAACGGCCAATTCGCGACCACCGCTGGCGTTGGCGATCACGCACACTGCACCGTTGGCAATGAGTGCGGGGATCGTGTCACCGGCAGGTGAGGCGTTACAGAGGTTGCCGCCGATACTGGCGCGCCCTTGAATCTGTGTCGACCCGATCAGATCGGCCGCCTCCAGAAGCCCCGGAAACAGCTTCAGCAATCGAGGGTCTTCATTCAGTTCAGCACTGGGCAATGTCGCCCCGATGAAGGTTTCGGTGGCGCCGATGTCAACACGCCGGGTCTCCTTCACACCTTTCAGATCGACAATGGTTCTTGGTGCCTTGTCGACCGCCCTCATCTGAACGATGAGATCCGTACCACCGGCCATCACCTGGGCCCGGCCGCCTGCAGACTGAACCTTTTTCAATGCCGCCAGCGCTTCTTCAACGCTGGTCGGCGCCATATAGGCAAATGCACTCATGCGTCTTGTGCTCCCCCGTTTTCGCAAGAGGCGGCAATCTATCATGATCACCGGGGCCGATCACGTACATGAGGGAGCCGCTTGTATACTGCGTGTTCCCCAAGCTTCGAGGATGTGTTGATGTTGCCTGGCTATGACGCTCACGTTCACACCGTCACTGATCGCTGGAATGAGGCGCTCGAAGTGGCCGGGTTCGACGCGGCAGTGATCATGGCGGGCTCGCCAGGGCAGTACTTCCAGGACGATCAGTCGGTAACCTTTCGGGCAAACCCGGATTTTGCACAGTTTGTTCCTACCGATAGTTGCATGGATGCCTGCCTGCTGGTTCGCCGGGGAGAACGGCCACGACTTTTTTTCCTCGCTCCCGAAGACTACTGGCATGCCCCGCCAGTGCCACCGGCCTGGATCGGGACAACAATTGATCTTGAAGTGTTTGCCGATCCAGAGACCTTGCGAGGGGCACTTGCCCGCGCAGTCGCGACAAGCGGCAACACGGTCCTGATGAGCGAGTCCGCTGACTCGAACCTCGGCTGCACGGGTCACAACGATTCGCGCGTCATGGCGATGGTGCACTATCAGCGCGCCATCAAGACCCCTTTTGAGCTGGATGCACTTCGGCAGGCAACCGCCACCGCAGTCCGGGGGCATATCGCAGCCAGGCAGTGTTTTGAAGCAGGTGGTAGCGAGTTTGCAATCAACCAGGCCTATCTGCAGGCCTCCATGCAGGTGGCAGGAGACCTGCCCTACGGCAACATCATTGCGCTGAACGAACACGCGGCTGTCCTGCATTACCCGCATTTTGACCGATCATCGCCGACCGATCGATTCAGCTTCCTGATTGATGCAGGAGCTCGAAGCTGCGGTTATGCAGCCGATATCACTCGAACCTACGCGCACGACACCGGCGAGGTCCAGAGCGAGTTTGCAGAGCTGATCCGGGTGTTCAACGACGCCCAGTTGAAACTTGCTGCCAAGGTACGACCGGGTGTCCGGTTTCTTGATCTGCACATCGCGGCACATCAGGCGGTCGCCGAGGCACTTTGCACATTCGGGCTGGTCACGACATCCGCGCAGGAAACCTTCGACCGAGGAATAACGAGGGCTTTCCTGCCGCACGGGCTGGGTCATCTGGTCGGCATTCAAACCCACGACATCGGTGGACATCAGGTCTCGGCAGACGGCCGGATCAGTGGCCCTCCGGCAATCTATCCGTCGCTGCGCCTGACCCGAACGCTCGAGACCGGGTTTGTCTTTACGGTGGAACCTGGTCTCTATTTCATCCCGATCCTGCTGGACGCGCTCAGGAAAAGCCCTGAACAGGGAATGGTCAACTGGCAACAGGTGGCGCGATTCATGCCTTGTGGAGGCATACGCATTGAAGACAACGTGGTGGTGACTCAGACCGGGCACACCAATTACACCAGGGCCGCATTTGACGACGCGGAGGCTATCCGGCATGCCTGAACTCCTGACGGTTGAAGCGCTCTTTGGCGAGCTGCCGGTTGCGCCGCTGCCTGCAAGCCGGCTCCGGTTCAACGCAGAAGGCACCCAGGTCGCCTTTCTGATTCCAGCAGAAGATGCACGAGGCCGCCTCGACCTGTGGATCGCCGACTGCACAACGGGTCAGTCAAAGTGTCTGTTTGATGCCAGAGCACTGCGTCCTGGTACCACCAGCGCAGCAGATCGGGAACGTCAGGAGAGGCAACGCCAGTTTGCGTCCGGGGTCACTACCTACGAGTGGTTTCCTGACGGTCAGTCGCTGCTCGTACCCATTGCCAACCTGGTATTGCGTGTCACGCTTGACGGTCAGTACCAGACCCTCGACCTTCCCCATGAAGATCGTGGTGACCTACGTCTGTCCACAACAGGACGCTGGTTGACCTACTCGGCGCAGGGCAACCTTTACCTCTACGAAGTGTCAACCGGTATGGTCACGGTTGTCACAGAGGATGGTGGCGGCTCGATCAGTCATGGTCTGGCAGATTTCATCGCACAGGAAGAAATGCACCGCTTCGAGGGTTACTGGTGGTCACCGGACGACAGCCGACTGGTTTTTACCCGTGTCGAAGAAGCGCCAATCCCTTTGACCAACCGCCTCGAGGTTGTCGCTGACGAAGTCGTCGCCGTCCCGCAGCGTTATCCGTATGCCGGCGGGCCCAACGCAAAAGTGTCGCTTCACGCCTTCGATCCGGCAACTCGGCAAACGAGCAATCTGGATATCGGGCTGGGAGCCGAGGACTATCTGGCACGGGTAACTTTCGTTGGCACCCGATTGACCGTACAGGTCCAGGATCGCCAGCAACAGAATCTTGAGTTGCGGGGAGAATCCAGCAATGGTCAATTCGAGTGCTGGCTCGAGGAATCGTCATCGACCTGGATCAACCTCAACGACAATCTGAAAGCGGTTGGGGACGATCGTTTTGTCTGGACTTCCGAGCGGGATGGGCTGGCCCGTCTCTACCTCGGCGACGCTCGAGCACAAACATCAATTCAACCCGCATCACCGGCGGATCTGCACATCTGTTCGGTGCTCGCGACTTCGGAGGCAACGGCCTGGGTCCAGGGCTGGCAACACCATCCAACGGAGCGCCATCTCTTCGCTGTTGATCTCAAGACGGCAACCGCACGGCAACTCACCGGCTCACCCGGCTGGCATGACGGGACCTGGCATCCTTCCACTGCGCGTTTTGCCTGTACCTGGAGTGACAGTGCCACTCCACACCAGGTCCAGCTGCACACCTTTGGAAAACAGGAAAGCAAACACACGCTTTACCAGTTGGGCCCTGAACACGGTGCGTTTGCGTACACTCATGTCACTCCGATGTTCGGCTCGATCCCGGCCAGTGATGGACAGCTGTTGTACTGGCGGGTCACGCCACCCATAAAGGTCGCACAACAGGCTGCGGAAGGTCAGTGCTATCCGGTGATTGTGTATGTTTATGGAGGACCCGGCGCGCAGAAGGTGTGCAATGCCTGGAGTCCTGTCCTGCTGCAACTGTTGAGTCATGCAGGCTTTGGTGTACTGGAGCTGGATAATCGCGGCTCTGCCAACCGCGGCCGAACTTTCGAAGCGCCTCTGCATCTGCACATGGGTGGTGTCGAAGTCGAGGATCAACTGCTGGGGTTGACGGTACTGGAGGACTTTGCGTGGGCGGACTTGTCGAAAATCGGCATCTTCGGACACAGTTATGGTGGTTTCATGACCTTGATGTGTCTCTGTCGCTCGGGAGATCGCTTCAAGGCAGGCGCTGCAGTAGCCCCCGTTTCAGACTGGCGGCTCTACGACACGCACTACACGGAACGTTATCTTGGCAATCCTGCAACCGACCAGACGCCATACGAACGCAGCTCGGTATTGCCCTGGCTTCCACAACTCAGTCGACCCTTGCTGCTGGTACACGGGATGGCCGACGACAATGTGCTGGTCACGCACAGCACCAAGGTCATGCGCGAACTGCAGCGCCTGGGCAAACCCTTCGAGCTGATGCTCTATCCCGGTTCACGCCATGCTCTGCAGGAACGCGATGTTTCCCGTCATCGCTTTGCTCAACTCCTCGACTTTTTTCGGCGATCGTTGTGACTGTCCGGATCAGGCAGGCGCACGCGCAGGACATTGACGAACTCGTGGATTTCAATCTGGCAATGGCCAGGGAAACGGAAGACAAACCGCTCGACGTCGCCAGGCTTCGACGTGGAATCACCTACGCCCTGGAACATCCCGCCGAAGCGATTTATCTGGTCGCCAACAGCGAACAGACAGCCGCTGGAGCGTTGATGGTCACGTTTGAATGGAGCGATTGGCGTTCCGGACGTTTCTGGTGGATCCAGAGTGTCTATGTAAAGCCAGAATGGCGTCGGCGAGGTGTCTATCGTTCATTGCACGAAGCGGTTCGGGAACGGGCGCTTCGTGACCCTCTGGCGTGCGGCATTCGCCTTTACGTCGAGCGCGAAAACGGTATCGCTCAGCAGACCTATCTCGATCTTGGGATGCAGGAAACGCACTACCGGCTGTTCGAAGAGGAATTCAACCGGCAGGACTGAAGCGTGTCCGGTGCGGATCGACGCCCGATCGGCACTGGATAGACACTACATCGTATGGGTATGACGGTCGGACTGCAGTGCCCCCGCCAGATAGGTCTCGATTCGATTGCGAGCAATATTGTCCGGATCATTGAACTGGACCCCTACCCCGGCGGCCCGGTTTCCCTGAGCACCTTTGGGGGTCACCCAGACAACTCTGCCCGCGACTGGAATCTTTTCCACTTCGTCCATGAGATTCAGGAGCATGAACACTTCGTCGCCGATGTCATATTCCTTCTTGGTGGGAATGAACAGGCCGCCACCTTTGACAAAGGGCATGTAGGCAGCATAAAGGACTGCCTTGTCCTTGATGGCGAGGGAGAGGATTCCGCTGCGAGCGGGCCGTTTGGAAGACATCCATGCATCCTGGACTGGCGATAGGATCGTTATGGGATCATCAGACCGGTAACGGATACTGTCAACGCAAAAACCGTGCGGTCTGTCACGATGTGTCGGCAACGGCCCACAACCACACCAATCGATCCAGCAAAAGCCGGGCATTGGCTCCTTTTACACCATCAATCTGGCGAAGGCAGTCGATGAGTTCGTCTGCGAAGGCTATCAGGGAAATCTTCTGTGGCTGGTGGGTTGATCCGGCGAGACATCCGAGTGCAAACCGGTACCACTGGCGCAGTATGTCCGTCAGATCGTCACGGCGAGCCAGCTGGTCAAGGAATGCCGTCCTGCCTTGAACCGACTTCAGGTGTTGAAGGACAGGACCGAGGCCTCGCTCCTGTGCATTCGCAAGGTCAATCGCTGCAAACGGTCCACCACCCACCAGATCAAGCAAGGGCACTGCGTCAACGTGACCTGTTTCGGTCAGCCACGCCACTGCCTGGGGTCGCGGAAACCGAAGGAGAAGTCGCTGGCAGCGACTGCGCAGGGTCGGCAACATGCGGCTGGGCTGACTGGATTCGAGCACGAGGCAAGTTTCGCTGACCGGCTCTTCCAGCGTCTTCAGCAGCGCGTTCGCCGCATTCCCGTTCATGCGGTGTGCTTGCGGGATCATCACCAGCTTGTGGCGCCCCCTGCTCACCTTGGTGGTGACAAACTCGTTCATCGCGCGGATGGCATCGATCTGTATCACGATACTGGTCTCTCCGTCCTTGTCGATGGAGCGAACCCAGTGAAAATCCGGATCGGCAAATTCCTGCAAGCGTTGATCCGGTCTCGGACCACGGCCGAGCACGACTTGCGCGACGCTGGCCAGCAGCGCTTCACCTCCCCACCCTTCCTGCATGCCCAGCAGCAGTGCATGTGGCAGCTTGTCTTCCTGCACCAGGGCAGCCAGTCTCGCCAAGGGATCCTTGAACCATGGAAGAACCGTCATACCGGTTGGCCCTGCGGACCGGTGCGTCTGGTGCCGCCACTTCCCAAGACAAATTCAGCAACACACGCTCGGACGGCAGAAGCGACCTCTGCTGGCGTTCCGGTTGCATCGATCACCCTGAAGCGCGAATGCAGCCGAGCGCGCTCAACGTAAGCTGACCGAACCCTCAGGAAAAAACTGCGGTCTTCACGCTCGAATCTGTCCCGCTCACGACCTTCGATGCGTGACGCCGCGATATCGGGGTCGAGATCAAGATAGACGGTCAGATCTGGTTGCAACGTTCCCTGCACCATTGCCTCCAGTGCAGCAATCTGTTCGAGATTGCCACCTCTGCCTCCACCCTGATAAGCCCAGGTCGCATCGGTAAAACGATCACTGACCACCCAGACGCCTGACTGGAGTGCTGGCTCGATGATGGTTGAGATGTGTTGGGCACGTGCAGCAAATACAAGCAGCAATTCCGCCAGCGGCGCAACCCGTTCCTCGCGAACTGCAAGCAGCAGCCGGCGTATTTCCTCAGCCATGGGTGTGCCACCCGGCTCACGGGTCAGCAGCACATCCCGCCCATATCGCCTGAGTGTTTCGGCGATGACGGCCACGTTCGTTGATTTGCCAACACCTTCGGAGCCTTCAAGGGTGATGAATCGTCCCCGATCAATCATGGTCGCAAGACTCCTCGCGGTCGGGATGTTCGCTGATATTTGTCGACCGCCTTGTTATGTTCTGCCAGGGTGCGCGAGAACTTGCTGGTTCCATCACCACGGCCAACAAAATAGAGATGATCCGTCTGCGCGGGTTGCATGGCTGCACGCAGTGCATCGAGGCCGGGCATGGCTATGGGAGTTGGAGGCAGGCCGTTGTTTGTGTAGGTGTTGTAGCGCGTTGGTGTTTCCAGGTGTTGCCTGGTCAGATTGCCATCGAACCGTGTGCCTATCCCGTAAATCACTGTTGGGTCAGTCTGCAATCGCATGCCCAGCTTCAGGCGCCGGACAAACACGGAGGCTATCAGCGGCCGCTCCGCACCAACGCCGGTTTCCTTCTCGATGATGGAAGCCATGATGAGCGCTTCGTAGGGTCTGGTGTAAGGCAAACCGTCGGATCGCTGCTGCCAGAGACGATCAAGCTCGCCCTGCATCGCAACATGCGCACGGTGGAGAACATCGATATCACGATCCGATCGGACGTAGTCGTAGGTCGCTGGCAGAAACCATCCCTCGAGGTTCTTCCACTCATCAGCCACCTCGCCGTCCGCTTCGTCCGGAGGATGCAGATGAGCGGCAAGGCGTGCGGCTGTCAGATCTTTCGTTCTTTGAAACTGCGCCGAACCGAGCATTCCAAGAACCTGGTCAAGTGTCATACCTTCGACAATGGTAAATCGGTAACGAATTACTTCACCGGCAACAATCCTTCGCAGCAACGAGGACGCCGAATCCCCCGGAAGAACCCTGAATTCCCCAACCTTGAGCTGCTTGTCGAATCCTCGCGCGATGGCGTAACGACGAATCCACCACCCGTCCTCGGTGTAACCGCGTTTGTCGAATTCGGCAAGCAGATCTGCAAGATTGCTGTCCCGTATGATCTCGACAACATCCGGATGAGCAACGTGCAGTGCCGACATTGCCCTGCTTTCCACTTCGTTTTCGAACCACTGCCACGCCAGCACGCCACCAGCCACCAGTGCCAGGGTGAAGATCAGCAGGACGCGCAAAGGTTATTCGCAGCGAGCGAAGATCAACGTACCGTTGGTGCCACCAAACCCGAACGAATTGCTCAGTACCGCGTGCAGTTGTTTGTCACGGGCGTGGTTCGGCACATAGTCCAGATCACATCCTTCTCCCGCCGTCTCGAAATTGATGGTCGGGGGACATCTGTTGTCGCGCAGCGCAAGGATGGAAAAGATGGCTTCCACGGATCCTGCGGCGCCCAGCAGATGGCCAATCATGGATTTGGTGGAGCTCACAAGCACGCCGGAATCCTGGCCAAATATCTGTTTCACCATACGGGTTTCGGCTACGTCACCCAACGGAGTCGAAGTGCCATGCGCATTGATGTAGCCAATGTCTTCGGGTGAGAGTTTGGCATCGGCGATGGCATTGCGCATCGCCGCGATGCCACCAGCACCATCTTCGGCCGGCGAAGTGATGTGATAGGCATCACCACTCATGCCGAACCCAACCAGTTCGGCATAGATCCTGGCACCACGAGCTTTGGCACGTTCCAGAGACTCGAGCACGATGACCCCAGCGCCTTCGCCAAGTACAAAGCCGTCCCTCGACGCATCCCACGGCCTGCTTGCACCCTGGGGATCGTCATTGCGCGTTGACAGGGCTTTCATGGAATGAAAAGCCGCAATGGTAATGGGCGAAGTGGCAAATTCCGATCCACCGACCACCATTACATCGGCCTCGCCATATTGAATCAGCCTGGCGCCAAGTCCGATGTTGTGCGCGCCCGTGGTGCACGCGGTAACGACGGCCAGATTCGGACCGGTGAATCCATACCTGATGGAGAGATTTCCAGCGATCATGTTGATCACTGTCGCGGGGACAAAAAAAGGCGAAACGCGTCGCGGACCACTTTCGACCAGGGTCGTGTGGGTATCCTCGATGGTACTGATTCCGCCAATGCCTGAACCGATCGCAACACCGATGCGGTGCCGGTCTGCCTCAGTGGCGGTCAGGCCAGCATCTTCGACAGCCTGGATCCCGGCTGCCAGACCAAACTGGATAAAAAGGTCGACACGACGGGCGTCCTTTTTCTCCATGTAGCGCTCAGCATCAAAATTCTTGATGGAAGCACAGATCTTCACGCCAAAATTTTCGGTATCGAACCGGGTATTGAGTCCTACACCGCTGGTGCCAGCCAACGCAGCTTGCCAGGATTCTTCAACGCTGTTGCCAATGGGCGTCAGCATGCCCATTCCGGTCACCACGACTCGGCGTCTATTCATGGATTGCCCATCGCTCCTTCTTCCTGCGCCGAATTGTACCCGATTCGTTTCGGGTAGCTGGCAGAAAACTGCCCGGCATCCAGGACAGCTTCCGCTACGGATTTCTGCCCCATAAAGCAAAAACCGCACGCGTTCAACGTGCGGTTTGAGGCAACTGCGGTTGTGGCCTTGGAGTCCGCCAGGCCCTGATGCACTGGCCTGGAACCCAGGATGCTTGTTATTGGTGCGCCAGAATGTAGTCGATGGCTTCTTTGACGGTCGTGATCTTCTCGGCTTCTTCGTCCGGAATTTCAGTCTCGAATTCTTCTTCGAGTGCCATCACCAGTTCCACCGTATCGAGTGAGTCAGCACCAAGGTCTTCAACGAACGAAGCATCGTCTTTCACTTCGTCCTCCTTAACCCCTAGCTGTTCACAGATGAGTTTCCTGACTCGCTCTTCAACGCTGCTCATGTTATCGGGATCTCCCAATCCTGTTGCCTTAGGCAGGGCGGTGCGCATTCTATAGACCGGGCTGAAGCAAAATCAACCAAGATATAGCCCGCCGTTCACGGGAATCGTTGCACCAGTTATGTAACTCGCAGTATCACTTGCCAGCCACGCGACAGCACTCGCGACTTCATCACCCTGCCCCACCCGACCCATCGGAATGCGGCTGAGCATCTGCTCCTGCTGAACTTGTGTGAGTCCATTTGTCATGTCGGTCGAGATGAAACCGGGCGCCACGACATTCACCGTGATATTGCGACTGGCCAGCTCGATTGCCAGCGACCGACTGTAACCCTCGATCGCAGCTTTCGACGCAACGTAGTTGGTCTGTCCCGGGTTGCCCATCCGCGCCACGACAGAAGATATGTTGATGATACGACCAAAGCGCGCCTTGATCATAGCGCGCAGTGCGGGCTTGATGATCCGGAACAGACCGTTGACGTTGGTGTCGATGACGCGGGTCCACTGGTCATCAGTCATCCGCATTGCAAGATTGTCAGCGGTGATTCCCGCATTGTTGACCAGCACCGAGGGTGCTCCACAGCTTGTTTCGAGCCGGGCGTAGAGGTTTGCAATGGATTCCGGATCTTCTATTCGCAGAATTTCAGCCTGTACGCCCGATGGACCAAGCGCCGCGAGAATCTGTTCACAACCGGTTGTCGAGGTTGCGGTACCGACCACGTGACAGCCATCCGCATGCAACCGTCGGGCAATCGCCGCTCCAATGCCGCGGGAGGCACCAGTCACCAGCGCAATACGTCGTACTTCAGTCATTTCAGTGGACGGCCAATGCAGACTGGATGCCCGCCAGGCTCCCGGTTGCCGTACATTCGAGATTGCGATCAATGCGCTTGATCAGGCCGGAGAGCACATTGCCCGGTCCACATTCGAACACACGGGTCACACCCCGCGCCGCCAGCGCCTGGACGCAGTCTACCCACCGCACGGGGTTCGCCAGCTGTCTGAGCAGTTTCTGCGTGAGTTCCGCTGTGGAAGCGCTCTCGGCGGCATCCACGTTGTGAATGACGGGGCATTGCGGGAGCCGGATCGAAATGCCAGCCAGCACTTTGGCCAGTTCGGCTTCAACCGGCTGCATCAGCGGGCAATGCGACGGCACGCTGACATCCAGCATCACCACACGCTTCGCACCGATGGCCTTGCAGGCTTCTGCAGCTGCAGCAACAGCTGCTGCAGATCCAGCAATCACGATCTGACCAACCGCGTTGAAGTTCGCTGCGCTGACGATGCCATCAACCGCACCGCAGGCTGAGTTGACTTCGGCTTCGTCCAGGCCAAGTACCGCGGCCATGGCCCCTTCCCCGGCCGGCACTGCTCGCTGCATGAGTTCACCGCGGCGGCGAACCACGCGAACCGCATCCTCGAATTCGATGGCTCCACTGGCGACCAGCGCGGAATATTCACCGAGACTGTGGCCCGCCATGGCCTGTGCGGCAACACCATGCGCCGCCAGGACTTCCCAGACAGCAACACTGGCTGTCAGGAGTGCGGGCTGGGTAGTTTCCGTTCGATTCAGCAATTCAACCGGACCTTCGGTGCTGACACGCCAGAGATCCAGACCAATGGCATCGCTGGCCCTGACAAACAACTCGCGGACGGAAGGGTAAGCGGCAGCCACATCGACCAGCATGCCCACGCTTTGGGAGCCCTGGCCCGGGAAGACGATTCCTGTGGACATCCTGGAACCTGCTAGCTGTCGGATTCGACGACTTTTCGTCCGCGATAAAATCCGTCCGCCGTCACGTGGTGGCGCCGATGGGTTTCACCAGTGGTGGTGTCGATGGACAAGGTCGGCTTTTTGAGACCATCGTGCCCACGACGCATGTCGCGCCTCGAGCGTGAGGTTCTGTTCTGTGGTACCGCCATGGATATCTCCTGTTGATATAACGGTTTGTGCCCCGTCGGCTCAGCCTTTTTTGATCAGTTCAGCCATTACGGCAAATGGAGAGGACGCAGGCGGTGGCTGTTCCCCCTGACTCTCCTGACTGGGCCTGTGAATACACAGATCGTCAACACAGACCCGGCCCGGTACTGCCATCAGCAGTTCATCCTCGATCAGCAGTGGCACATCGAGCACCTCTCCTGCCACCACGATCGGTGCCGTCGATACCAGCTCTTCGCTCCATTCGAGCGCCTGGGTTTCGTCCGTGGCGAGCCATGCAGTGAAATCGACTTCGATTTCCCTTTCAAGCTCCCGATCACACCATTGACAGGGCAGCCTGAGTCGAGCACTTGCATGCCCGGTCACCCAACGGCGTCTGTCATGGTAGGCAAAGGTCAAGACCGCTTTTGCGGGTTCAAGCATTTCGCCCAGTTCCGACAATCTTGGCAAATCCGAGGAATTCACAACGCGGTCAAGCCTGGCGTCGGCTGACGTCAAGGCCTTGTAGGTGACATTCTCTGTAGTGTGCCCTGCCATGGCGGGCGCATCATAGGTAGGGCCGTCCGGAGTGTAAAGCCGCTCCCACCAATACCTGTCGGTCTGGTCGGGCAAACCGGCCCGATTGACACCCTTCCTGCTCCCTGGAGAAGTCTGATCTGGATCGATGAGCGGCCGGTTGTGGAAAGAGGGCGTACGGCACCTGTTCCACTCGCCCGAGCCTGGGTCACCGCCTGTGACTGATGCCCCGGCTACGGCAATGTTTCAGCCAAAGCGTCGCTGAATTTCTTCGAACAGAGGAGGCACGGGGGCGAGGAAGCGCCATCGTGTACCGGCATGCTCGAACTCGAGTTCATGGGCATGGAGGAGCAATCGGCCGGCGGCATCGTTGATTGTCTGCTGCCAACCCTCGCTGACGCCATATTTGTCGTCTCGGACAACCGGATACCCAAGACCTGCAGCGTGCACTCGAATCTGATGGGTGCGCCCGGTCAGCAGCTCGACCTCCAGCGTCGAAACCAGCCGACCTGGAGCCAGCAGGCGGAAGCGACTTGATGCAGCCTGACCCTGCGGATCGATCCGTACCCGCCGTTCACCGTTGGCCATGAGATAACGGGTCAGCGGAAATTCGACCAGCTGGTCGCTCCCAGTCCAGTTGCCGAGTACCACAACACGATATCGCTTGCCCACCGAGCGTTCCCTGAACCCGGTTTGCAGTGCGCGCAGTGCCTGAGGTGTTTTTGCCAGGAGCAATAGCCCGGACGTATCCCGGTCCAGCCGATGAACAAGTTCGAGAAAACCGCTCCGTCCCGCGGTCAGTGCCTCGATCACACCCACTGTCACACCGCTGCCACTGTGCACGGCCGTGCCCGCCGGTTTGTCGAGCACCAGGAAATCCGATTCTTCGGCAACAATGCGGCGCTCGAGGGATTCGACCATCGCCTGTGGAGGACGCACCATGGTTCTGGTGGCTGTGGTCACGGGTGGGATTCTCAATGTCTGGCCGGCCTGCAGCCGATACAAGGGTGGAACCCGCTTGCCATCTGCACGGACTTCGCCTTTGCGCAGCAACCGATAGATTCGGGTTCGCGGCACTCCCTTCAACAGTTTGAGGAGATAGTTGTCGATGCGTTGGCCATCGCCATCCTGCCCGACAATGACATGTGTGACTTCAGTCACCACCGCGCTGACCCCTTTCTGTCGATCACAATGTCTCCTCTGGGCCTGCACTGCCCGTCTTGCCGAACTCCAGGGTGCAAACGGCAACCTGTCAGGTTTCCCCGTTATGCCATGCAGGACGATTGCTGCTCGGGACACCCGCTGCTACTATCCAGAAGTCGCCAGGAAAAGTGATTCGTTGCCAGACTTCCCCCGCCGCGCGCTCCATCGTCGTCGGCCTTGTCATCCGGGAAGGCATCCGCAACCTGTCACTCACCGGCGACGCGTTGGGTATGGGGTGGCGGATGGTCTGTCTGAAGACCGGTCTGCCGGGTTTCAAGCCCCTGGAATGGTAGCCAGTATGCCATCCCGGGTGGAGCTGACGCAGCCTCCCCCGGTCTCAACCAGAACAAGAGTCAGAAATACAAGCACAACGAGGTTCCGGCGCGTACAGCAACGCTCCAGAACCGAGCACGACTCCTGACGCCCGACCACGCAAGCGGCCTCAGGCAGGCGTGAGATTGAATCGAAAAGATTGAATCAGCCAGACAGGATAGCGGACTGCTCAGCCAATCAGCTGACAGACCACAACAGAGTACAGCGAACGACTTCAAGGTCGTCGTTATCGAGGCAGGCAGCGCCGATCACCGGGACCAGATTCCGGCCGAACGCCCGTTCCTTGCCCATTCCATGTTCCGTATTGCCGTCGACCCCAACCGGGTGCAGTCGGTCATCCCTCATGAACCATACTCTTCCTGTCTCGCCTCGGTTTGACGTTGATCGCGATCGGCCTCGAATCAGGAACTTAAAAAATGAAGAGGATGTTGATCAATGCCGCGCAGCCGGAAGAGGTGCGCGTCGCCATGGTGGACGGTCAGAAGCTCCACGATCTGGACATCGAGAACCGCCTTCGGGAACAGAAAAAAGGCAGCATCTACAAAGCTCGAATCACGCGAGTTGAACCCAGCCTCGAGGCTGCATTTGTAGAGTACGGCTCCGAACGACATGGTTTTCTGCCGCTGAAGGAAATATCCCGCGAGTATTTTCGCCGTCAGCCCGCTGACATCGGCGGCAAGCTGAATATTGCGGAGCTGGTCGAGGAAGGGCAGGAAATCCTGATCCAGGTCGAGAAGGAAGAGCGTGGCAACAAGGGCGCAGCCCTGACCACCTTCATTTCCCTGGCCGGACGCTACATTGTCCTCATGCCCAACAACCCGCGAGCCGGCGGAATTTCCCGACGCATCGAAGGTGAGGAGCGGGACGAACTTAGGGAGGCACTGTCCCAACTGGAGATACCCCAGGGGATGGGTCTTATTGTGCGTACTGCCGGAGTCGGCCGGGCGCCAGAAGAACTGCAGTGGGATCTGGAGTATCTCCTCCAGCTCTGGACTGCCATCCAGGAGGCCCGGGGACGTGAACGTACACCTTCGCTCCTGTACCAGGAAAACAACGTCATCATCCGCGCGATTCGCGACAACTTTCGGAAGGATATCGGCGAAGTTCTTATCGATGACGACGACGCCTACAACGAGGCCCGCGCGTTCATCGAACAGGTGATGCCGCAAAGTGCATCACGAGTGAAGCGATACCGTGATCCGATCCCGCTGTTCAGCCGCTACCAGATCGAGTCACAGATCGAAACCGCATTCCAGCAATCGGTGAAGCTGCCGTCCGGCGGCGCAATCGTCATCGATACCACGGAGGCCCTGGTTTCGATCGACATCAACTCGGCGCGCTCCACGCGGGGTGCCGATATCGAAGAAACCGCCACCAACACCAATCTTGAAGCGGCAGACGAAATTGCCCGGCAATTGCGGATTCGTGATACCGGTGGCCTCATCGTCATCGACTTCATCGACATGGAATTGCCGAAGAACCAGCGAGCAGTGGAAACCCGCATGCGCGAGGCACTGGACGCCGATCGCGCCAAGGTTCAGATCGGTCGCATCTCGCGGTTTGGCCTGCTGGAAATGTCGCGTCAGAGGCTGCGACCCACACTGGATGAAATCACCACGGTGATCTGCCCCCGCTGTACGGGCAAGGGCATCATTCGGGATACCAAGTCGTTGTCGTTGACGATCATGCGCGTACTCGAAGAAGAGGCGTTGAAGGAACGCAGTTCGATCGTTCGGGCCATCGTGCCACTTGATGTTGCATCCTATCTGCTGAACGAAAAACGGCGTGACGTCACAGCGATCGAAACCCGGACCAACACACACATCGTTGTCATCCCCAACGTCAACCTCGAGACCCCTCATTATGAGATCCAGAGGGTGAGGGATGACGCGATCACTCCTGAAGACACCGTGCCGAGCTATGAATTTTCACCGCCAGCCATGGAAGTACAGGATGCACCAACCTCCGAAATACCGGAACGCGTGCGTCCAGCCGTTCGAATGACTGCACCGACGTCGGCTCCGCCGGTCGTGGTCGAAGAAGCCGCAGAGACCCCCCGGACCACCAGTGCGCTGATCGCTCCTTCGGTTGCCAAGGCACCAGGGTTCTTCAAGCGGGTGCTTGCGAGCCTGTTCTCCGACGGCCCGACGGCGGAAAGCACAGCACCGACGACGGTTGCCGCTCCTGCCCCGAGTGAAAAAGTTGAACGTCCCTCGACCCCGGACGGAAAAGACGGACGCGATGGCAGGCGACGCGGCAATGGTGACAAACGCAATGAGCGTCGTCCGGAAGGCAGTCGCGATCGGGATGGCCAGCGCAACCGGGACGATAATCGCGAGAACAACCGGGATGGCAGCCGGGAAAACAGCCGTGAGGGTGGTCGCGAGGAGAATCGTGACGGCAACCGTGGCAACAGCCGTGACGGCAGTCGAGATGGCGCCAGGCCCGCACGAGCCGACGGTGATCGCAACTCCGAACGGGGTCGCGGCCGGGATCGGGATCGGGATAGAGACGGACGCCCACGTACCCAGGCGGAGGGTGAAGCAGATTCGGCGAACGAACGCCCACGTCGGCAGCGTAACGAAGATCGTCCGCAGCGCTCCAGAGAGTCTGAAAACGAGCGCCCCGCAGAAGTCGAAATCGCCAGCAAGGCGATGGAAATTCCGGTCGGTGAACGTCGACCTTCCGACGATGATCTGGCCGGAAGCAAGCGCCGCCCGCGACGGGACCGAAGCGCAACTGCCGACCGGAATGAGACCGGGAGAGGGCCGCAACGAGGTCCGCGAACCGAGACGGCGCAAACGCCCTCAACGGATCAGGCTGTCACGCCCAGTACGGACGACTCCTGGGCGGCAGCAGTCGCCACGGCGACCGTACTGAATCCGGGGTCCGACGCCACCGTCATCTACCCAGCCCTGGAAGCAGCAGCGCCAGACAACGTCATCCGAGACACCGAGCATGCGCAGCCCTCGCCGGTCGCTCAACCGTCGGCAACTGATCTCGTCTCGGAAGTTCCGGTTACCAGACCGATTCAACCCGAGACTGCATCGCCACCAAACGTCGCAATCACCGAGGTCGCCGCAGCGCCCTCCGAGGTAAAACCTGAACCACCGCCACGTCCAAAGCGTGCGCTGAACGATCCACGTGAAGTGAAACGGCGTGAGCGGGAGGCAAAACTGCGTGCGGAAGGTGTGATGCCACAGTCCGGTCAGTCGTAGCCCAGGACCACCGGTTCGAGTTCCAGCGCCACTCCAAACCGATGCTCGACATCGGTCTGGATGGCGCTGGCCATCTCCAGAAATGCGCGGCCTTGCGTCGCTCCCCGATTGACCAGGACCAGCGGTTGTGAAGGCCAGACACCTACGCCACCCTGTTCCCTGCCCTTCCAGCCAGCCAGATCTATCAATTGCGCGGCGGCCAGCTTCACGTGGTCCGTTTCCGGCGGATCCGGGATGAACTGGCGCAGGTCGACAATCTGTCGGGCCAGCGATTCCGCCGCCTGGCGTGTGACGATCGGATTCTTGAAGAAGCTGCCAACGTTGCCAACCTGCTCCGGGGCTGGCAGTTTGCTGCGCCTTATGGTGATTACCGCCTGTGCGACCTGCTCGCAGCGCGGCCGCTTGAACCCCTGCTGCGCAAGGGCCTGGGCGACATCCGGATACGTCGTCACAGGATGTTCAGCACGATCGAGCCGCAAGACCAGACCAAGTATCAGATAGCGGTTGTCCAGTTTGAAACGGCTGTGCCGGTACCTGAACGCACAATCGGTGTGTTCGACACTTGTCCGCTCTCCCGAGGTCAGATCGAGGACATCAACCCGTTCCACCCGGTCACCCACTTCCACGCCGTAGGCGCCGATGTTCTGTATCGGCGCCGCACCGGCAGTTCCCGGGATCAGCGAAAGATTCTCCAGACCGCTGAATCCGCTTTTCAAGGTTGCCTGTGTCAATTGGTGCCAGTTTGTACCTGCGTCAACCCGGATACGGGCATGTTCCGCAGACAGGCTCTCCACCTGCCAGCCAGTGTTGCGAAGTCTCAGTACAACTCCGCTGATCCGACGACGAAAGACGACATTGGACCCGCCACCCAATACGGTAAGGGGCAGTTGCTGGTCCAGGGTTCGTCGGACAACCTGCGTGATGTCATCTACCGAATAGGCTTCCACCAGTTCATCCGCTTCACACTCGACACCGAGCGTGTTCATGGGTTTGAGACTAACGGACAAATTCGGCCCCCGAACCCGGTACCGGGGTGATCTGTCTGAACGTCATGCTGATGCGTTCCCCTTGCTGGGTGGGCGCGGCCATCAGTCTGTGATAGATCCGACCATCAAGCCTCAGGAGAGAACCATGGTCCAGCAACAGCGCGTGGCTCTCCCCGCGGGGCCTGGTGCGCCAGCGCAGCACGCGAGGCAATCCAAGACTGAGGACCAGCACTTCGCCAACCACGCCCCGCTCATCATCTCGATGCCAGCCCATATGATCCGAGCCGCGCTGATACCGATTCAGCAGAACGTGATTGACTGATCGATCGAAGTCGATCGCGATCCGTCTCGCGAGGTTTGCGAGCCACGCAGGCCAACCCGTGCCGACGTGGGATCGTGCCGCGTACCGATAGTCGAGCCCATTATCGCCAACCCAGCTGATCTGTCTCGGTACTACTTGCTCACGCCCGAAAATCGTAAAGGTCTCCGAGTGCCAGGTGAGTGTTGAGCACGCGAGTTGAAACAGGCTCTCGCCTTCGTCGCTCCCGACGTAGCCTTGCAGAAGCATGGGAACTCGAAACGAGGCGGTTGTTTCGGCACCGTCAGCGGAAGACCTGCTGGTCAGCATGACAACACTGCGCGCCGGACTGTTTCATTCAACAAGCGAAGAACCCCGCGTAATCATCATCAGGAAGGTCGCGTCAAACTCCAGCCGCGCAGTAAATCAGGCTGTTGTCCGACAGGCTACTGTCCACAACATTCAGGAAGCTTCGACGCTAACGTGTCATCACTCGCCAACGTGACTTCAGCTCTGCATAGCCGTCTTCCGGTTGCCCGCCGTATATCAATCCGTCGAGATGCGTTGCCACCAGTGACTGTCGTGAGTTGACCCAGATGTGGCCTGCAGGCACAAGCCAGGATGTGTCGTCGAGCGTCCCGGCCTTGACATTGATTTCCCGGCTGTCGCTGGATCCGTGCCACAACCGCACACCACACTCGGGACAGAACCATCCCTGACGTTGTACACCTGAATCGGCCGTGCGCTGGATCTGACGAACCACGCCACGTACCCCGAAATCGGCCTGCGCCACACGCAGACTTTCACCGAATGCGGAAGAAGTGTGGCGCTGGCATTCCCGGCAATGGCAGAGATAGAACGTCAGCGGATTTCCCGTGATCAGGTACCGAACACGACCACACTGACAACCTCCTGCCAGTGGAAGTGGCGGAACGAGGATCGGCAGATACTCAGACAGCACGTCGGCCAAGGAAGATCTCTCGTTCGTATTCGTCAACGACACTGCTGACAGAAAATCCGGCCGCGGTCAGTCCATCTCGCCAGACGGCTCTGCTGAACAAACCACAGTGATGCGTTTCATGCTCGACCTGCACCGGGCCATCGCCATGCCGATAGATCACGACGTATTCAATGACTGTCTGCGTGTCGGTTGTATCCGGGTCGTGACTCCATTCCAGATATCTCAGGTGTCGGTCGCCTGCGTCACTGCCACCATGATCTGTCGACTCTTCAAAGGTCTCCTGGATACAGTCCGGCACAAAAATGGCGAGACCGCCAGGTTTGCAGTGCCGATGCGCGTTCCGGAACACTGTGAACAGATCTTCCTGTGTTGTCATGTAATCGATGGCATCGTGAATGAAGACCACGTCGAATCGCTGATCGAGAGCGATGGTTCGCATGTCAGCGACAACATGTCGGCATTCGGGGTTGATCCGTTCGCTGATGCGCATCATGTCCGCAGACAGATCACTCAACGTGACAGCGGAAAAACGGTTCTTCATGTAAAACGCATTGTTGCCGCCACCGGCTCCCATCTCCAGGAGCGACGCATCCAGCGGCACGCCTGCCTCTTCGATCAGCTTCAGGAAAAACGCCGCTTCAACCGCGTAATCTTCGACGGGTGAGAGAGCTGGCCAATACTCGGCCAGTTCTGCGTAAAGCTGAAGCATGGTCTTGTCTCCTCATGATGAAGGTCCCGATCGACAAATCACCGAACCCGATTGTTGATGCGCCGGAGATCCTCATGGGTATCCACCCCTCCGGGTACCGATACTGCAGACTCAATGACCAGAATGGGTTGCCCATTTTCCAGCAATCTGAGTTGCTCCAGGGCTTCCACCTGCTCAAGTCTGCCCGGCGGAAGACTGACAAACCGGCGCAACGCCGAGACACGAAAAGCGTAGACGCCGATGTGTCGGAAGTATCCTGGGTCTCCGGGAAGCCCAGCGGAGTCATTCTGAAAATCCTCTCGAGCCCACGGAATCGGAGCTCTCGAAAAGTACAGCCCATGTCCTGACCCGTCGCGTACCACCTTGACAATATTCGGATTGAATACCTCGGTTCTGGTTTGAATGCGTTCGCAGAGCGTCGCAATGCCAACTTCCGAAGCTTCGAGTGCTCCTGCCAGTTGTCGCAGCACCTGAGCGGGCATGAGCGGTTCATCACCCTGAACATTGATGACAATGTCATCCGCGTGCATGGCCAGTCGATCGACCACTTCGAGTACGCGATCACTTCCCGAGGGATGATCCGGTTTGGTCATGCATGCCTGAAACCCCGCTGCCAACACCACATCGACGATTCTCTGATCATCGGTTGCAACCGTCAGTGACACCGGACGGGACTTTTCCGCGCTGCGTGCGGTCTGCACCACCATTGGCACTCCATCGATGAGCGCAAGCGGTTTGGCAGGCAGCCGGGTGGAACCGTAACGCGCTGGAATGACAACAACATGGAAGCTGGTCATGAGCGCTTGTTTCGTCCTGGCATGATGCTTCGTTCGATGAGCTTACGGGAAATCAGAGCCTCGAGGTCCGCGCCAAGCGTAGCTTCCACCTGAAGAATCCACAGACGCTGGTGCGAAGGCACACACTTGCGCAACTTGATCGCGTCTTTTTCAGTCACCACAACCGGAAGGTCATCGTCAAACTTCACTTCACTGCCGTCAAAGGCATGGTGATCCGGCCAGACATGCATCTGCGGTTCCAGCCCCATCTGCTGCAATGTCGCGGCAAACCGACCAGGGCTCCCTATTCCGGCAACCGCATGGATTTGCGAACCTTCCCGCAGCATGTCCGGCGGTTGACAGGATGAATCATCCCAGCGAATCAGCGCCGTTGGGTTCAATTCCATCATGCCCTGCGCGCCTGGCCATGGCTTGCCGCTGGAGATGACCACATCGACCTCTTCCAGTCGCTCCGGCAATTCCCGCAGGGGGCCGGCCGGGAGAAGTTGGCCATTGCCAAATCCTCGAGTCCCGTCAACCATGGCGATCTCGAAATCGCGGTTGAGGAGGTAGTGCTGCAATCCATCGTCAGCAACGATCACGTCGCAATTGCATTCCGCGAGTAGTCGTTGCGCCGCTTCGACACGATCTTCTCCGGCAAACACGGGAACGCCGGTCCGACGAGCGAGCAGAGGGGCTTCATCACCGTAACGTTCCGGATCGCCTTGCGCTGGAACCTTTTCGATCGCGCCGCCCAGTTTCCCACCATAGCCTCGCGTCACGATTCCCGGTGAGAATCCAAGGCGGACCAACAATGCAACCAACGCCATCACCAGAGGTGTTTTGCCGGTCCCGCCAACGGCGATGTTGCCAACCACAATGACTGGCACAGCTATTCGTACCCGGGGATACGCAGGGTGTGTCAGGCGCTGTTTGCGCCTATTGGCGACCCAGCCATAGACCCAGGATAGTGGTCGGAGGAGCTTCAGCCAGCCCGCGTCCCGATACCAGGCCTGCTCAAGCCTTGACGTGGCCACAGTAGTTACAACGGGTTTGCCCAATCGTTTCAGCAGACCGGATGTCTTCGGTCCCGGGTGCGGTTGCCCCGCCGGTGCACTCGTGGACAGGACGGCTGGAGGCTTGTCCTCGAACTGGGCGGAATGCAGACCAGCATAGATGCCACCCTGCGCCATGAGGGCTCGGTGGTTGCCCGCCTCGACGATCCTGCCTTCCTGCATGACGACGATCAGATCGGCGGACTCTATGGTCGAGAGCCTGTGCGCGATGACCAGGGTGGTCCGCCCCTTCATGACTTCGGCAAGCGCCGCCTGGATGTGCCGTTCCGATTCCGAGTCAAGAGCCGATGTGGCCTCGTCGAGTATGAGTACTGGCGCATCCTTGAGCAGTGCACGCGCGATGGCTACCCTTTGTCTCTGGCCCCCCGACAGAAGCACGCCGTCATCACCGACGAGAGTTTCGATCCCGTCCGGCATGGCACGAATGAAATCCGCGGCATGCGCTCGCTCGAGCGCATACCAGATCTGTTCCCGATCGGTGCTCGCAAGGCTGCCGTAGGCGACATTTCGCTCGAGAGTGTCGTTGAACAGGGTGATCTGCTGGGTCACCAGCGCAATCTGGTCGCGCAGTGAACGCAGACTGTAGGCAGTGATCGGCTTGTCATCGAGCAGGATTTCACCGGCTTCGATGTCGTAAAAACGTGGTATCAGGCTGGCAAGTGTTGACTTGCCACTCCCTGAGCGGCCCACCAGCGCAACCGTCTGACCGGGTTCGATGCGGAGGCTGATGTCGCGCAAAACCCTGTTGCGACTGCGATCGTAGGCAAAGGAGACATTGCGAAACTCGATACGACCTTCGACACGTCCCGCTTCGAGTGTGCCACTGTCTCGCTCGCTCGGTGTGTCCAGTTGTGCGAAGACATCTTCGGCCGCCGATAGACCACGTTGCAGCTTGGCATTGACCTCGGACAGCTTGCGAATCGGCCTCGCCATGAGGCTTGCAAGGCTGAGGAAGTAGACCACCTGACCTGAAGTCATCTCTGCGCCAACGCCGGTGAGAAACAACACCAGGATCAGGCCCGAAATGGCTGCGGCCACAAGAATCTCATTGATCTCGGTGCTGAACACCTTGGTCGTGACCATTTTCAGATTCTGTCTGCGATTGCGGTGGCTTGCGTGATGGAACCGGTCCTGTTCGTACCTTTCTCCACCATAGATCTTCACGACCCTGTATCCGCCGACGGCTTCACCACTGATGTGGGTGACATCACCCATCGAGTCCTGGATGCGGCGTGAGAGCTTGCGAAAGCGCTGGCTGGAGAACATCACAACCAGCGCCAGCAGTGGTGCCGAGGCAATGAAAATCAACGTGAGTTTCCAGCTCAGCAACAGCATCGCCACAAAATAGATGATGACCTTGCCACCATCCTGCACGATCGTTTTCAGAGCATCCGTGCCGGTATCCCGTAGCTGGGTGACCGTAAAGGTCAGGCGCGAAACCAGATGACCCTGGGAACTGGCGTCAAAATAACTGCTTGGCAAAACCAGGAGGTGATCAAAGAGCTGGGTCCGCAGATTGTGTACAACATTCATGCTGACGGACGACAGCAGCAGTTCTCCCACGACATTGCCGAGCCCCCGAAGCAGCGCGGCCAGGAACATTGTCAAGGCGATGGTCGCCGCGACACTGGTACCCGTTGCTCCCCAGTTGTCGATAAGGTCTCCGAGCAGGCGCGCCATGTAGGCTTCCGCACCGCTGGCCGCAAAAAAACCGATCACGGACAGCAGAAAGATCCAGGTGTACGGTCGCACATAAGTCAACAGCCGCTTGTAGTTTGCCCAATCCCGACGACGGGCAGGATTAGTTGCTGTCGACACCGGGAGGTCGGTGGGCTCAGTCTTCTCGCTCATCCTGGACCGTCGCCTGGCTGGCAGGCTGTTGAGTAGTGATGCTGATCCGCACCAGGCCAACCTTGCCGGCGGCGTCCATTGCACGCACCACCGATTGGTGCCTCGCGCTGGCATCCGCGGTGATGGTGAGATGCACGTCTTCCGGCGCGCGCCTTTTTGCTTCCGCCAGTGCGGTGATCAGGGTTTCCAGCTCATTGTCCACCAGCAGTCGCCCTTGAACCGCATAATCTCCGCCCTGGTCGACTACGAGTTCGATGGTGTCCGGGCGGTCGTCATTCGGTACGCCGGTCGCCTCCGGAAGATTGATTCTCAATTGTGATTCACGAACAAAATTTGTCGAGACCATGAAAAAGATCAACAGCAGGAATACCACATCGATCAAAGGTGCAAGATCAATGGTCGATTCGTGCCTTCCTCGTCGTCTTCGTGCCATGGTCTGGTGCGCTCAGAATCGCGGGTCGTCAGAGTCACCGTGCATGATGTCGGCGAGTTTGCCTGACTCCTGCTCGATACTGACCACCAGCTCATCGACACGACGCTGAAAGAACTTGTGAAACATCAAGGCCGGGATCGCAACCGTGAGTCCTGCGGCCGTCGTGATCAACGCCTTGGAGATGCCACCGGCAAGCATGCTGGCATTGCCGGCACCTGCCGCCATCAGCTCGCTGAACACGTCGATCATGCCCCAGACCGTGCCGAGCAATCCGAGCAGAGGTGCAATTGAAGCGATGATGCCCAGTGCGGTCAGGTAACGCTCCAGCTCATGACTGACCTGGTCGGTGGCCTCCGTCATCGCCTGTTTCACAACTTCCCGACCACGTCGCGTATTGGCGATGCCTGACGCAAAAACCGACCCGAGCGCACTGCCGGTGCGCAGTTCACGCAGTCGCTGGGCATCAATCTCGCCGTTTTTCAGACTGGTCCAGGTTCTGGCCAGCAGATTGGCAGGCAGTACCCGACTGCGCTGCAGTGACCATAACCGCTCGCCACTGATGGCGGCGGCTATGATGCTGCATAGCAGGATGGGTACCATGAGCCAGCCGCCGGATTGTATGATCTCCAGCATTGATCAACCCTCCCCCTGTATTCGAATCCGGACCCGGACCGGCAATGAAACTACCAGACGGCGCCACGGGCAGTTATCGGCCACACCGTGTGAACCAGGCCGTCGGCCTCCTGCACCCAGTAGGCATCATGGAGATTGACGGTCGGATCGCAGTGCGGCACTACGAACCGCAGAACACTCCCCAGAGACGGGGCAGCACCGTTCGCAACACGAAAGACACCGTGTTCATCGCCTGCAAATCTGAATTTTCCGGCCGGGCCTTCGTATATCACAGGTACGCCGCTGTCAGCCGCAAAAGCCTTGAATCCGCCGTTGACTGTCACTGCGTTCAACGGTTCCAAGGGTGCGCTGATGGCGGTGCAGGCGACGGTCAAGGATGGCTCGAACTCGTGGAAATTCTCTCCTGTAACTGACTGAATATCCATGTATTCCCGATCCATGAAGAGATAGCTGCCAACCTGCATGTCGGTGATCTCTTCGACCTTGACGTCAATGGCGTATGTGCCGGATCCACCACCAGTGACAATCGCTGGCAACTCGCCACAAACACATCTGGCAAACTCCAGCGCGCGACCCCATGACGTCAGAGATCGCTCCGTCCGTTCCGCAAACGAAGCAAGATGCATCAGATGACCGGCGTAGTGCTGGATACCGGCCAGATGGAAGCGACGGTCACCATCGATGGCGTCCAGTATCCGCCGCGCAGCATCTACATCGCGACAACCGGTTCGCCCCATGTCGACATCAATATCCAGAACCAGGCCGAGACTGCCCCCTTCGGGGAAGTGATCCAGCAGCATCTGCATTCCAGCCAGGCTATCCACCACCAGCAACAGATCTTTCGCTTCTTCAGTCAACTGGCCCAGCACGCCAATCTTGCCGGGGCTGACGACCGGTGAGGTGATCAGCACGCTGCCGATGCCAGCAAGGGCCAGTGCGGCGGCTTCGCCCAGTTTGGCGGCACACAGGCCAACGGCGCCATGGTCGAGTTGGGCACGCGCGATGATCGCGCACTTGTGTGTCTTGGCATGCGGACGTGTTTTTTTGCCATGGGCGTCCAGATGCGCCGCCATCGCCTTGAGATTTTTCTCCATCACCGAACGATTGAGGACCAGCGCGGGAGTCGGCAACTGGTCGACAGACAACGGCGTCGACAGGCTGATCGGATGCCACGCCTTGTTGCGCAACTGCTGCAGCAGAAACTCTTCACCCAAAGGAGCCCCCTGTTTTCCCGTGTGCAATCCGACCCTCAAACCACTGGTCCCAAGGGACTCATCAGCTTGACCCGCCGCGGTCCAGACCGGAACCGCATCAGGTCCGTCTGCTAACTGCCCTTGCGATAGAAGTTCTCATAACAATAGTTGGTCGCTTCCACAAAACCATCGACATTGCCACAGTCGAATCGGCGACCGGCGAACTTGTAGCCGATGACCCGACCTTCTTTTGCCTGCTGCATCAGGGCATCAGTGATCTGGACTTCCCCATTCCGTCCGGGAGCAGTTGATTCGATGATGGAGAAGATGTCAGGGGTCAGGATATAACGACCAATGATGGCAAGATTGCTGGGCGCATCGGCAGGCTTTGGCTTCTCGACCATATCGGTTATCCGGACCAGACGATCACTCATGGCCGTGCCAGCCACCACACCGTAGCTGGAAACGTTTTCCATTGGCACTTCTTCGATGGCGACAATGCTGCAACGGTGCTCTTCATAGAGTCGGACCATCTGCGCCAACACGCCTTCAGTTTCACCAAAGCAGAGATCATCAGCCAGCACCACGGCGAACGGCTCATCACCGACAAGGGTTCGGCTGGTCAGAATGGCGTGACCAAGACCGTTCATCTTGATCTGGCGGGTATACGAAAAGGTGCATTCATTGATGAGCTTGCGAATGCCATCGAGCATGCGTTCCTTGCCTGTGCCCTCGATCTGATGTTCGAGTTCATAGCTGATATCGAAATGATCTTCGATCGCCCGCTTGCCACGACCGGTCACAAACCCGATGTCGGTCAGCCCCGCTTCGAGGGCCTCTTCCACCCCGTACTGCACCAGAGGCTTGTCGAGCACCGGCAGAATTTCTTTCGGCATCGCCTTGGTAGCCGGAAGAAAGCGGGTGCCGTAACCGGCCACCGGAAAAATGCACTTCCTGATCATTGAATTCCCTGTCGAAAAACTGATTAGCAGACCATGCTAGCCAGAGTCACGACAAGGTACCCGGATACCCTTCACAGATTCAATGGTGTGCACAGAAGCTCAGCCAAAAGCTGGCAGAAACTGCGCCTTGGCACGTCATCAGTGGTGTATGCGCGACGGGGGCGACTGCAGGGAATCGATCAGGTGCTGACACAAGGAGTTCACGGCAGCCTGCCTGGCCGACGCATCAATCTCGCCCCGGCGCAATTGACGGGCGACACGCTGAGCCTGTTTCAACGGGTCGCGTCCGGGAGCTGCCTTGCGCGGAGATGTTTTGCCCGGAACTGTCTTGTCATGAACTGTCTTGTCATGAGAAGAGCGCTGGGTTCGCACTTGCAGACCCGTTGCTGGTGCCAGCCTGGACTCAGTCAAGTCAGTGGCCAGTTTCTGGGCAAGTTCCACGCCATCGAAAAGAGGCAGCACGGATTGCACCGGGGCAGGTGGTGCGGAGACCTGAATCTGTGCGGAACTGCGCATGGCGATCACCCCGTCTGCTGAGGTTGGATACCGTCTTCTGTGCCGACAAGTGTACGGGGTACTGTATATCCATACAATACCCCGAGCATTCTCAGGGAAGACTTATGGTCAAGTAAACTGTAATTCTCCCCCTTTCGCAGTGACATGAATCTTGCTGCCTGGAAGAAAGTCACCGCGCAACAGCCGACTCGACAGCGGGTTTTCGACTCGTTTCTGCAATACCCGCTTCAGCGGCCTTGCTCCGTAAACCGGATCGTAACCCTCCTCCACCAGCAACTCGAACGCGGCCTCGTCGATCTCGATATCGAGATCCTGCTCCTGGAGACGCCGCCGCAGCGTGGCAAGCTGGATATCGGCAATGTCATGCATGTGCTC
The DNA here is from genome assembly GCA_041752315.1 of Pseudomonadales bacterium. Lineage (GTDB taxonomy): Bacteria > Pseudomonadota > Gammaproteobacteria > Pseudomonadales > Azotimanducaceae > SYFY01. The sequence continues at coordinate 58,798 of JBGSHJ010000026.1, forward strand.
ACGCGACAACGGATGGAAAACGACAATGTCGTCGATCCGGTTGATGAACTCCGGTCGGAAATGCTGGCTGACGACACCCATGACCGTACTGGTAATCCGATCTGCCTGACCGGATTCGGTGAGCGTCTGAATCGCAGAAGAACCAAGATTCGATGTCATGACCAGGACGGTGTTGCGGAAGTCGACAGTCCTCCCATGGCCATCCGTAAGTCTCCCGTCATCAAGAACTTGCAACAGGATGTTAAATACATCCGGATGTGCTTTTTCAATCTCGTCGAGCAGAATCAGGGAGTACGGTCGACGGCGCACTTTTTCCGTCAACATGCCACCTTCTTCGTAACCCACGTAACCCGGTGGCGCGCCGATCAAACGGGCCACCGAGTGTTTTTCCATGTATTCGCTCATGTCGATTCGCACTAGCGCTTCTTCGCTGTCGAAGAGCAGCACTGCCAGGGCCTTGCACAACTCGGTTTTGCCAACCCCGGTTGGGCCGAGGAACATGAATGAACCGTTTGGCCGGTTCGGGTCGGACAGACCCGCTCGGGAACGACGAACCGCTTCGGCAACAGCTTTCACGGCTTCTTCCTGGCCAACCACCCGCTCGTGCAGATCCAGTTCCAGCCGGAGCAACTTGTCCTTCTGTCCTTCAAGCAGTTTATCGACGGGAATACCGGTCCACTTGGCAACCACCGTGGCAATTTCCTCGGCCGTGACACTGGAAGAGACCAGTTGATTGGCAACCGGCTGTGCGCTGACCGCGAGCGATTTTTCAAGCTCGGGGATCCGGCCATACTGCAGTTCCGACATTCTGGTCAGATCACCCTTGCGACGCGCATTCTCGAACTCGATCTTTGCTGCATCCAGCGACTCCATGATTTCCTTGGCCCCACGCTGGGAGGCTTTTTCAGCGGTCCAGATCGTTTCCAGTGCGCCGTACTGGCCCTCCAGTTCACGGACGGAGGATTGAAGATCCGCGAGTCGCTGTTTGCTCGCGTCATCGGCTTCTTTCTTCAGCGCTTCGATCTCCATTTTCTGCTGGATCATCCGGCGTTCGAGACGGTCCATTTCTTCCGGTTTGGAATCCATTTCCATCCGGATTCGGCTCGCGGCCTCATCAATCAGATCGATGGCCTTGTCCGGCAACTGGCGATCCGTGATGTAGCGATGCGAGAGCTTGGCAGCAGCGACTACCGCCGGGTCGGTAATCGTGACCCCATGGTGCAACTCGTAGCGCTCCTTCAGCCCACGTAGAATGGCAATCGTGTCTTCCACACTGGGTTCGTCGACCAGCACTTTCTGGAAGCGACGCTCCAGCGCAGCATCTTTTTCGATGTACTGACGGTACTCGTCGAGCGTCGTGGCACCGACACAGTGCAACTCCCCTCGCGCGAGCGCAGGTTTCAGCATGTTTCCGGCGTCCATCGAACCTTCTGCCTTGCCCGCTCCAACCACGGTATGCAATTCGTCGATGAAGAGGATGACACTACCCTCCTGCTTCGCCAGATCACTGAGTACCGATTTCAGGCGCTCTTCGAACTCGCCCCTGAATTTGGCTCCTGCAATCAACGCGCCCATATCGAGCGATAACACCCGCTTGTCCTTCAACCCTTCGGGGACTTCACCATTGACGATCCGCTGGGCGAGTCCTTCGACGAT
>JBGSHJ010000027.1:0-22065 GCA_041752315.1 Pseudomonadales bacterium
GCCGGTGAACGCATGTTCCGCGATGCCGTGTGCGCCAATGACCACACCGGCGTGCTGGACCGTGCCATCGGCAAACAGCAGCTTCGGGCCGACAGCGCCTACGCCCGGACGCCGCGCGTAGGCAACAAGTTCGTCGAGCCAGTCCGGGCTGATGACCTCGGTGTCGTTGTTGAGAAAGCACAGGATCTCGCCGGTGCTCTGCGCCGCGGCGTGATTGTTGATGGCCGACCAGTTGAAGGCGCCGCGGTAGCGGATGACGCGGACGTGGTCCTCCTCATGGTTGGCGGCGAGCCAGGCGAGCGTGTCGGCATCGTCACTCTCGTGGTCAACAATGAGGATGTCGTAGTTCGCATAGGTGGTCAGGCGGCGAATGCTGTCGATGCACGGCTGCAGCAGGTCGCGTCGGTTGCGTGTCGGAACGATGATGCAGACACGCGGCGGCTGGGCCGGTAGCGGCCAGGCGATGCGGAAGGCCAGGGTGTCCACCGTGCGCACAAGCGTCGGGTTGTGGCGGTAGAGGTCTTCATCGATGGCCACCGGCGCGATGACAGACTGCGACTGCACAAAACGCTGCACCACACCGAGCGCGGCTTCGTGCGTCTTCCTGTCACCGACATTCACGATGGCGGGGAAGTTGTCCTGCTGGTGGGTAAGCACACGGGCGATGTGCAGACAGGCCCCTGCTGCAACTTGTCCGGAGGCGCGCAGGAAGAGGTCGTACTGCCAGATACCTTCCGGCGCGTCGGCAGTCGCCTGTGCCAGCGCGTTCAGCAGGCCAACCTGAATGGCGAATGCACCGACGTAGGGCGTGGTGAGCAGAAGGTCCGGATTGAAGTCCGGCCGCAATACCGGGTCGAAGTGCCGTCCCGATTCGTCCTTGCGGTCGCTGTCGGCATAGATCAGCCCAGCCCCTTGAGAAGCGATACCGATACGCAGCCAGCGCAACGCATGCTCGGCAATGATTTCGCCGGCGCGCAGGAAAAGGCAGTACGCCGGTTGCGGCCGCTTGCCGATGGCGGATAACAGCGGCGCGATGGCACGACCGCGCGCATCCACCCAGAGCGAGCGAGGCCAGCGAGCGCAGTACTGGCGCACGAGTGTCTCGTAGGCCTGATCGTGCTGCGCAAAATTCACCGCAACAAAGCGATCGCGCGGGCCGAGTTCGGCCACCACCGATTCGAGCGTTTGCTGCAGGCATGCAAGCGACGTCTGCGCGACGATGGGCACGACAATCGTGAAGTGGATGTCGGCCGTCGCGCCGTCGGCCACCTCGGGAAACGCGAGGTGACTTGCGGGATAGACCTCCCGGTACCACAGGTCGTAATCCGCGAGTGCATACGCACCCGTCAGACGCGCGGCGGGTAACTGCTCGCGCAATTCGGCGATCGACTGTTCGAGATTGCGTATCCGTTTGCCGAGGGTTTGCGCGGTGCGCAGTTCGTCACCGCGCTGGTAAACGAGGGGTTGGCCGTCGATGAGGACGTCGCCACCCGTTCTGGTGCAGACGCGCAACGTGTGCTTTTCGCGCCAGGGTGGCGAGAACGCATCGCTGCGCAGGTACACGGAAAAGCCGTGATCAGAGAGTTCGTCGGGCAGGCCGAGATCACGACGCGGCGTATCCGCCGGGGCGGTGCCCGCTTCCACGCCGTTCACATAGAACACGAGATCGAGCGTGCGATCCGGCGATTCGCGATCCAGTGCCCAGCCCGTGATCCGGCGTCCTTCCACGTGGTCGATATGCGCAACGAGACCGTGCCGCAGGGGCGACTCTGCAGTGGGGACCGGCACGGTGATGGCCGGCTCGGCGGGTGTGGACTGTGTGGCCGGTCTGGCCGGTGCGACTTTCAGTGCGGTGTCTGTCCGCAGGAGGGCCAGGAGGTGCTGTCGATAACCGTCCTGCCAGGCGGGGATCGTCTGCGGCGCGTGCGCCACGATGCGTTCGACCAGGTGGGCCAGTGCTTCCCGGCTGCCAAATCGTGCGGTCAGCGCAGCCAGGGGGTGGACCACGGATTCGGTCAGGTCGAGGAGCACGTTACCCGTACCGTCCACAAACCTGCAGGCAGTAACGGGCCGTGCAAGGGGCTGACTGGATACGGCGACGACCGCAACGATGCTATCGTTCAGGCGTATCCCGAGATAAGGTTTGGGCAGCACGGTCTTGCCCAGCACCACGTCGAACTTGCGGGCGGCGGTGCCGCCATGACGCCACAACAGCAGCACCAACGTGCCCTCGACATAAATGTCCACGGGATATGCCGTTGCCGAGCGCGGAGCGCCGTTAAGCCCGGACGGACGTGCCCCGTCAGGCCCAGAGGTCTGGCCAGGGGCAGGTTTCTGCCCTGCTTCACTCATGCTGGTACATCAGGACTAACCCCATCATGCCGTCGCAGCTTCAGCCCGAGAGTGTACCGCGCCCGCGCTGTTTTCGTAAGGAATGGGCAGGAAATCGGCGTCGTCTCACGCGCCGGATCGCGCCTGGGGAAATGCGATCCAAGTCGTGACCGTGCCTGTCGCGTCGAGCCCTGCGCAAACCTCGCTGTCAGTCGATATCCCAGATGTCGTCGCCGTCGTCGTCCTGCAGGTCGTCCTTGTTGACGTCCTTCAGCACGATGATCGAGCCGTCTTCCATTGCCACGTGCGTATCCGCACCAAACTGGTTGAAAATCACGGTGACGTCTGTATCGACATCGTCCCCGTCCGCAGCAGAGAAATCGAGCTTGTCCTTGTTGTCGAGCCCGTGCACGGTGTCGTTACCATCCCCATGCCGCCAGACAAACACGTCCTTGCCATTGCCCTTGTCACCGACATCGACGATGTCGTTGCCTGCGCCACTGAGGATAGTGTCCTGCCCGGAGTCACCGTTCAGGTGGTCGTTGCCAACGCCACCGACAATCAAGTCGTCGCCAGCGCCACCGGAAATCGAGTCGTTGCCCGAATTCAGGTCTGAGAGTTGATCACCACCATACAGGTAGTCAGAGCCAGCACCGCCTGAGATGGTGTCATCTCCCTGGCCCCCGTAGATCTGATCGAAGCCGGTGCCTCCGAGAAGCTGATCCTCTCCGGCATGGCCGTAGATGAGATCGTCCCCGGTACCGCCATCGATGGTGTCGTTCCCCTCGCCGCCCAAGGCGAGGTCATACCCTGCGCCGCCGGAAAGGACATCGTTACCCTCCTCGCCGAACAGCTGGTCGTGCCCGGCGCCGCCCTGGAGGTCGTCTGCGCCACTGCCTCCATGGAGCGTATCGTCCCCCGCATCACCGCGAATGACATCGTTGCCACCAGCACCGAAGACGAAATCTCTACCACTGAGACCGGAGAGAAAGTTGTCGGCATCGTTGCCGAGCATGACGTTGTTACCGAAATTGCCGGTTACGCGCCACGCGGAGTTGAGCAGGATCACGTCGTCCACGTCATTCTTGAGTTTGATGAAAGTCTTTTCAGACGTGACGAGACGGTTGGAACCTTCATCGTAAGCCTTGATGCCGGGTTTGAGATCGATGGCGATCTTGTCGTAATCGATCGGCCCCGCAGCAAATCGAAACGCGTCGAGTACAAATGGATCGAGATTGAAGGAGACCGGATCAGACTGGATTGCGGACGGTATCGTTGCAAATGGTGCCATGAGCTGTACTTCTGCTGAGCAAGTGGAAGCGGCAAGAGGCTGTGCGCCCTGCGTCCAATTGGTCCGATCCGGCCACTACCCGGACGCGCTGACCAGTGGATTGCGAGGGACGGACGGCTACGAACAGCGGCAATGTGCACCCGCATTCGTCCGCAGGCAATAAGCGATAACGCGTAGGTGTTGGACTGCGCAGATTAAGCCCAGAGCCGGGTTGTAGATCCTTGCGAGGAATCCTCTAGTCGATATCCCAGATGTCGTCGCCGTCGTTGTCCTGCAGGTCGTCCTTGTTGACGTCCTTCAGCACGATGATCGAGCCATCTTCCATCTCGACATGAGTGTCTGCGCCGACCTGGGTGAATAACACGGTGACGTCACTACCAGCGTCGCCGCTGTCTGCCCCACTGAAGTCGAGCTTGTCCTTGTTATCGAGGCCGCGAACGGTGTCGTTGCCATCGCCATCAAACCAGACGAAGACGTCCTTGCCGTTGCCTTTGTTACCGACAAAAACGACGTCGTCACCTTCGGCACCGATGATGGTGTCGTTTCCAGCCCCACCATCCAGGCTGTCGTTACCATCGTCGCCGAATATGAGGTCGTTGCCTCCACCGCCAGAGATCGAATCGTCGCCAGATGCGAATGCTGTTTTCAGGTCGCCGCCGAAGAGGATGTCGTTTCCTCCGCCACCGTCGATCGTGTCGTTTCCGAAGCCGCCGAAAACCAGATCATCGCCGGCGCCACCGAGGATCTGATCCACACCGCCTTCGCCGAGAAGAAAATCGCTGCCTACACCGCCATCGATGACATCGTTCCCTTCTCCCCCAACAAGCTCGTCGCGCCCTGCGCCACCAAAAAGGATGTCGTCGTCGTCCTGGCCAAGGATGAGATCGTTCCCGCTGCCACCGCGCAGGTCGTCATCACCCGTGCACCCAATGAGAAAGTCATCCCCCGAGCCGCCCTCGACGACGTCGTTGCCGCCGGCGCCAATGATGACATCGTTGCCAGCGCGGCCATCCAGGTGGTTGCTGGCATCGTTGCCCAGCATGACGTTGTTGCCAGCGTTGCCGATTCCGCGCCAGGCGGTGTTGAGCAAAATCAGGTCATCAGCGCCTGCTTTGAGCTGGTACGACGGGTTCTCGGACGTGATCAGGCGATTTGGGCCATCGTCATAGGCCTTGATTCCCGGCTGGATGTTGATCGGCGTTGTGTCGTAGTCGACCGGCCCCACGAAGGCACGAAATGCGTCGAGCTTGAGTGGATCGAGGTTCCATGAAGCCGGGTCGGACTGAATCGCCGCCGGAATCGTTGCCAGTGCTGCCATAAGCCTTTGCTCCCAGTTCCCTTGTCAGACTGCGTCAGAGGTGAAGCGGGATTGCCGAGCCGTTGCAGACACGAGCCGTCATTCCATCCTTGTCGCTACACAAGCCTGAGACGCGAACACGGTTCGCCCGCCTCGGCTTCCTGCCGTCAGTCGATATCCCAGATGTCGTCGTTGTTGTTGTCTTGCAGATCGTCCTTGTTGACGTCTTTCAGCACGATGATCGAACCGTCTTCCATCTCCACGTGGGTATCTGCGCCCACCTGGGTGAAGATGACCGTTACGTCGGTATTGCCATCCGCCCCGTCCGCGAACCGGAAGTCGAGCTTGTCCTTGCTATCGAGGCCGCGCACGGTGTCGCTAGCGTCGCCGTCCCGCCAGACGAAGACGTCGAACCCGTTACCCTTCGTACCGACGACGACGACGTCATCACCGGTGCCACCTTCGATCGTGTCGTTGCCCTGGCCAGCATTCAGGCTGTCGTTACCATTGCCGCCGAGCACTACGTCGTTGCCATTGCCGCCGTCGATGGAATCGTTATCGTCTCCACCGGACAGGTGGTCGTTGCCGCCGCCACCCGCGATGGTGTCATCACCAGTGCCGCCATCGGCGGTATCGTTGCCGCCCAAGCCCAGGATCTGGTCGTTTCCGGACCTGCCGAAGAGGTTGTCGTTCCCGGAACCGCCGTCGAGCACGTCGTCTTCCTCACCGCCGTCGAGGTAATCGTTGCCCGCGCCACCGAAGAGGATGTCCTTGCCTTCCTGACCGAGCATCGTGTCGTTACCAGCGCCGCCGCTGAGATCGTCATCACCGGTACTGCCAGTGAGCAGGTCGTTGCCTGCCTGTCCCAGGATGACGTCATTGCCACCGGCACCGATGATGACGTCGTTGCCGCCGCGTCCCTCGAAGTGGTTATCGGCATCGTTACCGAGCATGACGTTGTCGCCGGTATTGCCGATACCGCGCCAGGCGGTGTTGAGCAGGATGAGGTCGTCTGCGCCAGCCTTGAGTTGGTACGAGGGGTTCTCGGACGTGACGAGCCGATTTGGGCCATCGTCATAGGCCTTGATACCGGGCTGGAGATTGATGGCGGCCTTGTCGTAATCGATCAGGCCCAGAAACGAGCGAAACGCATCCAGCTTGACCGGATCGAGATTCCATGAGGCCGGATCGGACTGAATCGCTGCTGGTATCGTTGCGAGTAACGCCATTTACATGTGCTCCCTCGGATCGACGGATCCGTTGTCAAACCACCCTGTTCAACCATGAACCGTATACATGAACTGTGCCAACTTCATGACGGTTCACCGTCTTGCCCGCGCTTTCCCTGACGTCGAATCCCAAAGAGAGTTGCCCCTCGCCCCGAATACCGAAGCAGACTCGGCACGTCAACCCGTCAGATTCCCACTTAGCAGCATCTGAACCTGTCCAGACAATTATGAGTAAATATCCTGACGGAATATCTCTAACAGAGCATTAGAAAGTACATTTTGTTGCGAGTCAATGTACTTCACTTACTTTGACTACACTTTTTCTTACATCTTTCAAGAGAGCGCGGCGGTTGCCGCTTTTTTCGAAAGCCTTGCCATTCCATCAGGAGGGATTCGCTTTCCCCGGTCGTGTATTCTGCGTCCTGCAGGAGGGGTGGTTGAGTGGTTGAAAACACCGGTCTTGAAAACCGGCGTAGGTTTATCCCTACCGTGGGTTCGAATCCCACCCCCTCCGCCAATTCAATGATCCAACCCGCTTATTTGTATACGTTTATTGATTATTATTTCGGATCAGCCCCCCAATCAGTCCCCCAAGTTGCAGGCGCTCTCGTGCCGAGCCGCTGAGACCCCACCTACTTCAATGCCCTGTGGACCAGATCCCGTTGGCTTCTCCAACACTCACGGCGGAGGGGAGAAAACTAACTGGTCGAGGACCTGCATGGGCATTACCGGGGCCGGGTGTTCATCCATGACCCAGCCTTGCTTGCACGTACACCCAGCCAAGATGAAATGGTATCAGTCCCTTTTACTAGCCCCCTCATATTTGGTCCAGTCGATGCGTTCGGATGCCTCGAAGGAGGATTCCTACGCATCGATGGAGCGAACTTCGAACGAGATAGTTACGATCAACACGTGAAAGGTGTCGATGAGTCGATATCAACCGACGACGCGTCGGCACTTGCTAGAAATTTGCTGCCTATCCAAATCAGTTTCCCAGTTGACTACGCTGCAAGAGTGCATGTGCGACTATTCCTTCAAGCCAATCTTTTGAAGGAAACCGTGGTATGGCGCTTGCCGGTACACGGGCTCAGTAAGCATTTCGGGCAATGCCGAACTTTTTTGCTCGTACGCACGCTCGAGCCAACGAACTGCAGTCTCGTGGTCACCGCGCCTGGCGTAGCTCCCGGCGATACCGTACGCATCAATGTTTCCCCACTGCTCGATCTGCGCTGCCAGTGCTTCATCCGACTCGGCCCTACGACCCAACTGATCCAAGATTGCCGGCAACAGCGTTAAACGAAACGACTGCTCTGGTTCCTTCTCCAGGATCTTCAACGCTTCATCTGGTTTGCCCTGAGCCATCATCGTTTTGCTTAGGTATATTCGGGTCCAACCGAACGTCGGTGCCATTACAAGCAACTTTCGAAACACCGTCTCGGCTTCTTGAAAGCGACCCGATCCGTAGTAGGTCATACCCAGGGTCCAAATTACAAAGGGATTGAGGGGATCACGCGTCAGCGCAATTCGCAGCTTATCTTCGGCTTCCTCCCAGTTACCGCGCGCCACCGAAAGCAGCGCGGCTAGTTGTAGTGCGTCAGGATTTGTTGGATCTATTGAGAGCGCATTTTTCGTGGCGTCATCAAACGCAACCCAGTCGAGTTGGTTCTTGCGGATAATCTGCAGCACGATGTAGGCCAGAACCGTCCTGGGACTTAGCTGCAGCGATCGCCGCACTAACTCGCCTGCTCGCGCGTAGCCCTCTGGTGCCTCAGTAAATCCATTCTCCACTTGTAAGCTGATGGCATTAGCTTCCAATGCGAAGGCGAGGCCGTAACTCGGGTCAAGCGTCGTCGCGAGATTGGCTAGCGCGCGCGCCGCTTCGAGTGATGACTTTGTATTCTCGTACACCGCAAGATCAGCTTTCAAATAGGACTGATATGCTTCGAGATTCTCAGTGCCTCCCTCTTTACGCCGCAATTCACCGCCAGAGAGCTTGATCTGCAACGCCTGTACCACTGCGTTCGATATGTCGTCTTGCAGCTTGAATACATCTTGAATCTGGCGGTCATAGGTCCTCGACCACAAGTTAAAGCCGGTGTTTGCTTGGACGAGTTGTACACTTACACGCAGTTGGTCACCCGCGCGCCGTACACTCCCCTCCAATAGGTATGTGACTCCGAGTTGTCGAGCAATATCAGGAATCGTGGTCGAACTCGACCTGAAAGAAAACGCCGAAGTGCGCGCTGTAACCCGCAAATCAGGGACCTGTGCCAGCTGATTGAGAATATCGTCCGCTAAGCCGTCGGCAAGGAATCCTTGATCCTTTTTCTCACTCAAGTCAGAGAATGGCAACACCGCGATAGACTGCATTGAAATTTTAACGGGTGCCACCGTGCCAACTAGAGCCGATGTGGGCGATGTTGAGATCGGTTCGCTATCGATAGCAGTTCGGTTGGATCGCATGAGCTTGTTGGAAAGCAACAACAGCAACGAGACTGTGACGAGGACAAGTACCCCTAGTCGCCAGCGACGACGCTTCGCTGGTATTCCGCCGGCCGAATCGACCTTTGAGTGTCGTTCGGCTTGCAACGCAAGCCCGACGTCCGTCGACGGAGGTACGTGAATACCAACTCGTTTGGTCTCAAGCGCGGATTGTGGGAGACTGGTTTGGCCCGTCATTCCTCTCGTAGCATTCAGCGCACGGATCAACTCACCAGCCGTCTGATAGCGCGCAGAGACCTCCTTGGTGGTACCTTTGATCAGTACCCTCTCCAGGGGTTCGCTGATTTCAGGGAGCAGCGTGCGAGGCATCGGAATGGGATCTGAGAGGCTCTTCAAGATCATCGAAAGTGGCGTGTCTGCCAGAAAAGGAGTGCGCCCTGTCAGCAGTTCAAACAAGACGACGGAGAGTGAATACACATCGGTATATGGGCCTACTTCCTGCGCCCTGGACTGCTCGGGCGCCATGTAGGCTGGCGTGCCGATTCCCGAACCCGTGGCCGTGACTTTGCTGTCACCAATAACCAATTTGGCGATCCCGAAGTCCATCAAGACCACACGTTGCCGGGAGTCGAGCATGATGTTGTCGGGCTTGATGTCGCGATGAATCAGCCCCTGCTGATGCGCATAGTCGAGTGCGCCGGCTACCTCCTTCACCAGAGCAACTGCAGCATCAATGTGCATTGCCCCTTGATAAGCCAACAACTGCTTCAGGGTTTGGCCATCTACGAACTCCATGACCATGTAGAAGCGGCCCTCGTGCTCGCCGAAGTCGTATACCTGCACGATGTTCGGATGCCGCAACTGGGCGACATTACGTGCTTCCCGCTGGAATCGGATACGAAAATCGGGGGCGAGCGAATACTCGGGTCGGACGAACTTCAGTGCCCGATGTACTTCGAGCCCTGGGTGATACGCCTTGTAGACCTCAGCCATACCGCCGACGCCCAAGGATTCGATGATCTGATAGGACCCAATGGTAGCTCCTACCATCCCCGACATTGAATGCTCCACCCGTCCGCCATGCACACGTCAGAAGGCCACAGGCTCAAGCCAAAGGCAACGTCTGGCTTGAAAAGAGTCGTCCGGCATCGGAACTCGCCCTGATGTGCCCGGCATTGTCGGGGCAAGCACCAAACTAGGTGGAGCCTCACCCCGTGCAACCTGATGTGGCAACGTATAAATTCTTACATCAGGCATGCGTGGACCCCTAAGAGCCTGACAACCTGCTTCATTTTCTGGAGAGATCGACATGGAACTGTTTGCATTCCGCGGTCGCGGACTGGTATCGCTAGGGATAGTGAGTCTCAGCTTGTTCAGTCATGGCGCGATCGGTGCCCAGGCGCGGCAGATCGAAGAAGTCGTAGTGACTGCAGAGCGAAAGGAGTCCTCCGTGCAGGACACCTCGATCTCCATCACCGCCTTCACCGGTGAGTTCATGGAAGATTTCGGTATCCGTAACCAGTCGGACCTGCAGAACATGGTGCCGGCTACCACCATCCAGCCCTACGACTCCGCCATCCGCGGCGTGGGCCGGAATTTCCGCAACCTCGGCGGTGACCCAGGCGTGTCCACCTATATGAATGGCGTGTACTCCGAAGATCTGTACACAGCGACCATCGGCTCGTTCTGGGATATCGACCGAATCGAAGTGCTGCGCGGCCCGCAGGGCACGCTGTACGGGCGCAATGCCGTGGGTGGCGCCATGAATTTCCTGTACAAGAAACCTACGGATGACTTTGAAGCATCGCTGAAAACCATCATCGGGAGCTTTGGCACAAGGGACGGATATGGCATGGTGTCTGGCCCGCTGGTCGACGGCATCCTAAACTCGCGCCTCACCGTCTCCAGCCGACGTCACGACGGTTGGGTGGAAGAGAAGAGCGGACTCGGTCCGGACCTCGACAGCGGCGATGAACTGAACATCGCACTGCAGTTCGAATGGCTCATCAACGACACAATGAGCATCAACTTGCGTAGCAACAAGGCCAAGGTGGATCGCACCTTCGGTGGCGCCGATGGTGGTGGCCTCATCGTGCTCAGCGGCGAGAACACTATCATCCCCGGCGGCGGCACCGAGCGGAACTACACCGCTTTCACACACAGTATCCGCCCGGTGAATCCGGCCGAGACCGACCCTTTGAGTTCCGCGTTTGTAGACCCGACGCAGCCAGTCTTCAACTACACCAATCCAACCACCGGCGCAGCAATTCCCGCGCAACGTGTGCGTCCCGGGGTGGATGCAGGCGTGCACGAGCCAAACTACGGCCGCGGACTGTCAGTCAATCCCTCCGCCTGCGTGATTTCGGACCGCAAGAACATCAGCGGTGACGATCTGTGTGCGTTCACCAATGGCCAGAACGTGGAAATTTTCGACCAGCAGGGCAATCAGCTCGAGTTTTCCTGGGACCTGAGCGACGGCGTCACCTTCAAGTACATATTTGGCTACAACGAACTGCTCTACGAGCGCATCACCGATGACGACTCGGTCGGCAGCGTGACCAGCGACCGCCAGTTCTACGTGAATCACGAAGCGGAGTACCTCTCACACGAGGCACAGTTGTTCTATGACATCAGTGACAGCCTCACGTTCACGTCCGGTCTATTTTTCTACGATGCCGTCATCGACCAGCGGTACGACTACTACTCCACCACGCGGAATGCGCAGTTCTTCGACCCGAATGCCGCGCTGGACAGCATTCTCGCGACGGTGGCGCCCGGCGCTGTGCCCGGAGATCCGCCTCTGACCTACCTTTTTGGTGTTGCGCCGATCGATGTCCGCTCGGCCGAAGCAGCCTCTGTTGCTGCCAACTCACCCTCAGGCTTCTTCACCATCGTCACGGGACCGTGGTTAGGTGATGCCACCCTCGGTTCTATTCCCCACGGGCCGGTGACAACCGGGAGCGACTTCCATGGCACCAACAAAACCGAGCGTGAGGCGTTCGCCGCCTATACCCAGGGTGTGTGGGACATCAACAGCGATTTCACGCTTACCTTTGGCATGCGATATGCCTACGATGATATCAAGGGAGAAGAGAGCCTCGCACAGTACGCAGAATCAGTCGACGTGCTGACCGCCGTCGGTCTGGACCTCGCTACCGCGAACATCCTACGTGGTGCGATCAATCCCGCGACCCTACAGCCCACAGGATTGGTGGCACCCTGGACGGGTGGTGTCCCCTTCACCTTCGGCGCATACCGCCCGCTCGAACGCAAAGACGAGAAGGTTACGTGGCGGATAAATCTGGACTACATCCTGAATGAGGACTCCCTCATTTACGCGAACGTGACCACGGGCTACCGCTCAGGTGGATTCAACCTCGCATTCTTTAGTCAGACTCCGCAGTACGAGCCGGAAAAACTGATCGCCTACGAACTGGGGTACAAGGCGCGCTTCTTTGACAACACCCTGCAGTTCAACAGTTCGGCGTATTTCTACGACTACTCCAGTATTCATACGAGTACGGAACAAGCTTGCCCTCCAGGAGGCACGCCGCAAAGCCTTCAGAGTGCGTGTGCGGTTGTAAACTCCACGACCTCCGTGCAGGCGGCGCCTGGCGCGGAAGTATTCGGCATCGAGTTTGAGGTGCTATATCTGGCGACGGAGAACCTGACACTTGGTGGAAACTTCAGCTTCACCGACACGGAGTACACCAAGTCGTTCTTCGTGGTGGACGGGGCCGACCCGAGGTTTCCCGGCGAGGTCTACACCGCCCAGACCAATCCAGATCGCACGATCGACATCAAGGGCAACCGCCTGCTGCAGGTACCCGAGTTGAAGGCTAACGCCTTCGCGAGCTACCGGTTCGACCTCGGCGACTCCGGTGCCATAGACGTACTGGCGAGTTGGAGTTACATCGACGATGTGTACTTCTCCGCGTTCGAAAGCGACTTGGATCTGGCGCCTGCGTATGACCGATTCGACCTGCGCTCAACCTGGTCCAGCGTTGATGAGCGGTGGAAGGCGAGTGCCTTTGTCAACAACGTAACCGACGAAATCGGCATTCGGCAAATCCTGGCCAACGGCGCCGCGGCCGGCTACCGCCGCACCGCCCAAGTGACCGAACCCCGGGTGTACGGTCTCGAGCTGATGTACGAGTTCCGATAGTCGGAACCAAACGGGCAAGTAACGCGCTGACCGCCAAGCAGTGATCCATGGAACAAACCGGCGGCGCGCTGTTGCCTTCGAATCTCTATGTGGGGATCTTCATTTTTTGCAGGAATGCCACGTAGCCAGGATCGCTTTCAATTTTTCGAAACATAAAGCTGCTTTTCATATAAATCAGTTCGACATCCTTCTGGTCGCAGGCGCGCTCAAGCCACTGCACCGCCTCTTGTGCATCACCTCGAAAGGCATAGACCTGTGCGATCTGATACCCGCTTCGTGTGCCATGGCCCTGTACGAGCTGTGACAGCGTGGCCTCAGAATCGGGCTCCCTTCCAAGGGCATGGTAGATGATCGATAGCACTTTCAGTCGCCAGATTTCCTCTGTTTCCAGTTGAGCTTCGCTTAGTGCGCCATCGAGATCTCCCAACGCAACAAGTGCTTCGGCGACTTGAAGGTGTCCAGCTCCGATCGTCGGGCTAATTTCCAAGGCGCGTCGATAAGCCATGAGAGCCTCTTCGACGCGACCCGATCCGGACAAGACTCTACCGAGCTCAGTGATTGTGTCTGGATTCAGTGGGTCGTAGCTGAGTGCTGTTCGGAAAGCGCGCTCTGCACCATCCAAATCACCTAAAGTTCGTTCCAGAGCGCCAAGTGCGTAATGGCCTACGTACCATCGAGGGGCGATCGCAATGGCCAACTCGGCTTCTCTTCGGGCAGCATCCCAATTCCAGTGGTAGTCCGTGTTGATGCGTGCCAGCAGGGCGTGCCCGTTCTCGGACTCCGGGTTGTTCTCAAGGAATTTTTCTGCCGCCAATCGGGCCTTCTCATATCCCACCTTCGGCTCCGTGTATGTCCAATTCGCTTGCATAAAATAGACCCAGGCAAGGTACTCAGAAGCACGAATGAAGGTTGGTTCTCGATCAAGAGCCGTGAGGAAAAACACTTCGGCTTCCTTGAACCCTTGCTCGTCATAGCGTTCAAAGGAGTAGATCCCACGCAGAAAGAGGTCATAGACCTCGACATCTACCGCATTTACCGTAGGCAAATCGCCCTCAGAGACCGTGATCTTGAGCGTACGAGCCATACCGCTGGCAATTTCCCTCTGCAACGACAATACGTCTTGCATCGTTCGCTCGACATTGCCTGACCACACCTGTATTCCGTCCTCAGCCGTGACGAGTTGGGCGTCCACCCGCACACGATTTCCCGATCGTCGAACGGTGCCCTCCAGGAGGTAGGTAACACCGAGCACGGACCCAATATTCCGAAGATCGGCTGGCTGGCCTTTGAATTGGAAGGACGATGTTCGACCAATCACCCGCAAACCCGGAAGCTCTGCCAGCAGCGAGAGAATCTCTGTGGCCATTCCGTCGGCAAAATACTCCTGATCCTTCCCTTCGCTCATATCGACGAACGGCAGAACAGCAATGGACTTGAGCTCCTCACTTGTTGTGACGCTCGATTGCGCTGAATCTGATTCGGGTAGCATTGCGTCTGACGCGGCTTGCATCGAAGTGGAGGACCACCACGATCCCGCGAAGGCAATAGCGATGGCTAAGACCATGACGATCAAGCCCCAGCGCAGAGATAGGCTACTCGTTTCCGTAGAACGTAAGGGCTGGACCTTTAGCGTGATGCCACCTGGCTCGGCGTCAAACCGTGCCGGTGAGGCATTCGCTTGCGGTGACTGGCCCGGCACCCGCGTGACTTCATCCAGCGCATGCATGAACTCGGCAGCCGTCTGGTAACGTTGATGCGCCTCCCTTGCGGTGCCTTTCAGGATCACTGCCTCCAGTTCGTCACTGATTTTCGGGTTCAGCGTGCGCGGCGCAGGCATCGGATCGTTCAGGCTCTTCAGGAGCACGGCAAGTGGCGTGTCAGCCTGAAATGGAGCACGCCCGGTCAGCAGTTCAAACAAGACAATCGAGAGCGAATACACATCGGTGTAAGGCCCGACTTTCAGTGCCTTCAACTGCTCGGGTGCCATATAAGTCGGCGTGCCGATGCCCATTCCGGTAGCGGTGAGATTGCCGTCACCGATGATGAGTCTGGCAATGCCGAAGTCCATCAACACTGCTCGATGATGGGCGTCCAGCATGATGTTGTCGGGTTTGATGTCGCGATGA
Organism: Pseudomonadales bacterium; assembly: GCA_041752315.1. Lineage (GTDB taxonomy): Bacteria > Pseudomonadota > Gammaproteobacteria > Pseudomonadales > Azotimanducaceae > SYFY01. Next base: position 14,882 of record JBGSHJ010000027.1, read on the forward strand.
ATCAGCCCCCGCTGATGTGCGTGGTCGAGAGCGCCAGCGATCTCCTTGACCAGTGCAACGGCAGCATCGATGGCCATTGGTTCATGGTTGGCAATCACTGCCTTCAGCGACTGCCCATCGACGTATTCCATGACCATATAGAAACGGCCATCGTATTCGCCGAAATCATGTACCTGCACGATATTCGGATGACGCAGGCGAGCCACACTCCGGGCCTCATTCTGGAAGCGGGCACGAAAATCGGAAGCAAGTGAAAGCTCATGACGGATGAACTTGATGGACCGAAATACCTCCAGTCCAGTGTGATAGGCCTTGTACACCTCGCCCATACCACCGACACCGAGTGGTTCGGTGATCTGGTATGGACCTATGGTGTTGCCGACCTGATCAGCCATCGTTCTGCACTCTCCCCTGACTGGGGAGTATCACTGTCCGACCACAGACTCGCAATCGGAGCACGGCGTGCGTGCCTGGATCGAGAGCAAGCGGGGAATGCGCTGACTTGTCACTTGATCAGGCCAGGCTTCCACGTACACCCAGCGAAGGTGAGTTTGACGAGTCCTTCCGCTTATCTCTGTAGGCACCACACAAGACCGCACAGTATCCCCTATGGAACCGACTACCAAAACTAGCCTTGCCGCAATTCCAAGTTAAATTGCTCGTCTCCTTCGATTAGACAACATGCTCGGTAAGGTGTCATACGCCAAAGCCAACTACCGGCTCGCCAGGGCACTCGCACCCCAGCGATCAACCAGGCTCATAGGTTAATCTCTACGGTTCTATGTCGTAGGCTTCCAGTGAAGTCAGCCAAGATCCGTCTTGCTGGCGCTCATAGACAGCCATCCAACGAGTCTTGACCGTTTGGGGAGTCCCGCCGGCTTTGGGTGTCTCAACACAGCTGTCATGACCCTGCACCGCTGCCACCTTTTCTAACTGATCAACATGGTCGATCTTCCACGTGCACGTGGATCTGGCCTTGGCAAAGTTCGCCGCGTGTAACTGGTCGATCTCCTTGCGACCGCGTGCCGTCTGATCCGGTGTTTGCAGAACAGCATCGACGGTATAGGTGCGCCCCATCGCCTCGGCGTCACCTGCTTCGCTGGCGGCATACCACTTTTCATTCACTTCCTGTGCCCACTTCGGAATGTCCTCCGCACCCGCTGGTTGCGCACCGAGGAATGCCGCGAATGCGAACACCACTATCCAGATTGACTTGCGCATTTCCGCTCCTTTTTTTGACTTTGAATTCCTCAGAATCGAGGTACGGTTGTGGTCGAGAAATTCCGTACTCATTTCACGGGCCACACCGGTGCAGACCTGCATGATTGCAGGGAACTGCACACCGTCTGTCGGTTGTCTTACATCCCACACACCCCATCATGTTGCGCCAACGCTGGCCAAAGCCAAAGCCATCGACGCCCCATTTGGAAAGCATGCTCCCATCGCGGAGCGTCGTAAATAAAAGAAACCAGCGGCCAGATACTTTGGCATGCTCACGAGGATCGTCGCTTCCGGTCCATAACGGACGTAGACCTCACGCTAACGAACGTCCGCTTTTTGCCCTCGGCTAGACAACTCGACGTCGGCTGCGCTCCCGCCGTGCGCAAACACTTCACCTTCATCGCCTCGTCGCTTGGCTTTTCTACCTGAGTTATTGTCGGATCGAGGTTAGATCTACCGCCAGTTGCAGATATTGCTGTGCAACTATCCTGTAAACTCATCTTCCCTCATAGTCCAAAGCTCCCGACGATGGTGCCTACCCATTAACGAGCAGGTGGACACGTGAATCGATCCGAAGTTGATCGCCGCGGCCGCGACAGGCACTACCTGTGTCGCGGCGCGAGCGCTCTCTGTCTCTCATGGTCAGTTAACCGTGTAAGTCACCGTGTTTAACTGCTTGTTTCCAGCAATGTCCTTACTGGTCACCTTGAACGTCTTGACTCCCTTCGAAGCGGTGTTGATTGGCAAACCAGTCGCAACGGGACCGCTGCAGCTTTGAACCCCTGACAACGCGTCGCTGCAAACGTAACTTGCATTGACCACGGACCCTTTTACATACGTCGCTCCGATAGCGGGCGTCGAGATGGTGATCGACGGCAACGTTGTATCGATGTTGATCGACGCCACACTCGCCGTTGCACTGACCAGTCCTGCGTTGTTCGTGCAGGTGCCTGAAGCGGACTGGCCAGTCCCATCGATTGCCAAGAGGATCGGCGAATCACAGGCCGCAATTCCGGAAGGTGCGTCCGTTCCAGTAAAGGTCACCGTAACCGGGACCTTGCGCCAACCAGCAGCATTGGCGGCGGGCGTAGCGCGTGCGGTCGCATTCGGGACGCTGGCATCGCGTTTAATGGTGACGGATTGCGAGCTTGTTCCGCCTGAACTGGTGGCAGTACAGGTGTAGGTGACACCCGCCGTGTTGTTCGTGACAGTCCTATTCTGGCATGTCGTCGTACTGGTCACCGCAGATTCAGGGTCGGTAATCTGCCAGACCAGGTTCACGTTCGACGTGTACCAGCCGTTGGACCCCAGTGTTCCCGATAGTTGCGATGTAATGCTTGGAGGGGTGGTGTCGCCAGAAGCTTGGACGGTATATGTCCGTGTTCGAGTCGTCACGTTCCCAGCATTGTCAGTTCCAACAACAGTGAATGACTTGGTTCCCTCAGTGCTCGTATCAATTGGGTCGCCGGTCGGGACCGTTCCGATACAGGAGGCGATGCCCGAGATGCCATCACCACATGTAAAGCTGGCATTGACCAACGCGCCTACGCCGAACGATGCGTTGTTCACTGGGGTGTTGATAGAAACCGAAGGCACATTCTTGTCGAGTTTGACTGTGATCGATTCCGTCGCAGTTCCACCTTCACTCGTCGCTGAACACGTTAAGGTAATGCCTGGTGTGTTCGAGGCTATCGTTGAATTGTCACACCCCGTCGAGGACGTAATCGCCGACTCTGCATCCGACACGATCCAGCTCATGTTCACGTCGCTGGTATACCATCCGTTGGCGCCGAGTGCCCCACTTACGACGGAGCTTATCGAAGGAGGCGTGCTATCCGGTTCGCACGCGTCACCTATGCCGTTACCGTTTGCGTCCGATTGGTCAGGGTTCGCTACAGTCGGGCAGTTGTCGTCGTCGTCTTCAATGCCGTCTCCGTCGACGTCTGGGCCTGGAGGCAGTGGTGAAAGGAGGAATGCTCGTTCCGGGCCTCCTTGGCTTTTGCCAAATGCAGCAATCTGCCCGGAGTTGTTGATGTCGTTCGCTTGCGTAAGTGTGATAGAAGATCGAAGCGGATCGTCAGGGTCGATCAGATCATTGAGATTCCGCATCACACCGTCTGCTCCGACTACGAACGGTTTATTCGGATTGTTGCCCGGCGCGAACGACGGGAAGAAAACTCCGACTACGTGTCCCAGATCGTTGATCGCTTGAGCGTAAGTCTGTCCGTCTCCAAAGTTACCCAAGTCGCGTGTTGCACTTCCGTCCCACAGAAATGCCTGGAAACTTGGAGGACCACCGGGTGTGAAATACCTTCCTATCACCTGCCCTAGTGCATTAATCGCTGTTCCTTCAGCAAATGCGGCGTTTGAAGGCCCAAGATCTCGCATAGTGGTCCCGTCCCACAGAAATGCCAGAGACGCCCCGCTAGTGGTAAGCGAGGTGCCAGTGACCAGCCCCAAGGTGTTGATTGCATTGGCTTGGCTGGAGTCGCCTCCAAGGGTACCGAGATCTTCCATAACGCTGCCATTCCACAGAAAAGCGCGCTGTGTTCCGCCAGGTAAACTGGCTGTGCCTGTGACTTGCCCCAGGTCATTCACATCTGTGGCATTGCTGTTGGTTCCGCCAAATGTGCCAAGATCCTGCATGACAATTCCGTCCCACAGAAACGCATGTTGCGCCAAGTCGTCAATAGTTTGCGACGTTCCTACTACGTGTCCCGAAGCATTCATCGCTCCGGTATTGCTATTCGTACCACCCAGCGTCCCGAGATCAAGCAGACTTGTACCGTCCCAAATGAAAGCGTGTGTCGCCTCATCACCCGGCGTGCGTGCCGATCCGGCCACATGTCCCGAATCGTTGATAGCCTGACCGAAGGCGCGACTACCACCGAGTGATCCAATGTTCTGCATCGTGCTCCCGTTCCATAGAAATGGGTGGAAGCTATCGCTAACATCACCGATATTCGACTCACCTGTCGCTTGACCCGATGAATTGATGGCGCTTACGTAACTTTGATTTCCTCCCAGAGTTCCGAGGTCGGTCAGCCTGTATTTCAACGGCGCTGCATGCACCGTCATGGTCCCGACCATGGCTCCAGCGGTGAACATCGCAAGAATTCCGAGCCGAGTGAGTAATCGTCGAAGTGTGTTCCTTACAATCATCATGTCCGTTCTCCTTTATCCCTTCAACGTAACAGTGAAGACATATATGCGCTTCAAACAAGTTTTCAACTTCATTTCTCGCTTATCCCTTAACTTGATCTGCTGAACAATCGACTTTCCTTCTCCGACCCTATTGCCTATTCGGTCAACACTCCAGAACTTAACTGGTGAAAAAGCTGATCCAGTTCGAGCGGCAAGAACAACACGGTCAGTCAAACGGTTTTCCTTTGAGAACAGCTAACGCTTGTTTGACGAGATCAAGTCGACCCTCACCAGGGAGTTACCAAACGTTTGCGTCCGTTTCTGTTGCAGGCAAAACTCCAGTCATCTCTTCAAATCGAATATGCCGCCAACCGGATTCGGCGATTTTCTGCTGCGCTCTCAATAGTCGCCTTCCAAATCAGCTACCCAACAATCAAGGGGAACAGGACTATGGCAAAGGCTACCTCTTATCAATTCACCGTTCATCACCCAAACGGGTGATACAGAACCGAAGCGCTGGCAAATATTGAGCGAGAATTTCAACGATGGGTGGCAGAAGATTAAAACGATATCGAAGAGGGTTCATCCAAAGCAGGGCGCGCCTGCAATCGCCCTGAACGGTGCTTAGTACCGTCGTAAGATTTTTCCTGGACAAGCAGCTAACAGGCGAGGCGAAGTTAGGACTACCGGACAAACTACAGCGAAACAGCGGTGAACGCGATTTGAGGCTTGTGTAGTGGGCAGTTGACTCGGACGGATCTGCCTGAGGGTCGCTGGCGCTTTCAATTTTCCTGTTTTGAGAGGGCCGTTGCTGACGATTTAGTTTGACAACCTCACTCACACATGAGGATGCTCGCTCCATCGACAGTGGAGTGTCATGCTGATGGATATTACAAAGGAAGTTGACTCCCTCTATGATGGCCTTGATGACCGGGAGTACTTGATCGGGTTCCTCTCGCATGTTGCTCGTTTCTTCGAGGCATCGTACGTGGGCATCGGTTGGGTAGATCACGTAACCGGGAGTCGCGAATATCACGGCAGCAATCTGGCTGTCGAGCTGTAAGCGCCCAATCCAGAGCCGTCCTTCAAATCCGGCGTTCCGTGAGTAGTGTATGTCGTCCTGTTAACAACGAGGACGAGTGATCCTGCCCACCAAACCAAGACACTTGGCTAAGCGAGTATTCTTGCGAAAACAGGGGTTATGGTATGGCAAAGGCAATCAGGAAAAAGACTGCGGAACGTCGGCGATACACGGCTGAGTATCGGCGAGAGGCGCTGTTGCTGGCCGACAAGGTCGGAGTAGCGGAGGCGGCAAGACAACTCGGTCTGCACGAGTCGCAGCTGTACGGCTGGCGAGGCAAAGACCGTCTCGAGCGCAGTCAGAGTGAGGTTGAAAAACAACAGGTGCTGGAAATCGTGCGGCTCAAGCGTCAACTCGCAGAGAAGACGGAGGACCTGACGATTCTAAAAAGCGGCCGCGTACTTTGCCAAGGGGAGCTGAAGAAGCGACCACGGCAAAGTACGCGTTCATGATCGCCGTGCGTGGCGAGTTCACGGTGACCGCCTTGTGCTGGGTTCTGGACGTTTTACCCAGTGCATTTCATGCCGGGCGGCGAAGACGTGACCAGGGACGCAATCACGGCGCAGGATTGCCGGCGATCAAAGCGCTGGTGCTGGCGGCGTTCATGGCTGAAGAGGGTCGATCGGGTGCGCCCCGACTGACGCTGGATCTGGCGGACGCCGGACATCGCCATGATCGCAAGACCATAGCCAAGTGTTTGAATGGATTGGGGCTACGGGCGAAGGCCGCCCGTAAATTCAAGGTCACCGCGGACTCTGGCCACGGCAAACCGACTGCGCCGAATCTGTTGAACCGGAAATTTCATGCCTCTGCGCCAAACCAGAAATGGGTCAGTGATATAACGTACCTGCGCACTGACGAAGGCGGGTTGGACCTGGCGACAGTGATCGATCTGTACTCTCGCAACGTCATTGGCTGGTCGATGTCGGATCGGATGAAGGCGGATCTTGCCTGTGATGCGCTGACGATGGCGCTCTGGCGTCGTGGCTTTCCACAAGGAGTGCTGGTGCATACGGATCGCGGCAGCCAGTACTGTTCGGACAAGTACCAGGATCTGCTGGTCAAACACAGGCTCGTTTGCAGCATGAGTGGAACAGGGAACTGCTACGACAACGCGTGCGCGAAAAGCTTCTTCCACACGCTGAAGGTAGAACTGGTTCATGGTGAACGCTTTGACAAGCGGTCAGACACGCGCCGGGCAGTGTTCCAGTACATTGAGTTGGACTACAACCGACGTCGGGGCATAGTGCCATCGGCATGGTCAGTCCGGAGGCCTTCGAGGCCCAAAGGGTCGCATAATTTGGTGTGCGTGTTTGGTGGGCAGGATCAACGAGGCGCAGGCGCAGATGTATGCCCGACCAATGCTGGCGGTATTCCCGGGCCTCGCCATCGTGCTGGCCATGCTCGGCCTCAACGTGCTGGGCGACGGCCTGCGCGACCTGATCGACCCGAACCTGGCGCGCCGGCGGTAAACGCCGCCTCCCCATGCAGCCATGCCCGCATCGTCACCCTGCCGATGTCAGGCGCAACACCAAGCGGACCAGATCGGCCTGGCGCGCCACGCCCATCTTGGCGAACACCGCTTTCAGGTGTGACCTCGCCGTCTGGTGGGCGATACCGAGTGCGATCGCGGCTTCGTTCAGCGGTTCGCCGGCAGCCAATCGACAAGCCAAGTCCAATTCGCGCTGTGTCAGGCGATACAAGGCGCGCAGGGTGTCTCGCGCCGCCGGTGGCGCAG
>JBGSHJ010000028.1:0-14342 GCA_041752315.1 Pseudomonadales bacterium
CGGCTTCCATCCCGACCCGACACGCGGGATGATTGGCGAACCAGGGGAGGACCTCAGCTCGTTTCATCGTGCGTTTGAGCTGGCAGTTCTCCTGTTCATCAACACCATAGAGAACGAAAACAGATTTGGACAGATCAACCCCGATACGAATAACCTCTAACATGGACCTTCCCCTCGTTTGGATAGTTGGCGCTTCCATTGTCGAGCGGTACCCGCTCGACGGGAAGGTCCATGTCATTCGTTGGGCGGAATCATCAAGGTAAACGCATGAACTGGGACGCAATCGTAGCCATAGCAGAGACCATAGGGGCCGTCGCTGTGGTGGTAACTCTCATCGCTCTCTGGCGACAAATGAAACAAAACACCCAAGCGTTGAGTACATCCGTGTACGATTCGGCGATGGGCGGCTACAACGACCTAATTCGCTTCCTGCACAGCGATGCCGAGGCATCGTCGCTGATTCGGCGCGGTTGGTTTGAGTCGCGTGAATTGACGGCAGATGAAGCGTTTCGCTTGAATATATTCGTACGATACTACGTCAATCATAGTTACAAGCTATTTCGTCTCTATCAACGTGGCGTGTTGCCACCGGATGAGTGGGCTCGGGCCGCAGCTGAATGTTCACAGCTGATGTCCTTGCCGGCGGGCGTACGCTTTCGGCAAAGCAACCATTTCTACGACGATCTGTGGACCGAATTGGAAAAGGTTGAGATGGCCGAGATTTCAGCGTTTCAGTTCGGTGTATCGCAAGAACTAAAAGCAGATTCTCCAGAAAGGTCTGTCCAAGGTTAGTGATGTTTGCTTTCCGCCCAACAATGCGCTGTAGTGGACCCAACGCCTGTTCACGTCTTTTACTGTGCGCAAAAGTCGCGCCCACCCATCGGGCCGTTGACCGCAGACCTTGGTTGCGGAACAACTCTTGACGCACTTATCCATATAGATACACATGCGACGATGTAGTCGTTGCAGCTCACCTCCGAATTTGAATCTTGACTCGATAGACTCAAGGACAAGAAGTCCCAGGTTCGAATCGCTGCTCGTTTGCGCCAAATTGAAAGTGGGAATCTGGGTGATTGGAAAGCGGTGGTTGACCGAATATCCGAGTTGAGCGTGCACTCTGGCCCAGGTTATCGGCTGTACTTCACGAAAAAAGGAAACGTCATGATCATCGCATTGGCTGACGGCCCGAAGTCGAGCCAAACACATGACATCGTACGAGCACGAAATATTCATCTTCAACCAGAGACAGAGCATGGCGAAAAGTAAATCAAAGCTGAAGCTGGTTCCATTTGATGCGGCAAAGTACCTCACGGATGAAGATGCAATCGCTGAGTATATGAGTTCAGTACTCGAGGAAGACGATATGCACCTTCTGCTACTTGCGTTGGGAGATGTAGCCTGAGCACGCGGGATGTCGCTCGTCGCAAAAAAAACGGGTTTAGGGCGTGAGAGCCTCTACAAGGCGCTAGCACCTGGAGCCAAGCCGCGATTCGATACCTTGGTACGTGTCGCCCGCGCACTAGGGGTGCGGCTTGTCGCGCAGTCGGTCAAACAGGCATCCTAGCCGTGCACCCAATAATGAAGTCCATCGGACCCGCCGGGTGTTCACGCCTTTTGCCATGCGCGAAAGGCGCCTCCCCGGGCCGGGCGGCTGATGCGTTGCGTTAGGCGCCAGGAGACAGTGTCTTGCAACCAAGTCACGGACTGGGTGGTTGGACGCTTCGAACTGACGGAATCTTCCTGGTTCTGGCTGGCAGTTCCGCCATGCTCACCGAAACCGCCGGCCATTCTTTCGGCGTGGGTCCTTTGGCTATGCCCCAAGGCTCGCCGTACACCATCGGAGGCTTTGAGGCACACGGCCTGGCCCTCCTTATTGGTACATTGCTGCTTTGCGCATCAGGCCGCGTTGACCGCCGGCTGTGGCATGGCGTTGGCTTGGCCACTCATCTGCTGCTCGGGTCGGCCAATCTGCTTTTCTGGCCATCTTTTCTCCAGCAGAATTAGGTCGAGGTGGGTGTTGTTACCATTGCATTGCACATCATCTTTGTTGTCGCGCAAGCTATTTGCTTACGGGATGGGCGCGCAGGTAGCGCGTAACGATTCATTCAAGCCGAAGCCGCTTCGCGGCTCGGCGTAATTCAGGAGTTAGGCACTGTCTGAGCAGCATCCATGATTGAACTCCGAGAAATCACGCCAGAGAACTACTCGCAAGCGTTGGATCTCGATGTTCACCCTGAACAAGGCGCCCTTGTCGCAAGTGTCACGAGAACCTTGGCAGACGCTTTCGTGTGGCAGGGTAGTATTTTCAGGCTCGCCTACGATGGCGATGTCATGGTGGGATTCCTGCTTGTGTTCCCATATGAACGACAGAAGGAGAACGTTGTGAACATCGTCCGATTGATGATCGACGCGAAGCACCAGGGTAGGGGTCTCGGCAGAGGCCTTCTTACGACCGCAGTAACTTGGGTGTCGGGATTCCATCCTAGGCCAAGTCTGATCAGAATTTCGACGGTGGCGGATAACCACGTTGCACTGTCGCTGTATAGATCACTTGGCTTCCAAGACGCAGGACTAGAAAATGGTGAGATTGCGTTGTATCGAAAAGTCTGGTTAAACGTTCAGGTACCAAGGTAACAGAGTTGTCCATGTAACTGGGTAACGGACATTCATATCCACAGTTGCGCCTAACAAGCACATGTACAGTCCCAACCCGTGTTCACACCTTTTGCTGTACGTAAGAGTCGCGTCAACGGATTGTGCGGCTAACGTGCGGCGTTGGGCGAAGGCAAAGCGACGCCCCCATCTCAATGACAAAAAAAAGCGCGAATCTACTCTCGTTATGCAGACCGCTACTTTCTATCATTGACGGTGGTTGAACCAGGTTGCGTAGCTAGCAGTCAGGAGCAGTAGAGGATGGCGAAAGAAGATAAGGTGAAGGGTCCAGCGTCGTATTTTCCTTCGATCGAGAAGACTTACGGAAAGCCGATCGATCATTGGATGGGTATCATTAAAAGCGCCAATCCGCGGAAGCACATGGAGCTGGTAACTCTCCTTAAATCCGAGCACAAACTGGGACATGGTCACGCAAACGCCCTCGTCGCCCACTACCTGGCACAGCAGAGGAATTGAAGAAAACACTCTCAAGGGGACAGAAGCGAACAGCGAAATATCGGTATATAACCGGAGCGTTCATAGCAGCCCTACAACAAATCGCAGGAACAGGATAAGGACAAGTCGGTCCAATGGATGGGAAAAGCATGGCTAGGCGAAGTTTCTCAACATGCGTTCTGCGCCTGGGAGCAGCCGAATTATGTGCACCATAAATCCGGGTTGCCGCCCAACAAGCTGCTGCAGGAGACCTACTATGTGTTAACGCCTTTTGTTGCGGCAAAAACCGCGCCCGCCCAGCGGGCCGCTGAGGTTTGGCTTTGGGCGGCCAGCTGAGCCAGGTCATCAAGATGAATCCCTATAAGGTCGTAGAAGAAGACAACTCTCACAACAAGTATCAGTACCTTACTGGGTATACATGGTTCACCAACGCCATCCTTCTCGTTTTTATGTTGAGCATGCTCTATCCGAGCGATTTTCTACGGCTCCTTGGGAGCATCTCGCTTGCTATCTACTACGTGGTGACGATGGTTCCTGGACGAGCTATCAAATCGAAGATTGGAACCGCTACACGGACGAATTCGATGCAGGAAAGTGGTAGCAAGGTTTCATTCTCAAATCCGCTAAAGTACAAAATTCCCAAGCAAGCCTGATGTTGTGATTGCTCGGCATATCACTGAGCGTTGCAGGACTTCAGCCCGCTACACGACTTTTCTCTTTCCGGCAGCTAGGTGTAGCATCCTGCCCATCAAGTGCGACAGGGAGCAGCAGTTTCATGGACTCAAGGTCTTCTTCGTCTCCGGCATCCACTGCGCCTGGTTTGCTTGGCTGTTTCGACTCCGAGTTTCTGTCTCTTTTTTCCTCCTTCGTCGCTAGTCGCTTCCAAGACTCATTGCCCAACCAGCTGCTGCATTGGACCTAACGCGTGTTCGCACCTTTTACGGGGGAAAAAGCTGCGCCCTCGCGCTGGACCGGTGAGCTGCGATGTAACGTACTACGTGATGCGGCTCAACCGGCATGAAATACATTCGCTTCCAAGCGCGCTACTCAGGTAGGACAGGGAAACCGATAGGGATCTTCACCGCGTTTCATCACTTGAGAAAACGGGGCGAGATCTCCAACGTGGACTGGCGTTACTTTGAAGAGGTCGATAGCTGGTTCAAAGAGAAGCTCCCATATCCGCCTTTTTATAGTGATGGTAACCGCGTTGGTGCGGTGACATGGTTCAAACGGTCGGCTTCCAATGAGATGCAAGACCGTTTGTCGCCGCTAGTTGGAGTATTGAGGAAGTATGGTGTCGAGCTGGACGTCGCGAGTACTGACGATCCAGGCGAAATCATCTACGAGGATGATTTTCAGGTGGGCGTCATTGGCGCGGAGGGGCCCATTGAGCTGAATCAAGCGATGACCACATAACGTGAAGTTCCCAGTTAGGCGCACAGCCGGAGATGTCCAACATGCCCCAGAAGCCGACCTTTAGAGGTGGGAGGAACATCGCGCTGAAGGTTCCGGCCCATCAGTTTGATGCGACGATTGAGAGCTATTGCCGACTCGGCATTCCGATACTTGATCAGTCTTCGATCCACATTGCGTTTCAATTTGGCTCCATTCACCTGCACGTAGACAAGGTCGCTAACCTCAGCCAAGCGGAGATCAGGCTGGAGTTCGTTGTGTCTGACGTCAAGGCTGCTGCACCATATTCAGAACAGGCCAATTTCGTACGCTGCGATGAGGTCGAGCAACTTCCTGAGGACTACCTTGGATTTTGGGTCGCCAGCCCGTCCTCTATAGTCCATCTCGATACAGAGAAGGAATAGTGTGAGCGGCCGCGCAGTAAGCAAGAGAAAGGTGCGGGTACTTGGGTAGCCTTTTCTTGCATCACAGTCCGCGCCTGACAAACGCGTGTAGCCGACCCAACCCGTGTTCACCGCTTTTGCTGTACGCAAGCAAGAGTCGCGCCCTCGGTCGTGCGGCTAACGTGCCACGTTCAGTGCCCAAAGAGAGGATTGAAGTTCCGTGAATCTCACCGAGCAGGACGTACGAACGTATCGAGCAGCGTTGAAGTTGCAAAGAAGGTCGTGGCTGCTTCTGCTGATCTACTTCCCAGTTTGGCTCGCCTGGTTGGCCATGGTGAGTTTCTACGAATGGCCACCACTTGAGCTTCCTCTTGCAACGTCAATTCTATGCATTCTCGGAGCGACATCCTTCGGCCACAGTCGTAGTCTCATCAAACTCCTTGAGAAACTCGGTCGTGAACACCCAGAGTTGTCTGAACGAGATGATCAATCCTCCTTGCCAATCAATTGAAGTTTGAGTGTATCTGGTTGCCGGTATGATCTTTCGAATCGAAACGCCAGGTAGTGCACGAAACGTTGAAGTACTTTTTACTTGCGTTTTTGAGTCGCGGATCTGGTCTTGGGAGGACAAATGCTCGAGCAAGAAAAATTCTGTGTCACACATACCGAAAGAACGGGCTTCGCTGAAGCCATACGCCTCATCGTCGCAATTGGTCTTCAGCTCTTCAAACATTCTCCGGGTACTTTCGATAGGGGTTCCTGCCGCACAATAATGTGGTGCATCGGACCCGCCGGGGGTTCACGATTTTTACCGCTGGCAAAAGCTGCGCCCACTCAGCGGTCCGCAGAAGCGCAGCGTTATTCAGCCATGGCTTCAAGCGATAGCTCAGGTCGATTCAGACGGTTTTCATAGGAGCGCACCAGTTCATGGGCAACGATCAACTCGAACCAAGCCACGGAAGATGTTTGTGCGGTTCGGTAACCTTCAAAACCACAGGGCAACCTGTCATGGCCGCCCATTGCCACTGCGAGGATTGTCAGCGGATAACGGGAGCAGGCCACTCTACTGGCGCAATGTTCGCCGAAGAACAGTTTGAAATGAAGGGAAAGGTCGCGAGCTACGTTCTTGAATCCGCGGCTGGAAACGAAGTCACTCGCGTCTTCTGTCCGAACTGCGGAAGTCCGATTTTCGGAAAGAACACCGGCATGGCTGGCTTTGTCACTGTATCCCTCGGTCTCTTTGAAGACTCATCCAGGTTCAGCCCAGCGGTCGCGATTTTTTCTCGGAATCGCAAACCGTGGGATACCGTGCATGAATCGGTGACGTCCTTCGAAACGCAACCGGAGTGGAATCCGAAGTAGAACCTCTTACTCAAAAGCCGCATAACCAGCACATGCAGCCGATCAAACCGGTGTTCACGCCTTTTGCAAGGCCCGAAAGTCGCGGCCACACGCTGGGCCGCGGCGTTGAACGGCGGGAGCCAGATACCCTGCGCGTCATAGCTTTCAAACCATGCCTCCAGCCTTTGTTTTTCGAAACGTTGAAGGACCAGAATAACGTGGGTGGATGAATAGAGAGGAGAAAGGGAGATGCCTGGTTCCAAAACAACGATCTATTTCTTGTGGTTCTCGATTTCGCAAGCGACGTTTCACCTCGCCTTCGAAATCTACGCACATTTCCTTGTTGGACAGTCATTCCCATCTCTTGTGGCAGACCTCCTGCCGGTTGGGTTGGTAGCATTTGGCGCAATTGGTCTTCTCAAGTGGAGTTGGGGTCCGGGGATCCTCTGTGGTGGATGGGGCTTGAATTCTGTCAGTACTACCGATCTTGGGTTTGGCGGTACGATCAATACCTGCAGGGAGAAACGGCACCATTTCTTGTTGAATCTATCGAATTTCTCGGCCTGCTACTCGCAATCTCCGCTGTCGCCTTTTTCGTTTCGGCGTGCATTTGCATTGGGCACGAACAACGCAAAGATTGGTTCCATAGGTTACGGATGCCTTGGTCAGTATCGATCCTCATCGGCGCACTGGCAGGCGTAGCCTTTCGGCTGGCGTACAAGCTCATGATGCAACTCCCTCCTGGGGACGGTGGGCCTCTGATCGTGTTTATGGCAGCCGCTATACCCGGTGCATATTTCACCCTGCGAGCGCTGAGTTCTTCTCGAGAATCGAGAATCCCGGAGTAACCAGCAGCCAAACCATGCCTCCCGTAGTCAAAGTTTGTATCCGCCGCCGTCCAACATGCATCTGCAGCGGAGCCACTTCGTGTCCACGATTCTTGCCGCTGGCAACAGCCGCACCCACGCAGCGGTCCGCTGAGGCGCAGCGTCCGGCTGTATAACGAGAAGTGTCGCCACTCCTCCTGATTCCCGCCGCAGCACCAGCACTTCTGGGAAGCATCGCTGTGATGATTGGGGCTTCCGCTCCACAGGTACTAGTGGTTCAGCAGGCAGTGATTGCCTCGATGTCAGCGGCTGCAGTGCTTCTGTATGTGCACTGGGCCAAACTGAGGCCCGCTCAGGTTTTGAGTCCGCTGGCGCTTCTGGCCATAGCAGTAGTCTTGTTCTGGCCAACGCTCACTGGCTCCTCTACCTCAGTGCATCGCTGGCTCAATTTGTTCGGGTTTCGCCTCTACGTTGCCCCGGTTGTCCTGCCACTGTTGCTACTCCTGTGGCACCAGGCGCTCTCACGCAGACCACCGCTTCCTGCACTGGCCATCCTCTGTGCTCTGCTGGTTGGCATGGCATTGTTGGTCCAGCCAGACGCGGCCCAAGCAACAGCGCTCGCGATCGCCTCGATACCGATACTGGGGTTCTCCTCCTGCAATCTTCCTGTCCGTCTATTCCTCATGGCCCTACTGCTTCTCGCCGCCCTTGCTGCTTGGCAAACACCAGACTTGCTGCATCCTGTTCCGTACGTGGAGGGGGTTTTTCACGCGGCGGGAAGCTTTTCACCCTGGGCACTTCCAGCAGCCGTGGTGGCGGCCTTGCTCCCTGTAGGCGCTTTGACTTGGCTCGCCCGTAGGCAGGCTTCAGCGGGAATCTTTGGGGTGGCGCTGTACTTCGCAACCTTATACCTTCTGGCCCCATTGCAGACGACCCCCGTGCCGCTTCTCGGCTTCGGAGCCGGTCCAATACTCGGCTACTTCGTAATGGTCGCGCACATCGCCCGTCACAACCCGAATGCGGTCTAACCAGCTACTGCAGTGGCGAACGCGAGTTCACGCCTTTGGCCGCGGGTAATAGTCGCGCCCAGTCACGGGTCCGCTGAGTTGCGGCTATATGGATCGAGGAACTTCCACCGTAGCGAAGGGCCGCGCCAGCCCACGCAGAGTAACAACGACGCTCAAACGTCGAAGATGTGTTGGCCAGTTGGTTATGTCGGTCAACATCGACCTGCACGGGAACATCCTTCGCGCAGCTTGAATCGTTTTAGCGCTCGTCCCTGCTCCATGACTCGCGGGCAGCCCTGACATCGATGGTGGCGTTGACGGATAGTCGACGTGACCTGCTTGCTCAGCGATGAATCGGGCCGTACGCGGTCCCGATAAGCGAGCGGGTCAGACTGTCCCGGATCTGGATCTGGTACCTGCCGGCAACGTTTACACCGAGGAACACCAGTTCCGGGGCGCCGTTTCCGTTTGCGTCAGGGACGACGGTCAGATCCTTGGGCGCGTACGCACTCCCGAACTTCAGCTTTCGGAGCAATGTACCCGCCAACGGATCGCGAACAGCTGCAAAGACGGTGCCCCCGGCATCCTTGTACAGTACGGCGATCTCCGGAACATTGTTTGAGTTGATGTCAGGTACTGCAACAAGCTTGAGAGGCTTGTGCAGCCCCACGAGCGGCGTTCGCGCCAGTTCCGCGCCGGTTGATGTGTTGCGTATCTCCAGTTGAACCAGCCCGTCGGCGTTCTGTCCCATCACGGCAAGTGCGTCCACAAGACCATTCCCGTCAAGGTCCATTCCGATGCCGTCCACGGGATTGTAGCGATTATCAAAAAAGACTTGTCCGACGAGAACGCGGGAGAGTGCGTCCTTGATCTGAGCCAGTATTCTGCCCCGATCGTCCTTGCCCACTACGGCGATTTCAGGAACGCCGCTGGCATCCCGATCCGCGACGAAGGTAAACATGAAGGGCTTCACACCAGCGGTGAACGCGATGGTACGTATCGACAATCCTGAAGCGATGTCGCGGATGTAAACAAATGGTCGGCCAGCTGCATCGGTAGCCAGCACCGCCAGTTCAATCGCGCCATTGCCGGACAGGTCCGAGGGTGTGGGGGCGAAGGCGAGGAAGTTCAATCCGGGCGGATAAGCTACGCGCCTGCGGGTTGTGGGATCGTCAACATTCCGTATCTCCGCAAGCAGCCTCTCGTCATTCTTCCTGGTGCGAAGGAGGGCGATTTCGCGCTGTCCATCACCGTCGGTATCAGCAAGAATGGCTCCCGCGAGAGGCCCCATCATCGGATCGACGAACGGGACTATGGCCTGCAGTCCAGCGCC
The DNA here is from genome assembly GCA_041752315.1 of Pseudomonadales bacterium. Classification (GTDB taxonomy): domain Bacteria; phylum Pseudomonadota; class Gammaproteobacteria; order Pseudomonadales; family Azotimanducaceae; genus SYFY01. Next base: position 9,413 of record JBGSHJ010000028.1, read on the forward strand.
CAGAGAATTCCGGATCTCTGCCTGGTTCGGATCATTCAGGACCAGTACCGGCCCAGGGAGGCCTGGTGCAGAAGTGTCTGTAGAACCGAGGAGAAACGGCGTTGTCGGTGCAGGGCCTGTATTCCACAAGGCGCCGGAGAAGTCACCGTTATCCTGGATGCCAGCGACTTGTCCCCAGGAGTTGACCGCGTAGGCGTCGGCAACCAATCCTGCGCTCCCGTTGGGGTTATCGAGGGGAACCAGTTCAAGCATGCCTTTCGTGGGAGACCAGAAAAACCCCCTGGTCTGAGAGTTGGAGTCGAAAGCCTGCCCTACAACGTGCCCTAGTGGGCTCCATGAGCGAGGAAAGGAGTTTTGTCCATCCGCGTGTCTGAGCAGCAGTCCGGTTCCTCCTTTCCAAACGAAAGCGTACTGCCATGAAGGCGAAGAGGATGTTGCAAATCCAATGACATGCCCGCTTTCCGTCAAGGCCAGGTAGTCCGAGGAGACTCGTTGTCCAAACTCAATCTTGACGATCTGGCGCTGAGCGTTGGTGCTCCACGCACCGACATCGGAATTCCCCGCAATCTGTCCCGCGTTGTTGATCGCGCGAGGGTAGGTCTTCAGACTGCCTTCAATGGAGAGTGCCACCAATGGCTGGTTCGAACGCCAGACGAAGCCGCGCACTTCATTCCGGCCGCCAACGTTGATGCTGCAGTGTCCGACAACCTGCGCGGAGTCGTTCAAAGCTTCAGCGTAGCATTGGTTGCTCGGAAGCTGCGGAATGAACGAGAATCCCAACCGCTGCGACCAGAAGAAGGGTTGGGCTAGCCCTCGTCCAACACAGTAGCCTGCCACTTGCCCCAGCGCGTTGAGGTCGGTGGGATAGCACGAACGCGGCGTCGCTGCATCCGGTGGCGTGATCGAGACCGCACCCTGGGTTTCGGTCCAGAAGAATGCGCGACAGTCGTTACTGTCTTCGTCCTGGCAGGAATAGCCCACCATCGCACCGGACCGCGGCTCGACGTCCTCGATGATGTTCTCGATGCCGTAGATTGGATCAATGGCGCGCATGCCTTCGACGGGTGTCCAGGTGAATGCGCGATATGCGTAATCTCGTCCGAAGTTTGGCGCGGGAACAAAAACATCATATCCAAACACCCGGCCGCGCGACGTGATGTGCGTGGCGCTGCTTTCCCAGCCCTCGAGGGATCCGATAGTGGTGAGGCCTGTCTCCTTGGTCCAGAAAAACGCGCGACCGCTGTTCGGGCTGAATTCCCGACCGAATCCAACAACCTGGCCTTGGTCATTGATTGCGGTCGGCTGGAACGCCTGGTCGAACGGGGAAATGTCTATGTGTGTGGGCTGCAGCGCGGCGGTAACGATCGGAGAATGCAGCAGGCAGCACACGCTGAGAAGCAGGAGAGGCCAACACTTCATACTGCCTCCATTCACGCGCACGGTTCATGGGAAAAGTGAAGGTAATACCGTTCGTACCAACTTTCAATCCCGCACTTTTTCCGATGATGGATGAATCTGAAGGCTGCCGCGATTTCACACTGAGGTGAGTCCGAATGAGGTTCAGAGATTGATGATCACGAAGCTCGGTACCCGACGCCTGCCGACACAGGGCGATGACGGCCTGTTCGATCGTTCCAGTGCCGATTGGATTGCGGCGTACCGGTAGATTGCTGTCGCGTTGACGCGTCGCGCGATCGGGCAGAGTGCGAACCGTCCTGGGCAAATGAACGACAACGCGCCCATCGAGTGGCGGAACAAGTGCCTGAAGACAGAGATGTCACTTCAAGACGTTGCGAGAGTTGAGGCGCTGTTTCGTGAAGTGCGTTCCTGCATCGACTTCCACAACGTCACCCGTCCTCATTCATCGCCCAGGTATCGATCACCGGTCGAGTTCGAGGCACAATGCAGAAAGCCAATGGGTGCCCACTTTTCAGAAGGAAGGTCCCGGGCTCGGTGGCCATGTCCTTTGCCGCCACAAAAATCGCCCCCCCCCTCAGGGGTAGCTGAGGTGCGGGGTTAAGCGCCAGGAGAGTGCTGCGATGAACTGGGATGCTGTTGGAGCCATTGCTGAATTGGTAGCTGCGGCAACTGTTGTAGTCACTCTGCTGCTTCTCCTGAAGCAACTCAGACTGAGCAACCTTCAAGCGCAACAAGCGAACGAACTCGCCAGAGCGGACAGCCAGAGAGACATCCTGAAACAAGTTGCTACGCACTCAATGCTCGTTATTCAGAACCCAGGCCTGTACTCCGATATCCGAGCTTGTTACCAAAATTGGGAGGGTGCGCCAGAAGAAGCAAAATCGAACTTCGAAAGCTGGGCCGCTTCGTACTTCTACATCGTTGAACAAGCCATCGAGATGCATGACAGAGGTCTGTTGAGTACCGAAACGTATTCGGCAATGGAACTGGCGGCTATCCGTATCGTCAAAACCCCAGGTGGTGAGCAGTGGTGGCACCGCAAGTCGAAACACATCGGCGCAGGTGTCAGCACTCGAATCAACAAAAGAATCGCTGAGATTGGATCTGACATTGTGCCGATGCTAAGCACCAAAACATCAGGTCGTTCCAGTGAGTCATCAGGCACGTAGGTAGTCGTCCCGGCATGGGTAGTCCTGCTTTCGCATTGCCGGTCATGACCTCCGCCCGCTTCAGGGTGGATTTGAGCGGGCAGTTCTCCTGTTGATCATCGCCGTAGAGCCCAAAAACAGACTTGGACAGATCCATACCGATTCGAATAACCTCTGACATGGACCTTCCCCTCGTTTGGATAGTTGGCGCTTCCATCGTCGAGCGGTACCCGCTCGACGGGGAGGTCCATGCCATTCGCCAGACCTCTTGCAGGGAACGTTGGTTGAGCTCTGTCGTTCTCCAAAGCAGAATTTCTATTTGAGGCGATTCGTGTTTGTTTCACTCGCCGGGCGTGATGACAGTACAGTTCAGACGCCGGAGGACATTATTGCGGACTACCAGCGGTGAACATCGAACTGCTCGCTCCGCTTGTCCTGCTGGCTCTGATCGACAGCACCAGTTTCGGCACTTTGCTCATCCCCTTGTGGTTGATGTTGGTTCCCGGCCGTCCGCGCCCGGGCAGGATCCTGTTGTTCCTGGGTACCGTGGCGGCGTTTTATCTGCTGTTGGGGATTGGATTGCTGCTCGGAGCGTCGACGCTGCTCGACACGTGGCAGGAGACAGGAAACTCACAACCGCTACGGGTCGCTCAGCTGGTGGTCGGTATCGGACTGATGGCGCTCGGTGTATTGATGGAGCCTTGGACAAAGGCAGGCAAGGAACATCGTGCCGCTCGCCGCGCGGAAAAACTGGCCCGCTCCGGCCCGACTCTACATATGCGAATGCGGGAGCGTGCGGCCGATGCATCGGCCCCCGTCGGTGCGGTCATTCTATTGGCGTTGACGGCAGCCGTCATCGAGGCGGCTTCGATGATCCCGTATCTGGCCGCGATTGGCTTGTTGACCGCATCGGAGTTGTCGCTGGCGGGACGTGTTGCGGTGCTGTTCGGTTATTGTCTGGTGATGATCGCACCAGCGTTGTTGTTGTTGGCTGCGCGGCTCTTTCTACACGACCATGTTGCACCTATCCTGACCAAGCTGGAGGCATCAATGTCCCGCAATGCAAACGCGGCGATGGCCTGGGTGATATTCCTGGTCGGCTTGTATCTGGCAGGTGACAGCTTGAACGCGCTCGATTGGCATTGAAGCAAGGTGTCGTCGCGCTTGAGCGGGGAGGGTCAACCATTGCATGGGGCGCAAAATGATGCGGGTAGGCCTGACAGCCTTGGCTGCCATCTTGCTGGGTGGCTGAGACCTGTTATCGCGAGCGGTCCTGACTATGCGTTCAAGCCGGCTGCCGGGGGAGTCTTTCGTTCAAACCAGCCGCTGCCGGCCGGCGGTGATTTGACGCTTCGTCGTGCGGCTGGATAGAACCTGCGAGCACCCCAGTCGATGTTGCCAGCAAATCTCGAGCTGATGGCAATGCATGTTGACGTCTGTTTCATCCGTGATGCTTCCGGCTGTCTGGTGCGCGCTAACGAACAAAACGGAAAAGCGGCTCCGCGGTTCTGGCTGGGCATGACAGAGAGTGGCGCTATCTGCAGATTTGGACGAGGCGTTTCTCCCCATGTCGTGGAAGAGATCTCCGTATTGTGTGAAAGAGAATCGTCTTCCACCGAGCCGATCTCGCTTCCGCATTACCGTGATCGTTACAAAGAACTCCTGTTCTCCCGCAACGAATCCGTTCTTGAAACATGCGGCCCAACCTTCTGGCTGGACACCTACCCATTGCTTGTTTCTACCGCGATAGCGATAGGACCCAACGAGTCTTCGCTCTTGAACGGAAGTCTTGATGAATGGATACCTGACTTGCAACATCGTTTTCCGTTCCTGGCATCGGTTGAAGGCTCAAAGGTAGTCGCGGTATGCGCCAGCGTGAGAGTCGGTGGCTTGGCTCATGAAGCGGGCGTGGAAACTGCGCCTGGATTCAGGCGCCTGGGTCACGCAGCAAATGCTGTTGCAGGTTGGGCATCGGCTGTCATAAAGGAAGGGAAACGACCCATGTACAGCACTTCTTGGGAGAACGTCGCGTCCCAAAGTGTGGCCCGTAAAGTCGGATTCAGACAATTTGGTGTGGAGTACTCCCTTCGATGAATGCGTACCTCTACTGTCTCGAAGCGTCGGTAAATCGTGATCGAACTGCGTTTCATCACGCCTGACGAATGGACAAGCTGGCGAGATTGCCGATTGCGTGCGCTGTATGAAGCGCCGCATGCGTTCGGAAGTCGCCACGCCGACTGGAAAGACGCCGCCGAAGGCCAATGGAGAGAGCGCCTGAACCTCCTGGGATCGATCAACATCCTGGCGTGGAAGGATGGCCAGCCAGTCGGCATGGCCAGTGGAGTCCCTGCGAGTGAAGAACA
>JBGSHJ010000029.1:0-112811 GCA_041752315.1 Pseudomonadales bacterium
GACGGAAGACCAACCTGTTTCCCTGTTCCACGACAGTCCGTACTCCATCTCCAAGCTCATCGGTGAGTTGTACGGGAACTATTACTTCCAGCGCTACCAATTGCCATTTGTAAAAGCCCGGTTCTCCAATTGTTTTGGTCCGGGAGAAATTCTAGGAGCCGGACAATGGCGCGGAACCGTGCATACCGTGTGGCGCAATGTGATTCCAACGTTTGTCTGGAAGTCGCTGCAAGGTGAAGCGCTTCCGCTCGACAATGGTGGTAACACGAGTCGGGACTTCATTTTTGTGCGTGACATGGCGCGGGGACTGATTGCCTGTGCTGAACGTGGTATCGCAGGCGAAGCGTATAACCTGGCTACAGGACAGGAAACCACGATTCTGGCTTTGGCTGAAACGATCAACGCGACTACCGGAAACAGGACTCCCCTGGACCTGCGCCCAGCGCGGGATTGGGATCGCTCGGGCAAACGATTTGCTTCCACGGAGAAGTCAGAAAGAGAGTTGGGATTCACCACCACCGTAGGAATCGAAGCAGGGATTCGTGAAACGGTTGCATGGACAAAAGCCAACGTCAGCCTCATCCAGACGTGCATTCATCGTCATGACAAGATGATGGCACAAGTAGCAGGGTGAAATGTTTTCCGAGTTGATTCGGCTGGCCGGGTTCAGGCGTCTGCTTTTTGAGACCTCCTTTGCAGACGTTCGCAATCGATATGCGGGTTCAGCGTTCGGCCTCCTCTGGATGGTCCTGTTTCCGCTTGCACAACTGTCCATTTACGCATTGCTCTACGTTGCGATATTCAAGATCCGGCCCGCCGGACTCACCGAATTCGAATATGTACTCATGGTGTTCTCCGGGCTGGTACCACTCTTCATTTTCAATGACGGCGTTACCAGCGCTGCTTCGGGATTGCTTTCACACAAAGCCCTGCTGATCAATACGACCTTCCCGATGGAGCTTATTCCGGTGCGTGCGGCATTGGCGGCCCAGGTGCCTCCCATGATCGGTCTTCTTGCAACGCTGGTACTGGGTGCGATTTTGGGACGAACCGGTTGGCTTGCCGTTTTTGCCGTACCTTTTTTCTGGTTGCTCTTGCTTGGATTTGTCATCGGAACCGGCTGGCTCCTCTCACTGGTTTCCGTCGTCGTGCGTGACGTCCAGCATGGCATGGGGTTGATCATCATGATGCTCATCATGCTGAGCCCTTTTGCGTACACGCCGGAGATGGTTCCGGAAGGAATGAAATTCATCATACTCATCAATCCACTGACCTACTTCGTGTTGCCGTTCCAGAGTGTGATCTGCTACGACCAGTGGCCAGATATGGAGATTTTTGGGGGTATGGTCGTACTGTCGTTGGGCGCCTTCGTTCTGGGGCTCAACCGGTTCGGACATTTCAAACATGCAGTCGCCGATCATGTCTGAAGAAGCCGCGATAGTCCTCCACCAGACCCGGAAGGTCTACAAGCTGCAGCACAGTTCCCAGCAACGACCCACGTTAGGCAGATTGTTCGGGTTCGGAAAAAAGGGAAAGCAACCAACCGAACCAGCCAGAGAGTTTGTTGCGCTGGACAACATTTCGCTTACCGTGGCGAAGGGCGAGAGAATCGGATTGGTTGGGAGAAACGGTGCAGGCAAGACCACGTTGCTCAAGCTGTTATGTGGAAATTTCACACCGACTTCCGGCACGGTAAAAGTGAATGGCAGTGTCCAGGCTTTGATGACCATGGGGACCGGATTTCACCCGGACCATTCTGGGCGTCGTAATGCCGAGATGGCGCTCAAGTACAACGGACTTTCTCCCGACGATCAGGCGACAGCAATGCGGGACGTGGAGGAATTCTGCGAACTTGGCGAGTTCTTCGATCAGCCGTTCAAGGTCTATTCGATGGGAATGCAGGCGCGACTGATGTTTGCGGTAGCCACGGCAGTGAACCCTGAAATTCTGGTTGTGGATGAGGTACTCGGAGCCGGTGATGCGTATTTCATAGCAAAGTCGAAACTCCGTGTCGAGCGTCTTGTCAAGTCAGGTTGTACGATGATTCTGGTTTCCCATTCCATGCCACAGATCCTCGAGCTCTGTTCCCGTGTTGTGTGGCTGGATCAAGGGATTGTCCGGATGTCAGGTGAGGCCTTTGCAGTGGTCAAGGCTTATGAAGAATACATGCATGGACCAATCAACAGCGTTGTTCTGGGAGGCGCGCAATCTGAATCCCTTGGAAATCCAACGGTGACGGATACCGAAACGCCGACACCACAGCCTGCGCAGAAAACATCCGTGTCGGATGCGATACTGCACCAGGAACCAGGATTCCTGCGCCTTGAGGGGAAGTCGGAACTCCCCGGATTGTCTTCAGTTGACCCAAACGAGTTCAGGTTCCTCGCCCAAGGCGGGATTTCCCGATGGAATTCGGAAAGCGGAGTAAAGATCTGCGGTTTTACCATCGTCACGAATCGAGGGGAAACAAATGAGCTGGTAACCTTCCAGCCAGCGGCATTCGTCCTTACGCTCATGGCCGAGGAAAGCGGCAAATACGATCTGCGTTACGGTGTAGCGATCAATGACTATCTTGGAAACTGCATTACACGCATCTTCAGCCCGCGGGACAGCTTCGAAATTCGAGCTGGCGAATTGCGACAAGTGCACATGATGCTGAATCCCAATCAGATTGGATCCGGTGAATATGTGGTGGGATTGAGCGTTCTTGAATACGGTCCGTTGGAAGTGCTGAATTCAACCAGGCGTTTCGATTTGCTCAGCCGCAGTTTCGCCATTCGCGTGGTGTTGCCGGAATCACTTTCAGCGCTGGAGTCCCAGGTCCTGCTTTCCGGAGAATGGCAATTCATGCCGGTTCGTCCGATCGAGGAGGTGTCGTGAAGGAAGTGAAGACAGAACGTTCCGGAGAAGAAAATTCGGTGTATGGCAAGTCACCTTTGATGGTTGTTGAAGACATACCTGTTTTTGCACGTTCAGATGATTATGTTCGCAACTATAACGAAATCGCTCACGACCATCTTGACGCTACCAGGCAAGGTGATGGCAATCCGAATATCGCGGAGGGACTTTGGTTGCAGTTGGAAGAGTCGACTCGCAAACTGGTGAACAAATATTCCCGGCCGGGCACCCGGATCCTTGACGCTGGAGTAGGGATGGGTCGGGTGCTTGGGCCGCTTGACGAACTGCATCGATATGGTGTCGATATCAGCCTCGACTACCTGCGTATTGCCAGGCAACAGGGATTTGATGTCGCATTGGCAAGACTTGAAGATTTGCCATACCGGAACGAGTTCTTTGACGTCGTGATTGCCTGTGATGTACTTGAACACGTCATCGACTTGCATGCGTGTTCAACCGAACTCGTCAGGGTGTTGAAGAAGGGCGGTACCCTGATCGTTCGGACTCCCTATCTGGATGACCTGGATGCCTACGTTTCTCAGGAACTGCCGTACGAGTTCATACATGTTCGAAGTTTTGATCTCCCTGGTATGCGGCTGCTTTTTGGGAAGATATTGCGCATGGAGTTCCTGGAACACAGTTTTGTTGCGCCCTACCTGAAAGGTCATCCGAGAATGAAGCTGAAACTGCTGAAGGCAACAGACGCCGTAAGAAAAATTGCACTTGAACGCAATGATTCCCGATTGGATGTCTTGAGACGAGCCGTGGAAGTTTCTGCCGAGGAATACATGAACTGGTTCTATGCGCTCAGCAGCGAACATCCGGAACTGTTTGGGGAGATTGCCGAAGACCTGCTTGAACCCCTGGAGATGAATGTTGTGTTCAGAAAACGATGAACTACGCACTGAAGGAGTACTTCGATGCGGTAGTCATGCTGACTTGGTCGAACTGGAAAACCGAACCACGAAGCAACAGGTATCACTACGCGAGTCGCTTTGCGCTGGAATTGCCGGTGTTGTTCGCTCAACAGACCGAACTGGATCCAACTGTTGTCATTCCCCAGAGCCAGGTTCTGTTTATCGAGGCGTCCGGCCACCCGGGAATTGATCTTGTCCACGTAGACACCAGGAGCGAGGAGCGAAGCGTTCAGGAATTCCTGGGGTTCCTGCGCGCTAGAGGTATCAAGCGTCCATTTGTCTGGGTATATAACACACTGGGTTTTGCGGCGATTGCAGAAGCCCTGCGTCGGACGGGTTCAGCATTCGTGGTGTACCACGCAACCGAAGACTATTTCACCCGCAGCAAGATTGCTCCATTGATGAGTGGGTTCAGTGACTCGGTTCGCGCAGCTTGCCAGCGTGCCCATGTGGTCATTGGCGTGTCTGACAAGGTCACCAACGTCTATCTCCAGGAAACTGGCGTCGGACAGGCGTTCAAGACGGTTGCCAATGGGTGTGACGCCCTGTTTGCTCGGAGAATTGTAGACTCGTGCGAACTGCCACCCAGGGAGCGCCGGGTAGCCATCTATCAGGGTGGAGTCAATTCCCGATTGGACTTTGCTCTGCTTCACAATCTGATCCATCGCCTGCCGCATTGGGATTTCTGGTTTTGTGGAAAGGAAGACAACCAGATTGTTGAGTGGAACATCCTCAAGTCGCATCCGAATGTCACCGCGTTTGGAGACCTGAGTCCGCAAGCGTTGGGTGAAAAGGTCCATCAGGCTACTGTGGGACTGATTCCGTTCGTGCAGGACGATTGGATCAAGGGTTCTTTTCCATTGAAGGCGTTCGAGTATGTGAGCTATGGTTTGCCCGTAGTCTCAGTGCCGATCAGTGCGCTTGAGGAGTTTCCTGAACTGTTCTCCTTTGCTACCAATGGCGAGCAGTTTGCGCTCGCTCTGGAACAAGTCTCTCCCTCGCGTTACGACGCTCTCTCGATTCAAAGACGCCTGGAGTTTGCACAATCGAATGACTACGACGTTCGATTTGAAAAAATGCAGGAAATTGTCGTAGGTCGATTTTTGGAACTTTCCACAAAACGAAAGCTCCTGAATGTGTTGGTGCTTTACGACGACCGTTCCACGTTTGTCAGTACGATTCGAGAACACCTCGAAGCGTTCCAGAAATACTCTCGTTACAACATCTATTATCTGCCGGCAACATCGAACCTTGCACTTGACGGAGCGCCAACACCTGAGCAGTACGACTTCTCGATATTCGATGTAGTCATAATCCACTACTCAGTTCGTCTCAGCCTGGTAGATCATCTGAATGAAGTGCTGGCCAACAGTCTGGAACGTTATTACGGGTTGAAGGTCCTCTTCATACAAGACGAGTATGATCGAACGGAAACTGCTCGATGCTGGTTGGATCGGTTGCAGTTCGATATCGTTTACACGTGCGTTCCGGAAGAAGGCCTTCATCACGTTTATCCACCGCACCGTTTCCCCTCAACGAGCTTTCTGCCAACACTCACAGGTTATGTCCCTGAGAGTGAGGATCTGGATCGCCATGTCACTCCAGTTTCGGAAAGGAAGCTGGTTCTTGCCTACCGAGGTCGAAAACTGCCTTTCATTTACGGTCGATTGGGCAACGAAAAATATCGGATAGGTGTCGACGTCAAGAAATTCGCATTGGCAAATTTGCTGCCGGTGGATATCGAAGTCGACGATAGCAAGCGAATCTATGGACCAGATTGGTACCGTTTTATGGCTTCGGCGAGGGCGACTCTCGGCACAGAGAGTGGCGCGAACATTTTCGATCTGAACGGTGAAATCAGTGAACGGGTGAACGCTATTCTCCAGGTAGACCCCGATATCGATTTCGATGAGATGGAGGCGAGAGTCCTGCACCAGTACGAAAGCCCGGTGCGCATGAATCAGGCGTCCCCGAAGATCTTCGAAGCGATCCGTCTGCGCACCGCATTGGTTCTGTTCGAAGGAACCTACTCAGGAGTAGTGGAGCCCCACCGACACTTCATTCCCTTGAAAAAGGACTACTCGAATATTCAGGAGGTGTTCGACAAGCTGCAGGATGTTGGCTACCTCGAAGAGCTTACTGATCGAGCCTATGTTGAGGTAGTTGCGAGCGGAAAGTTCTCTTATCAGACCTTTGTGGAAGGTGTTGATCGAGATATTTCACGAATGGTTCTCGATGGCCCTCGCTGCGAAATTCTCTCGATACCTGTTCTTGCACATCAACTTGATGGAACGATTACAAGCCTCTATGGGCGCGATTGTGCAGGTGCACTTTTAGCCGATCGAATAATCGGGAACCCGGTCAGGAAGGAAGAGTACGTAACGTTGTTCGGTCAACAACCTTCTGTCACGCCCGAGAGCGACGATACACTGCCAATGACCGCAACAATCATCGAGCAGGAGCCTCAACCGGAGGAGACAATTCCCATCTCCGAACCTGTGCGGACGAGGTCGTCCGGAATCTTGTGGCGCATGCTACCCAATCGGTTGCGTCGATCATTTGCTGTCAAGGGGAGGGAACTTTACCTCCGTCACCTGACGGAAGACGGTACAGAGACTGTTGGTTATCGAACGGCGCGAAGGTTTTTCAGATCGCTTCCCTATTCCGTTCGCGAGAGGTTGCTCGACAGGTTGAAATCTTGATCAGGAGGGTACCGAGTTGTGTGGTCTGGTAGCTTTGATTTCTCCTGGTGTCCCGTTCTCGGCGGAACTGTTGAGCGATATGAGGGATCGCCTGGTGCATCGCGGGCCCGATAGTGCCGGACTGTGGATGAACGCAGACAGGAGGATCGGACTCGCGCATCGAAGACTGTCGATCATCGATCGATCTGCGCAGGCTGATCAGCCGATGGTTTCAGGAGATGGTCGCTATCAACTGGTGTTCAATGGCGAGATCTACAACTATCTTGAGTTGAGAAGCGAACTCGCAAGATTGGGTTGTGCGTTCAAGACGCAGTCGGATACCGAAGTTCTGCTCGCGGCGTTGAGCACCTGGGGGGAGGCGGCGCTGCTTCGCCTCAACGGGATGTTTGCCTTTGCATTGTGGGACTCTGAAACCCGATTGCTGACCATAGCGCGCGATCGATTTGGCGAAAAGCCACTTTTCATTGGCCGGGGAAGATTTGGCACCGTGGCGATGGCCTCGGAAATGAAGGCAATCCTCGCCCACCCGCACATGTCCTCAGCTGTTGACGAGTCATCGATCAGCGACCTTGGAGCTGGTCTCTGGCGAGAGAGTGATGAGCGAACGTTTTTTGCCAACATCAAGCGTATACCGCCGGCTCACCTGATGGTCTTTGATTCTTTCGGACGAGAACGGCGAAGGGCGCGTTTCTGGACACCAGACTATACGATCATCAACGAAAAGATCACGCCGGAAGAAGCGAGTGAGGAATTTGCCACTCACCTGCGGAGAAGCGTAAGGCTGAGAATGCGTTCCGACGTTGCTGTTGGATCCAGTCTGTCAGGCGGGCTTGATTCTTCCATGATCGTTGCCGAACTTGCCGGCCAGCGAGCCACACAACCTTTTGAGCAGAATACTTTTTCCGCGTGTCTGTTGGGCGATCCGACAATGTCTGAAGAGCCGGACATTGACACGGTAGTGGGTGCGACGGGGGTGAGAGGGTTCAAGACATTCCCGGAACCGGATGGCTTGATGGAAGATTGCCGTGCGCTCCACTGGCACCAGGAAGAACCGTTCCTCTCAGCGTCGATTTACCTGCAATGGCGTGTCGCGCGACTGGCGCAGCAACACGACACCATCGTCTTGCTCGACGGACAAGGCGCTGATGAAGTACTTGGTGGCTATCAATCGTTCTTTCCGCTGTACCAGCTGGATCTGCTGGATCGAAAGAGGATTGGAGAAGTTCGGGAAATCACAGATCTTTTCAATGACCGGTTGAAGAGCGTGGCTGAGAAGTACGAAAACGTCTCTCGTCGATTTAATCCCGATGTCGGCTACACACAAGCGCAACTTTCCAGCCTGATGGAAAACAGACCCGATGTCTGGCACAACAATTACGGACCGGGCCTGCCGCCAGCGGCTCCCGGATGGCGGCTGCGAAGAGTGTTGGCGGAGACACTTTTATACAACGGACTGCCCGCCTTGCTTCGTTATTCGGATCGTAACGCCATGGCTTTTGGACGCGAACCACGCACTCCCTACCTTGACCATGACCTGGTCAATTTTTGTATGAGACTGCCGGATGACATACTGATACACCAGGGTTGGCAGAAATGGGTGTTGCGGAAAGCTGTCGAGAAAAGTCTTCCGGCATCCATCGCCTGGAGGGCTGACAAGGTGGGCTACGCGGCACCGCTGGATTTGTGGCTTCGAGGAAAGGCGAAAAATTGGGCTCGCGAGCGGATATTTGACAGCAACGTCCAAGGATTGCCGGGTTATATGGCTTCGGAAGTCGGCAGGCTGTGGGATGAACATCAGAACGGTCAGGCCAATCATTCCTGGGCACTGTGGCGCTGGATTAGCCTCGCGGAATGGCTGGACATTCACCGTTGTGGTTACTGGCGGTCTGGCATGAGTCTGTCTGCGGCATGAAACCTGGAATCTGGAAATTGAGGCATTCACCGACGGCAATCATGCACTGATCAGTCTCCGAAGCAGAGGCTTGAGCGTTGATCGGAGTGATTTGGGCAGCATCAACCAAAGAGAAATCAACCACTGTTTCATCATGAGCCGCGGTCCGGCTGCGACGGAAAATTGTTCCACCGGAGTGGCTCGTATCGGAAACATCGTGAGCCCGGTCGGATTTGCATAGTGCCCAGTCTGCAAGGTTGAGGTGTCCACGTTTGTGACCCCTCGCCAGGAATCTTGCAGATGTTTGTCGAACACGGACACAAAGGAAGAATATGAAAACTGGCCAGATGCGATCAGTTCTTCGTACGCCTGACGAGCCAGTCTGTCGACTTGTTGCGGATCAGCAAGCTGCTTGAAAACGTCGCTCAGATTCGTGCCATCCTTCTTGAGCGCGATGTAGTGTCTGTCGGGTTCCAGAATTCCCGAATATTGTCCTTCGAACAACACCAGCACGGTGCGCAGCGCTATCGCTTCGAAAACACGCGGTGAGATCTGATTCATCAATCCAGGTTGTTCAAGTGGCTTGATCAGCCTTTCGTAAACCTGTGCATCATCCACTCCGGGAGTTTCGGTTCGAAGTCGCGCGACCTTCTCGGGCAACGTGCCATCCCAATCGAACACGTTGCTCCCGCTTTCCGAGCCGAGCATGGATCGGCACGAAGCGATGAAGGGATACCAGTCTGCTCCATAAATTCGTTTGCCTTCGGTCCACTCGATATCTGTGCGGAAACGATTCGTGTCGGCATAGTTTCGGACCAATCGACCTATTCCAGCCTTCTCCTGCCCAAGAGCTCCGTATTCGACCGGCAGGTTTCGCCCGCGGTAGCCAATCAGTACGGAACGTTGGGACGGAGGCAGGATCACCAGATCTTCCGGAATCGACTCGGGGGCGTAACCGGTCAACACGTTGACAAACCGCGTGTTCGGAAATTCGGCAGGGGGGTAGATCTTGTGGATGTTCGCTGACGGAACGACAGTGAATACCAGATCTATTTCGAGACGTTTGATCCAATACCAGGCTCGGCGGGTGAAGTTGTACTCATCCTGAATAAAGAGCCATTTCAATCCTGCAAAGCCCTCGAACAAACGAGCTGCACTCTCGGAAATCTGGTCGTACGGCAGACGAACCGAGTAGTGAATTCCTATCGAGTCGAAGTACCCGGGCTTTACGTTCAGATCATGGTACTGATCGTGATGAGCAAAAAAAAAGGAATGACACGAGTATCTGGAAAATGCGGCGAGATGCTCATAAACCGTGTTTGTGTAGGTTTGGGTCGCGTTGTAGAGCAGCAGGCACTTCATTGACATTCACATCGATCTTGTTGGGAATTGCCTGAAGATCAGGCGTTCAACAGTATGTCGAGAATGGACTCTCCGGCACGTCCACATCCGTATGGAGAGGCCTGTCGCCCTTGTTTCGCGGAGCGTACTGCACAAACAATTGCCTCTGTGTCCGCGCCTGTGAGCTGATTCCAGCCAAGCTCGACAGTCTCAATCCACTCGGTCTCATCGCGCATCGTGACGCAGGGGATACCATAAAAAAACGCTTCTTTCTGTACGCCGCCGGAATCGGTCAGTATGACCTTGGCATCTTGTTCGAGGGCCACCATGTCGAGGAATGCCAATGGTTCGATGACACGCAGTTTGCTGACCAGCGGATTCAAACCCAGTGCTTCGATCTGCTTTCGTGTGCGTGGGTGCAAAGGCAGGACGACCGGCAGATCTCCGGAGATTGTGTTCAGTGCTTCGAGAATGGAATTCAATCGACGCGGATCATCGGTGTTTTCTGCACGATGGCAGGTGGCGAGGGCAAACTGCCCGGGTTTCAAGCCCAAACGGTTGAGTACCTTACTGGTCTGCCGGGCACGATCCGCAGAATAAAGCGATACGTCATACATGACGTCACCAACATTGTGCACACCCAGTGTCACGCCTTCGTTCAACAGATTTGTCACCGCGGTCTTCGTTGGACAGAACAGGAGTGTTGATACACGATCGGCAACTACCCGATTGATCTCCTCCGGCATTCGCATGTTGAACGATCGCAGTCCTGCTTCTACATGCGCTACGGGAATGTGCAATTTTGCGGCTGCGAGCGCACCCGCCAGGGTTGAATTGGTGTCGCCATAAACGAGCAACCAGTCCGGCTTTTCCTCGACCAGTACCTTTTCAATGCCGACCAGCATGCGTCCGGTCATCGCACCATGCAAACCACCCGAGATCGCAAGGTTGTATCTGGGTTCAGGGATTTCCAGTTCCTGGAAGAACACGCCGGACATGTTTTCGTCGTGATGCTGCCCGGTATGAACGAGTACTTCCTGAATTTTTCCTGTGGGATCCTTGCGAATCGCGCGGGAAATGGCCGCGGCCTTGATGAACTGCGGCCGCGCACCCACCACTGTGACGATCTTCACACGACAGCGCCTATGACCGCGCTGGCGATACGTTCCTGAGTAGCAAAATCCAGGTACGGATGCATCGGCAGACTGAAGACTCTTCCTGCGACGTGATCGGAGTGGGCGACGTTGGCTGAAATGCGGCAGGAACCTGCATAGGCCGGTTGACGATGAAGGGGTACCGGATAGTGAACAGCCGTTGGAACACCGTTTTCAGCCAATGACTTCAACACAGCCTCTCGATGGTCGACCTGAACCGTGTATTGTCCCCAAACGCAGGTGCGGTCCGGGCGCACTGCCAGCAACTGGATACCGTTGCATCCGGCAAAGAGAGTGCGATAGCGATCACCCGCTGCCAGTCGCTGTTCGATTTCCCAATCAAATTGCTCGAGTTTCGCAAGTACCACTGCACATTGCAGCGTATCCATTCGACCACCGACACCGATGCGCGTGTGGTAATAGCGTTTTTCCTGGCCATGTACCCGAATCTCACGCATTGCCTTCGCGAGTTTTTCATCGCTGGTAAAGATCGCACCACCGTCACCGTAACAACCAAGCGGTTTGCTCGGGAAAAAACTGGTGCAGCCGATGGTTGAAAGATTGCAGCTCTGACGGCCCTTGTAAGTGGCGCCGAAACTCTGTGCAGCATCTTCGATTACCGTGATGTTCGGGTATCTCGCGGCCACGGCGTTGATTTCATCCATGTTGGCGGTTTGACCGTAGAGCGAAACGGGGATGATGGCGCGTGTACGGGCGCTGATGGCTGCTTCGATCCTTTGAGCATCGATGTTGCAGGTGTCTGGTTCCACATCGACGAACACCGGGAGAGCGCCCAGGAGCGCGATCACTTCGGCAGTCGCTACAAACGTGAACGGCGTTGTGATGACTTCATCACCCGCTTTTACGCCAATCGCCATCAGGGCAATGAGAAGGGCTTCGGTTCCGGAGGCCACGGTAATGCAGTGTGTGGCACCCGTCCGACTTTCCAGAGCTTGCTCCAGTTCGCGAACTTCCGGCCCCATGATGTACTGGCCGTGGTTGAGTACTTTGGCCATGCGTGCATCGATGCTGGTTTTCAGGGATGCATACTGTGCTTTCAGGTCTATGAACTCGATCTTGTTGTTCATTCTGGTGTGCAGGACTCATCGTCGATTTGATAGTGGGAACCGCATTCGCAGGCAACCGGACCTTTCCCCTTCAACTGGATGCCACACAGGCACATCCAGCCTTTTTGGCGGGCAGGAACGCCTGCCATCAGTGCAAACGGAGGTACTGGTTTGTTCACGACGGCGCCGGCTGCAATGAACGCGTGAGCGCCGATCTCGTTGCCACACACGATTGTGCAGTTGGCGCCAAGCGTCGCCCCTTTTCTGACAAAAGTCTCCCGATATTCTTCCTTGCGTGAAATGGCCGCGCGCGGATTGTAGACGTTGGTGAACACCATGCTGGGACCGCAGAACACATCGTCTTCGAGACGCACTGCATCATAGACCGCCACATTGTTCTGGATGCGAACGTTGTTGCCGATGGTTACATCATTCCCGACATATACGTTCTGGCCGAGCGAGCAACCTTTGCCTATTCGTGCTTTGCTGCTGACGTGAACAAAGTGCCACACACGGGTATCGGCACCGATGGTGGCGCCTGCATCGACGATCGCGCTGGAGTGAATGGTAGCCTTGGGATCGATTGCCATGTCTGCTCAGTAGTCCAGTGGTAACGCCACGCGCCTTCCGTCCCTGGCTGAGAGGTAGGTGGCGATCAGCACCTCCAGCGATTTCAGTCCTTCGCGACCGTCTGTTTCAGGTTCCGCTTCACCACGCAGCACCTTGATCACGTTGTCATAATAAAGGGGATGACCATATCCGTAGACTGAGGTAGTGGCATAGTTGGCCTGTTTGATCTGATCATCTTCCGGCGTGGGCTGCGCAAACTCCCAGTGCTGGATTTCGTTTACGGCCATTCCACCCACACGAACCGTTCCCTTTTCGCCGAGTATGGTAATGCTGCCCTCCAGGTTTTTCGGGAAGGTAAGCATCGTGACGTTCATCGAACCAAGCGCTCCTGAACGCCACTTCACGCTGATCACACCGGTGTCTTCAACTTCTATGTTGCGTGCGAGGGTGGCCGTATAGGCCTGCAGGCTTTCGATCGGCCCGATCAGCCAGTCCAGCAGATCCACATAGTGACTGGCCTGATTCATCAGCGCGCCACCATCGAACTCCCAGGTGCCACGCCAGGCAGCACTATCGTAGTAGTCCTGGGGGCGGGTCCAGAAGACGTTGATGTTGACCATGAAGATGCGCCCGAAGCGGCCATCGTCGATGGCTTTTTTCACAAGCTGCAGGGTTGCATTGCGACGGTTCTGCTTGACCACAAAAAGCCGCACGTTGGCATCGTCGCAGGCCTTCACCATGCGCAGTCCGTCGTGCCAGCGGGTGGCCATGGGTTTTTCAGTCATGGCATGGCGGCCTGACACGGCCACATCGATGACCTGCGAAGGGTGCAGTCCACTGGGTGTGGTCAACACTACTACGTCCGCATCAGTGTCTTTCAGCAGCGCGTCCAGCGTCGAGTAGGGATGAACTCCGGGCTCTGCAGCGGCACGATTCAGTGCGTGTGCGTCCACGTCGCATACACCGACGAGTTCTGATCTGTCCGAGTGCTCCTTGATCGCGTTGAAGTGGTTGGTGGCTATTCGTCCGCAACCCACTACGGCGAAGCGGATCTTTCGATTGGTGACCGGTGCCGGAAAACTGCGCATGAATCAGGCCTTGATGATGTTGCTTGATGGTTCGAGATAACGCCCCCGTGAGTCCACGATCAGACGGGCGTGCTGACGAATCAGTGCATAGTCGAATCGGTCGTGATCCGTCGCAAGCAGTACACAGTCGTAGCTGGACAACGCGTCAGCTGTCAGCGTCACGCTTGAAAGTTCAAAGTGATGCTCCCGCATCACCGGGAACACAGGAATATGCGGATCGCTGTAGGCAATCTGAGCGCCGAGATCGCGAAGCTTTTCCATCAGGATGACCGAGGGGGATTCACGCATGTCGTCAACATTTTTTTTGTAGGCAATGCCAAGCACCAGTATTCGACTGCCATTGATGGATCGCCTTGCTGCGTTGAGTGCAGTCGCGACTTTGCCCACCACATAATCCGGCATCGCCGAATTGACCTCTCCAGCGAGTTCTATGAAACGGGTGTGAATTCCATATTCGCGAGCCTTCCAGGTCAGGTAAAAAGGATCGATTGGAATGCAGTGTCCTCCCAATCCGGGGCCTGGATAGTACGGTACGAAGCCAAAGGGTTTGGTGGCCGCCGCGCGGATGACCTCGTGAATGTCGATGTCCATTCGATCGGCAACCATCTTCATCTCGTTGACCAGACCGATGTTCACGGCCCGGTGGATGTTTTCCAGTAGTTTTGTGAGTTCAGCGACGCGGGTCGAACTGACCGGAATCACGCGATCGATCACCTGTTCGTAGAGTGCGATCCCCGCTTCGAGGCATCCCGGCGTCGTCCCTCCGCAGACCTTTGGAATGGTCCGGGTTGAGAAGTTCGGATTGCCGGGATCTTCCCGTTCCGGTGAGTAGATGAGGAATATGTCCGTGCCAACCCGGAAATTGCGGGATGACAATCTGGGCAAAAGCTCTTCATCCGTAGTACCAGGGTATGTGGTGCTCTCCAGTGAAACCACCTGCCCGTTGCGCAAATGCGGCAAGAGGGCGTCGGCGGTGTTGAGAACAAAGCTGAGATCCGGTTCGCGATGCTGATTGAGTGGTGTTGGCACGCAGATGATCAAGGCGTCGGCTTCGCTGGCGCGATTGAAGTCTGTCGTTGCGGTGAAACCACTGGCCAGCGCCCGCTTGATGGCCTCCGATGGAATATGTTCGATATAGCTGCGGCCAACTGCGAGTTCGTCGACCTTTCGTTGATCGATGTCCAGCCCAAGGACGCGATAGCCGACTTCGGAAAAGCGAAGTACCAGCGGCAGGCCGACATAGCCCAGACCGACTACTCCGATGATTGCTTCGCGGGATTTCAGTCTGCGAATCAGAGCCTCTTTCATGGGTTGCATACCCCGTGCACCTCCAGAGGCATCGGTTGGCGATTCGAATGGAGACGAGTGTCGGGTGCGCAATATTGGTGAGGGCGCGCCGCGCCCTGGAATCGAACAGTAGTGGTCAAACGAAATCCCTTCGACGGCTGGTCAATGTAACGATTCAGTGGTTCCCCTCTCTGCCTGATGCAGGAGATTGCTGCTGCCACCCGTTGGAGCGAGAAGGGTTTGAACGCCATGAATCTTGGAAATCACCGCAAAGCCGTCACGGCTCTGTAGCGAAAGCGGCGCAAGTTTATTCTCAGAAGGCAGTGCCATTCAATTTTATAAATAGTCGGTAGGTCCTGGGCGGGTTGCGGACGCGCGCACCATAACGGCGCGCCGGATCGGTGTGGGGCAAGACCCTGCACTGATGTCAAGCGGGAACTGCCCCTGTCGAAGCTGGAGATCGGGGCGAAAGTTGGCCCGAAGATTGCTCGCTCCCCTCCATCGGGTTGAGATGTCTCGATGGAAGCCCGAATCAGACGCACGAACTACGACCGCTGGAGGCGATATGGCTGGATCCGCAACTCTCGCACTTGAACTCCCACAGTACAGTGGCCCTCACCCTTGGCAGATTGCGCCCTGGGCGAAGCTTGTCCGAAGGGCGATGCGTTACCGGACCTATACCCGGTGGGTGGAGCGGTACTGTCGGCCGTTGACGATTGCGGGCAGCGAGCGCCTGGACAATCTGCAAGGCCCCTGCATCATCATCGCCAATCATCAAAGCCATCTCGACTCTCTGGTCCTGTTTACGGCGCTACCGGAAAAGATCAAGTCGAACCTCTATTTCGGAGCAGCGCAGGACCGATGGTATGTCAAAGGCAAGGCCAAGCTTGAGCTGCAGCCGTGGTACCAGTCTCTGGTCTATGGGAACTTCCCCGTCGTTCGCGGTGGCGGCTCAAAGGCCCTTGATCATGCGCGTTGGCTGCTTCAGCAAGGCTGCAACGTGGCAATCTTTCCGGAGGGTACACGTACCACTTCGGACCGGCTTGGCGACTTCCGCCACGGAGTAGCCAGGCTGGCACTTGAGTGTGGTGTGCCGGTCGTACCGGTCTATCTCGACGGTCTGCGCGCGCTTCGACCCAAGGGCCAAAAACACGCCCGTCCAGGCCCTGCCCATGTGGAAATTCTGGGGCCGATCAGTTTTGGCGAAGGCATGCAGGTACCCGAGGTCACGCAGACACTCTGGGCGATGATGAACGCCCGGCATCGACAGCATCAGGAGTTGGCAGCCGCCGCCTGACCAGTTCGATCGGGTCCGCTTCAATGTTGGCAGCAGGGGCTTGATATCGGATGATCTTCGCCCCTGCGGGCATGGCGCCCGCGACAACAGAGAACTAAATGACCATTCAACGCCTACACGTGGGGCCGCGTCTGTCCCAGGTCGTCATTCATGGCGACACCGTCTACACCGCTGGCATCGTCGCTGACGATCCGTCCGTTGATGCGGCGGGCCAGACCCGCCAGATTCTTGCGAAGATCGATCAGTACCTGGCCGAGGCGGGCAGTGACAAGACAAAAATACTGACAGCCACGATCTGGCTGGCCGACATGAAGGATTTCCCCGCAATGAACTCGATGTGGGATCCGTGGGTTCCGCAAGGGGCTACTCCGGCCCGGGCGTGTATCGAGTCGAAGCTGGCGACACCTGCTTACAAGGTCGAGATCCGGGTCGTCGCTGCTCGTTGATCAAGCGCGGCTCGTGCGGACTGCTCGAGCCGACCGACGGACGCGCGTGCAATCGTAGGCTTGCACCTGTTGTGATATACAGTCTGCTCTGCAAGAACCACCAGAAACGGAAGCGTCGTTATGAACTGGATACGCTATGTCGTAGGTGCCATTGTGATCATCGTCGGTGTGGTGGCACTGACTCCATTCACGGTCGTTCCATCCGGACACCGTGGAGTAGTGACAACGTTTGGCAAGGTGCAGGATGAAGTGCTCGGGGAAGGCCTTCACTTCCGCGTCCCGATCGTCAACTCGGTGCACAAGGTTGATGTGCGACTGCAGAAGAGTGAAAGCGAAGGCGAAGCTGCCTCGAAGGACCTGCAGACAATTCACACGCGGGTTGCGCTGAACTATCACATGGCTCCGACTGAAGTGGCAAAGACGTTCCGGGACATCGGCAGCCCTTCGGAAGTGGCTGACCGGGTGATCGTACCTGCCATGCACGAAGCCGTGAAGGCTGCCACTGCGCAGTACACTGCGGAAGAACTGATCACCAAACGAGCGGACGTCCGTGATCGCATTCGAGGCTACCTTGAAACTCGCCTGAACAAACACGGAGTCGAGGTGGATGAATTTTCGGTGACCAACTTCCAGTTCTCACCATCCTTCAATGAGGCAATCGAAGCCAAGACCACTGCTGAACAGCTCAAGCTGAAAGCTGAGCGGGACCTGCAGAGAATTCGGGTCGAGGCGGAACAGAAGATATCCCAGGCTCAGGCGGAAGCGGAATCGCTCAGGCTGCAGAAACAGGAAATCACACCTGAGTTGATCAAGCTGCGCGAAATCGAGGCTCAGCGCCTCGCGATTGAAAAATGGAATGGCGTGTTACCTACCGTGACCGGTGGTTCAGTACCATTCATTTCGCTCGGCAGACTGGAGTAGCAGCTGGCGTTTCGCAATGGGAGGCTTGAGAGGGGTCAGTTGCCGACAAGTGGCCAGAACAACGGGATGGTCGTTACCGTTACTGCACAGCACATCAGGTTCATTGGAATACCGATCTTGAAAAAGTCGCTGAACCGGTAACCGCCAGGCCCGTAAACCATGAGGTTGCACTGGTAACCGATAGGCGTTGCGAAGCTCGCCGAAGCGGCCATCATCACGGCTATGACATAGGGAGCGTGATTCAAACCCGCTGTGTCGATGATCGCGATGACCAGTGGCAACATCAGCATGGCGGCCGCCGTGTTGGTAATCAGTTCGGTGAGAAGCATGACGCTCAAGTAGGTGACCAGCAGAAGGAGCCAGGGGTCGTCGCCTGCAAATTCCACCAGGTTCATGCCGAGGAAATCAGCCGCACCGGTTTTTTCGAGCGCATTGCCCAGGGCAAAACTGGCTGCGATGGTGATGAGTACTGGAAGGTCAAGGCTCTTTCGCGCGTCGGTAACGCTGATGCAACGCAAAATCAGCATCATTCCGGCGCCCATCAGAGAGGCGTTCAACATCGAGGTCACATCGAAGGCGGCGAGCAGAACAATACCAGCAAGAACTGCCCACGCGGTCAACGCTCGGCTGTGATCGGGAAATTCGTGATCCAGTTTGTTGATGACGAGGAAGTCCCGAGAATCCTTGAGTCTTGGATACTCGGCTGGCGGACCTTCCAGTAACAGCACGTCACCTTTTTCGAGAATGATGGAACTCAAGCGGCCGCGAATGTGTTCGCCATTGCGTGCCACGGCCAGTACCACACATCCATACCGGTCTCGGAATCGTCCGTCGCGAATGGTTTTGCCAATCACTTCACAACTCTGGGCGACCACCGCTTCCATGAGCATTCGTTCGGGTACATCCCGATCCAGCGATGGTTCGTGTCCAACCGCTGGTACGAGGCCGTTGATTCGCAGTGTATCGACAATGGCATCCGTCTCGCCAACAAACACCAGACGATCTCCGCCCCTCAGAATTTCCTCGGGCGCCACTGCAGTGATGACCGCGCCACTGCGCTCGATCTCGGCCAGGAAGATGCTTTGCAGATTGCGTAGACCAGCTTGTTGTATGGTCTTGCCAACAAGCGGACCGTCACTGGCGACCGCGACTTCAAACGTGAAGCTGCGCTTGTCCGCGAAAGTCTGTGAGGGGCTTTGTCGCGGCTTGAGCAACAGCGGACCAAAAATCAGCACAAACAGCAGCCCAGCGGCCGCGTTGATCAGTCCGATTGGGCTGACCGAAAACAGGGAAAAGCCTGGATTACCCGTGATCATCTCATACTGACTGTTGACGATCAGGTTGGTACTCGTGCCAATGAGCGTGATAGTTCCCCCGAGAATCGATGCGTAGCTCAAGGGAATCATGAGGGCCGAAGGAGACAACCGGATTTTCCTGGCCCATTGCAACACCGCCGGTATCATTGTAGCGACGACCGGTGTGTTGTTGAGAAATGCCGATATGGCTGTGACGGGAAGCATCATCCGGAGCAGCGCACCCCGTTCACTTTTTGGACGACCAAGGAGACGGTCAACAAGCAGGTCGACACCCCCTGACGAACGAATGGCAGCGGCAACGACAAACAGTGCCGCAATGGTGATCAGGCCGGGATTGCTGAATCCTGACAATGCTTCCGGCGCGGAAAGAATGCCGGAAAGGCTCAGTATCAACAGAGCGGCCAACAAGACCATGTCGACACTGAACCGGGGAATGAGAGCGAGTACTGCGAGAACGCTGCCAGTGATACCTATGGCGAACCAAGCTTGCCAATCCATTGAGGTGACTTGAGTGGAAATTGAATGTTTCATCTTGCCCGATGATCTTCAGAGGTTCCACGACCTGTCGCTCATTTGGAAGTGCCAGCATACACATAAATACGTAAACCACTTTGTCATGTCGAAGCATCCATGGCGGACTGAAGTGCTTCTCGTCGTTGGCGCACATTTTCTGCACCAGATAATTACCGGTCTGCTCAGCTCGATGCAGGCGTGGAGAACAGGCGGTTCGCGAAGTCAGGGATAAGGTAAAAAGCACCTGCTCGCGATCCTAAACCGACCGCTGGTTCTCGAGATACCTCGTTGAATGACCCTACTTTGCGATCGGGGCAGCGGCCGACCGGCAAGCGAAGACGGCTGACAGCAGGTAGTTGTCGGCGAAGCGCGCTGAACGTGTTCCGTCCGTGTATTCCTGTAGGAATCGAGCGCAGGCGTCAGCAGAGAGCCTCCAACGGTGCAGATTGAGTCAACTACCGTCTGATTACCAACGTGCGAGCGCGTACGGAATCACTCGATCATTTTTGCCACCGTGCGGGGGGAACAAACCGCCGATCATATCGTAGGGCAGATGTCCAGGCACCCGCACCGGGATCTACCACCTGCCCCGGAAGGACTGGTGACAGCATTGTTCGACCGGTAGGGCTGTACAGGTTTTTGCCGGAATATCAACGTTAAGGAAGATTGAGAAAAAAGTTGGTGGCCAGGGGCAGAATCGAACTGCCGACACGAGGATTTTCAGTCCTCTGCTCTACCGACTGAGCTACCTGGCCGAAGAAAGGCCGCGTATTAAACCGGTCAGCCCCCGGAGCGTCAACCTGAACAGTTACCATTGACCTCCGGTAGTCCACGCCGGTGGATTGCCGACGTTGGCAAACAGCTTACGTGCAGCACACAATGAGGTAACGGATTGGAGCGAACCGGAAGGCGATTCTGTGCAATGATTTGAGCGCAGGGTCGGGTTCAATGGTATCGCCAGACAGACCTGTCGGTATCCGCTTCCGTCTTCGGTTGGTTGGCGCTTCTTCGAAGTTGGCAAGCTTCGTGAATCCAGATGTTGGATGAACAGCGTTCGCACTTGCATTTATTGACTTGATTGAGCAGTTTTGAGATGACTTATTGCCTCGCCATACATGTCAACGCGGGACTGGTACTGATATCCGACTCGCGCACCAACGCTGGGGTCGACAGCGTCAGCACGCATAGCAAAATGCGCATTTTTGGCGTGCCGGGAGATCGGCAGTTTGTACTGTGCTGCTCTGGAAATCTTGCGACCACCCAGGGTGTTTTTGCGCAGATCGAACGAGATTTTCGGGACGATGCAAGTACGAGCCTGAAAACAGTCAAAAACGTCAGTGAAGCGGCGACCTATGTTGGAGCGCTGAGTCGAAAGGAACAGGAAAAAACGCCCGGTGGGCACGTTTTCGAGGCCAGTTTTCTCGTCGCCGGCGAGGTTTGGGGCGCTCGATGCCGGTCCTACATGGTCTATCCGGAAGGAAACTTCATCGAAAGTTCCAACCAGGTTCCTTACCTGCAGATTGGTGAGTCGAAGTACGGCAAGCCAATCCTGGATCGTGTCGTAACCATGGAGTCTTCGCTGGACCAGGCAGCGCTGTGCGCACTTGTGTCGATGGACGGTACGATGCGTAGCAACCTTACCGTAGCACCACCGATCGAGATCGTTGCCTACGAAGCCGGCTCCTTGCAACCAGGCCGATATCGACGCTTCGAAGCGGATGATGATTATCTGCGGGATGTGAAAAGAAACTGGAACAAGGAGATCAAGATCGCCTTTGCCCGCTTGCCGGTTATTGATTGGGAGGTCGAGCAGTCCTCGTGACTATTCACGTTTCCCTCGAACACAAGACGACATACCGTTTTGATCGCAGGGTGGAATTGTTCCCCCATGTGATTCGCCTCCGGCCGGCACCACATTGCCGTACACCCATATCTGCTTATTCGCTGAAGGTGACCCCGGAACCTCATTTTGTGAACTGGCAGCAGGATCCATTTGGCAACTATCTCGCCCGGTTTGTTTTCCCGGAACCGGCGACGGAACTGCACATCGAAGTTTCATTGATTGCCGACCTGACCGTGATCAATCCTTTCGATTTTTTCCTCGATGAAGGTGTCGAGAGCTTTCCGTTTGACTATGAGCCGCAGCTTCGTCGGGATCTGACTCCTTACCTGGAAGTCACCGAAGAGGGCCCGAAGCTTGCCGCCTGGCTTGCTCAGGTGGACACGAAGGACGCTCGCACGGTCGATTTTCTGGTAGCGCTGAATCAGCGATTGCAGAAAGACGTCGACTATCTTGTGAGAATGGAGCCAGGTGTCCAGAGCTGTGAAGACACGCTGGGGTGGCGCTCCGGGTCTTGCCGCGACAGTGGTTGGTTACTGGTGCAGATACTGCGGCACCTTGGTCTGGCTGCGCGATTTGTTTCGGGTTATCTCGTACAACTGAAGGCCGATGTCGAGGCGCTGGACGGACCTTCAGGCACTACCCACGATTTTACTGATCTGCATGCGTGGGCAGAGGTCTATCTTCCCGGTGCGGGCTGGATCGGCCTGGACCCGACATCTGGTCTCATGGCAGGCGAGGGGCATATTCCGCTCGCCTGTACACCAGACCCGGCTAGTGCCGCGCCCGTGACAGGCGCAATCGGACCGGCCAACGTCGAGTTCTCGTTCAGTAATGAAGTGATCCGCATCCAGGAGGATCCTCGGGTCACCAAGCCCTTTTCCGCCTCGGCATGGAAACGTGTACTCAAGCTTGGTGACAAGGTCGACCGGGATCTGGAGAGAGGTGACGTTCGTTTGACGATGGGCGGCGAGCCAACTTTTGTATCCATCGACGACATGGAAGGACCGGAGTGGAATTTCACCGCGTTGTCGGAATCAAAACAGGTGCTGGCTGCACTGTTGCTCGACCGGTTGCGGGCTGGTTACGCTCCGGCGGGTCTGGTCCATCGAGGGCAAGGGAAGTGGTATCCCGGCGAGCCGCTTCCGCGTTGGGTCATGTCGCTGTATTGGCGCACCGATGGTGAGGCGCTGGTAAAACATCCGGATATTCTGTGTGGCGCTGCGGATGCGGGACCATTTGACGCCGGCCATGCCCTGGCCTTGATGTCGGCGGTTGCCCGCAAACTCAAGTTGGGTGAAAAGAACATCTGTCCGGGATATGAGGATGTGTTCCTCAATCTCATCAAGGAACAGCAGCTTCCGGAGAACGTTTCCCCGGTTGATTCACGCCTGAACGATCCGCTGGAACGCGAGCGACTGGCCAGAATATTCACGTTCGGGCTGACTGCACCGGTGGGCTACGCGCTGCCGTTGAAGTGGCAGCCAAAAGGCAGTCATGGGGGCTGGCTCACGAGCGAGTGGAGATTCAGGTCCGGCGCGATGCTCTTGTTGCCGGGGGATTCGCCCATGGGTCTGCGATTGCCCCTGGCCTCTCTGCCCTGGGTTGAACCGGAAGAGCGTGAGGTCGAGTCACCGGTCGATCCTTTTTCGCCCAGGGAAAAACTGCCGGCTGCCGGAGAGCATGAAGCGGAAATCGTCTCCGGGAGGCCGCGGGAAATCATCCACACGGCCCTCGTCATCGAGGCACGTGGTGGCAAGCTGTACGTATTCATGCCGCCCATGGAACGCCTCGAGAGTTACCTTGGGCTGGTGGACGTTATCGGCGACGCAGCCCACCGTCTGAAGCTTGCCGTAACGCTCGAAGGTTATGAGCCGCCGAAGGACCATCGTCTTCGAGTGCTGCAGATCACACCGGACCCTGGTGTGATCGAAGTCAATGTGCCCCCGGTGACAAGTTTTCGTGAACTTGTTGCCAACACCGAAGAGCTTTACGCGCAAGCCAGATTGACGCGCCTGGGAACAGAGAAATTCATGCTGGATGGTCGCCACACGGGTACTGGTGGTGGCAATCATGTCACGCTGGGTGGCGCCAGGCCGGAAGATAGCCCGTTCCTGCGCAGACCTGAATTGCTGGGCAGTCTGTTGCGGTTCTGGCAGCGACATCCCAGCCTTTCATACCTCTTCTCCGGGCTGTTCATCGGGCCGACCAGTCAGGCACCAAGAGTTGATGAAGCGCGCGACGATCACCTCTACGAACTTGAGATCGCACTTGATCAGTTGCCAGATGGGGATACTGATCGGCCATGGATTGTTGACCGTGTTCTGCGGAACTTTCTCGTTGATTTGACCGGCAACACACACCGGTCCGAGTTCTGCATCGACAAGCTTTATTCACCCGACAGTGCTGGTGGTCGGCGAGGCCTGGTTGAGTTTCGGGCGTTCGAAATGCCACCCCACGCGCACATGAGCACGGCGCAGATGCTGCTGATTCGCGCGTTGGTTGCCCGTTTCTGGAACAAGCCCTACAAGGCACCCTTTATCAGGTGGGGCACCGATCTCCACGATCGCTACATGCTGCGGCACTTTGTCTGGCAAGACTTCGAGGATGTCCTGCGAAGCATGCAGCGATCAGGTTATGCCTTCGAAGCGGAATGGTTCCTGCCCTTCCTCGAATTCCGCTTCCCATTCATCGGCCGGATCGAAGCGAGAGGCATGTCGCTCGAACTCCATTCGGCGTTGGAGCCTTGGCATGTGCTGGGTGAAGAAAGCACCGGACAGGGAACGGCTCGTTATGTAGATTCGTCCGTAGAGAGATTGCAGATTCTGGTGCGCGGGCTGCCTGGAGACCGCTATGCGGTGAGTTGCAATGGCCGCCAGGTTCCCTTGCATCCGACAGGCGAACAGGGCACTTACGTCGCCGGGGTTCGTTTCAAGGCCTGGAATCCCTCTTCAAGTCTTCACTCCACCATCGATGTACATGGTCCGTTGGTGTTCGATCTGATTGATGTTGCCAATGAACGATCGATTGGTGGTGGCGTGTATCACATTACCCACCCCGGTGGACGCAACTACTCAACCTTCCCATTGAATGCAAATGAAGCCGAAGCACGTCGTGGCGCGCGTTTCCACGCGCATGGGGGCACCCAGGGACGCATCACACTGCGACCGGAGCGTGTGCATCCCGACCTGCCATTCACGCTCGATCTGCGGCGGCGCGGCGGTTGATGACGAGCAGACCCACACCGACCAGCAACAGCGCAATGGCAAAACGTGGAGTCAGTGGATCGTTGAAGATAGCCCAACCTGACAGCACGCCAAACAATGGTGCCAGCAGGCTGAACGAAGCCATGTTGCCAACGGGGTATATAGCCAGGATGCGTGCCCAGAGCAGATAGCCGATGCTGGCAACTGCGATCACCTGAAAGGCGAATATCCAGGCAATGGTCATAGTCATCTCTCGTATCATGTCTCCGAATGCAGGGGCAGCGCCCAGCAGGAGAATTGCGGAAACGCCCAGCTGAAACAGCATGACCTGTTCTGCAGGCCGTTGGATCAAGACGGTCGTCCGTATGCCCAGTGCAATCGCCGACCAGCAGATGGCACCCGCAATTGCCAGTGCATCCCCCACCCAGGAAGCCGCAGAAGGTTGTGAGCTTGCATCAGTGAGTCCCAGAGACAAGCCTGCAAACGCCAATCCCAAGCCGAGCAATTTGCGTGCATGGAGCCGCTCTTCCGGTATCAGGAAGTGTGCCCCGATTGTGGTAAACAATGGCATGCTGTAGAAAAAAAGCGATACCCGGGAGACGGTGGTGTAGTCCAGCGCGATGAAGAGGAGCGCAAACTCCAGTGCAAAGAGCACCCCCATCAGCACTCCCCACTTCACGCTGCCGCCTCGGAAATCCATGGGTTTGCGCAGAATCAGCGTCCAGAGCAGCACGACTACAAATGCACAGGCACTGCGCAAACCCGATTGGAACATCGGGGACATGCCGGCGTTGACCAACTTGACCAACGCCTGGTTCAACCCAAGGATGGCGCTGAACCCGATCAGGAGCGAGGCACCCAGCGCGTCAATGTGATTCTTGCGTTGTGGAAGCATCGGGTCCGCTCTGGTGACACTGATGGGAACTGGTCACCAGTCTACGAGTTGTCGCGTCGAGCGGTAAACCGCGTGTGGTCAGGCAGTACCAAGTTGTACGTTGTCGATGAGTCGAACGGAGTGAGTCCCGCAATCGAGCAGGACAGCTCCATATCTTCGCCCGGCATGCGTCTCGATGTAGTCAACGGTAAAACCGGCCCGTTCGAGTTCGCTGCGGATGGCGACCTCCGGCGCTTCGGCGCGCAACAGTCGACTGAACGTCGGTGCGAGGAGGCGTGCTTCAGCCGAAAGCCTTTTGTTGCGCGAACTCAGGGCCAGTCCATCTGCATCCCGTACGGTTGCAACAGGCACGATCTCGACTGGCAGGAAAAACGCCTTTGCCATATCGCGAATGAGAGACAGCTGCTGGTAGTCCTTCTCACCAAAGTACGCCCTCTCCGGCTGGACGATGTTGAGCAGCTTCAGAACTACAGTCAGGACACCCGTGAAGTGACCTGGTCGATGGGCACCGCAAAGAGTTTCGCTGAACCCGTGCTCGTCAACCCGAAAGCGATAATCATCTGCGTAAAGATCGTCATAGCGTGGCGTCAGAACAAAATCCACTTCTCGGTCCCTGGCGAGTTCGAGATCGGATCCGAGAGTGGAAGGATAGTTGTGCAGATCCTCCTCGTTGTTGAATTGTGTCGGATTCACGTAAATGCTCAGCACGGTGCAGTCATTCTCGCGAACGGACTGCTCGAGAAGGGCAGCATGGCCTGCATGTAGCGCGCCCATGGTCGGCACAAAACCGAGGGACCCTGTCATCTGCTTGCGAATCTTTTGCCATTCACGAATGGAGCTGATGACTTTCATGTGTAGGACTCCTCGGAGTTCGGGAACAGGTGCCCTTGCACGTCGCTGTGGAACTGATTGACGGCGGCTCTCACGACCGTGTGTGTTTCCGCATAGTGGCGAAGAAACTTCGGCTTGAAAGCTGCGTTCATTCCCAGCATGTCCTGCAGCACGAGAACCTGGCCATCCACCCCGTCACCTGCCCCGATCCCGACTACCGGAATCTGCAGCGCTTCGCTCACGCCCCGACCGAGAACGCCTGGAACGCACTCAAGTACGATGGCAAAACATCCGGCCTGCTCAAGGCGCCTTGCAGAGAGCATCACCTCGGCAGCCGCGCCTTCCGATCGTCCCTGGACCCTGTTTCCTCCCAACGACTCTACCGATTGTGGTGTCAGCCCCAGATGCCCCATGACTGGAACTCCGGATTCGACAATGTGCCGCATGATGTCGAGCTGGCCTGTTTCACCTTCGATCTTTACCGCATTCGCACCTGCCTGCATGAGTGAGCCGATTGCGTTCATGGCGTGCTCAAGTCCCTTCCTGACACTCAGGAAAGGCATATCGGCAACGATGAACTTGTCGGGTGCTCCGCGCCGGACGGCTGCTGTGTGCAAAGCCATCATGCCGATATCGGCATGCAGAGTGCTTGGAAAACCGTGCTGCACCATGGCAACACTGTCACCGATCAGCAGTACATCCACGTCGGACTCGTTCAACAAACGCGCAAACGCGTAGTCATAACAGGTCAACATGGAGATTGGAGAACCGGCGCATTTGCGCTTCTTGAAATCGAGAATATTCATTTACTGGTACCTGTCCTGTTGCCCTGGGTGGGCGGATCAAGTCCTTCACGTGATGATTCACGGGAGTGGGGACGTTGCTGTTGTCTACTACCTCTTTACCTCTTTACCTCTTTACCTCTTTACCTCTCTCTCTTCTTACCTCAGCTACCTCTTTGATTTTGTCAACTGGGTCCTTGCTGGCTGCTCGAGCCCAAGCTTCTGACCACATGCCCCTTCGACTTGCTGGTGTCCTGCCTGAGCGTCTTTTCTACTGGGTCTTGGTTTCCACGAAAATCCAAGCCTTGCAAAAAAGTACACCGTTGTTTCGTCGCTGTCTACAGGTGCTTTCTACTGGCGAACGTCGGCGACAGGCAGGGCTTTTTGGGGATCCGGTAGCGAGCCGGCGACAATCCGGATGCCTTCATCGGCGGACCAGGTCAGTGCCCGGTCCAGAACCAGTGTGCCAGCAGCATAGTCAATCTGTTGTAGACGCACCGTATGAGCGGAATTTTCGAATGCAAGTTCATCGCCAATCTCGCCTGGATTGCCAAAACCATCAAAAAACGGCAGAACATCATCTGCGTCGACCAGTCGCCCAAAGCCTGCGGACCGTGTGCGAGCATGCCAGATCACCGGCAGTTCTCCGGTTGCCGACGCGGATTCCAGATTTTTGTAGCTGGTGAAGACACTTCCGTTCGGTTTGTTCGCCACTCCTCCATGACAATCCGTGTTGCCGGCCAACAGATTGCCAAAGACGCGGTTATCTTCGGCCCGGAGCGCAATACCCTTTCCTCCGCTGACCGCCAGGCAGTGGTTGGCTACAAACCGATTGCCAAAAATACGGTTACCGTAGTTGTAGAGCGCTTCCTGCTCGTAAATGGCAAAGTGGATTGCGCCACCTCGATTGTCGCTGAACAGATTGTTGCGAACGATCCCCAGTTGTTGACTGTACTGGATTCCGTTGTACTGGTCTGGCCGGCTGGAGCCGGCCACGTGGGAAAAATTGTTGCCTTCGAAGAGATTGCGCTTGGTGGCGTCGAATCGAATCGGCGCGTCGCTGGTTCCCTCGCAGTCATAGATTTCCGATGCTTTCTGCCTCTCGTTGTGCAGGTAATTGCTGCGCACGACATTGAAGTTGCTGCATCGAATGCTTATCAGGCTATGGCGGGCAAACTCAAGATGATTCAAGGCAATGCGATTGTGGTCGGACTCCTGCAGCACAATGCTGTCGTTGGCCCGGAAAAAGCTGTTCCGCTCAATCAGGTTGTAGTGGCTGCGCACAAATTTCAATCCCCCGGTGGTGCCTCGTGCCAACGCTTCGATGAACCTGTTGTCGGAGATGACATTGTAGTGCGCATCCTCAATGCGTCCCCAACCGAGAGAATCACGGACCACAAGGCCGGATACTAAGACATGCTGAACGCCGATGAGCTGGATTGCAGGATTGTCGGCAACGGTGATGACTGCAACTTCACCCATCTGGTTACGATAAACGATTGGCGACGCAGCCGTGCCGGAAGCAGCTGGCTTGATCGAGGTAGAGTAAAGACCGCCTCGGAGCACGATGATATCTCCAGCCTGTGCCATCGTGTTTGCTGATTCGAGATCATTGAAAGCAAGCTCTTCGCCGGCATTGCAGGTGCGCCGAGACGTGCTGTACGTAGTGCATGAACCTTGCTGCACCTGAGGATCAACGTAGTACGTTCGTGGCTCGACTGCGGGGCCATCAATCGGTGCGGCAGAAGGGGTTTTGGGTAGCCGATGGCCACTCATGGTGGTACAGGCGGCCAGCAAGCCTGCAACCGCAAGACTGAACGTGGCCACGTTCAGGCAATGCATGACGATCGGGTTAGTCGATCTTCGGTGCGAAGTGCTCGGCAACGTCGGTTCCCTCGTTGTTGAAGAAACGCTCCATTTGTTCGTTCAGATAGCGACGTGCTTCTGGTTCGACGAGCCGCAGGTGCTTCTCGTTGATGAGTGTTGTCTGCAATGCCTGCCATTCCGCCCAGGCCTGTTTGGAAATGGTGGCGAAGATGGTTTCGCCGCGTTTGCCGGGCAGTGGAGGCACTTCCAGCCCTTCCAGGGGAATACCATATTTGCGGCACGTTATCATTCTTGTCACGATTGCCATCTTTCCTTGAGTTCGCGTAACAACCGGCTGGCGACTGCCGACAATCCGATGGGTTGATTGTCACCAGGCGAGTACCAGATCCGGTCTGCATGTTCGGCGACATGATGGGCGGTATTGTCGGTCACCTCAAGAACCCGCGGTTGCACCTGCAGCCTGAAATGGCTGAACGTGTGGACAAACGGCTGGATTTCGATTGCACCATGTTCGCTCAGTTCCATCCCGAATCTGGTTTCGATCTCTTGGTGCAGAACATTGGCGGGCATCTCGGGCGGTGACCACAAACCGCCCCAGATTCCGGCAGGAGGTCGTCGCTCAAGCAGACATGCACCATCTCTCCTGACCAGAAGCAGAAAGCTGCGCTGCTGCTCGGTCAACGGTCGTTTCGGTCTGGAGGCAGGGAGCAGTTCCATCGTTTCCTGAATGCGAGCCTCGCACCTTTCGGACAGTGGACATTCTGGGCAGGCGGGGCGACGCCTCGTACACACTGTAGCGCCCAGGTCCATGATGGCTTGGGTGTAGTCAGCCGTCTGTTCTTCCGGTGTGTGTTCCTCGGCGATTTGCCACAGCCGCCTGGCGACCGCGCTGTCGCCCGGGTATCCCGCCTCTGCATGAAATCGGCAGAGTACGCGCCTGACATTGCCGTCGAGTATCGCCGCCCGTTCACCGAAGGCCATTGCAGCGATCGCGCCTGCCGTGGAGCGGCCAATTCCTGGTAACAGTTCAAGCGTCGCCACATCCCTGGGAAACTGTCCGCAGTGATCACGTACCAGGATCTGTGCGGCCTTGTGCAGATTGCGGGCGCGACTGTAGTAACCGAGGCCGGACCACTGATGAAGCACTTCGTCGATCGGTGCTTCGGCAAGGCTCTGCAAATCCGGGAATCGAGTGAGGAATCTTTCGAAATATGGCAGCACCGTCTGTACCTGGGTCTGCTGCAGCATGATTTCCGACAACCAGACCCGATACGGGGAACGTGGATGTTGCCAAGGCAGATGCTTGCGGCCATGTGTGGCGAACCATTTCAGCAACTGGTTTGCAAACCAGTTACTCACTTTGGCCCCTGGCAGAATTGATCTGCGAAGCCAGTCGCGGTCTAACGCTGGGGTGTGGAAGCTCCACGCCACAGTCGGCCTGGCAGCATGATCCGCGGCCAACGAAAGCGGTTGGACGTCCTGGTCCTGCAGACAGAGACGTGTTTGAGCAGTCCGGCTTCAGCTTGTTCAAAAGAAGCGAACGGTCCGACAATCTGATTGCCTCGTACGTGGAAGTACCATTGATTGTCGCTGTCCTGATAGATCCTGTCGTTCATGAAATACCTGTGAACTTCGTCATGTCACGTAAGGAACATGTGTATTCCAGCACAAAGTCTGGGCGGGACTGTACGAAGGTTGTAAACGAACCCAGGGCATGGGCGAGTGCGGGCTAGTATAGTCTGCGTCAACCCCTCGACAGTAGGACTGCAGCGGAGATGGCCGTTGACAGCTTTGATCCCGCCACCATGCGGATCAGGATTACGCCTGAAATCCTCGCGGAGCTTGTTGCTCTTGCCGGGCAAATGTCACAACCCGGTTTTGGGCTTGATGCAGACATGGCCAGGCGCACTGGCGTTTTTGCTCGCCATGGAAGTGTCGATTGGGCCGAGGCGGCCTCGGCACTGTCTGTGGATGATCTGCATGCGCTGATCAGGCTTTTCACCAAGGGTGAGAAAGAGATCCCCGGTTGGGAAGCCGGCGCAAAATCGCCAGTCGTTCCGCTGGTTCGCGAGCTCAAGCAACGAGGAATCTTTACGGCCGAACTCGCCAGCTGGATCAAGGCAAATTCCGATAACCGGTTTCTCCCGCATGGCAGCTTGATGGATCGCCTTAACCAGACAAAAGGTTGATCGGTTAACGCGAATGCTCCAATTGCAAACAGGTATACTGCCGCGCCTTCTTTTTCAGTACTTCCAGCATGACCAATCGAACGGCAGCGGTCACCCGTAACACACAGGAAACGCGGATCTCCCTTCGACTCGACCTCGACGGTACAGGCGCGCACCAGCTGGCGACCGGGCTGCCGTTTTTTGATCACATGCTGGCGCAGGTGGCCCGGCATGGGTCACTCGATCTGGAACTCAAGGCCGACGGTGATCTTGAAGTTGATGCACACCATACGGTGGAAGATGTCGGCATTGTCCTGGGCCAGGCTTTTGCCCAGGCAGCAGGTAACAAGGTCGGGCTGTTTCGTTATGGGCACGCGTATGTCCCACTGGATGAAGCGATCTCCAGGGCGGTGATCGACCTGTCCGGACGCCCTGGGCTGTTTTACCACGTGAATTACACCCGGGCGCGGATCGGCGATTTTGATGTGGATCTCCTGCGGGAATTTTTCCAGGGATTTGTCAATCATGCACAAGCGACCGTGCATCTGGACAATCTGCGTGGGGACAACGCGCATCACCAGGCAGAAACCCTGTTCAAGGCGTTTGGCCGAGCGTTGCGGATGGCGGCTGCTCCAGACCCGAAGATGGGCGGCGTCATCCCCTCGACCAAAGGTTCCTTGTAGGCGCAACCATGGATTTGATTCCAGCCATCGATCTGAAGGAAGGTCAGTGTGTCCGCCTGCGTCAGGGGCGGATGGCTGACGCCACCATCTTTTCCGACGACCCTGTCGCTACGGCTCGAACCTGGGCAGATCAGGGAGCACGCAGGTTGCATATTGTCGATCTTGATGGTGCCTTCGCCGGACAACCGCGCAATCGTGAACTCGTAGCCCGAATGGTCGCGGCGATTCCCGGGGTGCCGGTACAGCTAGGGGGTGGAATTCGCACCCTGGAGATTGCCACCGCCTACTTCAACGCTGGTGTGGCCCGGTTGATCGTTGGCACCCGGGCCATTGAAGAGCCCGCTTTTCTTGAAGCCCTGGCCGCACGGTTTCCAGATCAGATTCTGCTTGGTCTGGATGCTCGCGCCGGGAGGCTGGCCACGGCGGGGTGGGACCGAACGACGGATGTTCTGGCGGCGGATTTTGCGCGGACCGTAGAACACCTTTCGCTGGCGGGGATCGTTTACACCGATATCGACAGGGACGGAATGCTGGAGGGTGTGAACATCGAGGCAACCCTGGCTCTGGCGCAAGGTACACCCCTTCCGGTGATTGCTTCGGGCGGTGTCCACCAGCTGGCGGATCTGGATCGGCTCTGTCGCGCGATGGCAAACTCGGGAAGCACGAGTCTGGCTGGAGTGATTACTGGGCGGGCGCTCTATGCTGGAACATTGCAACTTGCTGCGGGACAGCAGTTGCTGGATAGCTGGAGTACGCGAGGGAGCCTGCCGAAACCAGGGTGACGTCTGCTGGTAACGCGTAGAGCACATGTTCAAGGTAGCGGATGGTCGCCTCATAGGGATGACCGATCACAATCGCCTTGCCGTTTTTCCGTGCGGTTGCAATCGCCTCCGTGAATGCGCTGTGAATTGCATCGAGCGAGACGACGTTGTCCAGAAACACATCACGTCGCGTTGCAGGTACCAGGTTGGCTACAGCAACATCCAGCGCGACAGTGGCAGCTGTCGTACGGCTGTCCAGGAAATACAGGTTCCTCTTTTTCACAATGGCCATCAGACGCTGCATTGCGGCCGGTGAACTGGTCAACAAACTGCCTGTGTGATTGCTCACTCCTGCCAGGTTCGGCAAACGATCGAGTGCGGCTTCGAAGGTTCGATCAAATTCACGGGCACTCATCGAGGCCATCAGGGTGCCTGGTTCCCGCAATGCCCAGCGGGAGGGAGTGGCCTCCATGGGTTGATGCAGGATGACCTCTTTGCGAAAACCGGGTGCCCGCCGAGCGATCTCCACCGCGCCCGGCGTATTTGGCAGGACAGCCAGTGTCAGTGGCCCGGGTAAATGCAGAATGCGTTCGGCACGATCAGCGTGATAGCCAAGATCATCGATGACGATCGCCAGTTCAGCCGCATTGCTGGTAAGCGAAAAAAACATAAAACAGGCAAATGAAAATATGCGCCTGATGGGCATGGTGAACAGGATGCTTCCCCCAGTCCTGCTGTTCCATCCGGCATCGTGGCTGGATGGTATTTTTTGTTATATGCGAGCCAATCGAGTGGCAGGCAGGAAAAGAGCATAAGTGCTGACCCGGTTGAATGCCAGCCATCTGGTTCGCGATCCGACCTGCCATCAGAGAAGGGTTTTGGTTCTTTCGAGCGCGAAGCCATGACCCGGGTCCCGGATCTCCTGAATTTCGATGACGTTACCATCGGGATCACGGCCGTAGGTCGCGCGAATGGCGCCGCCCGGAAAGTTCGGAGGAGGACAATTGAAAGTCATGCCGCCACGAGAAAGCCGTTCGTATTCTGCGTCGATGTCCTGCACGTCCAGCGCAAAATGGGTGTACCCGTGATCGTTGACCCCGTAGTCGGGTTTTTTTGGAGCACCTGCAGGGGAAACGTACTCGAAGAACTCGAGATAGGCGTTTCCCAGTTTGAGCATCGCCTGCCTTGCTTCCGAATTCTTCAGACCGACTATGCCGTCGATGACATCTGATCCACGTTGCCAGCCGCCCTCATAGACGACTTCCGCCCCGATGATGTCCCGATAAAACGCAACGATCCGCTCGAGATTGGGGGTCGAAATGGCGACGTGGTGGATACCCCTGATCATGAATGCCTCCGACGTTGAATGATCCTGAGGTGCGAGCCTATCAGCTGACCGCGACTTCCAGGTAGCCGTCAACGATCCGTACAGGGTAGGTTCC
Source organism: Pseudomonadales bacterium (assembly GCA_041752315.1). Classification (GTDB taxonomy): domain Bacteria; phylum Pseudomonadota; class Gammaproteobacteria; order Pseudomonadales; family Azotimanducaceae; genus SYFY01. Next base: position 33,844 of record JBGSHJ010000029.1, read on the forward strand.
GAGCGGTATGCGAGTCAGCTGTCCAAATGGCTTGCCGGTTGCCAGTTCATACCGCATGCCATGCAGCGGGCACGAGACCATTCGATTACGAATGCGTCCCCCGTCAAGCGGTGAATCTGCATGAGTACACAGATTGCGAACGGCAAAGTACTCTCCACCTGACCGGCACAGCAGGACATTGATACCGTTGACATCCATGCATTGGCTGCTGTTCTCGGCAAGTTCGGATATGGCGATGGTTCGTGTGTACTGGTCTGTCATGGTGAACTGTACGGTTCGTTGATTGCAGCCGGGTTGTCTGGCATGGGCATGTAACGGGTTCCGGCTTGCCCGTCTGTCAGTCTCCAAGCGTACCAGAGAGGCGTTTGGTGGTGATCATGCCTGTTGCCATTCCTGGCAACGCATGGCGGGCTTCGATTCGGCCAAAACTCCGGCATGAATACAGGGAAGTCGACAAACGTTCACTGCAAAGAAGCGGATTCATGCAGAATGCCGGCGGCAAACGTGGGCAGTGATTCATAGTCACCCGTCCACTTGACATCAGGTTCGATGCCTTTGCCGTCGATCATTGTGCCAGCAGGTGTGAAGTACCGGGCAGTAGTCAACTTGATGCCCTTTGTGCCTTCGATACCGAACAGCGTCTGTACGGAGCCTTTGCCGTAGGTCCGGGAGCCGATGATGATGGCGCGTCCGGCGTCCTGCAGGGCGCCGGTGACTACTTCTGCGGCTGATGCCGTGGCGCCATCCACAAGAATGGCCAATGGCAGGTCGTGTGCGATGTCGCCAATGGTCGCTTCGTAGCTGGTTGAGCTTTCCGGCGCGCGCCCCTCTGTGCGTACGATCAGGCCCTGAGCGAGGAAGAGATCCGCGACGTCGACTGCGGACGTCAACAAGCCCCCTGGATTGTTTCGCAAATCCAGGATCAAAGCCCGCAGAGGGGCTTTGTCGCCCATGCTGGCCAGCATTCTGGTGACCGCGTCGGATGTTTTGTCAGTAAACAGGGAGATGCGAATGACGCCGGTGCCAGGTTCAACTTCATCGCCTTCGACCGAAATCAGGTCGATCTGCTGTCTGCGCAGCCGTACATTGCGCAGTTGTTCTCCTCGCCGAATGTCAAGGGCCACGTCTGATTCCGCTGTCCCTCTCAACATCTGGATGACATCGCCGATGCGCTTGCCTCGCAGCGGCTCCCCCTCCACTGCGGTCAGGCGATCTCCTGGCTCGATTCCAGCACTCTCGGCAGGTGAGCCAGGCAGAGTACGAATCACCGTAAAATATCCGTCCACCAGTGAAACTTCGAGACCCACGCCACCATAGTGACCACGCGCCTCCGACTCGATTTCCCGCATGGCATCCACATCCAGATAGCGAGAGTGAGCATCCAGGCTTTCAAACATGCCGGTCAACGCACCATCGACCAGATGCTCAATCGTCACTTCCTCGACGTAGTGGGTTTCCACGTAGTGGATCGTTCGATCCAGCAGTACGGAGTGTTCCTTGCCCGGCACCAGTGGCCACGTTTGCTGAAGTAGCACACCAAGAAGAACACCCGTTGCCATGCACAAGGTTGCGGCCAGCAGCACGACTGGGCGGGGCACTACTTGCGTAACCAGGGACGAGGATCGATTGCAATGCCTCGATGGCGGATTTCGAAATAGACGCCGTCAAATGGCTGTCCGCCGCTTTGTCCTGCGTACGCAATGACTTCACCGCTTTCAACCACATCGCCTTCACTTTTGTTGAGACCATCCACGTAGCCATACAAGGTCAGGAAACCGCCGCCGTGATCGACAATGGCGAGCATCCCGAATCCGCGCAGCCAGTTCGCGAACACAACTGTCCCGCGGTGAACGGCGTGCACCGGTGTACTTTTGCCAGCACGGTAAACCATACCCTCCCAACGCAATCGCCCATCGGCTCGAGGTGCGCCGTAGCGGAACACGGGATTCCCTGCCACGGGCAGGGGCAGGCTTCCCCGTCGAGTGCGAAAATCCGTGTTGGTCTGCTCCTGTGTCCGGCGTGCCAACTCTGCAAGCAGTCGTTCCAGACGCTTCCGGTCGGTGCTCAGTTGTTTCTGGCGCGCGCTCTTGTCTGCAACATCTCTTGCGAGTTTCTGAATCACTCCTGTGCGTTCCTGACGACGTGACTCGAGGTCGGTCTGTTTGCCAAGCAATTCCTGACGAAGTTGTTCCAGCGTGCTCCGCTCTTCGTTCAATCTCTGTTCGTTCCCGGAGATCGCGTACAGCGTGGTTTGGAAAGCCCGGACAGATTCCATGCGGGCGTCGCTGAAGTAGCGGTGGTATCTCAACATTCGATTCATGTCTGCAGGTGCCTCATCATTCAGCATTGCCCGGACAACATCCTGACGCTGGAGGCGATAGGCCGCGTTGATGTGGTGGGATATCCGACTGGCCTGGACTTCCTTTTGTCGCTGCAGACTGGCCCGTTCGGACTGAAGGCTTGCCACTGCCTGTTCACCATCTCGCAGTTTCTGATCGGTCGAAGACAATGCGCGTGATACCTCTGCCACCCGCTGGTCATGACCAGCCAGTTCTTTTTGCAGACTGGATTGTTTCCGCTCGGCGTCATTCAACCAGCGATCGAGCTGGTTCAGTTCATTGACAATGACCTTGAGTGCCTTGTTGGCCTGTTCCTGATCATTGGCAGCAGCTGCCAGAGCAGTCACTGAACTCAACGATCCCAGCACGAGAAGCAGTCCGGCGATCAAGCCCTTCAGCCATGCTCCCGGCGAGCGGCATGACGGCATGGCAATCAGGCGCTGCGCTTGGCGCGGAACTCAACCAGCGATTGGCCGGTCATCTCTTCGGGTGCGTCCAGTCCCATCAGATTGAGCAGCGTCGGAGCGACGTCCTGCAGGGATCCTCCCTGATGCATGGTCAGTGACTGCGGACCGAAGTAAATCAGTGGGACCAGCTCGCTGGTATGTGCGGTATGCGGCTGGCCTGTCTCGTGATCCAGCATTTGTTCGCAATTTCCGTGGTCGGCCGTAACCAGCATCTGGCCACCGACCTGCTCGGTGGCCTGCATCAGTCGCCCGAGACACTCATCCAGTGTCTCAACAGCCAGTACAGCGGCCGAGAGTATTCCAGTGTGCCCAACCATATCGCCGTTGGCGTAGTTGCAGATGATGACATCGTAGGATCCGTCCCTGATGGCTTTGACGAGCGCGTCAGTGACAGCAGCGGCGCTCATTTCAGGTTGCAGATCGTAGGTCGCGACCTTCGGAGACTGCACCAGGATGCGGTCTTCTCCCGCAAACGGCTCTTCCCTTCCTCCTGAAAAGAAAAAGGTCACGTGCGCATACTTCTCTGTTTCCGCGACTCGCAATTGGCGTTTGTGGAGGCGGGAGATGTACTCACCCAGCGTATTGCGAAGCACTGGCGTGTCGAATGCGCAGGATGCACCAATGTCGTCCGCATAGCGGGTCAACATCACAAAATCGCACAGGGCCACTGTACTGCGACGCTGGAAACCGGTGAACGACGGGTCGGTCATGGCGCGGGTGAGTTGTCGGGCGCGGTCGGCACGAAAGTTCATGAACAGCACCGCATCCCCGTCACTGATTCGCACTGGTAGAGATCCGGCTGCGTGAATCGCCGTTGGTTGTACAAACTCATCGGTTTCACCCCGAGCGTATGCCTGTTCAAGCCCGTCGGTGCAACTGATGGCGTGGAATGGCGCCTCGCCACGAACCAGAAGGTTGTACGCTCGCTCCTGTCGATCCCATCGCTGGTCCCGGTCCATCGCAAAGTATCGCCCACAGATACTGGCGACGGCTCCCCCGCCGATCTGCGCAAACAGTTCCTGGGCCGCCTGGAGCGATTTCATTGCACTCTTTGGTGGCGTGTCGCGACCGTCCAGAAAAGCGTGCAGACAGACCTGTTTGACTCCAGCCTCCCGGGCAATTCGGATCGCAGCAAAAATCTGCTCCTCATGGCTGTGTACACCACCGGATGACAACAACCCCATCACGTGCAGTACGCCGCCAGTCTTGCGCAACTTGCTGAACGCATTGACGAAAGCGCTATTGCAAGCGAGTTCGTTCTGTTCAACCGCGCGATTGATCTTCGTGAAGTCCTGATAGACAACCCGTCCTGCGCCAAGGTGCATATGGCCCACTTCGGAGTTGCCCATCTGACCATCGGGTAATCCCACATCCAGTCCACTGCCTGAAATCACGGTGTGTGGATATTCCTGAAGAAGCCTGTCCAGGTTAGGGGTATTGGCCTGACTGATTGCGTTGTCTGGCCCGGGTTGTTTGTGCCCGAAACCATCGAGGATGACGAGAAGAGTGGCCTTGTGCATCGTTGAACCCAAGCATGTTATGGACAGATCCGGTGTCAGCTGTCAGCCAAGGGTCTGCCTTGCAGGCAGTCAACCCCATCCGGTGGCGACTCCGTGGTCCGTTTTCCGGATCCGTCCTGGAAGCCGAAATTGGAGCCTGTACTGACACGCGTCGGCGCATTCGCATCGACTGCGCGCATGACTGGTCTAATTCTACACCATGGACTCGAATCTCAGCCCGACAGGCGTCTCACAGCGCGCCTGAGTCCATTCAATCGCTGGAAAATATCTCACTCAGATGCCATTGCTTGAGCAGCGCATCGGCTTCCTTGCGGGCCACTTCGGGAAGTTGAATCAACCGCTTCACAACCATCCGCCTTGATGTCTCCGGATAACCCCTCGTGAGGTAACCCACGGTCTCACCGTAGATTTCTGCCTGACACACCTTGGTCCCGGTATTCAGAGCAGATCTCATGGCCTGCATGTAGGGTACGTAGGTAGTTCCCATTTCACCGAGCGTGTGCCGAGCGAAGGCGGTCAAATCGTGGATTGGCCCGAGCCTGCCCTGGCCATCCCATGTATCTGCCCGACGTTCGCACCATTCGAGTACGGTCGGGAAACCGGCGACCACTCGTTGCGGATCCGGATCCATGTTGATATGTGCCCGCAGACCGCCCAGCACGATGCAATCGAGGGCGGTTGGCCGGTTGCCCAGCAGAAAGTCGGTTTTTCTCAATTGCGCCTCGGCGGCTACCAGCATCCGGCTGTATTCGGCTTCGGCAGCAAGCTGTTGAACCGGTGAATCCGTACCGGTGGCCCTGCTGGCACGCGGTCCCCAATCGAGCATTCGATCGACTGCCGCCTGGTCGCCGTTGGCCATTCTGTTCGCCGCAAACCGGGCGCTTTGCGGGTAGTGCCAACGGTAGTGAACCATCGTCCGGGCGATCCACTCGTCGAAATACTCCTCCAGCACATGAACCAGTACTCCCATCGCTCCTTCGGGAAAAAGTCGCCGGGTTGGCGCACGCGAGTCAAGCAGGTCGATGATCGGTGTCGTATCTGCGAGCATCCAGTTCTCTGGCGTCTGGAGGACCGGCACCTGATGGGTTCCCGACCGTAGTTCCAGATGTTCGCGGTTGGCGCGGTCCTTGGGAACAAAATCAAACGGTAACGCCGCGAATTTCAGCGCCGCTTCCAGCTTCCGGGTGAACAGGCTCAGTTCACCGCCAAAAAGTGTATAGGTCGTTCTCAAGCTGGTTCCTGGATGATGGTTGCAGGTTGGTGGTGACGCCGCACAAATGGGTCCATCTGAAATTCCCGGGGTGTCAGTTGCCCGTCAGTCGTTATAATCGCCGCCTTTTTCCGACTTCGGCATTCCATGGAACAGTTCTTCACGTTCTTAGGCAATCATCCCATGCTCGCTGGCAGCTTTGCGATTCTGCTGGTCCTGTTCATTCGCAACGAGATGAACCGCGGTGGCACAGGGATCACTACGCAGAAGCTGGTCGATATGGTGAACCGCGAGGAAGCCGTGGTAGTCGATTTGCGTGACAAGAAAGAATTCGACCAGGGGCATCTGGTCGGCTCCCTGAACGTCCCCTATTCGGCCCTGGAGACACGCGTGGACGAATTGGCGCGATACAAGGAGAGACCACTTGTACTGATCTGTCGAATGGGACAGCACGCCGGTACTGCAGGCACGATTCTTCGCAAGAAGGGTTTTGCCAATGTCAGCCGGTTGACCGGGGGTTTCATGGAGTGGCGGAATCAGAATCTGCCGGTAGTGCGAGCATGAGCGAGCAGAATTCAGACACGGTTTCGACGTCCGCTTCAGGTCAGATTCGCCTGGAGCGGATTTATCTCAAGGATGCTTCGTTCGAGTCCCCTGGCACCCCTGAAGTATTTGGTGAAGAGTGGAAGCCAGAGCTCAACGTGGATATCGGGACGCGTACCCATAGCGGCCCCAATGGATTGTTCGAAGTGATATTGAGTACGACAGTGCGGGCCAAGCGGGCGAATGGCAAAACGGCGTACATTGTTGAAACCCAGCAAGCCGGACTCTTCCATGTTCAGGGAATTGCGGGAGAAGTGCTGCAGAGAGCGCTGGGCACGATCTGTCCCACCACCTTGTTTCCCTACCTTCGCGAATCCGTTGATGCACTGGTTGTGCGAGGCGGTTTTCCGCCATTGCATCTGGCACCGGTGAACTTTGAAGCCCTGTATCGACAGGCCGTGGCCCAGAAAAAAGCCCAGATCGATGCCGGCGAGCAGACGAAGAGCGCTCCCGACGCAGTCAAACACTGATTCAGGATTCGGGACTGGCGAAGTGATGTTGTCTCCAGGCTTCGTACACTGCAACGGCGACGGCGTTGGAGAGATTGAGGCTCCTTGACGCAGGCTGCATCGGAATTCGCAGCTGTTGTGCCGGTGTAACGAGGCTCAGTACATTGTCAGGGAGTCCGCGGCTTTCTGGACCGAACATCAGCGTGTCATCAGGCAGGTATCGGGTGGCGTGGTGATCGCATGTTCCCTTGGTCGTGAATGCGAAGATGCGGTCGAGGGTCCGACCACTCAGATAATCCGTTAGCGTTTCATGGATGGTGACTCTGGCCCACTCATGATAGTCGAGCCCCGCCCGTTTCAGTCTACGATCGGACCATTCGAATCCAAGTGGCCTGATCAGGTGCAGGTGAGTACCGGTGTTTGCACACAGGCGAATGATGTTGCCGGTATTCGGAGGAATTTCCGGTTCGAAAAGTACGACGTTGAACAAGGCCGATTAGTCAGGCATGCCAAGTTCCTGCATTTTCCGGGTAAGGGTGTTTCGACCCCAGCCCAGGAGAATTGCCGCGTCCTTCTTTCGCCCACCAGTCTTCGCCAGGGCCGCAAGAATGACCGTCCGTTCGAATATTGGTGTAGCGATATCGAGCAACCGTGCATCCGGTGCACTTTGCAGGGTATTCGTGGCCCATGCTGAAAGTGCTTCATCCCAGCTGCGATCTGTTGTGACCTGGGGATCCCGTGTCGACGGTACAAGATCCTGCGGAAAGTCGGCGGCCTGAACTTCCTGCCCTGGTGCCATCACGGTCAGCCAGCGACAGGTATTTTCCAGCTGGCGGACGTTGCCAGGCCATGGCAGGTTCATGAGCAGTTCCTGCGCACCAGTGGATAGTCGTTTGCACTCTACATTCAGTTCCTGGGCCGCTGTCTGCAGGAAATGTCTCGCCAGCAAGGGAACGTCAGCCCGTCGCTCCGCCAGGGTCGGAAGGTGGATACGGATGACATTCAATCGGTGAAAGAGGTCTTCGCGGAATCGGCCGTCCTTGACCAGTTCCTGAAGGTTCTGGTGTGTCGCAGCGACGATGCGAACATCGGTGCGGACGGGCGAGTGGCCACCGACACGAAAGAACTCGCCTGCAGACAGTACCCTGAGCAGTCGCGTTTGCGCCGAGGCCGGCATGTCGCCAATTTCATCAAGAAACAGGGTGCCCCCGTGTGCTTGTTCGAACCTGCCGATGCGCCGAGCAACTGCGCCACTGAACGCACCCTTTTCGTGCCCGAACAGTTCGCTTTCGATCAATTCGCTTGGAATAGCCGCCATGTTGAGTGCAACAAACGTGGAAGCTGCACGTGGGCTGTGTTCGTGCAACGCACGTGCAACCAGTTCCTTGCCGGTGCCTGAAGCACCATTGATCAGTACAGTCACGTTGGATGCTGCGAGACGGCCGATGGCCCTGAACACATCCTGCATCGCCGGGGCTTGACCGATGATCTCGGTTCTTGATTCGCCATGACCGTCGTCCGTTGTCGACGTCTGCGCGCGAGTTGCCTCCGCATGTGCGATGGCGCGGGTCAACACGGCGACGGCCTCATCGACATCAAAAGGTTTGGCCAGATATTCGAATGCGCCGTGTTGATAACTCTGTACTGCGCTTTCGAGATCCGAGTGCGCGGTCATGACCACGATCGGTATCTTGGGGTCACGTTCCTGAATGACTTTGACAAAGCTGAGGCCATCCATGCCCGGCATCCGGATATCGGTAAGCACGACGGTTGGCGATTCGTTCGCCATCGCTTCCAGAGCATCCTCTGCAGACGCAAAAAGTGTGACGGGAATCCCTGCCTGATCGAGCGCCTTCTCCAACACCCAGCGAATGGATCGGTCATCGTCGACGACCCAGACTCTACCGCTCAAGATAAGTCCACGACTGGACGGGAAGCTTGCGGTTGCGACGTTGGCAGCTGAATCGTGAACAGGGTCTGGCCAGGCCTGCTTGTGCATTCGATGATTCCGCTGTGATCCGTGATGATGGTCTGAGTCAATGCAAGACCCAGGCCAGTCCCCTCCGGCCTGCCGCTGATCATGGGGAAGAATATTCGATCGGCGAGCTCTGGATTTACGCCTGGTCCGTTGTCTTCGATGTCGATCCGGATGGCACTCCGATGCCGATAGCGACCGACCGTCACCTGGCGAGCGATTCGGGTACGAATACTGACAGTCGGATGCACAGTGCCCGGCAATGCCTGACAAGCATTGCGCACGACGTTGAGGAATGCCTGCAGCAGCTGGTCGCGATCGGCAATCAGCAGGGGCAGGCTGGGGTCATAGTCTCGGACCATCGTGATCCTGGTGAACTCGGCACCGGCCAGCGCCAGAACGCGCTCCAGCACTTCGTGGACATTGCACTCCTGAAAGCGCGGGGTGGAGCGCAGACGCATCATGCGATCGACAAGACTTCTCAGCCGATCGACCTCGCCGAGGATGATGGCTGTGTACTCCCGCAGCTGTTCGGAAGGCAACTCCCGCTCAAGCAGTTGAGCCGCGCCACGAATCCCTCCCAGGGGATTCTTGACTTCATGAGCAAGACCCCGGATCAGTTGCAGAGACGTTTCCTGCTGACTGGCCAGTTGGTCGTCCCGGCTGAAACGCAGCTGTGCATCCAGCGGCTGCAACTCAAGCAGCAACGCGCTTCTTTCAGGTAGCGGGGTCGCGCTGACGTCCATGACCAGGCGACTTCGATCCGCCAGTGTGATTTGCAGTTTGCGCACGGTCACCGATTGAAAATCGATGAGCGCCCGATTGAGGGTCTGGACGATGTTGTCGTCCGCCTGCAGCAGTTCCCCAACGGGTAGACCGATGGTCTGTTCCCTGGAACGTGTCAGAAGATTTTCCGCGGCCGGGTTGAGGTAGGCCACATTCAGCAGTTCATCGACGACCACGATCCCGGTCCGCTGATTGTCGACGATGTTGGCGGCGCTCGTATGCGGAGGTAACAAAGCGATAACTTCAGTCATGGGCGATATCAAGCAAGAACCGAACCAGGTGCACTAATCCTTTCACGGCAGGATCAAATGCGCACCAAATTAGTGCCTGTCGATTCTGGGCGCAAGCCGGCGATTGCCCGTTCAACTTGATGGTTTTGGCCTCGGCCGGGGCAGGTGATGGCGCTGCAGGTGGAACGTTGTGACAGGCGACTGCTGCAGACTTTCACCCGCTTCGTTGACGATCTCGATGAGCAGGCTATGCGTCCCTCGATCAACATTTTCGATCGAAAAGACCGTCCCCGATGTTTGACCGACTGCTTTGCCATCCATCAGCAATCGCAGTTGGTGTTCGTCGGCAAGCGGTGGAAGCAGACTGACCGAGACCTTGAGCTGGCCGCTGTTTTCGCGAAGTGCAACATCATTGGCCGGGTCCACGATCGCCAGGGTTTCGTAAGGCACGAACGCCGGAGGATCTTCATCTCCGTTATCTTCAACGATCCAGGGGGTGCGGCTGGCCGTCTTGTCCGTACCTGGTGCCTCCCAGGTATTGGTTTCCTTCAGCACGATGGCCTCCTGATCCACCTTGCCTTCCTTTTTTGCCGGAGGCACATCCGTGTAAACGACGTTTCCGTTGGCATCGGTACTCTTGTAGATCTTGCTCTCGGCAGGAGCCAGGCCCGGCAGCAGCAGAGCGACAGCAAAGATGAGGGATGAGTGTTTCAACGGTCGGCACCAGTCAGACTACAGCCTGAGATAGTGGACTTTTTGCAGGTAAAAAAAAGCCCCTGGTGCCGCGAGACGCCAGGGGCTGAAGCAGCTGGGATCAGACGCTGTAGTACATGTCGAATTCGACCGGATGCGGAGTCATGCGCAGGCGATCGACATCCTGACGCTTGAGTGCGATGTAAGAATCGATCAAGGCATCGGAGAAGACACCGCCGGCAGTGAGGTATGCACGATCCTTGTCGAGAGAATCGAGGGCTTCATCCAGTGCGCCGCAGACTGTCGGCACATTCTTGAGTTCTTCAGCCGGCAGATCGTAGAGGTCCTTGTCGAAACTGTCGCCAGGGTGGATCTTGTTCTTGATGCCATCAATTCCGGCCATGAGCATGGAAGCAAAGGCGAAGTAGGGATTTGCTGTGCTATCCGGGAACCTGACTTCGATGCGGTACGCACGCGGATTGCCGCCCTGGATATAGGGCACACGAATGGATGCTGAACGGTTGCGAGCCGAATAGGCCAGCAAAACAGGAGCTTCGTAACCCGGGACCAGACGCTTGTACGAATTGGTGGACGGGTTGGTGAATGCATTGAGCGACTTCGCGTGCTTGATGATTCCACCAATGTAGAAAAGCGCAGTTTCCGACAAGCCAGCATACACATCGCCATAAAAGACGTTGGTTTTGCCCTTGGCGATCGATTGATGAACGTGCATGCCGCTGCCGTTGTCACCGAACAGTGGCTTGGGCATGAAGGTCACGGTTTTCCCATACGCGTCTGCGACGTTGTGAACGCAGTACTTGTAGATCTGTGTTTCGTCGGCCTTTTTCACCAGCGTGTTAAAACGTGTGCCGATTTCGTTCTGGCCGGCGGTAGCCACTTCATGGTGATGAACTTCTACTTCGATTCCCATCGACTCAAGCGCATTGCACATCGCAGAACGAAGATCTGCGCCGGAATCCACGGGTGGAACCGGGAAGTAACCGCCCTTTACGCGCGGACGGTGGCCAAGGTTGCCACCTTCGAACTCCAGACCTGAAGACCATGCAGCTTCTTCGGCGTTGATCGTAAATCCACTGGATCCCATGCCCACATGAAACCGTACGTCGTCGAAGACAAAAAATTCCAGCTCCGGTCCAAAATACGCCGTATCACCGATGCCGGTTGAAGCGAGATAGGCTTCAGCCTTCTTGCCGACCGAACGCGGATCGCGTTCATACGGCTGCATCGTGCCGGGTTCAATGATGTCGCAACGCAGTATCAGGGTTGCATCGTCACGGAAGGGGTCCATTACGGACGTGCAGTCGTCGGGCATCAGAATCATGGCGGACTCGATGATGGCCTTCCAGCCAGCGATCGACGATCCGTCAAACATGACGCCTTCGGTGAAGGTGTCCTTGGTGACTTTTTTTGCTGGCACCGTAGTGTGCTGTTCCTTGCCCCGCGGATCGGTGAAACGAAGGTCTACCCATTTCACGTCGTGGTCGGAAATCATTTTCAGAGTGTTGTCTGACATTACTTTTACCTTGTGACTAGCTGATGTGTGACCAGTTCGAATTGTGTGCTGGCCTTGTACCCCTTCACGGCCGTTGTGGCCCGATTCCAGTCTCGGAAGCGTCCAGTCGAGCACGACGCGTCGTCCCGAATGTACGCAAGGCGCTCCCAGAGCTTCTCCATGACAATCCCGGGAATTCAAGCAACGAACATGCCATGGCAGGGAGAGACCAAACCGGCACGGTATTATCCATATTCCGAGGGTATATGCTCCAATTCGGGGCATTCCAGGGAATGAGCGCTCTATTTGGGTGCGATGGCCGTTTTCTGCACCCGGATGGTGAAGCTGCATAGCCTACCGTCCCGGACGCTTGCGACCAGATCGTGACCGTGAATCCGACACCACGACGGAATGTCATGCATGGTTCCGGGATCAGTGGCCAGGACGAGCAGCAGATCGCCTGTCTGCAGGGTCCGTATCCGATCCTGGGTCCTGATTACAGGCAGCGGACAGAGCAATCCCTTCACATCCAGCATGTGCTGAATTGCCTGGTCCCCGTCAGGCGACTTCATACATGCCAGTCGGACGGAAGATCTTCGACAGGCAGCGGGACCGCTGTTACAACCTCGCCTGAGCCATCCGGACGCCTGACTTCCAGGCGCACCAATTCATCGGTGCGACCCTGGCTGTACCGTGCAACCACTCTGGCTGCAACAGCGAGGTCAGCGGGCGTCGGTTTGCCGTCAATCAGACACATCGGTCCCATATGGCTGATTGGCTCGATACTGGTCATGCAGTACTGATATCCGCGGAGATACTCGTTTTCTCCCTCCTCGCGACCAATGATCAGCTTGTAATGAGGTGCCGGGCGCAGATGCCGGCCAACCTTGAGCAGCATGATGTCGTCGAGTTCGTAGGACCGTTCACCCCGTGCGAGCCACAGATCAACGAGCTTTTTCGAATAGTTCTGGTCCGTGAGGAAACAACAACCCCCCGCAGGCTGGGCCCAGTCGTCGAAACCAAGTTTTCGAGCCAGCGCAATCTGCGGTTTGCGATCCCGGCCGGAGAAGCCGAAGAGGTGCCCACGGTTCACCCAGCCTTCCCGCTCGGGCATAGTTTCCGGCAGGTTTCTGGCACTCAGCGGCCGCAGCAAACGATCCGTCGCGCCAGAGTCCCGGGCGATCATGGGCATGGTCTGTTTGCGCTGGCTCATCGGCCGCTGCCCAACCACCTCACCGGTTACGATGAAGTCAAAGCCATGATCGCTCATGAAACTGCTCTCGATGAACAGTTCCCTGGCCTTGCGGACCATGAAAATCTTGCAATCGAGGCAGGGGTTCAGGTTTGCGCCGTATCCGTGTCTGGGGTTGAGCAGCACATCCTTGTATTCCTCGATGACGTCAATGATGTGCAGTTTGATGCCAAGCTGTTCCGCTACCCAGAGCGCGTTGTTCCGCTTCGGCCGCGTGCCCCGCGGCTCGCGGATGGCATGGGTGTGGCCCTCCACACAGAATCCCGTGAAGAAATTCACTCCTTCCACGTGGATGCCCTGGTCCAATACCACCCGGGCAGCCAGCATCGAATCCAGACCACCAGAAATCAGCGCGACAGCGCGACGCTGTTCGGCCATAATCGCGCTCCATTTTTTGGCAGACCCATTGGCAACCCCACTTGCGGTCGACCCATAACCCCGCCGTTCAACAAGTTGTTTAGCGCCCGAAAGGCGCGGAAGTCTAGTGACCAATCATATCCTTCGCAATGTAGCCATCATCGCGCACGTCGATCATGGCAAGACCACTCTGGTGGATCGCCTGCTTCAACAGACCGGAACCGTTAGCAGCGGTGCTGGTGAGCGCGTGATGGACAGTAACGATCTGGAGCGGGAGCGTGGCATCACGATTCTCGCGAAAAACACTGCCATCGAATACAAGGACCATATCATCAACATCGTCGATACACCCGGTCATGCCGACTTTGGTGGTGAAGTCGAGCGTGTGCTCTCGATGGTGGATTCGGTCTTGTTGCTGGTGGACGCCGTCGATGGACCGATGCCGCAGACGCGCTTTGTGACCCAGAAAGCCTTTGCGGCCGGATTGAATCCAATCCTGGTCGTTAACAAGGTCGATCGTCCCGGAGCGGACCCTCATCGGGTCGTGGATCAGGTCTTCGATCTTTTTGACAACCTCGGGGCGAACGACATCCAGCTTGATTTCCCGATCATTTATACATCCGCACTGTTGGGCGTTGCGGGCATGGATGCGGACAATCTGGCGCCGGATATGTCGCCCCTGCTGGATCTGATCCTTGAAGCGGTACCACCACCGGCGGGGGATTTTGATGAACCCCTGCAATTGCAGATTTCGTCCCTCGATTACTCGAGCTATGTAGGCGTGATCGGAATCGGTCGGATCAAACGGGGCAGGGTCAAACGCAACATGCCGATCATTGCCATTGATCGACATGGCAAGTCGCGGCGCGCGCGAATACTGGACGTACTTTGCAGTCGTGGTCTTGCCCGTGAACCTCGTGATGAAGCGCTGGCAGGCGATATCGTGTATGTCACCGGGGTGGATGACATAGCCATCTCGGACACCCTCTGTGCACCGGACACACCGGAAGCACTGCCGCCACTCAGTGTGGATGAACCGACTCTGACGATGCTTTTCTGCGTGAACACTTCGCCCTTTGCAGGGTTGGAGGGAAAATTCCTGACCAGCCGGCAGATTCGAGAGCGGCTGTTTCGCGAGGCGTCCTACAACGTCGCCCTGAGCGTGGTGGATACCGAAGACCCGGATCGTTTTCGAGTTTCTGGTCGAGGCGAGCTGCACCTTTCTGTGCTGATCGAAACCATGCGCAGGGAAGGTTACGAGTTTGCGGTCTCGCGCCCCGAAGTCATCGACAAGGAGATCGACGGGGAGATCCGGGAACCTTATGAGTTGCTGACGCTTGATGTCGAAGAAGCCCATCAGGGCAAGGTCATGGAAGCGCTGGGCGACCGACGTGGTGAACTCACGACCATGCAGTCTGACAACAAAGGCCGCATGCGCCTGGTCTACCGATTGGCAACCCGTGCGCTGATGGGGTTTCGCCCGCTGTTTCTGAGCATGACATCCGGTACCGGTGTGATGTCATTCGGCGCTGCCGGATACGGGCCAAAACTGAAATACGAGATCGGTCAGCGCAAGAACGGTGTGATGATCTCCAACGCCAATGGCAAGGCGGTTGGTTTTGCACTCTTCAACCTGCAGGAGCGCGGGCGTCTGATGGTTGCACCAAATGATCCGGTGTATGAGGGCATGGTCGTCGGGTTGTACAGCCGTGACACTGATCTCACCGTGAATCCGATCAAGGAAAAGAAGCTCACGAACATGCGAGCTTCCGGCAAGGATGACAACATCCTGCTGGACACACCAGTTCGCCATACGCTCGAGCAGGCGCTGGAATTCATAGATGCCGACGAACTCGTGGAAGTCACACCGGTTGCCATTCGCATTCGGAAGGTGCATCTCACGGAAAATGATCGCAAACGGGCGGGGACCGGCCGAATGCGATGAAGGCAGTGCTGCAGCGCGTCTCGCGCGCGAGTGTTGCGGTTGAAGGAGAGCGTATTGGCCAGATCGGTCGGGGTTTGCTGGTACTTTTGGGGGTTGCAGCTGGCGATACCTCCGAGCAGGCCATCTGGCTGGCCAACAAGACGGTGGATATCCGGATCTTTGCCGATCATCAAAAACCGATGAACGCGAGTGTGCTTGATGTCGGTGGCGAGATTCTTGTGGTATCACAGTTCACGCTGGTAGCAGATACCAGCCGGGGCAATCGACCCGGATTTGGGACGGCCGCGCTGCCGGCGGAAGCCGAACCGCTTTATGCCCGATACATCGCTGAATTGCGCGCGCGTGGCGTCAATCCGGAAACGGGGCGCTTCGGAGCAGACATGCAGGTCGAACTGGTCAATGACGGACCGGTTACGATTCTTCTGGAACGGTAGCATTCAACACGAAGGACAGTCCGCCGCTGCGGCTTGAAGTGCAGGTTCAGACTTGCAAGTCCACGCCGCACGGGCAGTGATCCGAAGCCAGTACGTGGGGCCAGATGAAAGCGTCGGAGATTTTTTTGTTGGCGCCCGGAGACGCCAGCACATAGTCGATTCGCCAGCCGACGTTGTCGGCGCGTGCGTTGCCAAACTGACGCCACCAGGTGTAATGACCGGATTCATCAGGATGACGCACCCGAAATGTATCGATCCATCCTGCACCGATCCAGCGATCCATCTCGGCCCGCTCTTCCGGCAGGAATCCGCTGGAGTTCCGGTTGGTTTTGGGCCTGGCCAGATCAATCTCGTGGTGGGCGGTGTTGTAGTCACCCAGGACCAGCACGGGTCCGCGCTTGCGAAGAGTCTCGATGCGGTCGAATACCGCTGCATAAAATTCGAGTTTGTAGGGGACCCGGGAGTTGTCTCGCTCCTTGCCACTACCTTTGGGAAAGTAGATCGAAGCGATGTGCAGCTTGCCGAAGCGGGCGAGAATGAAGCGCCCCTCGATATCGAATTGCGGAATGCCAAGTTGCGTTTCGATCTGATCCGGCGGCTGGCGCGAGTAGATGGCCACACCACTGTATCCGGGTCGCTGGGCAGCGTTGAATGCGGTAAACCAGCCAACTGGTGCGCGAACGGGTTCTTCAAGCTGCTCCTGGAACGCACGTACTTCCTGCAACCCCACAACATCGGCGCCCGAGGATGCGAGAAAATCCAGGAAGCCTTTTTTTGCGCAGGCGCGCAGTCCGTTCACGTTCCAGCTGACAACTCTCATTGGCGGTCCATGGTCCTCTTTCCACCGCCAAGGATTCTCGGAACAGGTCGCAGTTGCAACTCGTTCGGATTGGAACGTGTCCCGTTCTTCTCCAGGTGGGAAAAAACTGCCAACCCAATGCTCGGCAAACGGGGTGGTGCAGCCCTGCGCCACGGGAGACTCATCCTGATCAGCGTTTCGAGTGACAGCATCCGGGCTAGGGAAACTCTGAACAAGTCTGCTCGATTGTGCTGAGATAGCAAAGTTCCGGATAGATGGTGCATCCATGGACCAGATGAGCTTCGGCGATAGCGAATACGCGGCGAAGAAGAAGCGTACGCGGCGGGAAGAATTCCTGGACGAGATGGAGCAGGTTGTTCCCTGGAAGAGACTTTCGAGTCTGATTGAACCGCACTACCCAGCCGCCGGACGGGGCCGACATCCCTATCCGCTTTCGACGATGTTGCGTATTCATTTGATGCAGAACTGGTTCGGGCTGGCTGACCTGGCGATGGAAGAAGCGCTCTACGAGATTGCTTCGGTCCGGCAGTTCGCACGGTTGTCGTTGATGGACCGGAGACCGGATGAAACGACGATCCTCAATTTCCGCCGTCGTATTGAAGACAATGAGTTGGCGCCGCAGATACTGGAGCAAATCAACGCGCATCTGAGCCGCAAAGGACTGATGCTCAAGCGCGGGACCATCGTGGATGCAACCATCATCGCGGCACCGAGTTCGACCAAGAACGAGGAGAAGGCCCGCGACCCGGAGATGCACCAGACGAAAAAAGGTAACCAGTGGTACTTCGGCATGAAGGCACACATCGGTGTCGATACGGACTCGGGTCTGGTCCACACGGTGGTGACCACGGCAGCGAATGCGGCCGACGTGTCGATGGTCGAGGACCTGTTGCACGGTAAAGAGAAGGAAGTGCATGCCGATGCCGGCTATACCGGCGCGGAGAAGCGGGTGGATCGCGCCAGGCTGGCTTGGAAGATCGCAGCGAAGCGCGGCAAGATCAAGGCGATGGCGGAAGGCCGGGCGAAGCGACTACTGCAGAAGGTGGAGAAGGCCAAGGCCCAGATCTGGGCACGGGTGGAACATCCGTTCCGTGTGGTGAAGCGGCAGTTCGGCTTCGTGAAGGTTCGCTTCCGCGGTCTTGCGAAGAATACGGCGCAGGTGGTTACGCTGTTTGCGCTGGCGAATCTGTGGATGGCGCGAAGGCAGTTGTTGGGCTCGACGGGAAAGGTGCGTCCGAAGTATGCGTAAAGGGGCGAAAATGGCCGAAATGGGCCTCAAAATCGATGGTTTATTGATGAAATCGGACCCTGACCGATCAAAAACAAACCATCGAACACAGGATCGGCAGACGTATGACGTTCCGCTCTTCCAAAACCAGACTTATTCAGGCCATCCCTAGCTAGAGACTGGGTGTCTGTTCGGCAGTCGGCTCATTGGCGTGCGCCGGGATGAAGCGCGCAAAAAACACCCCTACCTCGTACAACATCCACATGGGTACTGCCAGCAGGATTTGGGACAGCACGTCCGGCGGCGTGAGTATCATGCCGACCACAAAACATCCCACGATCACGTACGGGCGTTTGGCTGCCAGGGACTGAGGGGTGGCAAAGCCGGTCCATACCAGCAACAGCGTCGCAATCGGAATCTCGAATGCCACACCGAACGCCAGAAACAGGGTCATCACAAAGTCCAGGTACTGACCAATATCGGTCATCATCTGGACGCCTTCCGGAGTAATGCTCGCCAGGAACGCGAACATCAAGGGAAAGACGACAAAATAGGCAAAGGACACACCCATGTAGAACAGGGCAACACTGGATATCAGCAATGGGGCTGCAAATCTCTTTTCATGCAGATACAGACCGGGTGCGACAAACGACCACGCCTGATGCAGGAGAAATGGCACGCTGAGGAACAGCGCCACGTAGATTGACAGCTTGAATGGGGTCAGGAACGGAGTGGCGACACCGGTCGCGATCATGCTGCCTTCCGGCAGATGGGTCAGCAGCGGCGCCGCGACAAACGAATAGATGTCGTTGGCAAAGTAGTAGACCGGAAAAAACAGCACCACGATGACGAGCACGCTGCGCAGAATGCGACTTCGCAGTTCAATGATGTGCTCGAGAAACGGCTGCTCGTTCTTGTCGACGGCTGCATCGTGACTGTTACGCGCCTCTGGATGTTCAGCCAACTTGATTGTCCGCAGGTTTGTTCGACGTTTCAGCAGTGGCCGCAGGAGTTGATGCCAGTCTCGATTCTGCAGCAGGTGCGGGGTTGTGTACGGTGTTGTTCACTTCTTTCTCGATCCGCTTCATCTCCTCCATGATGGCTTCGTTGTGCAGTTGTCGTCGAACGTCGTCCATTCCGATCTCGCGCTCGATCTCGGTCTTCACCGCCACGAAAGAGCGACGCAACCGGCCCAGCCAGAGGCCAACGGTGCGGAGGGTTTCTGGCAGTTTGTCCGGCCCGATGACCAGCAAGGTGACCACTGCGATCAGTAGAAGCTCGGTAAAGCCGATGTCAAACATGACGGCGGTTCGATCAGTCTGGCTTGGAGTTCTGGTGGACAGTGCTTCGATCCGCTTCCCCTTCGATCACCTTGGCGTCTGCCGTCAGGTTCTCCTTGTTCTCCTCATCGGTGACGGCTTTCCTGAATCCCTTGATCGCAGATCCCAGGTCTGCCCCCAGCGACTTCAGGCGCTTGGGTCCGAAGACCAGAAGAACGATCGCGAGGACGACGAGAAGTTCAGTCAATCCAAAATTTCCGAGCATGATTGGCTCCGTTGGCTTGTCGGCTATTGTAGTTCGGGGCTGTTTCGGCGACTGATCTTTTCCTGATGGCCACCGATGCCAAATCGACCGGCCAGGGTTTCCAGCACCTTTTCCGGCGGAATGTCGAGGTGGCGAAGCATGACCATCGTGTGAAACCAAAGATCAGCGACTTCATTTACCAGCGCCGTCGGGTCAGATTTGTGATCCTTGGCCGCGATGATGACCTCCGTGGCCTCTTCCCCAACTTTTTCGAGTATCTTGTTGAGCCCCTTGGAATAGAGGGACGCGACATACGAATCCGCCGGATCCGCGTCTCTACGTTCTGCCATAACCCGGCCCAATTCAGTGATCACGTCCATAGTTTCCCCGATATCGCTGACTTCAAAGGCTGCGCAACAACAGGGCAAGCCCGGTCGCCGCGCCTGCGAGACCTGCTGAAGTTTGCCAGAGTTGTCCCTGCAGGGCGGCACTGCTCAATGGGTCCGTAAGCAGCAACCCGCCTCCAGTGAGCATGAAGACTGCAACGATCCGGCGCCGCGATCTTGTTTGCCTTTCTGCAGTTCTGGCCTGATTCAGTTCCAGCAGCAGTTGCGCGTGTTCGTCCTGTCGCTGTTCCATTGCCAGCAATCGCCCACGAACCTTGGGCAACCAGGTGGGCAGCTGCGACAAGGCAACAATGGTCTCCGGCAGAGTCATCAGGGCTCGCTGCAAGAGCGTTGCAGGACCATGCCGTGTCAGCAGCCAGCGCTCCATGAAGGGCTTTGCGGTCTGCCACAGGTCCAGCTGTGGATACAGCATACGCCCCAGCCCTTCGACGTAGAGCAGCGTTTTTTGCAAGAGCACAAGTTGCGGCTGGATCTGCATGTTGAACCGCTCGGCGGTTCTGAACAGGGCAGTCAGAAACTCACCGAAGGAAATCTCTCCCAGCGGCTTTGCGAAGTGCGGTTCGCAGACTTCCGCGATGACGGTGGCGAACTCGTCCACGTCGGTGCTGGCGGGTACCCAGCCTGATTCAATATGCAGTTGCGCGACACCTTGGTAATCACGGTTGAAAAATGCCACCAGATTGCGGGCCAGATACTCCTGGTCGTTTTCAGTCAGCGAGCCAATGATTGCGCAGTCGAGCGCGATGTAGCGCGGATCTTCGGGCTTGCTGATATCGACAAAAACATTTCCGGGGTGCATGTCCGCGTGGAAAAAATTGTCATCAAAAACCTGTTGGAAGAATGTCTCGACACCGCGGTTGGCCAGCAGTGCCTTGTCGACGCCCGCTGCGTCCATCTGATCGATCGCCGAGATGGGGATACCGGTGATGAGTTCCATGACCATGACCTGGGAGCTGCACAGGTCATGGTGTACACGCGGGACATACAACAGCCTGGAATGCGCAAAATTGCTGCGAAGTGTGGAGGTGTTCCGGGCTTCCTGAGCCAGATCAAGCTCTGCATGGATCGTGCGGTCGTAATCCTGCACGATCTGCTGCAACCGGAGCCTGCGCATGTTGGTCGAACGGGCTTCGATACGCTTGGCCGCGCTGTCCAGGAAATGCAATGTCTCGTCGATGCTCACGTGTATGCCCGGACGCACAACCTTGATCACAACGGCCTCACCGGTGACCAGTTTTGCTGCGTATACCTGTGCTATGGAGGCCGATGCCAGTGGAGTGGTTTCAATATCGCTGAAGATGGTCTCGAGCGGCTCCCCAAGGCCTGTTTCGATGATCTGCATTGCCTTGCTGGTCGGAAACGGCGGGACACGATCCTGCAGGCAAGAAAGGGCGATTGCGATTTCAGCTGGGACGATGTCCGGCCGCGTAGACATCAGCTGGCCGAGCTTGATGTACACCGGGCCGAGTTCGATCAATGCAGTGGCCAGTCGTCCGCCGACCGCTTCCACGGAATCCGTTCGAGAGTTTGTCAGCGTGGCCAGCAGCTTCAACCAGCCAGGCAGGGGGGCATCCTTTAGCGGAGCGTAGTTGACGAGTGCCAGCAGTCGATGGCGGAGTGCCACACGAAAGAGCCGCCATGCGTGCGCCTTCACCGTCGCTGCTCTTCGTCCTTGATGCGGGAGGCAAGGCGATCAATCCGCAATCTCAATTCGTCCAGTGCATCCAGCAGGGCATTGGTGTCCGCCCGTGTGACGAAGCGGCTGGCAGCAGTCTTTTCCAACGCGATACCAACCCCTTCCGCCGCACTGCGAAACGCGGAAACGGCAAGTTCCGCTCCGCCGAGCAGAGTCTGGGAATTCTCCGGACCAAAAAATCGGGTCAATGGAGCCAGCAGATCCGGCGAGAACGTGGCCAGCGCAGTGGATAGCTCAAGAAGCACCGCCTCATCGCCTTCGATCCTGACACCGTCAATTCGCGTCGGCGCAGCGAGCCAGCGGGCCAGGTCGATTCCATTGCCGGTAACGATGACGTTGGGTATTTCGTCCACGCTTGAGCGGCAAAGCAACTCGCCATCCTTGACCTGGAAAAAAAAGGCAATGTCTGGCAGCTCGCAAACGACCTTTACCAGCCGACCTTCCAGAGTCAGAAGGCGTTCGCGCATAGCGGGATCGCTGCCAAGACTGGCGCGAGACAGGTTGGTGGCAACCACTGCCATTGTGTCCTCGATCATGCCCATGCCTTGACCCCCCGATGAATGGCCGCAACGCCACCAGCCAGTGCATGGTGCCTGACCTCGGTCAGCCCGGCGTCTTCCATCATGAGTGCAAGCGCGGCTGGTCGTGGGTGTCGTTCGATGGATTCAACCAGGTACTGATAGGGTGCAGAATCACCCACTACCCACTTGCCGAAGGCGGGCCAGAGAGCTTGATAACCCCTGTAGAGAGCACCCAGAAGTGGCTCGTCAGGCTGCGAAAATTCGAGAATGACCAACACGCCGCCCGGGCGAAGCACACGGCGGATTTCCGTCAGCGCCACCTCTTTGCTGGTGAAATTGCGTATGCCGAAGCTGATGGTCACCGCGTGGAAACTGCTGGTTTCAAACGGGAGGGCCTCAGCCCGACACCGACAGAATTGCACACCGGCGATTCCGGCGTCGTACAGCCTGTTGCGACCAACGGACATCATCTGCGGATTGAGGTCGGCAAGGATGACCTTTCCATGCTCGCCCACCGTCGGGTGAAGCAATGCACAGAGATCTCCAGTGCCACCGGCGAGATCAAGTACACTCTGACCCGGCGCGAGCCCCGTCATGTCGACGGCCATTCGCTTGAACAATCGATGGGCACCAAACGACATGATGTCGTTCATTGCGTCGTATCTGGATGAAACACGCGCAAAGACGTCCTGCACGAGCCGCGTCTTTTCCGTGGCAGTCACCTGGCGGTGACCAAAGTTCACGCCATTGAGATCACTCATGTCTGCTGGTTGTGCCGTGAATAGTCAGATGCAAGTCTACGCCTTCGGTGACCACTGTCCCACGGCGATGACCGGCAGTCGTGAAGCATTGGCTTCCTTGAGTTCGGTCAGGTAGTCCTGCCAGTAGCGTGACTGGTTTTCACCGAGATCCCGCAGATAGTCCCAACCATACAAACCGGTATCGTGGCCATCGTCAAAGGCGATCCGGATGGCGTAGTTGCCTACCGCTTCGATGGCGCTGATGTGTACGTACTTCTTGCCGGTTTGCAGCGTCCGATCGGCGTCGCCGTGACCGCGTACCTCCGCAGAAGGCGAAAACACCCGCAACAGCTCAGCGGGCAAATTCATCTCCTGATCCGGGTATGTCAGAACCAGGGTCCGACTGGATTTTCTATAGTTGATGCGGGTTGGTGCAGTCATGGTCAGAGGATGTAGCGTGAAAGATCCTGGTTGGCGGCAAGGGATGCGAGCTGACTGGTGACATAAGCTGCGTCGATGACAACTTCTTTCAATCCGTTGTCGCCCGAATCGAAGGAAATATCCTCCAGCAGCTTTTCCAGGACTGT
Source organism: Pseudomonadales bacterium (assembly GCA_041752315.1). Classification (GTDB taxonomy): domain Bacteria; phylum Pseudomonadota; class Gammaproteobacteria; order Pseudomonadales; family Azotimanducaceae; genus SYFY01. The sequence continues at coordinate 57,140 of JBGSHJ010000029.1, forward strand.
ATGCAATCGTCGCGCGCCAATATTCTCGGTGCTTTCATTGACAGACCAGGCAAGCTCGGCAATTTTTTCCAGGCCGTCATCGGTGAAGCGAAGAGTCAGTCCTTCGGTGGCCAGCAATGCCTGGTGCTGCTCGGTCAGGGACATGTTGGGTTCGACCAGAATCCGCTTGAAATCGGCAGGACCCAGTGCTGCAAGCTCTACCCGGATTGGCAGTCTCCCTTGCAGTTCGGGGATCAGATCCGAGGGCCGCACCAGATGAAACGCGCCTGATGCGATGAACAGGATGTGGTCAGTACGGATGATTCCATACTTGGTCGTGATGCTGCTACCTTCGATGAGGGGGAGCAGGTCTCGCTGCACACCTTCCCGGGATACATCGGCGCCAACTCCCTCCGAACGTTTTGCCACCTTGTCAATTTCGTCGATGAAGACAATGCCGGTTTGTTCTACTGCAGTGACGGCGCGGGTACGGATATCGTCCTCGTTCACCATCCGTGCAGCTTCTTCATCCTTGAGCTTGCGCAGCGCATCCTTGATGCGGAGCCTGGCCTTCTGGGTGCGCCCGCCGGATATGTTGGAAAACATCTGCGACAGCTGCTGTGTCATTTCCTCCATGCCGGGAGGAGCCATGATCTCCACTCCGACTTTCGGCGCTGCGAGGTCGAGTTCGATTTCCTTGTCATCCAGCTCGCCCTGACGAAGACGTTTGCGAAACATCTGGCGAGCTTCCGAGTCGCGTGGTTTGTCGTCCTGAACGCTCCCGAAGCCTACGCTGCGAGGGCCAGGCAACAACGCGTCGAGCACCCGGTCTTCCGCTGCTTCGATAGCCAGCGCCGAGACTTTTTCCATCTCCGCTTCACGCAGCATCTTTACTGCGACTTCGACCAGATCCCGGATGATGGAATCAACATCGCGACCGACGTAGCCAACCTCGGTGAACTTGGTTGCTTCCACTTTTATGAACGGTGCAGCCGCCAGTTTCGCCAGGCGTCTGGCAATTTCCGTTTTGCCCACGCCGGTTGGACCGATCATGAGGATGTTCTTCGGGGTCACTTCCTCTGCCATCGCCGGATCCAGGTTCATGCGCCGCCATCGATTGCGCAGTGCGATGGCAACCGCGCGCTTGGCATCCTGCTGTCCGATGATGTGCCGATCGAGTTCACTGACAATCTCGCGGGGAGTCATGCTGGAGTTCATGCGGGCACTCCGAAACTCAAGCTCTCGATGGTGTGTTCCTGATTGGTGTAGATACAGATGTCGCCAGCGATGACGAGTGCCTTGCGGACAATCTCTTCTGGCAACAGCGTTGAATTTTCCTTGAGCGCACGGGCTGCAGCAAAAGCGTAGGGACCGCCCGAGCCGATGGCGAGAATGCCCGACTCCGGCTCCACGACATCACCGGTGCCACTGATCATCAATGATGCCGACGCGTCAGCGACCAACAGCATCGCTTCAAGCCTTCTCAAGGCGCGATCAGATCGCCAATCCTTGGCCAGTTCGACAGCCGCTCTGGTCAGATGGCCCGAGTATTTTTCCAGTGCACCCTCAAAACGCTCGAACAGTGTGAAAGCGTCGGCCGTACCGCCTGCAAAACCCGCGAGTACCTTGCCGTTGTAGAGTCTTCGAACCTTGCGGGCGTTGCCCTTGAGAACCGTTGCGCCGAGTGTGACCTGACCATCGCTGCCCATGGCGACCGATGTGGCATCACGCACGACAACGACGGTAGTTCCGTGCAGATCTGCCATGTCGTTACTGCTGAATGAGTGAAGGGCGATAGTGGGGGCGCAAAGGGGGCTTTGCAATGGCCTGAGGTTGGTGGAAATCTGCGTCTGGACGACGATGAAGAGGGTTCCGCCCGGATCTCCCTCAGACCCGTTGGCATCCTCCAGGAGAGGTCGGAGAGCGTTGCGCTCCTGCCATCAGCCATGCGTTTCACACGGGGCAGGGCTGACGCAACCATGCACTGCACCGGAAGCAAGTCGAGACAGGCGTGTCCTATTCCGTTTTTTCCTGCAGGATCACGTCAAGGTTCTGCTCCTGCAGCCTCGACAGCATCGCCTGACCGTCGTCACGATTGGTGTAAGGGCCGACCACTACCCGGTACCAGGTGCCGTCTGTCAGCATGACCGGCACCATGCTGACGGGCAGGTCTTGCAACAGGAGCGATGCACGCACTGATTCGGCATCCGCAACACTTCGGAATGATCCCGCCTGGATGATGAACTCCTTCGCCTCAGGCGGAGCCTCGACAACCTCAGGCGTGGTGATCGAACCCGGCGGCGTGTACGGGGTTGGATCGACAACCACTTCATTTTCCTTCAGCAGCTTCGGAAATTCGAAAGTCAGCTGTGGTTTGCCGGGTTCGGCAGGGGGTGCCTTTGTCGCAGGTTCCTGTTCGAGCAACTCTGGTCCGTAGGCACCGGCGAGTACTCCCAGGGCTCCAAGAACGATCCCGGCAACAAAGCTCGGACCGTGGAACAGCACGTTGGTTCGCTTGTCAGGTTGGCGGCGGGTTCTGGTGAAGTCCTTAGGCATCTCGGGATGATAGTGGCTGGGTCAGGTGCTGGGAATCGTTTTACATTCGCGGAGGATGTCTGGACGCCGCGGTTCACGCTCCGTCGTACGGATCGATGTCAATCGACCAACGGAGCGTTCGAGTCTCCGGGATTGCCCGGATATGGGCACAATTGCGCTGCAACGCGCTGCGGTTATCGGACAGCAGCAACAACTGGAGGCGATGTCGATTGGCGATCCTCTGGATGGGGGCAGGGACCGGGCCGGAAACGGCAATCCCATCGTCCAGCCGACGCTTCAGGTCCTCCAGAAAACTGGCTGCTTCGGAGACCGTAGTGGCGTCGGCGCGGATCAAGGCCATTGCAGTGGCCGGAGGCAGACCGGCGCTGACACGATTCTCGAGTTCGTGACTGGCAAAGGCAGCGTAACCTTCACCAACCAGGCGCTGCAGGGATGGGTGCTCCGGCTGCAGCGTCTGAATCCAGATCTCGCCGATTCGCTCAGCCCGCCCGGCCCGCCCCGCAACCTGCATGATGGTCTGCGCAGTTCTTTCCGGCGCGCGGAAATCGGCAGACATGAACCCCGCGTCCGCGTTGATGATTGCCACCAGCGAAACATCCGGGAAGTGATGGCCCTTGGCCAGCATCTGGGTCCCCACCAGCAGCATCGGCTGGCCCGAGTGAACACGTTCCAGATGTTCTTCCAGCTGTTGCGGGTTGCGTGTTGTATCGCGGTCGATTCGAAGTACGGGGTAGTCAGGGAAGATCCGTTCCAGCGCCGATTCTGTTCGCTGGGTCCCGAAGCCGACAGGGAGCAGGCTGGTGTGGCCGTTTTCGCAATGTGGCGGTACCGGTTTATGGAATCCACAGTGGTGACAGCGCAGGATCGACGGCTGTCGATGAAGTGTCATCCGACTGTCGCAGTGTGGACAGCCAGCCACCCATCCGCAGGACCCACACATCAGAACGGGTGAAAAGCCGCGGCGATTGACATAAGTGAGTACTTGCCCACCCGCGCTCAGATGCCGCTCCATCACACGCACCATGTCCTGGCTGAGACCTTCGTCCAGTGGTTGGCCACGAATATCCAGTACATGGAAAGTTGCCGGTGAAGCCGCTCCAGGCCGTGATTTCAGTTGCAGAAGCCGGTAGCGCCCTCTACGGACATTGTCGAAGCTCTCCAGCGAAGGGGTGGCGCTGCCCAGCACTACGGGTATGCCAAGTGCCTGTGCCCGCAGAACCGCAACGTCTCGTGCCGAGTAGCGCAATCCATCCTGTTGTTTGAATGAAGCGTCGTGTTCCTCGTCGACGATGATGAGATCCAGCTTTGGAAACTGCGCGAAGATGGCAGAGCGGGTGCCTACCAGAACGTTGGCTGAACCGTCCTTGCAGGCAATGTAGGTCTCCCAGCGCTCCGCATCAGTCATTCCGGAATGAAAGTTGACGCTGTTCGGGAATCGAGCCCGGACCTGAGCGATCGTCTGGGGCGTAAGCGAGATTTCCGGCACCAGAAGCAACGCCTGGCCAGCTTGCGCAACAACACGCTCGATGAGTCTGAGGTAAACCTCTGTCTTGCCACTGCCAGTTACGCCTTCCAGCAGCCAGGGGCTGAAGGTTCCCAGGGATGAGTCGATGCTTTGAATTGCACTTTGCTGTTCTGGCGTTGGTTGCAGGAGATGTATGTACTTACTTTCTTCCACATTCCGCCGATCGTTCAGAACCTCTTCAATAATCTGCTTGTCCGCCAGTGCCCGAATCTGAGCCAAGCTGAAACCGGTCTGGTACAAGGTATGTCGGGATACCGGGCCAGTGCTTGCAAGCAGATCGAAGAGGGCAACCTGTCGAGGGGCGCGAGCGAGCAGGGAGCGGCAGGCGAGTTGCTCGCCGGCTGCCTCAAACCGGGAACTCAGTTTCCAGACTCGGGTGCCGGGGTGCAGCATCGTGCGCCCGGATCTGGCACCCGCAGGCAGACAGGTCGCGAGTACCTCACCCAGAGGATGGTGATAATAACCGGCGAGCCATCGTGCGAGAGCCAGCATGTGCGGGGTTACAAGCGGTACGTCGTCCAGCCAGTCGTGCACCGGCCTGGGGTTGGCGTGCGGATCGTCGGGTGCAACTTCCATGCAGACACCGATCAGCTGCCGAGAGCCGAAGGGAACCTTGACCCTGCTTCCGGTGCGAGGCGTAAAATCGGGGTCGACCAGAAGATAGTCGAACTCATGGAAAAGTGGCACCGGGAGCGCGATACGCACGATAACGTCGCCCTGACCTGCGATCGTTTCGTCGAGCTTCATACTGCCCAGATTCATCCTTGTTCGCCGGCACGTTGCTTGACCGGGAACTTTTGGTACTATGCGCGGCCCTCAAATCGAGCCAGGAACGGCAATGAAAGCCGACATTCATCCGAACTACAAGCCAATTGCAGCCACATGCAGCTGCGGCAACGTCATCAATACACGCTCGACCCTGGCCAAAGACATCCAGATCGACGTTTGTTCTGCCTGCCACCCGTTTTATACCGGCAAGCAGAAGACCATCGATACCGCAGGTCGGGTCGAACGATTCAATCGCCGTTTTGGCGCTCGCGTCGCGAAAAAGTAATCCTGGCAGAGTAGTCGCTGCGATCGAACTCCCATTTCAGGATGGGTTTTTTCAGGAACGGCCTTAGCATTTGTCTTTTCGGCACTGGTCCTGCCAGTGCCGTTGTGCTGCGGTTCATGTCGTTTGGGATATCCTCCCGTCGTCTGACTGACGCGGAGACTTCCTGATGCGTTGCAACGCCTTCATTCTGGCGATTCTGCTGGTTGTCCCTCTGCCGACACATGCAGGTCAAGGCAGTGAGCAATACAACGCCTTTCTCGAAGCCGACATGCTTTACGAGGACAGGGAATGGCAGGACTACGTCACCGCAGTGGGCGAACGGGTGCTGGCCGTTTCTCCGCACGCGGATCGGGCATACACCTTTGTCTTGCTGGATGATCCGCAGGTCAACGCCTTCACCCCAGGGGAGGGATACATTTTTCTCACCCGGGGCCTCCTCTCCTATCTTCGCTCTGAAGACGAACTCGCCGGCGTCATTGGCCATGAAATCGGTCACAACGTGGCCGCGCATATCCAGGAAGGCAAAGGCAGGGCTCGAGGTGGCACCGTGCTGGGCTGGATCGGTCTGCTTGCGACCAGTTCACCGGCCATGCTTGACCTGGCCAATACACTTTCCGCGACTGCCAGTGCCAGTTATGGAAGGCGTGCGGAACTGGAGGCGGATCGCCTGAGCGCCGAGTGGCTCATCAGCTCAGGCTATAACCCGCAGGGAATGGTCGATGGCATTCAGATCCTTCGGGACAATGATTCATTCGAGACCAAGGTGATGGGCCGACAGCCGGTTTATCACGGCATCATGCGCAGCCATCCCGAGCACCAGAAACGAATCCACGAACTCGTGCAGCTGGGCGGGCTCTATTCCCTCGACCAGCTTGCAGAGCCCGAGCGTGACTACTGGCACATGCTCGATGGTCTGGTATTTGGCGACCAGGCTGCTTCAGGTGTAGCGAAGGGCAACAAGTTCTATCACGGCGCCTTGCGCGTGGTCATCGAGTTTCCCGAAGGATGGGCCGCCTCCCTGGCAGGCAATGCGGTGCTCGGCCAGGCACCACACCCGGAGACTTCAACCATCACCGTGCAGCGGCACCAGCCGGCAACCAGTGGACAAACACCTGAAACCTATATCAAGGAAACGTTGAAGCGTGATGACGTCATCAATGGCGAATTGTTCAAGATCGGGGAGTCCGACGCCTATGCCGGTGAGATCAAGCTTGCTGATGGCAGTGCCCGCAAGCAGCAGATCGGAATCGTCTTTCGACTGGGTGAGGTATTCCTGTTCCGCGGTGAAGTCCCCGATTCGGAAGATGCAAAAGCATTTGCAGTGAAGTTTCGTGGTGCGATGTCCGCGCTGAGGGCAATGACGATCGAAGATCTTCGTGTCGCCAATTCACAGCGCATCAAGGTAGTCGAAGCCAGGCCCGGGGACACGTTTTCCAAGCTGGCAAAAAGCGCAGCCATCGGGACCAACGGTGACGAACTGCTCCGCGTCATCAATGGGTTGTACCCCAATGGCGAACCGCGAGCTGGCGATCTCATCAAGGTTGTCCAGTAGTCCTCGTTCAGATGTCCCGTCTGCAAAAGTTGGTTTTTCCCTAGCGGGACCGGGACCTTGGACGCAGAGGCAATTTGATCAGAACAGATCCACGCTCTGGATGGCATCCTGCTGCTGTATGACAGGCGATGTTGACTCCTGCCGTTGAGATGGCATGTGCTCCGCAAGGAAGTACTCAAACTCGCTGACACCACCACCGCTGACCCGCATGTTCACGATGCCTTCGGGTTGGTCCAGAAACCTCTCTGGTCGATCGGCAAGCGCAACCTTCATGTACTCGATCCAGATTGGCAATGGAACCGTTGAGCCAAATTCACGGCGTCCGAGAGGTTGCACGTCCTTGAAGCCGACCCAGACGGTTGTCGCCACATCCGGAGAGTAACCATTGAACCAAGTATCCGCGGCTTCATCGGTCGTCCCGGTCTTTCCGGCAAGATCTGCGCGCTTGAGCGCGAGTGCCCGCCTGGCAGTACCTCGCTTGATCACGTCCTTCAACATGTCATGCATGATGTATGCGATGCGGCCATCTATCGCCGGTTCCAGACAGTTGGGTTCTGTTCCAGTTTCGACAGGCAACGTGGAATTTGTGTCTGGTGTCCTGTCGGCTCCGATGGAATCTTCACCTGTTTCGATGGCTGTCTCGTCCAGTGCAAACTGCTCGTGGCAAACGCGAGGTGGCCTGGAGTTCAACAACTCCTGACCCTCACTGTTTTTCATGCTCTCGATGCCGTACGGCGTGATGAGATAGCCTCCGTTGGCAAACACGGAATACGCCCTCACCATGTCGAGCGGCGTAAGCGTCAACGTACCGCCGCCAACAGCCAGTTGTGTGTCCCGGGGAAACCGTGAGGTGTCGAAGCCGAAATTGCGAGCGTACTCGATGGTCGGACCTGCCTCTATGTCCAGCAGTACCCGGATGGTCACGATGTTCACGGACCTGTACAGCGCCTGGCGCAGTCGAGTCGGACCATTGTACTTGTTGTCGCTGTTTTTCGGTCGATACTCGCGGCTCTGGCCGCGCTCGCGAAACACCAGCGGCGCATCCATGTAGGTTGTGGCCGTGGTCCTGCCGTGAGCCAGTGCCGCAGCATAGACAAATGGTTTGAATCCGGATCCAGGTTGTCTGGCGGCCTGTGTCGCGTGATTGAACTGATTCAGACCAAAGTCGTAACCTCCGGACATCGCCAGCACCTTGCCGGTGTCAGGTTCGAGAGAGACCAGCGCGCCTTGCACCGCAGGTGTTTGTGCCAGAGTCCATTGGTCATCGATTTTTTTCAGCCGAACGATGTCGCCGGTTTGCAGGACGTCCGCCATCATTGATGGGACAGGTCCGGTGCTGTCAACGCTGAGATAACGTCTTGCCCACTTGGCGTCGGCGAGTGAAATGCTGGCGATTTCACCAGACGTCAGAATCAGTTCCGCGCTGTCATCGGTGACTGCGACAGCGGCGGCTGCCTCGAGCCGGGCGTGCGCGGGCAGCACGCGTACGGCTTCGCGTGCCTGCTCCTGGCCCGCCTCCGGATCGGTGGCCAGCAGGGCAATGAGTTCGGTTGACAACCGCGCTTCAGGTCCTCGATAGCCATGACGACGATCGTAGGCTTCCAGACCATCTCGCAGGGACTTGGTCGCCGCCGCCTGCAATCTTGCATCGATGGTCGTATGTACTTCGTACCCCGCCGTATAAAGATCCGGGAAGGACTGGATGAGCTGCTGACGAATCCATTCTGCGGCGTATGGAGAAGCCACGTCGAGTTGCGGATCGAACAGTCTGGCAGTGAGGGGTCGTGCCTTTGCTGCAGACAACTCTGCCTCGGTGATTGCTCCCTGTTCGAACATCCGATCAAGTACCGTATCCCTGCGCAACAGCGCCTTCTCGGGGCCGTTGATCGGATTGTTTGCTGACGGCGCCTGCGGAATGCCGGCCAGCATCGCAAGCTCTGACAACTCCAGTTCGTTCAGGGACTTCCCGTAGTAGGTTCGCGCGCCAGCTTCAGCACCGTAAGCACGTTTGCCGAATGGAACGACGTTGATGTAGAGCTCGAGGATCTCTTCCTTGTCGAGTTCCTGTTCGAGCTTCAAGGCGAGCAGCATCTCCTTGAATTTTCGGATGAACGTGCGTTCAAGGCCAAAAGACACATTTCTTGCTAATTGCATGGTAATTGTGCTGGCACCGGCCCCTAGGCCATCATCAAGAATGTAGTTCTTGATCAAATTCAGGCTATCGTTGGTGAGTGAGACAAAATCGATTCCCGAGTGTTCGTAAAACCGTTTGTCCTCGATGCTGACAACGGCGTCGAGGAAATCACGGGGAATCTGATCGATGCTTATGGGGATGGCGCGGCGTTCACCAAACTCGGCGAGCAACTGTCCTTCCCGGGAGAAAATGCGCAGCGGTGTTTCGAGTCGAACCTGTCGGAACGTGTCTGCTCGGGGGGTCTGCGGGTCAAGATAGAGATAGGTAGCAGCGAGAGTGAGCACTACACCACAAAAAACTATGCCGCTGACCCAGATAATTGAGCCGAGGATGGGTCGGGTTCGAAGAGTCATCGCACAGTAACTGTATCTGGTTTCTTGAGGCGGGAGGAGACGATATCAATCATGATCAGGTGCACCAACCCTCAGGGTGAATTTGCGTTGAGCTCGATTGCTCTCGTACTTCGAGTGGTATTTAATGTCCTGCCGCACGAAACGGACGTAAGTGCCCGCGCCATTAAGGAATTCTAACGTGGCCTGGTTCAATAAGAAGGCGCCCACACTACTTGGGCTCGATATAAGTTCCACTTCCGTCAAGTTATTGGAGCTTTCCAGATCCGGCGATCGGTATCGCGTCGAAGCATACGGCGTCGAGCCGCTTCCGCCGAACGCCGTGGTGGAAAAGAACATCAATGACGTCGATGGGGTCGCTGAGGCCATCAAGCGAGTCATTGCACGCTCCAAACCGGGCACCAAGAGTGCTGCCGTCGCTGTCGCTGGTTCCGCTGTCATCACCAAGACCATCGAAATGGATGCGTCGCTCAATGACGAGGAAATGGAAACCCAGATTACGGTCGAGGCCGATCAGTACATACCCTATCCGCTCGACGAAGTAGCGATCGACTTCGAAGTACAAGGTTTATCGGAACGAAATCCCGACCAGGTTGAAGTGCTGCTCGCCGCCTGTCGCAAGGAAAATGTCGAGATGCGTGAAGCCGTGCTTGGGCTCGGTGGACTCAAGGCAGCGGTGGTCGATATTGAAGCACACGCGATGAAGCGTGCGTTTGATCTGGTCAAACCCCAGTTGGGCAGCAACCCCGATGCTCTTGTAGTCGCGATCATCGACATCGGTGCAACCATGACGACCTTGTCAGTGCTGGCTGATGACCGAGCCATCTATACACGCGAACAGCTCTTCGGAGGCAAACAGCTCACCGAGGAAATTCAGCGTCGCTACAGCCTGTCCTATGAAGAAGCCGGGCTGGCCAAAAAACAGGGCGGCCTCCCGGACGACTACTTTGACGAAGTGCTGGAGCCGTTCAAGGAAGCAGTCCTGCAACAGGTCACCCGGTCGTTGCAGTTTTTCTTTTCTTCGAGCCAGTACGACGATGTGGACTATATCGTGCTTGCTGGCGGTACATCCTCCATCGATGGATTGGCGGAGATGATCGAGAACAAGCTGGGTACGCCGACCCTCATGGCGAACCCGTTTGTGGACATGTCACTCGCAGGAAACGTTGACGCCGAGGCGCTCGCCAACGATGCACCGGCCATGATGATCGCCTGCGGGTTGGCCATGAGGAGTTTTACCTGATGGCAAACATCAACCTGTTGCCCTGGCGTGAATGGGAACGTGAACGCAAGCGCAAGGAATTCCTGCTCAATCTGGGCGGTATTGCGCTGCTGGGGCTCGTGGTCGTGATGACATGGGGTCAGTACCTGGACGGATCGGTGTCGTACCAGAAATCCCGTAACGAGTTCTTTCAGGGACGTATTGCACTGCTTGATGAGCGGATCAAGGAGATTGCCAACCTGAAGGAAGAGCGCGCTGCGCTGCTTGAGCGGATGCGCGTCATCCAGGAACTGCAGGGCAACAGACCGGTCATCGTGCACATTTTTGACGAGATTGTGCAGACGTTACCGTCCGGAGTGCACTTCTCCAGCACCGAGATGGCCGGTAACGCACTATCCATCGGGGGTATGGCGGAATCCAACAATCGAATTTCGGCGCTGATGAGAAATCTCGATGCCAGCGAGTGGTTTGCGGATCCGAATCTGAAAACCATCAAGGAAGACACCACCAGCAACATTTATGGTGATGGCGCTTCCGTGTTCGATCTCACCTTTTCCCAGGTGAACCCGAATGCTCCCGATGAAGAAGGAACAGATTCCCCGGCACAAGCCGTCAATGAGACAGGACAGAACTGATCATGGCGTTGCAGGACTCGATCAAACAGCTGCAAAGCGTCAATCTGTCGGAACTGGACTTCAACAATGTCGGCGCGTGGCCGACCGCCTTGAAGGGCATCGTCCTGTTGATCCTGATGGTGCTGATAGTAGGTGGCGGTTATTACTTCTATCTGTCCGAAAAGCGGGCAGAATTGAGGATGACGGCGCAACAGGAAGTTGATCTGCGTGCCGAGTACGAAAACAAGGCCGCACAAGCTGCCAACCTCGAAGCGTACCTGCTGCAGAAGCAGGAGATGAGCGAGACCTTTGGCGCCCTGTTGCGTCAATTGCCCAGTGATACCGAAGTGCCTGGGCTGGTTGAAGACATCACGCGAACAGCCATCGACAGTGAGCTCCGAATCGAGAGCATCGCGCTGAAACCGGAACAACGCTCCGAGTTCTATGTTGAATTGCCAATCGATATCGTGGTCGAAGGCGAATATCACAAGATCGGAGCGTTTGTCAGCGCCATCGCGAATCTTCCCCGCATCGTTACGCTCCATGATTTCAAGATTGAACCGCAAGGAAGTCCGCAACGGCTGAAAATGTCGATACTCGCGAAAACCTATCGTTATCTGCAGGAGGGCCCATGATGAAACCATGCCGCCCGATCGCTGTACTTGCGCTGACATCACTGCTTGCTGCGTGCAGCGGGGGTGACTTCGCGGATATCGAAGTATGGATGGCTGAGGTCGACTCAAGACCCAAGGGCACAATCGAGCCTTTGCCGCCGTTTGAGCAGGTTCAGCCCTTCGCCTATTCGGCAAGCGCCAAGAGACAGCCCTTTGAGCCGCCTGTGCTGGTTCGTGCGGTCGAGCGAAAGGATGGCGTCAAGGTGAAGCCGAACCTGGACCGGGTCAAACAGTATCTGGAACAGTTTCCGGTAGCTGAGTTGTCGATGGTAGGCACGCTGTCGCAGCAGTCCCTGTTCGGTCTTATTCGCGATCCGGATGGCGGTGTACACAAAGTGCAGGTCGGTGACTACATGGGCACGGACCACGGGCGCATCACTTCCATCGATGAAGTTGAATTGCAACTGATGGAAATCGTCTCGGACGGCACCGGTGGGTGGGTCGAGCGGGCGCGTACGGTGGCCATGGGAGGAGGAGAGGAAGAAGCATGAATAATCAAAACAAGAACAAGAAATATACTATGGCCAGCGCGCAGTATCTCTATGGATTGTTCGCCCTGCTCCTGATGGTTGTCGGACAAGGTGCCGCGGCAGCAGCCAGACTCACCGGGATCGAATTTTCATCTTTGCCTGGTGATCGGACCGAAATTCGCATGGCTTTTGATGGTGCCCCGCCAGATCCGCAGGGATATACCATTGACCAACCGGCGCGCATTGTTCTCGACATGCCAGGCGTGGTGAGTGCGCTGGCGGAGAAACACCACGACCTCGGCGCCGGCAACGCGCGCAAGGTATCGGTGTTGTCAACCAAGGATCGTACCAGGGCGATCGTCAACCTCACCCGGCTGGTTGCATATGACACTGAAGTCAGGGGCAATACGCTCTATCTGCTGGTTGGTGGTGATGGCAGTGGTGTGCCGACTCCGAGCAAGGCAACTGACGCGTCACAATACACCAGTGCGGGTCCGATCGTCGGCTCGCAGGTTGATGCATTGGATTTCCGACGTGGGAAGGATGGTGGTGGGCGAGTACTGATCCAGCTGTCGAACCCCAAGGCTCCGGTAAACGTCGAGAGTGATGGCGGCAAGATCCGTGTCGAGATCCGCAACACGCAACTCCCTGCCAATCTCCGGCGTCGTCTCGATGTCACCGATTTTGCAACGCCAGTGACGATCGTTGATGCCGTTCAGCAGGGTGACCATGTGAGCATCACGATTGCCGCGACCGGCAACTACGACTACCTGTCCTATCAGGCGGACAACCAGTTGTCAGTGGAAGTGTCCCCGCTGAGCGAGGAAGAGGTTGCAAAACGGGAAGATGTTTTCAAATACAGTGGCGAGAAACTCTCGCTGAATTTCCAGGATATCGAGGTTCGTTCAGTCCTGCAGTTGATTGCCGATTTTACCGACCTGAACCTGGTGGCGAGCGACACGGTGGCTGGCCGCATTACATTGCGATTGAAGAACGTGCCCTGGGATCAGGCACTTGAGCTGATACTCAAGACCAAAGGTCTGGACCAGCGTCAGGTTGGCAACGTCCTGCTGGTTGCACCTGCCGCAGAAATCGCCGCGCGGGAAAAACTTGAACTTGAAAACCGCAAGCAGATATCGGAGCTGGCCCCGCTGCGAACCGAGTTTGTGCAGGTGCGGTATGCGAGTGCAACCGCACTGTTCGGGTTGTTCCAGGGTGGCGGCGAGGAAGGTGGCCCCACCAGTTCGATGCTGTCCGATCGTGGCAGTGTGATTGTCGACGAGCGCACCAATTCGATCATCATCACGGATACCGCGGATCGCCTGGAAAATTTCAGGCGTGTCATTTCGCAACTCGACATTCCGGTCCGGCAGGTCCTGATTGAAGCCCGTATCGTGACAGCGACCGCCAATTTCTCCGAGGAACTTGGGATCAAGTGGGGTGGTGGTTACATCAATCGAAACGGTGACGACGAGGCCCTGCGCATTGGAGGTTCGGAGACCACGCTGAGTGAACTGCAAAACATCTTTATCGGGGAAGATGCAGAAATTACGTCACCCGGCGACATGGTTGTGGATCTGGGGGTCACCACTCCAGGAGCCACCAGTTTTGCCATCGGCTACTCTGGCCTTGGAAATTACCTCATCGATCTGGAGTTGTCGGCGTTTGCGAAGGATGGTCATGCTGAAGTCGTTTCGCGGCCTAAGGTCATTACAGCTGACAAGTCGACGGCCCTCATCGAGTCCGGTGTGGAAATTCCCTACCAGGAATCCACTTCGAGTGGCGCCACGAACGTCTCCTTCAAGGATGCGGTGCTGGCCCTTGAAGTGACTCCCCAGATCACCCCGGATGATCGGGTGATCATGAAGCTCAACGTCAAACAGGACACTGTAGGAGTTGTGTTCAACGGGGTACCGTCCATCAACACCAACGAGGTGGAAACCGAAGTGCTCGTGGCCAATGGAGAAACTGTCGTACTCGGTGGAATTTTCACCACCGACAAAAACGTCTCCACCACCAAGACTCCGTTTCTCGGAGACCTGCCTTATGTCGGCAGGCTCTTCCGGAACACGCTCGAACGTGATGACAAGCAGGAACTCCTGATCTTCATCACACCGCGCATCATTTCGGATTCGCTTACGGAGCAATGAACCAGGGCTGAAGTGTCCAAAACGGTTAGACTGGTGGCGCCTCGTGCGCCACTTTTTTTATGGACAAGCGCCCAAACATCTTCCTCGTCGGCCTGATGGCGGTGGGTAAAACGACCATCGGTCGTTTGCTGGCCAATTCGCTGCATATGCACTTTTACGACAGTGATCATGAGATCGAGTTTCGTGCCGGTGCGGCAACCAGCTGGATTTTCGAGAAAGAAGGCGAGGCTGGATTTCGCGACCGCGAGGAGCAGGTGATCAACGAACTGTCATGCCGGCAGAACATCGTGCTGGCGACCGGGGGGGGTGCGGTACTTCGCGCGGCCAACCGGCAGAACCTGGCTGCGAGAGGCGTGGTGATTCATCTCGACAGTCCCATTGACCGTCTGGTGGAAAGAACCAGCAAGGATCGCAAGCGCCCCTTGTTGCAAAGCGGTGACCCGAGGCAGACGCTGACACGGTTGATGGCAGATCGCGCGCCGCTGTACGCCGAAGTACGAGACTACTGCTTCCTGACCGACCGGCAAAGCCCCAGGTCGCTGGCCCGTTACATTGAAGACACGCTGCGAGCCGATGGAGTAATCGATTGAAAACCTTGCGTGTCGAACTTGGGCTTCGAAGCTATCCGATCCACGTGGGCGCCGGATTGCTTGCGAACCGTGAACTTGTGCGCTCGATCATTCCCTCGCGCCAGGTAGCAATCATTACCAACGATGTTGTCGGGCCGCTCTATCAGCAGCTCCTGATGCGATCGCTGGACAGTGATCGCGTCGATGTTCTTGCGCTGCCGGACGGAGAATCCAACAAAACGCTGGACACATGGGCGCAAATTCACGAGTTTCTCGCGTCCCGACGACACAATCGCTCAACGACGGTTGTCGCTCTGGGCGGTGGGGTGGTGGGTGATATGGCTGGTTTTGCCGCCGCGACCTGGCAGCGGGGTGTCCGGTTTGTCCAGGTCCCCACAACCCTGCTTGCACAGGTTGACTCCTCTGTGGGTGGCAAGACAGGGGTGAATCTACCGACGGGAAAAAATCTGGTAGGAGCCTTTTTTCAACCGTCTGCGGTACTGGTGGATACGGATGTCCTGCGCACGTTGCCCGATCGCGAATATAGATCTGGTCTTGCCGAGGTACTCAAGTATGGTGTCATTGCAGACGCGCTGTTTTTCGCATTTCTGGAGCAGAACCTCGAGGCGCTGCTGGCGCGTGAAACAAGTGTGCTCACCCACTGTATCGAACGGTCCTGTGCGATAAAGGCCGAGGTAGTCGCAGGGGATGAGCGGGAAGACGGGCGTCGGGCAATTCTGAATTTTGGTCACACCTTTGGTCATGCGATTGAAAACCTGGCGGGTTATGGCGAATTGCTGCACGGTGAAGCGGTTGGGCTTGGCATGGTGATGGCCGCCGATTTGTCTGTACGCCTGGGCCATCTTGACAGGACCACGGCATTGCGAATAAAAAAACTCGTCACGGCCTTCGGCCTGCCGGTATCGAAGCCCTCCAACCTGATTGATGCCGACGCGATGCGCAATGCGTTCGGCATGGACAAGAAGGTGATGGATGGTAGAGTGCGCTTTGTACTGGCGACTGCTCTTGGCAACGCCCTGATCAGCGATGACGTTCCAGGACCCGCACTCGATGCAACACTGAACACGGACTCACTCTGCAATTCTGATGGCTGACGGTGAACTCGGCTTCCTTGGCTTGACACACAATCCGTTCGTCTCGGAAAGCGGTGACTTTTTTGAAGGCGGTGATCGGAAAACGCACCTTGAGCAGGTGCGGCATCTTCGCCAATGGACACGACACGTCACTCTGGTAACTGGCCCGCTCGGTGTTGGCAAGACAACCTTGTATCGCCAAGTGTCGATGACACTGGAACCGAGGGTAAAGGCTGCCAGGCTCAATGGTGTGCTGGTGAACACCGCCCGGGACGTCTTGAACTCCATTGCCCAAGGGCTCGGAGCGACAGTGAACGCCGATGCCAACGTCCAATCGATTGCGCAAGCGTTGGCGACTTACATCATCGGCCAGGATCGACAAGGACGCTTTTGCCTCGTGATGGTGGACGATGCTCAGTTGCTTGATCTCCCGTCCCTCGAAGAACTCCTCAAGCTCACCCGGACCAGTCCGGTTTATGTCTGTCTGTTTGGCGAACCGGGACTGGTGAATTCAGTTGCGAAACCGGCGGCTCGCAATGAGCTGTCATGGCATGAGATCCGGCTTGCTGGTCTCGCACTTCCCGATATCGAGAAGTACCTGATCTGGAAGCTGTCACTCGCCCAGTATCGAGGCCGCTTGCCTTTTTCACCCACCCAACTCAACCGCCTCGCCAAGCAGTCCGGTGGATTACCCGCAGCGATCAATCATGTTGGTGCCGAGTTGATCGAGCGACTCGAGTCCGGCAAGACAGGTACTGGCGGCGTACAGTTTCCTGTTGCCCATGGACTCATCGTGGTACTGCTGGTGGTTGTCTTCAGCCTGGTCTATCTGGTCCTGAACGGGTCGGAGAATGGCGCACCAGATGGTTCCCGGGTCAGTGTCACGCGTATCCAGTTGCCCGGTGGCTCAAGCGCTGGGGATACGCCAACACAGCCATTGACCGAAAACGGGCAGGCACCAGTTGAGTCTGGAGAGGATCTGGAAAACGAGTCTCTCAGCAGCACACGTATGCCGCTCCCACTGCCGAACCTGGATCAGGAAACTACGGCGGAAAGCACCGTGCAAAAAAGTCCCCCCGGGAAAGGCACGATGGATCCATCTTCCGCGGCTTCCAGCGAGCGGGGTGTCTCCGATACCGCGGCTCCGACTCCGTTGCCCCGTCCTGTGGTGCCCGCGACAGAAGGTGCCAGAGAAGTTCCAGGAGAAGTTGGACGAGGGGAGGTCACGTCCAGTGAGCGCGACATGGCAGGGCAGCAGACCAAGTCACCTCTGTCGGGCAACAGGGCAGCACAAGTGCAATCACGTGTACCAGCCGACGCGCGTGACGCTGCGTGGCTGAGTCGTCAGGCACCTTCTGACTTCACGATTCAGCTCGTCTCACTGTCGACTGAAGAAAGGCTCGTTGCGTACCTTCTGCAGCAACGGGATCGCCAGCAGTTTGCGTGGTACCCGATAGTTCGCGGTGGCAAGCGTCTCTACGTGGTGACCTACGGCCAGTTTGATTCGAAAGCTGCAGCGGATACTGCCGCAGCCTCCTTACCCAGCGAGGTAGGCAAGGTCGAACCCTGGGTGCGGCCTTTGAAGCTGATACAGGAAGCCATCGCTGCCGGCACTTGAACCTGTCGGCCCGTCACGCGGGTGTTCGCGGGGTAACTGTCCTGCCATTGCCGTGGCTGCCAATCGACAGGAAAAAGACCTGCGGACTCCGATTCAAGGCAGTTGTGTATTCCCCATCAGGAAACGATCGATTTCCCGTGCCGCTTCCCGCCCTTCATTGATCGCGCGCACGACGAGTGACTGACCGCGACGGCAATCTCCTGCCGCAAACACGGCGGGTACGTTGGTGGCATAGGCGCCGTAGGTGGCCTTGTAGTTGGATCGTTCATCACAGGCGACGCCAAGCGGTTTGGTTGCGTCGTGCTCCGGCCCGAGGAATCCCATTGCCAGCAAAACGAGGTCTGCGGGCCATACCTTCTCCGAGCCAGGGATGTTCTCGAACTTGCCGTTTTTCATCTCGACATTGGTAGTCTTGATCGCCTTGACGTGGCCATTGCCGTTGTCGATGAACTCCAGCGATGAAATGCTGTACACCCGTGGATCGTTACCGCCGCGAAGTGCAGCTTCCTGATGGCCGTAGTCAACACGATAGATGCGGGGCCATGTCGGCCACGGATTGTCGCTCGCGCGGTCGGCTGGTGGCCTGGGAAACAGTTCAAAGTTCACGAGACTCTTGCAACCATGGCGCAGTGATGTACCGATGCAATCCGTACCGGTATCGCCGCCGCCGATCACGATGACATCCTTGCCCTTGGCGCTGATGTAGTTGCCATCTGCGAGACCACTGTCCAGGAAGCTCTTTGTATTGGCGGTGAGAAACTCCATGGCGAAGTGAATGCCCTGCAGGGGCCGCCCCGCGATCGGAAGATCCCGTGGCGCGGTCGCGCCGGTGGCGAACAAAACGGCATCGTTCTGTGCCTTCAGCACCCGCACGTCAATGGATCCGTCAGTGCCGTCGCCAACGTTCTGGTTGGTGCGAAAGGAAATGCCTTCCTGCTCGAGCAATCGAACACGACGACCGAGAACCTCTTCCTTGGCCAGTTTCATGTTCGGGATGCCGTACATGAGCAGGCCGCCGATGCGATCCGCACGCTCATAAACGGTCACCAGGTGGCCGGCGCGATTCAGCTGCTGGGCTGCGGCAAGGCCCGCAGGGCCAGAACCGATCACGGCCACCTGTCGCCCGGTGCGATGTGCAGGCGGGGTCGGAACCACCCAACCCTCGGCAAAACCACGATCAATGATCGCCATTTCGATGTTCTTGATGGTGACTGCAGGATCGGTTATGCCAAGTACACAGGCGCCCTCACAAGGAGCCGGACACACTCGCCCGGTAAATTCCGGAAAGTTGTTCGTCTTGTGCAGGCGATCAAGGGCTTCGCGCCACTCGCCCCGATAAACGAGATCGTTCCACTCGGGAATCAGGTTATGTATCGGGCAGCCATCGTCGGACTGGCAGAACGGTACGCCACAATCCATGCAGCGCGAGCCCTGGGTCCGGAGTCGGTCCTCATCGTGGCCGGTATATATCTCATTGAAATCCAGCAAACGGACGGCTGCATCGCGGTACGGTGCCGCGTTGCGTGGAAACTCCATGAAACCTGTTGGCTTGCCCATAAAACCTGTTGTCCCTTTGCTTGATCCATCGCGCCTGCCAGCACGATCCTGTATGTATCGCCCCTGGTGGCACGAGCCGGACTCGTTGCGCCTGTTGGTGCCTGCTCGATCTAACCGGCGCTTACCGCATGTTTACGCGCTTCGATCACCCGTTTGTAGTCCGTAGGCATCACCATGACGAACTTGCGCACCTGGTTTTTCCAGTCTGCGAGAATGGCTTGCGCCACCGGCGAACCGGTGTACTTGAAGTGCTTTTCAATCAGTGCTTTCAGCTCGTTTTCGTGCGCGATTTCGGTGACCGTATCCAGATCAACCATTTCCCGGTTGCACAGGTCGCTGAATGACTGGTTCGGATCATGGACCCAGGCGATACCACCGCTCATGCCTGCGGCAAAGTTGCGACCGGTTGCACCCAGAATCACCACCCGTCCGCCCGTCATGTATTCACAGCCGTGATCGCCGACACCTTCCACCACTGCAGTTGCGCCGCTGTTGCGTACGCAGAAGCGTTCAGCAGCGACGCCTCGCAAATAGACCTCACCGCTGGTTGCGCCATACATGACGACGTTGCCAACCAGAATGTTGTCTTCAGCCTTGAAGCGGCTCAGTTTGGGTGGATAGATGATCACTCGTCCGCCTGACAGGCCCTTGCCGACGTAGTCGTTCGCATCGCCTTCAACTTCAAGCGTTACACCTTTGGCCAACCATGCGCCGAGGCTCTGGCCTGCACTGCCGGTAAAGCGGAAGTGAATGGTGTCATCGGGCAGCATCTGCGGCCCGACTTCGCGGATGATCCGGTTTGACAGCATTCCACCAACCACTCGATTGGTGTTGACGATCACCAACTCGTGATAGACCTTTTCACCGCGTTTGAGTGCCGGTTCAGCCAGCGTGATGAGATGGTTGTCGAGTGCTCGATCGAGTTCGTGATCCTGCTGATGGATGCCATAGGCGCCAAGAAAGTGCTCAGGCTCCGGAGCCGATGCGAGCATTCGGGAAAGATCCAGACCCTTGGCTTTCCAGTGTGCGACAGCTTTACCCACGACCAGTGCATCCACACGACCAACCATTTCATTCATGGTGCGGAAGCCGAGCTCCGCCATGATCATTCGCAGTTCCTTGGCCACCATGAAAAAATAGTTGATCACGTGCTCCGGCGCGCCGGTGAATTTCTTGCGCAGTTCCGGATCCTGGGTGGCCACGCCTACCGGACATGTATTGAGGTGGCATTTGCGCATCATGATGCAACCAAGAGCGATCAGTGGCGCAGTTGCAAAACCGAACTCCTCGGCACCCAGCAATGCGGCGATGGCAACGTCACGTCCGGTCTTGATCTGCCCGTCCGTTTGCAGCACAACACGTGAACGCAGGTTGTTCATGACCAGCGTCTGGTGCGTTTCTGCGATCCCCAGTTCCCAGGGAACGCCTGCATGCTTGATGGAAGTCAATGGCGAGGCGCCTGTACCACCGGAATCCCCTGCGATGACCAGGTGATCCGTGCGTGCCTTGACCACACCCGCGGCGACTGTTCCAACCCCGATCTCTGCACCCAGTTTTACGCTGATGCGTGCCTCCGGGTTGGCGTTCTTGAGGTCGTGAATCAGCTGCGCGATGTCTTCGATCGAGTAGATATCATGATGTGGCGGTGGACTGATGAGACCAACGCCGGGGGTTGAGTGCCGCAAGCCTGCGATGTAGTCATCGACCTTGTTGCCTGGCAGTTCACCACCTTCGCCAGGCTTGGCACCCTGCACGATCTTGATCTGCAGTTCGTCGGCGTTGGTGAGGTAGTTGATCGTCACGCCAAATCGACCGCTGGCGACCTGTTTGATCGCCGAGCGTCGCGAATCACCATTCGACTGTCTGGTGAAGCGTGCAGCGTCTTCTCCACCTTCGCCGGTGTTCGATTTGCCACCGATGCGGTTCATGGCGATCGCCAGGGTTTCATGGGCTTCTGCACTGATGCTGCCAAAACTCATGGCGCCGGTAGCGAACCGCTTGACGATCGAGCTTGCGGGTTCGACTTCATCGATCGGGATCGGTCCGCCGTTGACTGCGGTGTTGAAGTCCAGGAGGCCTCGCAAGGTGGCCTGGCGATGGTTGGTTTCGTTGATCTGTCTGGCAAAGCGCCAATAGGCGTCTTCGCTGTTGTTTCGCACCGCGACCTGCAGACTGGCGATGGCTTCAGGGTCCCACATGTGCACGTCACCGTGCTTGCGCCAGTGAAAGTCGCCTGGATTTGGCAGAACCGAGATGTTCTCGCCCTCACGAATCGGATAACCGAGGCGATGCCGACGCTCCATCTCTTCAGCCAGGACCGCGAAGTCCGAGCCTTGCACCCGGCTCGCCGTACCCCGGAATGCGGTTGCGATGACTTCCTGCGCGAGTCCGACGGCCTCGAAGATCTGCGCTCCCTTGTAGGACTGCAGTGTCGAGATACCCATTTTCGCCATCACCTTCAGGATGCCCTTGGCGACGGCCTTGCGGTATGCGTACACCACATCCTCGTCATTCTGGATGTACTTTGAGGTGCTCAGGTGCCCACTCCGGCGGGCTTCCCAAAGCGCTTCGAATGCCAGGTAGGGGTTTACGGCGTCAGCACCGTACCCGACCAACAGACAATGGTGATGCACCTCCCGTGCTTCTCCGGTTTCGATCACCAACCCTATTTTTGTCCGCGCATGGTGAGCGATGAGGTGCTGGTGGACGGCGCCTGAAGCCAGCAGCGCGCTGATTGGCAACCGATCGGCGCCGACCGAACGATCAGAGAGAATCAACAGACTGAACCCTTCGTCGATTGCGTTCAGTGCCGCTTCACGGATGCGCGTCAGGGCCTGCTGCAATCCGTCCCGACCGGAGCCGACAGGGTAGGTGATATCAATCATCTTCGTGCGCCAACCACGATGGTCCATGTGCTTGAGCGTTGCGAGTTCGGCGTTGGAGAGAATCGGGTGCGGAATACGAAGCCGATGCGCATGCGGCTCGGTAGCCTGAATCAGGCTGTGTTCCGGGCCGATATAACACTCGAGGGCCATGATGACCTCTTCGCGAATCGAATCGATCGGCGGATTGGTCACCTGTGCAAAACGCTGTTTGAAATAGTCATACAGCATGCGGTGTCTGGAGGACATGACCGCAAGTGCTGCATCGTTGCCCATTGAACCCAGGGGATCACGCAGTTCCTGAATCATCGGGATCAACATGAACTGCATCGTTTCGGAGGTGAAGCCAAACGCCTGCATCCGTTGGAGAAGGGTCTTCTTGTCCAGGCCTTCGCCGACGACGATGGGGATTTCGGAGAGATCCAGTCGCTGGTTTGCCAGCCACTGGGCGTATGGACGGCGACGTGAATACTCGGCCTTGATCTCTTCATCAGGGATCATGCGCCCCTGGGCAAAGTCGATCAGGAACATGCGGCCCGGGCGCAGTCGACCCTTGGCGACGATGGATTCCGGTGCGATCGGGAGAACGCCAACTTCGGATGCCATGATGCAGCGATCATCATCGGTGATGTAATAGCGGCTTGGTCGCAGGCCATTGCGGTCGAGGACTGCGCCAATATAGTGGCCATCGGCAAAGACGATGGAGGCAGGGCCATCCCAGGGCTCCATCAGGCACGAGTGAAATTCGTAGAAGGCTTTTTTGTCGTCTGACATGTTGGCGTGCTGCTGCCAGGCTTCCGGAATCATCATCATTACCGAAGCAGGCAGGCTGCGGCCGTTGAGCAGCAGGAATTCGAGTACGTTGTCGAAGGCCATGGAGTCGGAGCCATCGGGCTCGACAACAGGAAACAGCTTCTTCAGATCTGGTCCGAAAGGACTTTCCTCGATACTCCCCTCCCGTGAGTTCATCGCGTTGACGTTACCCAGCAGCGTATTGATCTCGCCGTTGTGGCTCATGAAACGGTTTGGTTGGGCTCGGTCCCAGGAAGGGAAGGTATTGGTGCTGAATCGGGAATGCACCATAGCCACGTGTGTTTCGTAGTCTTCGGATTGAAGATCGGGATAAAAGAGGAAAATCTGGTGTGGTGTCAGCATGCCCTTGTAGACGATGACCCTCATCGACAGCGTGCACACAAAAAACAGCAGGCGTTCGGCCAGGTCCGTATTGCCCCGCAGTTGATGGGTTGCATGCTTGCGAATGAGATAGAGCTGGCGTTCAAGCGCATCGCCCTCAATGCCGTTGCCGGCAATGAAGATCTGCTTGATGGTCGGCATTGCCGCACCCGCAGCCTTGCCAATATCCGCGCCAACCGGGTCAATGGGCATATCCCGCCAGCCCAGCAGCACCTGACCGGCATCCTTTATGGACTGCTCGACGATCCGCATGGCATGCGCCTGTTCGGCTGGATTGTTGGGCAGGAATACGTTGCCCACGCCATAGGCACCGTCAGCGGGTAGATCGATACCCAGATCATCCCTGGCGACACGACGCAACAGTTTGTGAGGCAGTGCTGTCAGCACACCGGCACCGTCACCGGAGTTCTTTTCGTAGCCCACACCACCACGATGGTCCATGCAGCGGTTCATGTGTTCTGCGTCGAGCAGGATCTGATGACTGGCCTTGCCCTTGATGTTGCAGACAAATCCTACGCCACAGCCATCTTTCTCATAGGCTGGATCGTACAGCCCCTGAGCGTCCGGGAAGCCAAATGGTCTGTGCTGTGTCATATCACTGCTCTGTCGATCGACCTGTACCACGGCAAAACTGCTTCGCCGCAAGTGTTTCGGGGCACGGCTGTCCGGTATTTCACCAAATCGCGCAGGCCCCACCTATAGCTGTTACGGACGCGAGAACACCGTCCAGCTCACTGTGCTGGCGGTGTTCATTGCTCGCGGATTTTGGCAATCAGGCACTAGTTTGATGCAGATGATTGCGCTGAATTCTTCGGCGCTCGGGTTAACTTGCTGATTTCTTGTTGTTTTGTTGCAAGTCAAGCCGCAAAAGCGCGGAGGCGAAACATGGCAGAAATGGAGGGTTGAATCAAGTCGGTTGGCAGCCTCCGATGCAGGATCGAAGTGTCTGCGAAAATTGCCAGTCGAATTTGCAGGGGACTTGGGCGTCTGCATGCCACAGAATTGGGCATTCAGCCCGGAGATTTCGACTTGGAGCGCGCCCGGTTTCCTGTTGTCGTCCATGTCATGTTCGTGCGGCCTGCAAACCGTGGTCGCGAACTTTGCCTGCTGAGACGGGCCAACACCGGGTTCATGGATGGGTGGTTCACGCTGCCCGGCGGACATCAGGAGCATGGGGAATCGCTGTTGCAAGCGGCGATCCGGGAGTGCATCGAGGAAGTTGACGTGATTCCCATCCAGCTTGAGCCTGTGGCAGCGCTCACCTATCGGAGCGCCGGGCATCAGGGTCTCAACTTTGTCTTCCGGTGTAATCACTGGCAAGGCGAGATTCGTCTCGCCGAACCCGTTTTCGACCAGCTGTTGTGGGCACAGGAGGAAACGCTGCCCCAGCTGCACGCACCCTGGATTGGCGACGTGCTTGCACTTGAGCACAGTGGTGGTTGGCTGAAGGAGTTGCACTACGGCTGATTTCGAACCTTCCCCGACCTTCACCACGAACGTCTCGATCACTCTGGCCGGAATGGCGTGAAACGCGCTAGCAGCGAGTTGCAGTTCGCGCTGATAGAATCCCAAGCTTATTTCCAAAAGGGTCGAGAGAGGGAACCATGAAAAACCCGGTGAGGGTAACCGTTACCGGCGCTGCCGGTCAGATTGGCTATGCATTGCTGTTCCGGATTGCTTCCGGAGACATGTTGGGCAAAGACCAGCCGATCATCCTGCAATTGCTGGAAATCACTCCGGCCCTGGGCGCGCTGAAAGGTGTCTGCATGGAGCTGGACGACTGTGCATTCCCGCTTCTCAAGGGCATCGTGCAGACGGACGATCCAAACGTCGCGTTCAAGGACACAGACTACGCCATGCTGGTTGGCTCCCGTCCCCGAACCAAAGGCATGGAGCGCAAGGACCTGCTCGAAGCCAATGCAGCGATTTTCTCGGTACAAGGCAAGGCTCTCAACGCCAACGCGTCGCGCCAAGTCAAAGTACTGGTTGTCGGTAACCCGGCGAATACCAATTGTCTGATCGCGCAGCGTAATGCCCCGGATCTCGATCCACGCAATTTCACGGCGATGACCCGCCTGGACCACAACCGCGCATTGGCCCAACTGGCTCAGAAAACCGGCAAACACACGACTGACGTGGTTGGTGCCTGTATCTGGGGTAACCACTCGGCAACCCAGTTCCCGGATCTGCATCATGCGACGGTAGCCGGCAAGACTGCGCTCTCACTGGTGGATCAGGCCTGGTACGCCACAACGTTCATACCGACCGTCCAGCAGCGGGGCGCGGCCATCATCGAAGCACGTGGCGCATCGAGTGCAGCGTCCGCAGCCAACGCAGCCATTGATCACATGCATGACTGGGCTCAGGGCAGCAATGGCGTGGTCAGCATGGGCATCTACTCGGATGGCAGCTATGGCATCCAGAAAGGGCTGATCTATTCATTCCCCGTGAAATGTGCGGGTGGCGACTGGAAGATCGAGCAGGGTCTGGCCATCAATGATTTCAGCCGCAGCAAGATGGCTGCAACAGAAACCGAACTGGCCGAAGAGCGTGATGCAGTAGCGCATCTGCTCCCCTGACAAACCGGCCGCCCGTGTGCAGGGCCTTTGGTCCTGCACATCAGGCGTCGCTCGACCCACCACGACGAGAATGTCCAGCAGGGTTGGTTTGGAGCACCGGGCTTGTCACGGTTGGGAATCGGGGGATCCGTGGTTGTCGAATACACGTTGGGGGCCGACGGCAGACCACGTGATCCCGGGCTCATTCAGGAATCGCCCAAGGGATCTGGTTTCAGGAGCGCATACATGAAAGCGCTGCTGAAGTTCGCCGTTTGCCCACGGGTGGCGGACGGTGAGCCTGTTGAAGTGAAGTGTGTTCGCAACATGACGTCTTTTGTGTTTGATTGATGATGTGTCGACGACAGTCTAAACAGTGGGCTCTTACCGAATCGACGGATCCATGGGGCTGTGCAGGAACAGGAATGTGAGAGGTCTGGCAGACAGGACGATAGTAGTCACTGGAGCGGGTAGCGGCCTCGGCCGAGGCATTGCGCTTCGACTTGCAGAAGCCGGCTCATGGGTGGGCATCATCGATATTGTCAGGGACGGCGCCGTCGAGACTGTCGACATGATCGAGTCTTTGGGAGGCAAGGCATGTGCCGTTGAAGCAGACATCGCCAGTTATGACGCAGTACAGCAGGCGGTCGATGCGATCGAGGTATTGCTCGGTCCGGTGACTGGACTTGTCAACAATGCTGGCTGGGACAGGGCTGTACCGTTCCTGGACACAGATCCCGGTCTCTGGCAGAAGGTCATCAACATCAACCTCTACGGGCCGCTCAACCTGCATCACATCGTGGTGCCGAGGATCATTGCCCATGGGGGTGGAAGCGTGGTCAACATCGCCTCCGACGCCGGTAGAGTTGGCTCGTCAGGCGAAGCGGTCTACTCGGCATGCAAGGCAGGCATCATTGCCTTCGGGAAGACACTCAGCCGCGAGTTGGCGAGGCAAGGAGTGGTCGTCAATGCGGTTTGTCCTGGTCCGTCCGACACACCGCTGTTTGCCAGCTTTTCTTCTGATGACAAATCCGTTGCACGTCTGCGAGCGAGTCTGGAGCGAGCTATCCCGCTGAAAAGGCTCGGTACGCCGGAAGATGTGGCAGGAATTGTTGCTTTCCTGCTGAGCGGGGAAGCGCGCTTCATCGTTGGACAGACGATCAGTGTGTCGGGCGGGCTGACGATGCATGGCTGAGACCGGACTGGCCTACTTTCCCTTGAAAGACGGTGTTCTTTTTTCCCTGAAAGCGGCCCTTCCTTCGGCGCCGTCTCCACTTTCGCGAATGCGCAGCAGGGCATCTCTGCTGATGGCCCCGACTTCAGCGGGACTCTTGCCGAGTGTCGCCAGGGAAAACTGTTTCAGAGTGCTGGTCACGAGTGGTGCCGAGTTGGCCAGTATCGTCGCCATTTTCATGGCTTCACTCAGCTCGTGACCGGGTGGAACGATACGATTGACCATGCCAACTTCATAGGCCCTGGCTGCCGGGAGGTCTTCGCCGAGCAGCATGAATTCCATCGCAATCTTGTGGGGAATTCGTGCCACTGCGCTTGCGATCAGACCACCGGTGAAACCGAGCTGTGCTTCCGGATACTTGAAGACGGTTGTTTCGGAAGCCACCACCAGATCGCACATCTGCACAATCACGTACGCGCCACCGATACACCAGCCGTGGACGGCTGCGATGACAGGCTTGCCAACGGCAGTACCGATGCTTGGCACACCTTGCCACATCTCGCGTGGCGGTTCCTTGATGTCGGCACCCACCGAAAAAGCCCTGTCACCAGCGGCATGCAGGATCGCGACACGATCTTCTCCGGCCTCAAACCGGCGCCAGGCTGCCTGCAAGCCAACGATCACATCCTCGTTCAACGCGTTCATCTGCGCAGGGCGATTGATGGTGATGACGGCGATGTGTGAGTGGCTGGAGTAGGTGACGACGTCGATCACGCCTGTCTGTCCGTATCGAGCCAGGCATTGAACTTCGGCGTCCGCTTTTCGTGAAATGCACCAACTCCTTCCTTTACATCGGGATGGTGGTCCGAGATCGCTGTCTTGGCGGCGATGTCGTCAAGTGCATGTGACCATGATTGTTCGGCAGCGTTGTACAGCGACCGCTTGACCAGACGCATCGCAACCTGAGGACCGTTGGCAAATTCGGTTGCCCAGGCCATCGCGGTAGCGGTCAACTGGTCAGCCGCTACCACTTCATTGACCAGTCCGAGCGCCTTCGCCTCCGCTGCGTCGACGATCTTCTTTCGCAGAACGAAGTCGAGCGCTCGTGAGAGTCCGAGTTGCTGGACCAGAAGATACTGGCCGCCCTCGTCCGGCAGGAGTCCAAAACGAAGCGTCGCACTACCCATGCGCGCCGATTCCGCGGCAATCCGGAAATCGCAAGAGAGCGCCAGGGACAGGCCGGTCTGAATGGCGATGCCGTTGATGGCCGCGATGGTGATCTTGTCGAGGTTGCGTATGGCGGTGTTCAAAGCCTGCGAGATCGTGCGCAGACCGTTGTATGTACCTAAAGCGTTGTCGTGCCCAGGCGGAATGGTGGCCATCAGTGGACTGCCGACCAGATCAGCGTTACGGTAGGCCTTCAGGTCGTCACCGGCGCAGAAGGCGCGACCCTGGCCAGTGAAGACCAGAACACGAATGTGATTGTCCATCTGAACCTGGGTGACCACTTCGATGAGATCGCGTTTGATGGCAGTGCTCATCCCGTTGAGGCGCTCGGGTGTGTTGAATTCAATCCAGGCGATACCCGGATTGCGAATGGAAAGTTCGAAGCCTGCGAAGCTCCCGGTTTTCATCTCAATCTCCCATGAACATGCGCCAGGTTTCGATGTCCTTCACGCGCATATAGGTGTTGATCCGTTTTGTCTCGGCCATGGTCGCGTTGGGTATGTGTGCGTAGTTGTGTCCTGGCAGCAGAAGTGTATCGTCAGGAAGCTCCGCGAGTTTGTGCAGGCTCTGAAACATCTGCTCCGAGTTGGAGCCCGGCAGATCGACCCTGCCACAACCGGTGATGAACAATGTGTCTCCTGAGACCAGCGTGCGCTTGATGCGAAAGCACTGCGAGCCCGGTGTGTGTCCCGGAGTGTGCAGGAATTCGACTTCCACATCGCCGACCGCCAGCTTGTCACCACTGTTGACCTTGACGATGTCGCTGTCAGATAACCCGGTGACCTTTTTCAGACCAGCACATTCGTCGCAGTGTGCGTAGACCTTGACGCCTTTCCTGGCGATCAGTTCGGCTACTCCTTCGATGTTGTTGCCACGAAACGACCCACCGCAGTGATCGGGATGGTAGTGCGTAATCAGCGCTGCAGTGAGTTTGTAGCCTCGTTCGTCGATGTGATTGACCAGGGAGTCGATGTCCCAGGCCGGGTCGATGACAGCCACTTCCCGTGTCTCCCGGGAGCCGACGATATATACAAAGTTCTGCATCGGACCAATTTCGATCTGTTCGATGATCAGTTCTTTTTCGTAGTCCTCCCAGCCCATGACATGCCTCGCGTTTTTGATTGCAAGCCTCACCCTATCACAGTGCGTTCCAGGCTCAGAGTCCTGGCGCGGCCAGGAGGGCGTGAGCGTCTTGGGCCACGTGCAGGCGTGAGTGGGCGATTGCCGCGCGCGGAATCAAACACGCATCTTCAGCATCAAGGACCAGTCCACCCGCATGTACCTTGCCACCAACCGCCATCACGATCGCGTATGGGAGGCTTCGCGGCAATGCAAACTCGCCAGCACTGCCATTGGCTCTCCAGACGTTGAAGTGATCGAATCGTGCGATGCGTTCTATGCCGGTCGTAACCACCTCAGCGGGTTGTTCGGTGCCGGGATCTAGCGACATTCCAGCCACCGCAGCCACCGAGTTCCAGTGATCCTGGGTGAGTACCTGCTGTGCAAAGGAGACAATCAGACGTTCGTAAGTCGCCGTCTGAAACTCGACCACGCGTACTCCGTGCTGGAGCGCATGCGGGAACCAGGTGGGCACATGCACCACATCGCCGATACGAAGTTCGCGCACGTGGGTGAAGGAGTCCATGCGATCACGCAGCGCCATTTCCTGCATCACGAGGAATGGTGAACGAGTCCCTGAATCAATGGCGCGCCTGACCTTTTCATAGGATTGGACAGCCTTCAGGTAACCGCTGCGAAAGGACTGATCATCTGCAAATTCGCGACGCAGTTGCTGGTTCATCCCGAACCGTATCTCGCCGATTCCGTTTGGCCAGGCAGTCGGATCGATATGCGTGACAACATAAACTTCCCGCTTCTCCGAATGGACTTCGAAATAGAGATCACCGGTTACCGGTTCTGGTGCGGGATCCAGGATCTTCAGCAGGAGGACATCTTCACCCCCTGAAGTCGCGTTGGCGTCTGCATCAAGCCAGACGGACAGCGGCACGGACTCAGAGGCGTCAATCCGGACCCGACTTTCGCCGCGGGATTCCATACCGGTGTACCAGATTTCCTGACCCCAGGGCTTGGGGATGCAGACTGACTCGAGGCGTACTGGTTGGGTGAAATCAAATGACATCAGGGCATTTTCCGGGAAATGTCCGAATTCGGCCAGTAAGCGATGCGGACTCGCGTTAGTCTCTGTGCAGAACCTGAATCGCCGACGCCAATCATGACTCTTCCGCCACCCGACATCTGCGAGCGCGCTCGACAGTCGCGAGATCCCCGTTTCGACGGGCGCTTTTATGTCGGCGTGCTGACGACAGGCATCTATTGCCGTCCGGTGTGCCCGGCAAGAACACCGAACCAGGAGAATGTTCGCTTCTTTGCGAGTGGCGCGGCAGCGCAGACGGCCGGGTTTCGTCCCTGCCTGCGTTGCAAACCTGATCTCTACGCACCAGCCCCAAGTGGGCACCAGGTCAGTACGCCTGTGCTTCGAGCTCTGCGGTACATCGAAGCCGGTTTTCTCGCTTCCGGAACGACCAACGCACTTGCCGCAGAGCTTGGAATGGGCACGCGTCAGCTGAATCGTCTGTTTGCTGATGAACTCGGCACCACTCCGCTTGCCGTCGGTCGTGCCGTGCGGTTGCAGCTGGCACGCAGGCTGATGACCAATCCGGCGCTGCGATTGACCGATGTCGCGATGCACGCGGGTTTCGGCAGTATCCGTCGATTCAATGCGGAATTTCAGGCGGTCTATCGGCTGCCTCCTGGCATCGTGCGGCAACAGATCCCTGCCTCGTCCGACGAGGCCATCCGCTTTTCAATACCGATCCGCGAACCCTACCATCGCCACTGGATGATCGACTTTCTGGCCGCCCGGGCACTCGAAGGCACGGAATCGGTCACCGACGGTGTTTATCGCCGTCGTGTTGCATTGGCCGGAGGCGAGAGTGGACACGTGACTGCCGAACTCGGTGCTGACAGCCTGGCGGTCACCATTCCGGCGCAGAGTGAGTTGCCTGTGCATGTGATCCTCCGGCGCCTACGACACGTCTTTGATCTTGATGCGGATGGTGCTGCCATCGATGAACAACTGAAGCGTGATCCCTGGCTTGCCCCCTGGCTCGAGGAAGCACCCGGGCTGCGTGTTCCGGGAGCCTGGGATGGATATGAAACGTCGATTCGGGCTGTGTTGGGCCAACAGGTAAGCGTTGCCCGTGCACGGACCATCGCACAGTTGTTCATCGATCGGATTGGCGGTGGCTCGTTTCCCTCACCGGAGATGTTGGCGAAGGCAGATGTCGCAAGCCTTGGTGCAATGCCAGCAGCCCGATGTGAAGCGGTGCGTCGACTGGCGAGCGCGGTTGCAGCCGGTGACCTGCAACTGGACGAATGCCAGGACGCGGCGACGTTGCAGACTTCGCTGACATCGATCAAGGGCATTGGCGAGTGGACTGCGAGTTATATTGCCATGCGGATTGCACGCGATCCGGATACCTTTCTGGCAACGGACTGGGTGGTTCGCAAAGCTCTGGTTGATGCGCCGCTGGGGCCGAAACAACAACCGGTCCTGTGGCAACCCTGGCGCGCGTACGCAGTGATGGCGCTATGGTACAAGGCAGGTGCGCAGCGTCGCCAGCAGAAGATCCAGCAGGCCAAACGGGTGGGGAGAATCTGATGAAGTACATGTGGATGCAAAGTCCAATCGGGGATCTGCTGCTTGCAGGTGATGAAAAACTGTCACTGGTGAGCTTCCCTGAAGGCAACAAGAAACAGGAGCCCAAGGCAGGCTGGGTTCGCGATGACAGCATTTTTCCGGAAGTGCGCAGGCAGCTGGATGAGTACTTTGCGGGACACCGCACGACTTTCGACCTTGAGTTTGAAGTGCGCGGTACAGCGTTCCAGAGGCGCGTGCTGAGTGCACTGCAGACCATCCCGTTTGGGCAGACACGCACGTACAAGGAAATCGCAGAGCAGGTTGGATCACCAAAAGCGGTACGCGCCGTCGGCGCAGCCAACGGCAACAACCCGCTCCCGATCATCATTCCTTGTCATCGTGTGATTGGCAGCAACGGCAAGCTCACGGGCTTTGGCGGTGGTTTGCCGACCAAACAGTATCTGCTCGACCTGGAGCAAGGCAGCACGGCCCTGACCGCGTCGAATGGTCTGTTCGCCGACGATTGAACTCTGTGGCAGGGATTCAGTTGACGACCAGATCCCGGAAGACAGCAAAATAGTCTGGAAAGGTTTTTGCGACACATTCCGGATCAAGAATCGTCACGCGCACTCCACCCAGTGCCAGCAGCGAAAAACACATGGCCATCCGATGATCGCCATAGGTCTCGATCGTTGCCGACACAAGTTGTGCCGGTGGATCGATGGCGATGGAGTCACTGCCTTCGACGACGTTCGCCCCGCACTTGCGCAGTTCCAGCGCCATGGCGGCGAGTCGGTCTGTTTCCTTGACGCGCCAGTTGGCGATATTGCGGATCACGGTCCTGCCATCGGCAAACAAGGCCAGCACCGCGGCAGTCATGGCTGCATCGGGAATGTGATTGAGATCCATATCCTGTCCCTTCAGCCGTCCTGGCCGGACGGTAATGCTGTCCGGTCCGATGTTCACATCGGCTCCCATGCGCCGGAGCACCTCTGTAAAGGCGACATCCCCCTGAATGCTGCGCGCACCGATACCTTGCACGGTGATCCCGGTTCCGGAGATTGCGCCTGCCGCCATGAAGTATGAAGCGGATGACGCATCGCCTTCGACGAGAAAGGTGCCGGGTGATTGCAGCGGTTGTGGACGCACGTGGAATACCTGGTAGTCCTCGTGTTCGACCTGCACGCCAAATCGGTCGAGCAACGCAAGAGTGATATCGATGTAAGGCCTTGAGACGAGTGGAGTTGTCAGTTCTACCCTGGTGCCCTGTAGTGCAAAAGGCAGGGCCATGAGCAACGCCGTCATGAACTGGCTCGAGACATGTCCGGCAATGTGCGTGGTGCCGCCCGTGAGACCCGTTCCCTCAATCGCCAGCGGTGGGTAGCCTTCCGCGCCCAGATAACGAATGCTGGCGCCCAACTCGCGGAGCGCGTCGACCAGGTGGCCCACGGGTCTTTCGCGCATGCGTGCGACACCGTCCAGCACGAAGTGTCCGGTGCCGAGTGTCAGCGCGGCAGCCAGCGGGCGGAAGGCGGTTCCTGCCAGGCCCAGGTCAAGTTTCAACACTTCGCCTGATCGGTGGAACGGCCCGCCAAGTCCATGAACGAGCGTGTCAGCCGCGTCCTTTTCAACGCGGACATCCAGCGCCATGAGTGCGTCCTGCATCGCGCGAGTGTCATCGCTGTCCAGCAGATTTTTCAGCCGCGTGGTGCCGGTGGCGAGAGCGGCCAGCAGAAATGCGCGATTGGATATGCTTTTTGAGCCGGGCAGCGACATCGTGCCCTGCAAGGCAACAACGGGATCAAGGACAAGAGCGTTCATGCCAGCACTTTACCATCAGGAATCGGCTGGCCGAGGTATGAGTTCATCGAGAAATTCGGCGAGGCTCCGTGCCACCACTCGAAGGGGTTTGCAGGCAGGGGCTTCCAGCCGTACTGCACCGGTGGTGTTCTCGACCGTCAGCAAGTAGTCGGCGCCAGCTTCGGTGCACGCAAAAAACAGGGACAACGAGGCGCCGGTGCGACGCTGGGTGACGACGTGACCGATCTGGTTTTCGATCAGTCGATCGAGATCCTGCGGGTTCCACAATTGCAGGAGTGACAGCGGACCTTGCGGCGCCTGCGCATCGAGATTGGCGGAGAAGTAGCGGCCCCAATAAACCTTCAGGTCCGGATGTATTGTCGTTTCGAGTGCCGCTTCAAGGGGAGCGAGTACCTCTGGATCGTCCCTTCGCAGCGGTCTCCAGCGTATCTGTGGTTCGACGCCGGGAGACATGATCGTGGCTCCGAATTCGCAGGGAGATCGCCAGTCCTGCTGCCAGGCAGTGTGGAGCGGCGACAGGGACTTCACATAGTGATCGACAAAATCATCCAGCGCCTCACCGACAGATCGGCTCACTTTGGCGGCAGCTCCTCGACAGGCTCTGGATGCGGTGGCCTGCCAGGTCCACGCGGGTGATGCCGCCGCCCAAATTGCATCTGTTCGTCAAGTGCGGCCCGTTCCACCGGGGTGAGCGACTGCATCAGTTGCACAAAGGCGGCATGACTTGCCGATTGATGTAGGTTCATCCCTGCCTGCAGTGCTGCGAGGGCAGCTTTGAGTGCTACGGGATCAAGCGGATCACGACGAATCTCCGCCCGAACATTGGCCTGCAGTTCCTGCATCTTGCGGAACCCGGTCTGCCCCTCCGGGCGAAAGGCGCGCATCTCCTTGAGCAGTTCCGCGCGGCGTTGTGTTGGCAGACCTTCGGCGTAGCGCATCAATCCGAACATCGGATTCGACATCATCCCGGATGGCGAGTTGCGAAACTTCGACCCGAGGACAAAGCCCACCAGCAACAGGTTGATGCCAAGCGAGAGGACCAGCGCGATGGTCAGCCATTTGCCTTTAGTCATAACTGGTGTAGACCTCATCGAGTAGTACAGCACTCAGATCCAGAGCGGGAGATACCTCTTCCTCCTGCAGGGGTATGGCAGACCCCAGCCAGGCACCGAGCAGCAGCGGTGCCAGGGAGAGAAGGACAGGTCGCCAGAACCCGGCCATCAACCAGCCCACCAATCGATCCGCTCGATCCGCAAAGCTGTCTTTTCTGGACGGTAAACCTGCGAGAATTCGAGCATGCAGTCCGCGCGGTGCCCGATGTTCAGGAAATGACTGGACTACCTTGTCAAGGAGCTGATCCAGCGTCTGGGCTGCCTGGAGCTCCGCTCGGGCGTCAGCGGAATGTGCCAGCAGCCTTCGTGCTTCATCGCGAACTGCGGGATGCCACGCTGTCTGTTGGGAGCCCGTTTTGTCCAGCAGGGTGATGAATGCGTGTAGATCCATGCTCCCGGTTTCCGGTGTCATCGACATGTCGCGCTCTCGTTGACCTGTTCCCGGAAAGCCTGCCGGAGGGTCCGTCTGGCCCGCGCGATCAGCGACTCAACCGCGTGAGTGCTGATGGCCATGATGTGTCCGGTTTCGTCAGTGGAAAAGCCGGACAACAGGCAGAGGCTGAGGGCAGTGCGTTGATTGAGCGGGAGGCGACCGATGTTCGCCTGCAGTGCGGCTGCAGCGTCATCATCCGGCGGTTCCGGACTCGGCACCGTGTCGACGTATTCATCGTCGAACGGCTGGGTCGGCTCGCGCCGTCGCCAGCCATCGACAAACACGTTGTGTGCAATTCGATGCATCCAGGTGGTGACACGCACGCCCTCAAGCCGGAAGGTTGCGGCCTTCTGCCAGATCCGCATGAATGTTTCCTGGGTGAGATCGTCTGCATCCGCGGGTGATCGTGAGAGCCGAAGAGTGTACGCATGGATGGCATTCAGGTGGCGTCGGACTAGTTGGTCGAACGCCCCACGGTCTCCCGCCTGAATCTGCGCCATCAAAGCTTCATCCGACTCTGCGGGATCACTCAACGTGATCGCTCAGGCGGCGGGAGGCGCGCCTGGCCCCGTGTTACCCGCCGCCGGGGTATCTGCCTTTGGCGATGTTCCACGCGCTGCCCGACGCTCCTCCCGAGTCACCTTGCCATCACCGTTGGTGTCCATCTTGCGCAGATGTTCGACGGGATCTGGCATTTCTTCTCTATTCAGGGCGCCATCGCGGTTTGCATCCAGTTGCTTGAAGAGATGTGTTCGAAAGACCGTGCGGTGTGCTGCCTGAAGGTTTTCCCGACTGAACTCCTCCCGCGACAATGATGCATTCTTGTCGGTGTCGAGTTGATCGAAGACCTTTTCTTCCATTGCGTCGAAGTCGAATTCCGGGCCACCGGCTGGACCTCCCGTGTGTCGTCCCATCGCACCTGGCGGCGGACCTTCGTGGCCGTGGAAACCGCCGTGGTGATGTCCGGGACGACCCATCGGTCCGCCTTTGGCGGAGACAAATTCGGCTTCGCTGACACTGCCATCACCGTTGCTGTCTACCCCGGCCTGCTGCTTGATAACCTCCTGTTCAATACTTGCGATGTCGATGGTGCTGTCGCCATCAAAATGTGGGCGGGCAAAGGCTGCAACACTGGCCAGCAGGCCCGCGGCACCGGCGGTGACTATCAAGAATTTCGGAATCATCTGTGATCTCCTGTGAATTACTCCCGGCTGCTTGTACGCAGGATCAGTCAGATTCCGTCGCGACGTAGCTGATTGCCGTTATCCAGTACAGCTGATCCATTGCCGGAGTCTGCAGGCTGATCTCGTCATCCACCGCTTTGCCGAGTACTGAGCGTGCCAGCGGTGAGTCGATGCTGATCCAGGAACGGGCAGTGTCGATTTCATCGGCGCCTACCAATCGTACCCGCAGGCTCTTGCCCGCTTCATCCTCCAGGCTCACCCAGGCACCAAAGTAGATCCTGGACTGATCTCGTGGCATGCGGTCAACGACCTCAACTTCGTCCAGTCGCTTTGACAGATAACGGATGCGTGCGTCCATTTCCCGTTGGGCCTTGCGGCCATAGATGTAGTCGCCGTTCTCGGAGCGGTCGCCATTGGCGGCGGCAGCCTGAATGCGGGCCGTCAACGCAGGTCGCTGGATCTTCCAGAGATCCTTCAGCTCTGCGGTCAGTCGGGAGTGGCCCTCAGCCGTGATGTACGGCGATGATCGGACACGAGGCGGGCGATAACGGGACATGCCGTAGCTTCACTGGCATGGCCGGTTAACGCAATCATCAAGGATGGAGAAATCCCGAAGAGGATGTTGTTTTCGGTTGAAAACAACATCCCGGACGGACTACCAGGCGCAGGCGCTCCGATCGAGTTCGACGAGCAGTTCTTCACCGTAATCCGACGTGGTTCGTTCGAAGCAGTCGCCATTGCGATCCCTGAACAGGCGACGTCCTTCGCTCTGACGGATCACCTGGGTAGATCGTACGATGGGCGAGGACTCGTAAACCACTT
The DNA here is from genome assembly GCA_041752315.1 of Pseudomonadales bacterium. Lineage (GTDB taxonomy): Bacteria > Pseudomonadota > Gammaproteobacteria > Pseudomonadales > Azotimanducaceae > SYFY01. The sequence continues at coordinate 94,383 of JBGSHJ010000029.1, forward strand.
CGCGGTACACGGGTTGGCGATAGGTACGCGGCGCGTAACTGCTGTGGTAGGCATGGGTCAACGCCGAACCAACGATCAGGCCACCGGCCAGATACAGCGCCTCCGAGCCATGGTGTCGACCGTGAGAGTGATGGTGACCTCTGCCTCGGTAGTTGTTGTAGCGATGGTTCCTGTAGCCACCATGTTTTCCGTAACCACGGTCGAAACGCGAATAGTCGTGGTGACGATTCCAGTCATTGTGACCACGACCACGATCTCCGGCATGGGCGGGCAGGGCGGTGATGCTGCCGGCCACCAGCAGCACGGCGAGGATGTTGCGAACTGCGATTCTCATGACGATCAACTCCAGCTACTCAATCCGCGAACGATAATGATCGTTCAGGTCTGAACGCGGTGTGAATGCAGCGCCATCAGCGGATCTGTGGGCTGAAGGCGACAGTGATGCACTGCTCATTTTTTCAATCGACCACTCACTTTCGCTCCCCAAAGGCTGCGATCAAGCCGTTCTGGTCCGGAGCTGTGATGAGGCCCCGATCCGTAATGAAGCCACTGATGAGATCCACAGGTGTGACATCAAACGCCGGATTCCATACCCGCACACTGGCGGCGTGACTGCCCAGTACTTCCCCGGCATCGCGCGATTCGATCGGAATCGAGGCGCCATCCGGCGTGGACGGATCAAAACTGGTAGAAGGACAGGCCACGTAGAACGGGATTCCGAAGTGTCTGGCAAGAACGGCAAGACCCAGAGTGCCGACCTTGTTGGCGGTATCGCCATTGCGGGCAACACGATCGGTACCGACCACCACCAGATCGATCCTGCCGGCTGCCATGAGCGAAGCAGGCACGTGGTCACAGATCAGTGTGCAGTCTATCCCCGCCATGGAAAGTTCCCACGCAGTCAGACGTGCGCCTTGCCAGAGTGGCCTTGTTTCATCGACCCAGACATGGAAACGTCGGCCTGACTGGTGTGCGAGGTACAAGGGAGCCGTCGCGGTGCCAAGCGCGGAGACCGCCAGGGCTCCGGCATTGCAATGAGTCAGGATGTTGCTTCCTTCGGTGATCAACACAAGACCGGCCTCGCCGATTCGCTGGCAAATCAGTCGATCCTCGGAGTGAATGGCTTCGGCTTCGAGAATGAGTCGCTCCGGATTGGTCGTCGAGAGCGAAACAAGACGGTCGACCGCTGCGGCCAGATTGACAGCAGTAGGTCGGGCTTCTTTCAGGCGGCGTGCGTTGCGGGCGAGCATTGTCTCACGGTCGGAGAGAGTGATCCCGCACATGGACTGAGCCAACGCATAACCTGCGGCGATGCCTATGGCCGGTGCGCCCCGAACAGTCAGTGTGCGAATGGCTTCGATCGCGTCGTCGATAGTGACGATCTGCAGGTAGGTTTCCCGGGCCGGCAAGGCGCGCTGGTCGAGCAGTTCAAGTACCCCGTTCCGATAGCGGATCGCTTCTGGAACCGTCTTCATGCCTGGATCGCGCTTGCAGCAGCGAGCAGGGCGATCAATGCACCGGCAGTCGACGCAAGACCACCACCACACGCGAATACCCCGTCCTCGTGCCCTTCAGTGGTGAAAACAAGAGGTCGCACAGGATGGCGGACCATCAGCCTGGCTACTTCCGCAGCCATGGCAGGCGAGCCATAGCGGGTGGCCGGGCTGGTCGATGGCAGGTCAAGTTTGTTGGAGTGTTTCCAGATGTCGTGGTTGTGAACATGCGCAATACAGGCGATGTTCGGGTCCGCCTCATACACCATGGCGTGGGTAATCGATTCGGATGACGGTGGGTTCAGGCCGACCGCGACAACCTGGAAAGTTCCAAGGTCGCACTCGTTGATGAGCACCCAGTCACTCCGCGCGGTATGCTCAAGGCCACCAGTCTGAGTCGCGCTGATGAGGAAGGCAGACCCCATGGCCGGTGTGCGCATGGACAGATTGCCCCAGGCAAATCCACCGTACAGACCTTCCGACTGGCCGAGCAGGGAGAGGCGATGCAGAATATCGCGCCAGCTTTGCAGAGCTGCAAAGTCCGCACCCGAGGTGAATGGCGGGGTAGTTTTGGTCAAGGTATGACCGAACTGGATGACACCTTCGTGGTCTGACATGACCTTGAGCGCAGTTACGACGGTACACAGCATGCGGGCAGACCCAATGGAGATCAAGAAAGCGGCAGGCGCCCTCGGTGTGGAAGTGCGAGGTGTGGACCTTGCGCACATGCCTGGTGATCCCGACATCGTGCAAAAGGTTCGTGGACTCGTCACGGAACACGGAGTGGCCTTTTTTCGTGATCAGTCCATGGATGTAGAAACTTACGCTGCCAGCGCAGGGCAGCTGGGAGAAATCCTGGGTCATGAGGCGTACGAGACGATTGACCAGGGGTCTTCGGTCCAGATCCTTGAAAGTACCGCGGAACGGCCCAGCAAAATCGAGGTCTGGCACTCTGACATGACGTTCAGTGCCACGCCACCTCACTTCACGATGCTGTATGCCAATGTGTTGCCAGCCTTCGGCGGAGACACGCTCTGGGCCAGCAGCAGTGCCGCGTTTGACGCCTTGTCGAAACCGCTGCGCGAGTTTCTCCTGCCATTGCGGGCGATACATGACTTTCGGCAGGGTTTTCGGGAGAGTCTGGCCGAACCAGGCGGTGCAACGCGCCTGGCGCCGGCGATCGCTGCCAATCCACCCGTGAGCCATCCTGTCATCCGCTTGCATCCGGAAACAGGCGCCCGGGCGATATTTGTGAATCCTCTGTTTACCACGGCCATCGAAGGTTTGACCCGCGAGGAAAGCACGGCGCTGCTGGAGATGTTGTATGCGCACGTGGTAACACCGGAGTTCACGGTACGCCTGCAGTGGCAGCCGGGAACGGTGGCGATCTGGGACAACCGGATTACCCAGCACAAACCGGTCAACGACTACTTCCCCCAGCATCGACGATTGTGGCGGGTCACTGTCCGTGGCGACGCACCCATATGATCGAAATCCGATGATCGATATCCGATGAGCGAAACCGGGCACAGCGGACAATTCCGGTTGCTTGGGCAACGACGATTTGCACCGCTGTTTTTTACCCAGTTTCTTGGGGCGTTCAATGACAACCTGTTCAAGGCCGCCATAACCCTGATCTTCGTGTTCGGTGGCCTGGTCAGCCTTGAAGCCAGCAATGTCTTCGTCAATATCGCAGCCGGACTCTTCATACTGCCGTTTTTCCTCTTCTCGTCGTTGGCCGGCCAGTTGGCCGACAAATACGACAAGGCGCGCATGATCCGATACTGCAAGGTAGCGGAGGTTGTGATTGCCGTGTTCGCCTGTGTTTCCGTCATCAGCGAGTCCGTGGTGGGCATGTTGACGGTCTTGTTTTTACTGGGTTTGCAGAGCACCTTCTTTGGTCCGCTCAAGTACGCGATCCTGCCCCAGCATCTGCATGAATCTGAACTTGTCGGCGGCAATGCGCAGATCGAGATGGGGACGTTTGTGGCTATTCTTCTCGGCACCATAGCCGGAGGGATGGTTGCCGCCATGCAGAACTTCGGTGTCGTGCTTTCCGTGCTGGTGGTACTGGTTTCAGTAACCGGGCTGATCTGCGCGTTGTTTGTCCCACCCGCCCCATCGGTCAGCAGTCTGGTGCGGGTGAACTGGAACCTCTGGCAAGAGACGATGTCGATCCTCCGGATCGCCAGACTGAGGCATTCGGTCTATCTCTCGATCATGGGAATATCCTGGTTCTGGCTGCTCGGCTCTGCCATGACTGCGCAGATTCCGAACCTGGTGCGCCTGCACCTGCATGGCGATTCGTCGGTGGTGACGCTGGTACTGGCCGTGTTCACGCTGTCCATTGCACTGGGTTCGCTGGCTTGCGAGCGACTTTCTGGTCGACGAATCGAGATGGGGATCGTGCCCATTGGCGCCTTCGGACTGTCGTTGGCGGGCATGGATCTCTATTTTGCCATTCAGTCCATGCAGGTGGCAGAAACTGCGAGCTGGCAGAGTTTCACTTTCATGCCAGGTTCGTGGCGCGTTCTCATCGACATTTTCATGGTCGGGTTCTCGGGTGGACTGTTTATCGTTCCGCTCTATGCACTGGTACAGATCCGCACACCGGAAGATCGCAGGGCACGGATCATCGCTGCCAACAATGTGCTCAATGCGGTTTTCATGGTCGTGTCGGCGCTGCTTGCCATCGTGTTGCTGGAATACGCCGGTCTCACCATTCCAGAGCTTTTACTGACTCTGTTCGCGATGAACGTGGTGGTGTCACTGTTTGTTTTCCAGCAGGTTCCGGAATTTGCCATGCGTTTTCTGGTGTGGCTGCTCAGCCACACGATGTATCGGGTAACCCATGAAAACCTCGAGCGAATACCGGATACCGGCGGCATGGTACTGGTCTGCAATCACGTGACGTTTGTGGATGCCCTGTTGCTGGCAGGAGCCGTTCGGCGGCCGATCCGCTTTGTCATGTTCAAACCGATCTTTGATGTGCCGGTACTGAATTTTGTCTTCCGCACTGGTCGGGCCATCCCGATCGATTCAAGGGCTGCAGATCCTGCGGCCTATGAAGCGGCGTTTGCCAGCATACACAATGGACTTCGGGCAGGTGATCTCCTCTGCATCTTCCCGGAAGGTGCGCTGACCCGAGATGGAGAAATTGCACAATTCAAGCGGGGAATCGAACGCATCATTTCGGAAACACCGGTCAGGGTATTGCCCATGGCCCTGCGTGGACTGTGGGGTAGTTTTTTCAGTCACCGTGGCGGAGTGTTCCGTCCCAAGGGTCGATTCTGGAGCCGCGTGCATCTCATTGCGGGTGAACCTGTCCCGGCGGCAGAAGTGACTGCACCAAAGCTCGAAGCACTCGTCAGGTCGCTCCGTGGTCCACATCCTTGAGCGGTGCGGAACGGCAGGTGCGTGAAGCTCTCAAAGAGCTTCCAGAAAGGTGATGAGTTCGCGGCGCTCGTTGCCTGTCAGCTGAAACTGAACCAGTCGCTCTGCGTTGCGTCCGCCACCGCGCTGATAGAAGTCAACGACCGCATCGAGGGTCGGGAGGCTGCCATCGTGCATGTAAGGCGCGGTCAGGCTGACAAATCGCAGGCCAGGTGCCCGAACAGGAACAGTCGCGTCATTGACTGCCGTTCGATGAAATACGGGAGGAATGACTCGACCTGGCTCGTGGGTGGGACCGGACAGATGGGCACCCGCATGACAGTTGCTGCAACCCAGACGTTCAGAAAAGAACAGCACCAGGCCTCGTCTGGCGTCCGTCGTCATCCCTTCCGGATCGTCTTCGAGAAAATAGCGGTCAAACGGCCGATCCATACGGACAAGCGTTCGAACGTAGGAGGCAATCGCCTTGATGATGGTGTCAGTCGACATCGGCTCGTTTCCAAACGCGAGGGAGTGTTGTGCGTGCAGGATCGGATCGGCCCGGAGGCTTGGCAGCAGGACTTCCGTGAAGCCCATTTCTACGGGCGCAGTGCTCGTCAGCGGTATCCGGATCTGTGCCTCCAGGGTAGTCAGGCCTGCATCGAGCCACGTAAATGACACGTTGTACGCACTGTTCCACAACGTGGGTGTATTGCGCGGGTGCAGATCGCCCAGCGCACCGATGGCGGTGCGTCGCCCATCGGTGAAAGTCCGACGTTGATCATGGCAGGTAGCGCAACTCGTGGTTCCGTTCACGGACAGACGGGCGTCGTTGAACAGGGTTTCCCCAAGTCGAACCTTGGGTTCGGTCATCGGGTTGTCGGCGGGAACCGGTGGTGCCGGCAGACCTTCGGGAAGTTGCCAGCGGTAGTCGTTGCCAGGGTGTCCCAGGGAACACACCAGCAACAGGCAGAGGCAGAGGCAGCGCAGGTGACCTACCAGGTGCGTGTATTGTTGGAGGACAGGCCATTGCCGATCGAGGCGAGTTGCCTGCGTTCAGCGAGCCATTCCCCAAAGGCCTTCTTGGCATCGTCTTCAGGTTGTTCGGCATGCCATTTTTCCATGGTAGCCATCAACTGATCTGCCAGTTCACGGTCACCCCGGAAAAGGGTCATGTAGGCATCCTGGGATTCCTTGACAAACCCCATCATCAGGAACGCTTCGCCGCGATACTCGATCGCCGGGAAAAAGCTCGGACGCAGCTGCAGAGCATAATTGTAGGCACCGATAGCCTTTCGATAGTCACCGGTCTTGCGCAACGCATAACCGAGTTCGTTTGCGGCTTCGTAGAGCTGTTCGTTGACCTTGATGGCGGTTGCCTGTGAAGCCATCGCCTTTTCGTAGTATTTGCGGGCCTCGGCCAGCCGCTTCTCGCGTTTTGCGTCCTGGGTGGCCTTCGCAGCCTTCTCCTCTGCCTTCCAGGCCTTGGCCTTGAAACGAAGACCCGCCTTGTAGTGGCTGTTGGCGATTTCTTCCGGTGACTTCGCCTGGCGTTCAGGCATCGACGTGCTGCCGCTGAATCCGCCACCTCCGCCGCTGCTGCCAGCCGCCAGAGCCGTTTCGATGGTTGTGGAGCCTACCAACAGGCAGAAGAGGTAGCTGATGCAAATGTTGTTTCGCAGGTTCGACATGATGAATTCTCCTCACTGGGGCCGGTTCTCGAATTCTCTCTTTGGATGCACCGGAGTCAATCAAGTGTAATGCAAAGACTTGCCGCGCAGGCTAGCCCTAGCTAACGTGCCGAGATGAAAAATCACAACGATGTCGGACAGCTGGGGTTCGAAACCAGGGCAATCCATGCCGGCCAGTCACCCGACCCGGTGACGGGTGCGGTGGTGACACCGATGTATCTGACATCAACTTTTGCACAGTCGTCTCCCGGCGTTCATCAGGGTTACGAATACAGCCGTTCGCATAATCCCACCCGTGCGGTGTATGAGCAGTGCGTCGCAAATCTCGAGGGCGGGCGGCATGGTTTTGCCTTTGCGTCAGGCTGCGTGGGTGCCACCACGGTCATGCACCTGTTGTCGCAAGGTGATCATGTGGTGTGTTGTGATGACATGTATGGCGGCACATTGCGACTGTTCGAGAAAGTGTTTCGCAAGCAGGGGATTGAATTCGACTATCTGGATCTGTCGGACCCGGATGTGTTGTCAGGGGCGCTGCGCCCCAGCACCAGGATGCTGTGGCTGGAAAGCCCGACCAACCCCCTCATGAAGCTGGTGGATATTCGGGCACTGGCCACCATTGCACATCGTCAGAACGTTCTGGTGATGGTCGACAATACATTCATGAGCCCGTATTTCCAGCGGCCACTGGAGCTGGGTGCCGATCTGGTGCTGCACTCGACCACCAAATACATCAACGGTCACAGTGATCTGATTGGTGGCGTCGTGGTCACCGACAACGACAAACTCGGCAGCGAACTCAAGTTCATGGCCAATGCAGTTGGTGGTGTGCAGGCCACCTTCGATTCCTGGTTGTGCCTGCGCAGCCTGAAGACCCTGGCCGTGCGCATGCAGGCGCATGCAGACAATGCCATGGCTGTGGCGCGCTTTCTCGAAGCACACTCGCGGGTGAAGCGGGTCATGTATCCGGGCCTGCCGAGCCATCCGCAGTTCGAGTTGGCGTGTCGTCAGATGTCCGGGTCTGGTGGCATGCTGGCAATGGAACTGGATACGGATCTGGCAGGGGCCCGTCGTTTCCTGGAAGCGGTGCGAATCTTCACGCTGGCGGAGAGTCTTGGCGGTGTCGAGTCCCTGATTGAACATCCAGCAATCATGACCCATGCAAGCGTCCCTCCGTCAGTCCGGGCGAAGCTGGGTATTGGCGATGGGTTGATTCGGGTCAGCGTAGGGATCGAAACCGGAGCCGATTTGCTTGCAGATCTCGAACAGGCGCTGGCGGCCCTCTGACGTTGACCACCGATTTTCTTTTTCTCACACGTGAAATCCGTATCTACTTTCCTTATCCACAGGACTTCCCCCAACAGCTGCTGGGCCTGTCGGGCCTTGCGAATGATCGCATCGAAGCAGCCAGAATCGAACCGCTACTGAGGGTTGCCAAACACAAGGACCTTGCAATCGGCGTGTATCTGCTCGTCAGGGAAAGCGAGTGTCAATTTCGGATTGCGGCACTGGCCGTGCTGCCGGAATTTCGCGGAAAGGGAATTGCAAGCTGGCTGGTCGGGCACGCACTGGGTGTCGCTGAAAGCAAGGGCGCCCGGGAAGTTGTCTGTACCCGTCATGCCTCGGTGAACGGCTTGCTGCAGCGATTGGGGTTTGTTGCCCAGCCGGACGATTGGCGCTTCGAATTGCTGCCTGAGTAGTCAGGCCTGGCTGCAATGCAAGCGGGTGCGGATCAGCCGGACGGAAGATTGTCCGTTCTTGCAGCCCGGCCAAGATAACCGCCGTGGTGGCGCAGCCCATAGTCCTGGCGGGTGACACCCTTGGCTTCCATCAGTGCCAATGCCACCGCGTCGCTCACAGCCAGCATCACCGCCATGGATGCCGATGGTGTCAGTCCGAGTGGACAGGGCTCCTCGATGACACCCATGTCCAGAACCACGTCCGCATAACGACGAAGCTCCGAGTCGGGATGCGAAGTCACTGCAATCACATGCGCCACCCCCATGTGTTTCGCCAGTTCGCAGACCTCCAGCACTTCGCGGCTCTTGCCGCTGGTGGAAAAGGCGATCATCACATCGTCCGCCGAAAGGAGTCCGAGATCGCCGTGCGCGGCTTCCGCAGGATGCAGGAAAACGGCGGGAGTCGCGGTTGAACACAGGGTCGCTGCAAACTTGTGCGCGATATGGCCTGCCTTGCCGATTCCCGTGGTCACTACCTTGCCCTTGCAGGCTTGCAAGAACTCCACCGCCAGCAGGTATTGATCATCGACCCTGACTGCCGAGATGGCTGCGGCTTCAGCCGCGAGCACGGCGCGCATGCGTTCCTGAATGTTCATGACTGAATGTTCATCAAGGGGGGGCGTCCTGCGATGGGGTTGGTGAGCTGGCGCGATGGTGTCATCGACCTCCATGACTCACAAGTCTTGTGCCAAACTACGCGAATCATCCATCTGCCGGAACGATCGCATGGCTCTTTCACTGTACGACATCTCGGTTGCGCCGTTCACCCAAACCCTGAACGCTGTTGCCGGCTTCCTGAAAAAAGGAGCAGAGCACTGTCAAACCAACGGCATCAGTCTCGACGAGGTCGTTGAAACCCGCCTCTACCCCGACATGTTCCCGTTTCGCTTCCAGGTGATCTCTGTGGCGCACCACACCATGGGAGCGATTCGAGGTGTCCAGGCAGGCGAGTTTGTCCCCCCATCAGGAGGTACTGATCTTGATTACAGTGGCCTGCAGGCGTTGGTCGACGAAGCAAGGTCGTTTGTCACGGGACTGTCCAGGGACTCGGTGAATGCCATGCTCGGCAAGGATGTGTCCTTCAAGCTCGGGGCCAACTCGATGCCGTTTACGGCGGAGGGATTCCTGCTGTCGTTCTCGTTGCCCAACCTGCATTTTCACGCGACCACAGCCTATGACATCCTGCGCATGAAAAGTGTCCCACTGGGCAAACGGGACTATATGGGTCGGCCGCAACTGAAAGGATGACGGAAGCGCAGGTCTATCCTTTGCTGCCTTTGCCGACCCGTGCGGTCCTGCAGGACAAACGCGTCTTGCTGCCCCGCGCTGTTCGTTGTGAGGGTCCGGATGCGGCAAGAGTCGAAAGAGCGGCACGGCGACTGGTGGCCGCCTCAACGGGGGCTGCAGAGCGGACGATTTCAGTGCGCTGGGAGCATGCCTCGGCAACACCGCAAAGTGACGAAAATGAGCGCTACACGCTGGTGGCAGATGGGTCCGGTGTAGTCATAGAAGCCCAATCGATCTGGGGCGCCCTGCATGGTCTCACGACACTTGCCCAACTCGTGTCGCCTGCAGGCATCTGCCTTTGCAACATCGAAGATGGTCCACGGTTTGCGTGGCGTGGACTCATGCTCGATCCGGCGCGTCGTTTCCTGCCGATCCCTGTGCTTGAGCGGGTTATCGACGGCATGGCGCACCTCAAAATGAACGTACTGCACCTGCATCTCTCGGATGATCAGGGTTTTGTTTTCCAGTCACGTCTTTTCCCGAAGCTTGCAGGTCCCGAGCACTACACCCAGGCAGAACTTGGCGCTCTGGTTGGTTATGCGGCCGATCGCGGGGTTCGGCTGGTTCCCGAACTCGACATGCCGGGACATGTCACAAGCTGGCTTGCGGCTTATCCGGAGTGGGGGGCGGGCAAGACGGAAACCACGCAGCGCTTCGGGGTGCATCCTGCCTGCCTCAATCCGGCAGATGAATCGGTGTATGCGGCCATAGACGGATTGCTGGCCGAGGTAACAGAGGTATTCCCCGACGAATACGTGCACATCGGTGGTGATGAAGTGCACCCCGGATGGTGGCGTGAGCATGCGGGTGTCCAGGCATTCATGGCGGAACAGGGATTGCCGGATGTTGCCGCGCTGCAGGCTTATTTCAACCGGCGGGTGGCAGACAGTCTGGCAAGCCGCGGTCGCAAGGTGATCGGCTGGGATGAAGTGCTCCACCAGAACATGCCAGACAAACTGCTCGTGCAGAGTTGGCGAGGAGCAACGGCCCGTGACCGGGCGCTGGACGCCGGTCACGACTGCGTCGTGTCTGAAGGCTACTATCTGGATCTCTTCTACCCTGGCGACGTGCATGGGAAGTTCGATCCCACTGCTTCGCAGGCAGAATTGGTGCGACTGGAAGACGCCTTGCTAACTGATCCCCGTTTTGAGCATGTTGCTGCAGGGATGCGCTGGACACATGCCTGGCGAGCGCTGCCATCGATCATTCCAGCGACGACGAGCAGTGATCCGAACAGGAGCAGTCCATCCCGCGGCAAGGTAATTGGCGGAGAAGCCTGCCTGTGGGGTGAACTTGTCGACCGCGACTGTCTGCCAGGGCGTTTGTGGAGCCGGCTTCCGGCGATTGCCGAACGACTATGGTCGGCCCATCCGGAAACTGACGATCCAATCAAGCTGCGGACCCGGTATCCCGATTTTGTCAGGTCGGAGCTCGTCCACCAACAGCGTCGTCTGGCGGCAATCATGGCCAATGACCCTGCGCTGGAAGTCATTCAACTCTGTGAGCCGGTGAAGTGGTATGCCCGTTTGTTGGGTGAGGTTGCGCTCGAGGCGCGAATTCGCGGTTCGGAGATGCCACAGGCCCGACCTTACACCAAGCAGAGCAGGCTTGATCGGGCGGTTGATTACCTGTTGCCGGAAAGTCTTCCTGCGCTGACCATGCAAAAGCTTCCGGTCAATGAACTCGCCAGCGCCTGCCAGCGCTGGTGCGCCATCGCGGGCAGCAATGATGCACCTGAGGACGTGCTGCCGGTGTTGCGGGCAATAGGTCGAGGGGCAGCCGTCATGCTGGACTTTCTGGCGGGTGGACTTTCCCGTGAGGAAGCGCGTCGACGGTTGCTGGAGCTGCACCGCCCGTACGGTGAATACATGCCAGCGGTACTGCTGGTGCTTGCTGATCGGCTGGAATGAATCCTGGTTCGGTGTTTTCGCAGTTCTGGGGCAACCCGGCGACGATCGAAACGCTCGGTCCTGGCCACATCAATCAGACCTGGCTCGTTACCGAGGCTGATGAGCGCTGGGTGCTGCAGCAGGTCAACCGACATGTATTTGTCGATCCACAACTGGTCATGCACAACATTCAGCGAGTTCTGGCACATATCGAGCCGAACCTGGTTCCGGCGCTACGCCTCACACGGAATCAGGAGGGGTACGCGCTCTGCAGTGGTGAAGTCTGGCGCGTGTGGCGATTTGTTGCGGGCAGTGTGGCGCGGAAGACACCTGAAAATCTGCACCAGGCACGGGCCGCTGGCGCGGCCTATGGCGCTTTTCAGAGCGCTCTTGCGGATTTGCCTCTACCGCTGCTGGTTCCTTCAATCCCGGGCTTTCACGACTTCGACCACTATCTGCGGCGATTTGATGATCTTCATGTCCAGACGAGGTGGCGCGATTTGATCGAAGCCCATCGGCCGTTGGTGGACGTGTTTGCCAACATTACCGGCCATGTTCACGCTGACTGCAAGTTCGAGAACCTTCTCTTCGACCAGCATACCGATGCAGTGCTTGCGGTTGTTGATCTGGACACGATCATGCCGGGTCACTGGGGGCTGGATTGGGGCGATCTGTTGCGAAGTGCGTTTGTTGTTCGTGGAGTTCTCGATGAGGCGATGCTGATTGCATTGGCTGAAGGTTTCCTGCCATATCTCGAAAATCCGACAGGGGACGAGCTGGTCCTTGCACCTCGTTACGTCGCCAGTACCCTGGGAATTCGTTATCTCATTGACCATGCCGAAGGTGACGTCTGGTTCAAGGTGAGTGAACGCGGTGAAAACCTTGAGCGGGCCGCCCGGCAGTTCCGGTTCGTTCAGAACTGTATCGATCAGGAGGACATGATGCGCGCGCGGATGGATCGGGTGCGTAGCACGTTGGCAGCAAGGTGATCGGCCAGCAAACCAGCAACCGGTTGGTCAGTTCATGCGGTAATCCGAAATCTGCACTTCCTGCCCGTAGTTGGCAAAGTCCCCGGCTGCCCGGCGTTCGCGAAATTCTCTCCACAGGATCGGTCGATACCGGGGTCTGGATTGCCCGGGCAATGATTGCAGGGGCGCGTAGTGGTAGTCAGCGGGTGGATTGAGGAAATAAGCCGTTGAGTACCGTTCCTGGTGTTGATTTGCGATGACGCGATGCAAGGGTGCGGGATAGTCATCGTTTGACCAGACTTGGACCACGTCGCCGATATTGACGATGAAGGTATCGGGCTCACGTGGTACCAGGAACCACGCGTCACCATGCAACACCTGGAGTCCTGGAACATCCGCCTGGTCAAGAATGGTCAGGGCACCTGCATCGGTGTGATGACCGATGCCAAGTCGGCCGTGGAGGGGAACCGTCGGACTGTCTGCGTCGGCAGGATCAAGGCAAATGGGATAGTGATTCAGTCGCAGAAAACTGGTGTGCTGTTCGAAGGCCTTGACGACCGTGTCACCGGGTGTGCCCAGGCTTTCGACAATCAAGGCCAGCACGCGCAGCGCCAGGTGGTGGATTTCCGAGGTGTAGTTCGCAAGTGCCTGGCGAAAGCCCGGCAGACCGGTCGGCCACTGTGGTATGGAAGTTCCGTAGGCAGGGCCGACGTCGAATATCTCCTTCCAGTCAGGTACGTTCTTGGTCAGTTCCTGATCAAAGTAACCCCAGGGATTCTCGCGCGTCCGTGCGATCGTCTGTTTGTTCCCGGCGGGAAGACTGAAGAGATCCCTGCTGGCCCGCCGCAGATCATCGACCGCTGCGGCGGGAACGGAGTGTCCCGCGAGCTGGAATATTCCCCAGTCACGACAGGCGTGGATCAGCGAACCGGGATCGGGACGACGCAGATCGAGGGTTGGAACATGGATACTGATCATCGTGGTTCTGGAAAGTGGTTCAGGAAAGCAGTTCTGGAAATCAGGGCAGTACGGTTCGGACGACGGTGACCACAGCCAGAATGAAGACAATGGTGAAGCCGATTCCGAACAGGATGAAATGCCACGCCTTGCCCTTGGTGAAGTCGCGGTTGCGATTCGTACTCGACTGAACACCGAACGCGGCAGCAACGGTGCTCATGAGCATCTGCCAGAATGTCAGAGACTTTTCCTGGTCAGGATCATGCTCGGAATTGGTCATGGATTGCCGTACTCGTTTTCGATCCGGGTCAGCCAATAGTCTGCATCCCAGGTCTTGTTTCCAGTGAGATAACGCCAGAGTCTGATGCGATTGACGAACTCGAGTCGGCCAGTGTCGGCCTCGAACCAGGGTTCTGGTGTCATGAGCACGGACTCTATTGTCTCGGTGTTGTTCGGCTTGCTGTTCCAGAAGATCGGCCGTGTCTGGGAGCGTGCTTCGAGATCATGGCTATCCCACAACAGTGTCTGCGGGCTGGTAGGACACAAGCGGATCTTGAACATGTAGCGCAATCGCTCGGAGTCATTGCGCCCACCACCATGCCACAGGCCATGATGCAGGAAGAGCAGCGTACCCGCCTTGCAGACCGTGTGCTGCTGACCCCGTATATTCTGATAGCGTGCAATTGCAGCTTCGCTGACCACTCGCAGATGCGTGCCTGGTACAAAGCGGGTGCCTCCCATCTCACGGGTCACGTCATGCGGGAAGTACATCATCTGCATGTCGAAAGCGCGCCGCGGATCGATGGTCGAGTCCTGGTGGGTGGCCTGTGCAACATGTGGTTGACCCGCCGCTGCATACAGTCGTCCCGGAAAGGTGATGTGCAGAAAGTGGTGGTCGACGACGCAGTTCTCACCGACCAGACTGTCGATTGCGCCTCGCACCGCCGGCAGGCCAAGGATCGCTGCGATGGCACTGTCCGCCGGATAGGCTGTGGCCAGCGGCGTTCCTGGATCAACCAGCGGGATCGCACTGGAATGCATGATTTTGCCGTAGTGTTTCCACAGGCTGTCGACCTCAGTGGCGGGCACATGACCAACATCCGCGAGAAAACGCTGATTGATCGTGTCCGGCACCACTTCATCCAGGCGCAGGAATCCTCGGGCTGCAAACCTCGCCATCTGCAGTGTTGACAGCCGGATGCTCGATGGCGTGTTCATACCCCGGCCAGTCGTGTTGTTGGCAAGGACTGGTTCGTGTCCACCAGTTGCTCAAAGAAAAACTCGTACTTCAGGTAGCCAACCCTGAATTCGTCGCCTGTAGCGTGTTGCTGGAGTGCAGAGGCCTGGATGAGACGCCAACCATCACGCATCGCAGCCAACCCCGTTTCGTAGGGGGGGGAGTCTGAGTCGCCCGAATCGTGCCGGGCGTTGCCTTCACCTTCATAGAGCGACCAGGCGATGGTTCGCGAGTCCAGAGCCGAGGTTTCCAGATACAGTACCAGCACGTTTTGTCGTATGTTGGGCATGACCGCAGTTTATCATGTGCCCTGGATCTCATGGGCGCTGGCACGTCATGCTGCAGCCCTGAACCCATTGAGGAGGCCCTGGCGATGCGTATGGTCGTCGGCATGTTCATATTCCTGCTTGCAGGCTGCGCCAGCGGTGATCGACCGTTGTTGCTCGTCACCGGGCAGGAAGCCATCTATCCGCCAGCAGCGCGGCAACAACAGATCGAAGGCCAGGTGGTGGTCGGGTACGACGTCACGGAAACGGGTCTTGTGCAAAACGCTGCCGTCATCAGCGCACAGCCACCGCTGGTGTTTGATGCAGCTGCCCTGGCGACCGTCATGAGCTGGCGTTTTCAGCCACGGCGAGAAGATGGCCGGGCGGTGTCTGCTCCAGGTCGTCGCAGTACGCTGACTTTCAAGCTCGATACGAAGGATCCTTACCCGGGGCTATGAAGGCACGAGCGAAATGAACGCGAGCAAGATGTTCATATTCCTTTCGGCGATCACCTCATTGGCTGTCTCCATGTGGCTGGCGCCGGTCTTTGCAGATCCTGCTGATCTCTACGGTTATGGTCTGCGGGTCACAGCCCGGATCGCTCTTGTCTTTTTCATGCTGGCCTATGTCCTCTTCTGGACGATGGCGGCGACCTCGAACAACTTCTCGATGCGTGTCCTGGGTCCATCGTGGGCCCGCCTGCACACGTTCGGCATGCACTACATCTGGTTCATCTTTGCCCAGTCATGGGTGGGTAGCGCGATCGACGTGCCGTGGTACGGCTTGTTCGTGATGGTCTCGCTCGGGGGGCTTGGGCTGCGTGTCCGGGCTTCCATCAATCAGCGTTCACCAGGCCGTTTTGTCGGAGCCTGAACATGCACATCGCAGTGACCTTGCGCAACATGGGGCCGCAGAGCCAGCCTGCAATCATGCGTGAGTGCGCGTGTCATGCGGAAGCGTGCGGCTTCGAATCGATCTGGATCACTGATCACATTGCCATTCCGCCGGACGAGGCAGAAGGTAGTGGGGGTCGCTACACGGATCCGCTCACGACACTGGCGTGGCTGGGTGGCTGTACGACCAGCATCAAGCTGGGGACAGGTGCGCTCATACTTCCGTATCGACCAACCCTGCCCACGGCCAAGGCGATTGCGACAGTTCACGAGCTTACCGGACTGCGTTTGCTGTTGGGTATTGGCATTGGCTGGATGACAGCCGAGTTCAGGGCGTTGGGGATTCCCCGGTCTGTTCGCGCCCAGGTGACCGATCAGCAACTGTCGTTTCTGGCAGAGTGTTTCGTGAAGCCGGTAGTCAGCCTGAACGATCAGCCATTCATCTTTGATCCACGCCCGTCAGCACCACCCATCTACATTGGCGGTAGACCACCCCAGGCGTTCGAACGGGCTTTGCGCTTTGGTCATGGCTGGCTGCCAATGGCGCGCAGTCCGCAGCTGCTGGCCGACGACCTGCGGCAGTTTGATCAAATGGCTGCTGATCGTGGTGTTCGGAAAGGACCGGTGACAGTACTCGCTGCCTTGCCCGTGGAAGACCCGGGTGCAGCGCTTGCCCAGTTCGAGGCTTATCGGATGCTGGGTATCGAGCGACTCGTCTGTGTGATCAGGTACGACAACACAGCCCAGTATCAGCGACAACTCGATGAGCTCAGGGCGTTGTCAGGCAAACCCTGATTTTGCCGGTTGCTGTCAGCCGGATCAGTGGGAGCTGCGCAGCAGCGCGTATTCACCCTTGAAAATTGCTGCATCGATATTGGAGTCGCGAATGGTGGCGGTCAGCGGAAAACGAGCCTTGCCGGTGGAGGCCAGTCTCGCAAAAGCCTCTTCATGATCGCCAAACACGCAGGTCGCAATCAGGTCTTCACGCACCGGCTTGTGGTAGTCGATGTGCCCACTGGCAAGAACTATGGACCCTTCACAAGCGTGCAGACGTGTTTGCAGATGCAGCATACTCCAGCCGGTGAGGGCACAAACGGTATAGAGACTGCCGGCAAAGGCGGTGCCGTGCAGATTGATGTTTGGGCCGAGTGCAGCAGCGACCACGAGAGTATTGCCATCAAAGGACTGAACCCTGGCTTCCATGGCCTTGGTAATCGGAATCTTCTCGTACCAGGTTGTTTCCAGTTCCGCGACAAGCTCGGAAAAGGGTGGGTTGCTCATGACCAGCTCCTGCAGGCAGTTTGGCACAGTCCACGTGGTGCCGATGACAAGGCATCACCACACAGGACCGGGAGATGCATGTGATCAGCGTGACACATATTGAAGAAGACCTTTACCAGGTGACTGTTCAGGGGCGGCGGCCATCAGTGCATGAAGTACGCATGACACAGGCGGACTACCGATTGTTGTCAGGACGGCAGTGCACCCACGAATGGGTGCTCATCCAGACCTTCAGGTTCCTGCTGGAACAGGAACCTAATACTTCGATATCGCCTGTTTTCGATGTCATGGATATTGAACGCCACTATCCCGATTTTCAGGAGGAACTGGCGCAACGCCTGGCCAACCGCTGATTACCACCTGTTCCAATGGGTGATGTTGGCGACCGGTGGTCGTTCTGCACGTTTGAAATCCGTGCCGAGCGTGTAGGCAACCGGCAGCAGCGCGACCTGCATGACATTCTCTGGCAGGCCGAGAATCTGTGCGGCCTCCTGTTCATGCATCAGATGCAACGTGGTCAGTACGGTTCCCAGGCCACGCGATCGTGCTGCGAGCTGAAAGCTCCAGACCGCCGGGAAAATTGAACCGAAGAGGCCTGCCATCATCGGGCTTGGCGTGTTTGCAGGTGGACGGCCTTCGACGCAGGGAATCAGATGCACGGGTGCTTCGTGCAAATGTTCCATCAGATAGATCGCCGACGAAAAAACGCGTTTGGTCTGTGCATTTCCGGTTGCCTCAGCTTGCTCTCCGGCCGCGGAGAGATAACCACCGGCGGCTTTGCGGTACAGATCGGCCAGGGCCTTGCGGGTAGCCACATCGTCGATGACCAGCCAGCGCCAGGTCTGTGAGTTCGACCCTGTTGGTGCCTGTACTGCGAGTTCAAGGCATTCCTCGATCAGCTGGCGTGGTACAGGTCGTGTGAGATCCAGACGCTTGCGGACGGCGCGTGTCGTGGAAAGGAGTTTGTCGGTTACGGAAAGATCAAATGTCATGCTACCCCCGGCTGGTCTTTGAAACAGGAATTCAGTTCGGGCAGTGTACTGCACGATATTTGAATTCACTCGCAATTCTCTGGCGCTCCGCACCAGTGGGACCTGGTTGCGTGTGGTCCGGTGCTCCCTGGTTGCCTGTCGGTACCGTCGATTTACCGGCTGTCTGACATGTCGACAAACCGGATCCGGCGCCGTGGTTTGAGTCTGGCTCGCCCTGGTTGACTTAAGGTTATTCTGATCAATTCGCTCCTGCGAATTGATCAGAACGGAACACTGCGTGTTCCTCTCATTTTCCTTGCGTTTCACGCAGGGAAAATGGTGGTGCATCCCTGCACCACGCAGGAAGGTCTGATAAATCAGACCTTCC
>JBGSHJ010000030.1:0-3789 GCA_041752315.1 Pseudomonadales bacterium
AGAACGATACCAACGATGCCGAGGCCATCTGTGAAGCCATGGGCCGGCCGAGGATGCGGTATGTCCCCATCAAGGACGATGCCCAACAGGCCATTCTCGTCATCCATCAGGTCCGCAAGGGCGTGGTGGGTGAACAAAACCTGATCGCCAATCGGCTTCGCGGATTGCTCGCCGAGTTCGGTGTTGTCGACAACACCGGGCTCGACAGCCTCAAGCGGGACTGGAAGACGGTGCGCCGGGACAAGGCCGAGGTCGTGCCCACCATGGCCTGGGTTGAACTCGATGCCCTGTATGCCCGGCTTGATGCGCTGCATACCGAGATCCTGGCCTATGACCGGAAGATCAGGGCACATGTTCGGCAAGATCCGAGGGCACGCCAGATCGCCACACTCAACGGCATCGGACCCATCACGGCCAGTGCGATCGTCGCCACCGTCGGCAATGCACGTGACTTCAAGAACGGTCGCCAGTTCGCGGCCTGGCTGGGTCTCACACCGCGTCAGTTTTCCACGGGTGGGAAAACGGTCCTGGGCAAGATCACCAAGCGCGGGGATATCTATCTTCGCACCCTGCTGATCCATGGTGCCCGCTCGGAGTTGATGCATGTCCACGAGCGCGCCGATGCAAAGAGCGTCTGGGCATTGAAGCTGCGCGAGGAGAAATCATGGAACAAGGCCGCCGTGGCCCTCGCCAACAAGCATGCCCGTATCGTCTGGGCGATGTTGGCGAAGGAAACCAAGCCAGAAGAGCCCGTTCCGGATCATGACAGCGATGACGACGTGGTCGATATCAGCAACTACGTGGAGGAGCAGGCCGCCTGATCAGAGTTCTCACCTGAATTGCTTTGCGTTGATGAAAACGATTTGAATCGTTCACGCCGCGAACCCGGTGACTGCTTGAGTCTTCGAGACTGTCTAACGTATGGGGTCGGCGTGTGCGTCTGTCATCAGGGCTCGGGGATAGAACCCCACTCAAGAAGCCGAATATAGAGCTGCAGTTCAATCGTCCATCACGAAGCACTCAGGTCAGTGCATCGGAGAGCAAGAATGTAACTCAAAACAGGTTGACTAAGGGGAAGGTCCATATAGTCTGCAGTCAGCGGACCGATGGGTGGGCGCGACTTTTGCCTCCGGCAAAAGGTGTGAACACCCGGCGGGTCCGTTGCACTGCATTGTTGGGCGCTAAATACATTTTCTTCTCGATTCCAAGTCTATGATCCAGGCGCAATGATCAAAGGAAGCGCAGTCATATTTTACGGGATAGACGTCCTGGCATGCCGACCTGGGATCGCCAATCGTAACGAAGTAGCCATGTTCTCGCACGGACCAGCGAGCCCCGGCTTGCAACGACGGAACTTCAAACCCAAGAATGACCTCGCCTTTGTTTAGAAGTCCCCGCACCAGTTGGATTGCTGAGACGACGTCGTCCTCTCTAAACCCCTCCATCATCTCGAACCACGGACCTTCAAACGCAGAGGCTTGAAGCACACGCTCATAGCATTCGGCGACACCAGTCTCACCCTTCTTACAATCTTGCGCCCAACGAAAGGAGATACCCCCGGCACTCTCGTGAGGTTCCCAAGCAAACTTGTATTGATGCAGCAGCGGTACTCCTCCTGATAATCGACTTGGAGCGTGGCGAGGAATTCCTAGCAAGCACGCAGACAGGAGGATGGGTTTTCCAGATGGATCGTTAAACAGATGACTCGAAACATCGTTCATCTCAACTGAAGTGGGCTCGTAGACTACACAACCAATTCCAATGTTGACCGCGAATACACCTGTGAGAATCGAGATGACCAGTATCACTGTAGCGCCCAACGTCGGCGGTCAGCGGCCCGCTGGGTGGGCGCGACTTTTGCCTCCGGCAAAAGGCGTGAACACCCGGCGGGTCCGTTGCACTGCATTGTTGGGCGTGAACTGGCGTAGATGGTTGATACGAAGGGATTTCCGAAACGAAGCGAAACAAGCCCAAATGGCGAAGCTGTGATCGGGTGAAACAGGCTCTGCACTTTGCAACCCAGGGGTGCGAGACGCACTTCGAATGGAGTCCCTCGACGAGCTGGAATGGAGCAAGATGGTTGAGCTATCACCCACGACGGAAGCATTGTTCCTATGTGGAGTAACTGCACCAGTTTCGAAGCCACGATTTCAAACACTCGAAGTACTTCTGTACGAAGAGATCACGAGCTTCTCTCTCGTATTCCTGAGTTGGACGAAGAGTACGATGAAAGCAGAGATAGCAATGATGCCTGTAAATGCCATCGCTTTGACGTTGCCGGAACGAAAGCTATCCGCAAAGAGAAGCACGGAAGGCGTCATAACCCCGCCGCCAAGCAACCCACCCGTCAGGGAGCCAGAGTAATTGGGTTTCATGTCATTGACAAAAAATGTTCCGCACCTGGGGCATCCGAATGACTTGTTTGGGTCGCGCCAGTCATCGCACAAAGCTTCACTCGCTTTGAACTCCGAACCACAAGCACTGCACTTAGTCATGACGTCATTGTTCCTTTGGCCGGCTCATAGTCTCGCTACTAGACGCCCAACGCCTGCGGTCAGCGGACCGATGGGTGGGCGCAGCTTTTGCCTCCGGCAAAAGGTGTGAACACCCGGCGGGTCCGTTGCACTGCATTGTTGTACGGTTGGCAGGCCGATGCCAAATACGAAATAGCAGGTGATGGTCTGCCAGTTGAGAATGGATACTTGCCAGTAAAGAAAGCATGGAATCCATCGCAGGTATGGAACTGGCAACAACCAGACACCAAGAACCCGAAGATGCTCGTAAGCTCGATGAAACTGACACGTTGCTCCCTGCCTCCGTGCGCTGCCTGAATGCTATACCGAACCACTGACCGCCTGGTAGGGCACCGATTCGAATTCTCTGGAGAATGCCCGAATACCCAATGAGCCCCTCTCGTTGTCGTAGCAAGAACCTATAAACAGGTGGAACGATGTGTACGAAATCCCCACGCTATGTATGAACTGACCGCGGACGAGACCATCCAGAAGGAAGCTGCAGTTGCGCAATTAAGGAAGCCCTATGTCGGCTCGCTGCAATGCGCAATCGCTCCGCGCAGAGAACCCCATCGCTTTGAACGGTGCTCTGATTTAGCGATTTCGAACCTTCCTTTCCCTGTTGGAAGACCGATCAGGCATCTACCGTACAACGCCGGCGGTCAGCGGACCGATGGGTGGGCGCGGCTTTTGCCCACGGCAAAAGGCGTGAGCACCCGGCGGGTCCGTTGCACTGCATTGTTGTACGGTTGGTCAGCCGATGCCAGATACGAAAAGCCAGGAGATGACCTGCCAGCTGAGAATGGATACCTACAGGCGAAGAAACTACGGAGTCCACTACGGACAAGGAATTGGAAACAAGCTGATGCCAGGAACCCGATGATGCTCCTACGTTCGATGAAGTAGACACGCTGCGCCCTGCCTCCGTGTGCTGCCTGAATGCTATACCGAACCACTGACTACCTGGTAGAGCACTAATTCGAATTTTCTAGAGAATGCCCGAACTCCCAAAGAGCCGCTCTCGTTGTCGTAGCAAGAGTCTCGATTCAGGCGAAACTACGCGGTCGACGATCCCTCGCTATGTATGAGCTGAACGCGGACGAGACCATACAGAAGAAATCTGAAGTGGTGCGATGGAAGAAGCCCACTGCCAGCTCGCTGTAATGGGCAATCGCTCCGAGAAGAGAACCCCATCGCTATGAACAGCGCTTTGAATTTGAGATTTCGAACCCTCCCTTTCCCTTCGGGGGACTGATCAGGCAGATACCGTACAACG
>JBGSHJ010000031.1:0-14433 GCA_041752315.1 Pseudomonadales bacterium
AACCGACTCCTTGTCCGGCAGCCGGTTGTCGATGCGCGCATTAGCCTGCAGTTTCCTGGTGTGTGTCCACGTTGGCTTGCATTCGGGAGGGGCACCAGGGAAGGCGGATTTCAAATGGACACAAAAGAGCCCGTCGTTGAAGACGGGGAGGGGAGGAGGGTGAATCACACCAAACCACGGCCCGCCAATGGCCATCCAGTGCCGCAGTGGACGCTGCGGCCCGCGTCCAGGGATGACCTGCGCGCCAGAGATGAATTCCTTCGGAGTGCCCATGAGGAACCGGGTGGTTCCAATGACAGGCTCAAATCTTCCAACGAGGAAATGCTGTCTGTCCATGAAGAGCTTGGCACCGTCATTTCCGAAATGCAGGCGAAGCAGGCGTTGCGCCAGCAGGCGGAAGCGCGACTACACACGATCTCGGATCCTTCGACCGAGAACATCGATACCTTGTCGCTCGACGCCACTCGGCGGATGGTCCACGAACTGCGGGTGCACCAGATCGAACTGGAGATGCAGAACGAAGAATTGCGCGAGTCGCAACTGGTGTTGGACACGGCACAGGCGCGTTACGTCGAACTCTACGACCTGGCTCCTGTCGGTTATTGCACGGTCAGCGATAAAGGCCTGGTGACGCAGGTAAACCTCACCATGGCCAGTCAGTTGGGCATGACCCGTAGTGCGCTCGCCAGGCAATCTCTGACGCAATTCATCTACTGGGAAGATGAAGATATCTACGACTTCCTCAAAAAAGCGCTTGTCCAGAGTGACGAGCCGCAATCGTGCGAACTGCGGATGAAAAAGGCGAACGGCTCCCTCTTCTGGGTCCACCTCGCAGCCACTGCCGCGCGGAATGCGGATGGCGCGCCGGAACTGCGAGTGGCGATTACCGAGATCAATGCACGCAAGCAGGCGAAGGTGCAGTTACGCGACAGTGAGTATCGCTACAAGACCTTGTTCGATTCGATAGACCAAGGCTTCTGCGTCATCGAATTGCTTTTTGATACCTCCGGGAAACCGGTGGACTACCGCTTTCTGGAAGTGAATGCGAGTTTCGAAAAGCAGACGGGAATTCGAGCGGCGACAGGCAAGTGCACGCGTGAAATTGTTCCGGATCAGGAAGCCCGCTGGTATGACCGTTACGGCAGAGTGGCGTTGACCGGCGAATCGATACGCTTCGTCGCCGAGGCCAAAGCGCTGAATGGCCGATGGTTCGACGTGTATGCGTTCCGGATTGGCGGTCACGAGAGTCGAAAGGTCGGTGTTCTTTTCAACAACATCACCGAGCAAAAGCGCATCGAACAGGAACTCATCAGCGCTGTGGCAGTAGCCGAGAAAGCCAATCTCGCAAAATCGGAGTTTCTGTCCAGCATGAGCCACGAGTTGCGCACGCCGCTCAGTGCGATCCTCGGTTTTGCCCAGCTCCTGGAGTCCGGCTCACCGCCGCCAACAACTGCCCAGAGGCGCAGCCTCGAGCAGATCCTCAAGGCCGGGGGGCACCTGCTGGCGCTGATCAACAAGATCCTCGATCTCGCGGTGATCGAGTCGGGAAAACTTTCACTGTCGATGGAATCGGTCTCGTTGGCCGAAGTGTTGCGGGAATGCGGGACCCTGGTCGAACCTGAAGCGCAGAAACGTGGCATCCGCGTGACGTTCGCTGCCCTTGACCGGCCCTGGTTTGTCAAAGCCGATTTTACGCGAACCAAACAGGTACTGATCAACCTGCTTTCCAATGCCATCAAATACAACAGGACCGGCGGAACCGTCAGGGTGGTGTGCACCGTGACCGGCGGGGATTCAATACGAATCAACGTCCGCGATTCCGGCGAGGGGCTGACCCCCGAGCAACTCTCCCAGCTTTTTCAGCCCTTCAATCGGCTGGGACAACAGGCCAGCCGGGTCGAAGGTACTGGCATCGGCCTGTTCGTCAGCAGGCAACTGGTGGAATTGATGGGGGGCAACATGGGTGTGGAAAGCCAGGTCGGGGAAGGCAGTCTGTTCTGGTACGAGCTCAAGCTGAGCACGGCCCCGCAAGCCGGCATCCACAAGTCGGTCGGTGTTGCGCCGGTGCGGGCACCCGTCGAGGTACCGATGAACAGCATCCTCTATGTCGAAGACAACCCGTCCAATCTGCTGTTGGTGGAGAGCCTCATCGCGCGTCGACCCGACTTCCGGTTTTCAAGCGCGCGTGACGGAATCAGTGGCGTTGCCCTTGCACGCGCCTCCCATCCGGATGTCATCCTGATGGACATCGATCTGCCCGATATCAGCGGCATTGATGCACTGCAACGCCTGGCCGCCGACCCCGAGACCGCGCGGATCCCGGTCATTGCGCTTACGGCTCATGCCATGCGGCGCGACATCGAGAAAGGCAGGTCCGCAGGATTTTTCCGTTATCTCACCAAGCCGGTGAACGTGATCGAGTTGATGAACGCACTGGACTCGGCTCTGAACCGGGCTGCGCTGCGGCTACCGCCGCGCAAACGGGAGAAACATGATCCGGCTGTTGGTGGCGCCTGATCTTCAGCCCCTGCCATAAGGGCGGGCGCCAGCCGAGTTTCGACGACGGTCGGGAGTGAGATTGGTAATTATCACCGTCCTGCGCGTGACCGTGCAGGCCTCGTCCAGGTGTGAATCGACACGACGCACGCCCGGCTACGGCCGGGGCGCGTTCCTTCACGCCGCCGGGATGACTAGCGGTTCTGGCCTCGGCGGCTCCGACCTTCCAGCCGTTCGCCTTACTGGTCCTGGCGTTCCTGCTCCTGGCCTTTCTGGTGCTGGCGCTCCCGGTCCTGGCCTTCCTGTTCCTCGCCTTCCTGGTCCTCGCCTTGCTGTTTCCGGCGTTCCTGATCCCGGGGTTCCTGGTCGGGGGCTTGTTTGTTCCGCCTTTCAATTCTGCTTTTCATGATGTACTCCGTTGGTTGGCCGTCGAAGAAATCGACCGTGCATTCAGGCTATCCATTTGTGTTTTGGAGGTTCGGTACGTCACCGCACGTACGCGCGTGGGACATCTAACGGAATAACTCCGCCGTGGTCAGGTGTCCGTGTTGAGCGTTTGGGTCAGACAGATGGATCAAGATACCTTGCATGTGGCTCTCGATGCCGGCAGTGACTTTCGGCGTCATCAACTGTGTGTTGACGAACAGTTTCCAACGAAAGGCGCTGGGCAAAATCCGAGGATGATGCAATAGCGGGCTGGCTTCAGTGCCAGGCGCAGTAGTGTCTGGTATCACCTTCACTGGAACCGGAGAGACAGATGAGCTTCAACCCCCTTGAGGAGACGGCCATTCCGCTCGACAACCGGGTGTGGCGGCGCGGAGTGCGGAAAAGATTTCGCATCTCGGGAAAGCGCCTTCCGCACCCGCCAGTGTTCGAAAACTCACGAAGAGCAGATGACCATGCCCATGTCGCCTGACCAGGCCTCTAAAGTTTACATTCCCGGTCTGAAGAACATTCACGCGGTGATCAAACAGGGACAGACGCTCGTCGACACGCAACTCGAACGGCTGGAAAACTACTCCCGGTTTCGCCCGAAGCTCGAATCCCACCGCGTTGAGAAGAACGCGCAGCTTGCACGCGTCGAAAGCATTCTGGAGCGGCACGGCGTGGCGGCTTCGACGTTCAAGGAGGTCACGATGAAGGCCGCGGCGGGAGTGGCTATTCCAACGCGCCCAACCGCCGCCGACGAGGTGATCAAGAACAGTTTCGCGACGCTCGCACTCGCCAGGTGTGGCGCGGACGCGTACGAAATTCTACTCAGGTTTGCCGAAGCAGCGGGCGATACCGAATCGCTGCCTGCGCTGCAGCAGTCCCTGTCCGAGGAGAGATCCATGGTGGCGTTTGTCGAGGAAAATCTTCACCCGACAGGGATGCGATCGCGACAGGGAAGCCATGGTGCCCGCTACACGCGGAGCTCTGCCAGCTCAGCGAAGTTGTAGTGCTTCGATGTTTCCAGAAAACAGTCGGGGGAAGTGCCGCTCGCTCGCCAATAGTCCACAAGACCAAGCCGCCTGCAGAGGTGAACAAACCGGGGGCTTTCACGCAAACGCGTGTTGACGCGCAGAAAGAGGTGCGCAGGTCCATCGAGGACAGACAACGTCACATCGGCGCGCCACAGCGGTTCGAAACAGGACGCTTCGATGAGGTCATACAGTTCGTCGAGGTCCACACCCAGGGCGGCGCACAGGCCAAGAAGGCTGAGCCTCGGCGGGCCGTTGGCGACGTCCGTGCGAAGCATTCCCAGAGCCTGCGTGCGTATCTCGATCGAGGGCCGTCGGATTGCCTCGATGGCCAACAGCGCTGGAGCTATCAGCTGTTTTGCGTCCTCCGGGAATTGACTGAAAGGGGAGCGCTGCATGATGTCATCCAGGAAGGCAAATTCACCGGCCGATGCTGCGGTCCAGAGTGCGATGGCAAACACCAACGGGTCCTGTGGCCATCGATCAAGGGCATGACGCATCAGTCCGAGCGCCTGTGGTTCCCTGTTCTGTGTGAACAACGCGTTGGCGTAGGCCATCACATTGGGTGGACGCAGAGGATCAACACGGTAGGCGTTTTCCGCTTCAGCAAACGAGTCCTGTAACCGCCCTACCGACAGGTAGTGGGTATACAGCGACCAGTGGACTTCCCCGTCATCCGGTGCTGCCGTTCGGGCGGCGAGGAGTCGCTTCTCCGCTTCGATATAGCGGCCTATCGTGGGCTCCAGCAGATACAGGGCCTTGTGGGCCGAGCCGTTGGCAGGATCCAGCTCAAGCGCCCTGTGCGCAGCGTGACGAGCCTGTTCACGAACCTGAATTCGCTCATGTGAGGACAGCACCCAGCTCAGTGCCGCTCCTGCACTGGCAAGAATGCCCCAGGCGGCCGCATCGTCACCGGCTAGTGTCCTGAGTCGCTCCAGCCGCAGCAGGCGCGATGGCAGGTCGTCAGAGGCTGGCGGCCCTGTCCAGCTGTGCATGTGCAGAATCAGATCGTGAGCTTCAGCGGTTCGCGCGGGTCTGGACCGTGCTTGCACAAACTGACCATCGAGCGCCTTCACGGCCGCCACAGCCACCACATCCTGCAGTGCAAACAGATCGTCCGTGTTGCCGTCGAAGCGGTCCGACCAGATCATCGTACGGTCGCTCAGGTCCATCAGGTGTGCAGCGATACGGACGTGTCCGCCGACCCGTCGCACGGAGCCATCGAGCAGGTGGGTTGCACCCAGGGCATCGGCGATCTGGTCCACATCCTTGTTTTCACCCCGAAACTGGAAACTGGAGGTTCTGCCAATGGTCCGTATGGTTGATCGTCGTGAGATCGCCTGCAGGATTTCATCCGCCACACCGTCGGCGACATAACCCAGCTCCGGATCACCGGACAGATTGTCGAAGGGGAGCACCACGAGCAGCCGGGTTTCCGCAGGGGGCGCCGCGGCGGTGGGATCGTGCGGAGACAACGCGATCAACCGATAGCCGATTCGGCTCAGCGTTTCGATGGTGAAACTGCCAGTCAGGTCTGCCAGTTTGCGCAACTTGCCGATGCAGCGTTGCACGGCGTCATCACCGACCACCATCCGCCCCCAGCAGCGAGCGATGAGTTCGTCGCGAGAGACCGTACTACCCCTCGCCTCTGCCAAGGCAACCAGAACCTGCATGACGCGCGGCTCCAGCGTGTGTTTTCCGCTGACACCGCTGACTTCCCGCATGGAAGGTCGAACCAGCAGGTCGCCGAGTGGGAAATCCTTCTCCCGCGCGAGTTCTATGAGGGGCGATTCAGGCATGGTCATCACGCTTCAACAGCTTTTGCATCGGGTTCTTCATCGGCAATTCATCGGCAAACCATCGGGAGCAGTCCATGTTGCCGTTCGTGGGCACGGGAAAGAATGGCGTCGCGTTGGAAAGGGTTCGACGCGATCTTACAACGGAGTGCTTCCATGACCACGTTACTCATCGGCTTTTTTGCCCTGTTCAGCTTGTTTGCCACCTTGGAGTGGCTCGCCCCGCGCCAGCCCGTACCAAGAGTCCCTTACTGGCACCTGAGATGCGGACTTTCCATTCTGGGATATTTTGCGGTCGCGTTTGGTGGACCGCTGCTCTGGGACCAGTTGTTTGCGTCCTGGACGTTGCTGGATGCATCGTCCTTGCCACCCTGGTCCCAGGTCACCGGTGGATTCCTGGTCTATGAACTGGGTATCTATACCTGGCATCGAACGCTGCATGCCGCCGACCCGCTCTGGCGCCTGTTGCACCAGACTCACCACAGTGCTGAAAGGCTCGATGTCTGGGGTGCGCTCTGGTTTCACCCGCTGGATGTCGCCGGTTTTTCGCTGGTGGGCTCGTTCACATTGGTAGGTCTTTTTGGCGTCGGTTACGACGCTGCGATCACCATCAACCTGATGGCCCTGTTTTGTGGCCTGTTTCAGCACACCAACATCCGTTCCCCGCGGTGGGTGGGCTACCTGGTGCAGCGCCCGGAGAGCCACGCTGTGCACCATCAGCGAGGCGTTCACCGGTTCAACTACGGCGATGTGCCGTGGTTCGACATGGTGTTCGGTACCTATCGCAATCCGGAGACTGCACCTGCCGAGGCCGGGTTTTTTGATGGTGCATCGGGTCATGTGGGCGCTCTGCTGATCGGCCGAAAACTCAACTGAAACACTGGAGCGTATGAAGTGAACAATACAAGACATCTTCGTTTCGAAATGAGTGATGGCGTCCTGCTGGACGCCATCGCCCGTGGCCCTGAACACGATATGCCACTCGTGCTTCTGCACGGCTATTCGGATAGCTGGCATTCCTTTGAAATGCTCATGGACTCCCTGCCGGTCCACCTGCATGTGATCGCCATCTCGCAACGTGGACACGGCTTGTCCACCAAGCCTGAAAGAGCGGAGGACTATTCCGCGGGACGGCTCGCGGATGACGTCGTCGAGGTTCTCGATGCAGTGGGTCACCGCCTGGCAGTGATCTGCGGTCACTCGATGGGTGCCTGGGTGGCGCTGCACGTTGTTACGCGCGCTCCCGATCGTGTCGCCGGCCTCATCCTCATCGGCGCCTTTGCGGGATTCTCCGGCAATCCGGCCGTGCAGTCGCTGCGCCCGGAAATCCTGGCGTTGACCAATCCTGTGAGTGTTGATTTTGTGCGGGGCTTCCAGCAGGCAGCGAGCTCTCCGACATTACCGGCTGCGTTCCTTGAAGATTGTGTGCGCGAGTCTCTGCGATTGCCGGCGGCGGTCTGGCAGCATCTGCTCGGTGCGTTTTTTCAGGACGAGCTTCCACACCCGCTGGCTCACATCGGTGTACCGGTGCAGCTGATCTGGGGTGACCAGGATCCATTTGTCCCGAACGCCGACCAGAGCGTTCTGCAGAACGCCATTCCAGGCGCAAGGCTCAAGATCTACTCTCAGGTCGGGCATTCCCCGCACTGGGAACAGCCAGCACAGGTTGCAGAGGACGTTACCGGCTTCTGCGCCAGAATCATTCCACGGCGCGATGATCAAAGGGGGAGCGTCCTGCTTCAGAAATTCATGAACACGACCCAGCCATTTGCCCTCACCGATGGGGGCATTGAAACCACACTGATTTTCGATGATCACCAGGATCTGCCCCTGTTTTCGGCGTTCCCTCTGCTGAAGACCGAGGCGGGTAGGATGACCCTGCGGCGCTACTACGAGCGGTTCATCCAGGTGGCGAGAGATGCAGGCACCGGTTTTGTCCTCGAGAGTCCAACCTCGCGTTCAAGCCCCGATTGGGCCGATGCACTGGGCTATACCAAAGCCGAACTCGCTTCGCTCAATCGTGATGCCATATTGCTGATGCAATCGCTGCGAGAGGAGCATGAGACCCCGGAGTTGCCGATGCTCATTTCCGGCTGCGTCGGACCTCGCGGCGATGGCTACGTGGCCGGTGTCCGCATGCGCCAGGAAGTGGCCGAGGCGTATCACTCGGAACAGGTTCGCGTGATGGTGGCGGCCGGCGCGGAGCTCATTACCGCGATCACCATGACCTACACCGAAGAAGCCATCGGAATCGCGCGCGCTTCCCGGGCCGTGGGTAAACCCTGTGTGATTGCCTTCACCGTGGAAACCGATGGCCTGTTGCCAAGTGGCGAACCGCTGGGTGAGGCGATCATGAAGGTTGATGCTGCAACGGGCGGGTATCCGGAGTACTTCATGATCAACTGCGCTCATCCCACTCACTTTGATGCGGTATTGGGTACAGCATCCGAATGGCTGCAGCGAATCGGCGGAATCCGGGCCAATGCATCGTGCCAGTCGCATGCAGAGTTGAACGAGGCGACGGAGCTCGAGCGGGGTGACGTGTCTGATCTTGCGCGCTGGTACACCTCGCTGCGCCGGCGGATGCCGCAGCTCCGTGTGCTGGGGGGGTGTTGTGGTACCGACCATACGCATATGCGTGCGATCGCAAACGCGTGCGCGATCTGACTGAACCCGTCGTTGGGGCACATGCTCCCAACGACGGGGTCGGCAAATCCAGGGCCGGCGAAGCGGCCAGCATTTCAACATTCACCCATACGGTGGGACGGCAGTCAGCGTGGACAAGCCAGCCCACCGCCACCCACGCAGAAATCGAGGCCGCTCCCCTTCAGGTGGCGGAAGTAGCGCAGGCGCGTTCTCAACGCGCGAGGTAGGCCGCCTGGAGCGGCTCACCTGGACAACGTCCCCGGCTTTGCCTGGGGATACCTGCCTCGGTCGCATCAGTACCCAGAGCAATCAGGGAAAACTCTCGTTATCCTTCCATCGTCCACACAAAAACGAAAAACCACAGGAAACGTTATGTCCTTCGAGAAGATCGCCTTCATCAGCAGCCGTAGCGAGAGCGCGCTTTCTGCCGCAGCGGACCTGAAGGCACGCTACCCGAACGTGCCAGCCGAGGAGGCCGACGTGATCGTGGCACTGGGCGGCGACGGCTACATGCTGGAGGCCATGCACCGCGCGATGCGGCGCGGCACGCCAATCTACGGCATGAACCGTGGCACGGTCGGCTTTCTGCTGAACAGCTACCTCGAGGAAGACCTGATTGATCGTCTGGATAACGCCCAGGAAGCCACGCTGCACCCGCTGAAGATGGTGGTGGTGTCCGACTCGGGTTCGGAACAGACGGCCTACGCGATCAACGAGGTGTCCTTGCTGCGGCAGACGCGCCAGGCGGCCAACCTGCGCGTGCTTGTAGATGGCAAGGAACGCATCCCGCGCCTGATGTGCGACGGCTGTCTGCTGGCCACGCCCGCGGGCAGCACGGCGTATAACCTCTCTGCGCACGGGCCTATCCTGCCAATCGGCTCGGGTGTGCTTGCGCTGACGCCGATCAGCGCCTTCCGGCCGCGCCGCTGGCGTGGCGCGGTGCTGCCGCGCACGGCCCAGGTTACCTTCGAGGTACTCGATCATTACAAGCGCCCGGTGTCGGCAGTGGCCGACCAGAATGAGGTGCGCAATGTGGTCGAGGTGCACGTTCACGAGGATGGGGACTCGCCGATCCGATTGTTGTTCGACCCCGAGCACAACCTCGAAGAACGTATCCTGAACGAGCAGTTCATTCCCTGACCGCTGTTGAACGGATCGTCGGGGAGCATGCTCCCCAGACCACGGGTTCGTCGAGGGACGGCCTGGATGAACATATACGAATGGGCGGGACCGCCTGGCCAATTCCGCGATCAGTCGGTACGACTACGTATGGCTTCAGGACCATCCACGTTGCAGGCTTCCCCTCTGGCAAGGAACAGGAATGCGGTCCGGAGGCGTCCATGATCGTCGAGTTCATTCCATTGCAGGCACGCTTGAATGTGCTGTTGGCATCAGTACAACATGATGGTCGGTCGCTGGACGCAACTGGTGGTCCACCCCGCGCAGTTGGATGCCGAGGCGATGTGATTCCAGACCCGGCGCGGCACGAGCTGCAAAGGTAACAATGGCTGTGCTGGAGGAGGTATACGTGTCCAGAGAAAAAACCGCTCAGACCCATTCCGAAGTACTGCTCCGCGAGCTTGAGGCACTGCGTGCCGAACGTCGCAAACCTGCCGAGACGGAGGACGAAGCCAGGCCGGTCGACCAGTCGACATCCCTGTCGGGGAGTTCATTCGACATGAATTGGGACGAGGTCAGGGAGGTCATCCAGGAAATCGGTGACGAACTGGAAAAGGTTGCGCACCAGCGACCCTTGTTGGGCATGGTTGGCGCTTTTGTACTGGGTGTGGTGATCGGCCGTGTGGTCATGCGCTGATGAACAGGAGAGAAACATGAAGCGAGTCGCCCGAAGCCTGCGCATCCTGTGGCGCGCAGAGTCACAGCTTGGAGCGATCCGTGTCGCCGGACTGATGAAAAAGGCGGGCATGCTGGCGTTTGCTGCACTGGTCGGCGTGTTTGGCGTTGCAATGCTGGACATTGCGGCATTTTTTGCACTGTTGCCCCAGTGGGGGTATTCGGGGGCTGCACTGGCCGTGGCCCTTGGCAACTTTGTTCTCGCCATTGTCGTGTTCGTGCTGGCCCAGGCCGTCAAGCCAGGCGTGGAAGTGCAGATGCTGAGCGAGGTTCGGGACATGGCGCTCGAGGATCTGGAAGCCGAAGTTGCAGGCGTCGAGACGGCGATTGTCCATGCGCGCAAGGAAATACTCGATCTTGTTCGTCACCCGCTGAGTGCGCTCGCACCGGGCGTGTTGCTGCCCTTGTTGAAGTCGGTTGTGTCCGGGCTGCGTGCCAGCAAGGAAAAGGAGTGATGTCAGATCGGAGCAGATCCTTGTCGAACGGAGAGGGCGTGCGCTGAGCCTTCCAACATGCAAAGACTCGATGATCGAGATTGAATTGTCTCTTTCCGGCCCGACCTGTATGGTCCGGCATCGCAAGGTTTCAACAAGACGATGAGGTCCGAGAGAATGGCTCTGGAGGTGATAGGCGCAGGATTTGGTCGAACCGGTACACTTTCCCTCAAGATCGCGCTGGAACAACTCGGTTTCGGACCTTGTTACCACATGATGGAAGTCTTCAAGAATCCCGACTTTTCCGGATACTGGAAAAGAGCTGCGTTCAACGAAGTGATGGACTGGGATGAGGTGTTTGCCGGCTATCGGGCCACCGTGGACTGGCCTGCATGTTCCTACTGGAAGGAGCTGGCGACGGCCTATCCCGATGCCAAGGTTGTGCTGAGTGTTCGTGATCCTGTCAGCTGGCATGAAAGTACCCAGAACACGATCTTCTCGAAAGCGATGGCGGAACGGGCAGCAGCAGCGCCACCGGATGAAAACCGGATGGGCATGATGAAAAAGATTGTGTTCGACACCTTTTCCGGTCGGGTGGCCGATCGCGAGCATGCCATCAGCGTCTTCAATCAGCATATCGAAGACGTGAAGCGCGAAATCCCGGCCGATCGACTCCTGGTCTACGGCATGGGTGACGGTTGGGGGCCGCTCTGTTCGTTCCTTCAGGTACCTGTTCCGGATACACCCTATCCCCGCACGAACAGCACCGAGGAGTTCGCAGACATCTTTCCGCCGCTGCTGAAATGAGTGTCTGAGCCAGACCACCGAAGCAGACATCCGGCCGGAAGTCCCTCCGGAACTTTACCCAGCGATCTGCCTTCCGATTCTTGTTAACCTACGGGTTCACGATTGGGAGTATCAAGATGGGGTTGAACAATCAGCCGGACTACGACGTCATCGCCGTGGGTGCAGGCTTCGCCGGACTGGGTCTGGTTCACTATGTACGCGAAGCGGGTCTGTCGATCCGCGTGTTCGACAAGGCATCCGACATTGGCGGGACCTGGACCTGGAACCGTTATCCAGGCGCCGCCAGCGACAGCGAGTGCTACTACTACTGTCTGGCATTTTCCAAGGAACTGCTGCAGGAGTGGACCTGGTCGGTCCGGTACCCAGGCTGGGAAGAGAACCTGCGCTACATGCACTTCGTCGCCGACAAGTGCAACATGTGGCCGCACATTCAGCTCAATACGGAGATCGCCAGCGCCGACTTCCAGGAAGACACGCGGCTGTGGCTGATCCGGACCGCCGCGGGAGACACGTATACCTGTCGCTATTTCATCAGCGCGATGGGGATGATCTCCGAGCCGGTGATCCCCGACTTCAAGGGGCTGGGTACGTTCAAGGGTCCCTGTTTCCACTCTTCCCGTTGGCCGACAGAAGGTCTGGACTACGCAGGCAAGCGTGTGGCCATCATCGGCAGTGGCGCCACAACGGTGCAGATGCTGCCGGTCGTGGCGCAGACCGCAGCCAGCGTGACGGTATTCCAGCGCACCGCCAATTTCATCATGCCCGCTGTTCAGAAGCCGATGACGCCGGACTGGGAAAAAGAGATCAAGGCCAACTACGACCAGATCATCGCCAAATGCCGTAACCACGTCTTTGGCATGGCGTTCGATAGCCCGGTGGGGCGCAATCTGGCGGACACACCGCCCGATGAAGTGCAGAAGATCCTCGAGGAACACTGGCCACGGGGCAGCTTCCGGTTTGTGTTCGAGACCTTTGACGACCTGCTGTCGAATGCGGAATCCAACCGGGTGGCCGGTGAGTTTGTCATTCGCAAGATGCTGGAGAATGTCAGGGATCCCAAGGTCCGGGACAAGCTGACGCCGCGCGGCTATCCCTTTTTTGCCAAGCGACCACCGCTTGATCACGGCTTTTTTGAAACCTTCAACCGGGCCAATGTGAACCTGGTCGATATCAATCAAGAGGAGCCGCTGGTCGAGATCACGGAAACAGGAATCCGCACGACAAAGCAGCACTACGAGTTCGACATCATCGTGCTCGCCACCGGCTTCCAGGCCTACACCGGTGCGCAGGAAGCGCTGCCGATCCGTGGCAACAAGGGTCTGTTGTTGCGGGACAAGTGGGAGGATGTGTCCAGCTCGATCATGGGCGTGTTTGTCGCAGAATTCCCCAACCTGTTCCTGATCACCGGCCCCCAGGCGCCCTTTGCCAACCTGCCGACCTCCATCGAGCAGAACATCATGTACATCGTGGACTGCATCAAGAAGATGGAGAGCGAAGGTTACGACCTGTGCGAACCGAAGCCTGCTGCCGAAGAAGCGTGGGTCGCCCACACGGCCGACATTCACCGGCAGACACTGATGGCCCAGGGCGACAAGGTGCACTCCTGGATGATGGGGGCCAACCTCGAAAAACGGAAACCGCGGGTATTGATCTACTTCGGTGGCGCCAACGTGTACTACGACAAGCTGCGTGAATCGGCCGACGCCGGTTTCCCGGAAGTCGAGTTTGAACGCAGTACGGCCTAGCCGTCTGTTTGCGACCTGTTCTGCATTGGCTGGCTCGAGCCTGTTCAAAAGGCTCGAGCGCCATCCGTTCCATCGGGGAAAAGCGGGCTGATCAGTTTTTCCCCGGTCGCCGCCTTGCTCCCGCCGCATAAACCGTGACCAAACCCGATCCTGCTTTCCGTGGCAACAAGGCCGTCTTGCCCAGCAAGCCCTGCGCGGCCTGTGGCCCGGCGATGACCTGGCGTCGACGCGGGGCCCGAACGTGGGATGACGTGAAGTACTGCTCCGACGCCTGCCGGCGTTCCAGAGGTGGCCGTGGCTCAGGCACACGGTCTGGCGCTGGATGTCCGCGAAGACCGCCACTTCTACGGCAGTGTGCGTGAGTTTGCCGTGCATGCGGGGCCGCAAGCCGCTGCGCATGGAGTACTTCTACCGCGAGATGCGCAAGCGTCATGATGTGCTGATGCAGGGTGACACTCCTGAAGGCGGTCGTTGGAACTTCGACGAAGACCTGCTGGCCTTCTACTGTAGCGGCGACACCCACATGGCCTGCGATCACGCAGACACTGCAGCACGGTTATGCCCATCACATCCAGCGCATGAGCCCGCACTGCAAGGGCTGTCGGTATGACCCCGCGCAGTGTGTGGGCGAAACCCGCTTGCCCCTTCACCACGCTGTACTGGGACTTCCTGATGCGCCACGAGGCTGGCCTGACCAGCAACCCGCGAATGGCGCTGCAGGTGAAAAACCTGGCGCGCGTGAACGACGCGCAGAAGCAGGCCATCCGGGAACGTTCTGCGGCCATCCGTTGTGGTGACGTGGGCTGAACCTGAGTGACGCTAGTGCGCGGCTGCCAGCCGTTGCAATGCCTGCTGACTGTTCTGGTTGGTGGGATCGAGTGCAAGCACCTGTCGGTGCGCCGATTCGGCTTCATCCAGACGCTTGGTTGCTTCCAGAATCGTGGCGCGAAGCTGATGCGCCTGCAGATGATTCGATTGTGATCGGATCGTCTGATCTGCGTCTGCCAATGCTTCAGTCGTCTGGCCATTCATCCAGGAGGCAACAGCACGCTGATAGTGCAGATGCGCATTGCCCGGTTCGAGGGTGAGTGCGCGGCTGAAATCGGCGATGGCGGGTTCGAATTGCTTGAGGAAGAGGTGAGTCATTCCGCGATTGAGAAGCGCCATGCTGTTTGCGGGGTTGAGCCGAATCGCG
>JBGSHJ010000032.1:0-20086 GCA_041752315.1 Pseudomonadales bacterium
GCTGGTTGGTCACGGTCGCG
This sequence comes from Pseudomonadales bacterium, assembly GCA_041752315.1. Taxonomy (GTDB): domain Bacteria; phylum Pseudomonadota; class Gammaproteobacteria; order Pseudomonadales; family Azotimanducaceae; genus SYFY01. Next base: position 21 of record JBGSHJ010000032.1, read on the forward strand.
CCCTGCAGGCCTTCCACCAGGTCGCTTTGCACGGTGATGGCGTAGTCGCGGTTTTCGCGCCACATCACCCCGGGCTCCCAGGAAAAAACGGGCTTGGCGATCTCGGGCACCGGCAGGCGATCAGTCGATTGCTCAATGGGGAAATGGCACCGGATCAGGCTGCAGCCCGTAGCGGTCCAGCCTGGTCACCACCGGAACTGTATACCGCTCGCCCGTCGATTGCGGTCCTGCCATTTGCAAACTTCACAGGCAACGAAGAATACGACGAACTTGCCGAAGCGATCGCCGAAGACATCACCAGCATGTTGTCCCGTGTTCCGGAGCTGTTTGTGGTATCGACCTCCACCACTCGTGCCTATCGCGCCGAATTGCCCGACAGCCGGGTGGTGAGGGATGAGCTCGGTGTCCGATACGTGCTGGAAGGCAGCATTCGCCGCAGCGGCAATGGTGGACTGCGCATCACGGCCCAACTGGTTGATGCGGTTCAGCGCAATGGTCTATGGTCACAGCGCTACGAGCGTCACACCGACGACCTGATCCAGGTACAGGACGAACTGGCGATTGCGATCTGCGCGCAACTCGAACCTCGAATCCGGCTCAGTGATATCCAGCTTGGCGCCACCCTGAAGTCCACGCCGGCATGGCGGGCTTCCCATGAAGCCTGGTACTGGTTGTTTGTCGATGCTCCGCAACCACTGCCGGAGCGATCAATCCGGTTGTTCCGCGATGCGCTGGCCATTGATCCGGAGTACCCCCTGGCCCATGCCGGCATGTCGGTGGCCATCAGCACTGCGTTGTTGTGGGGCGGCATGATGCCGGATCAACTGCCGGTGGCACGCAAGCACGCGGAACACGCGCTCAAGCTGTTGCCTGGCAACGGCTCGGTGCTGTATGCGCTGGGCATGCTGGCTTTTGTCAGCGCAGAGAGCATGGAGACGGTCATAGACTACATCGCAGCGGCCGTCGAGCAGGAACCAAGCAATGCCATGTATCACGCCATCCTTGGCTACCTGCTGGCGCATGTGGGTCGCTCGCGGGAAGGGGTTGATCGTTTGTCTGTACGCGATGCGGCTGTCCCCTAAAGACTCGCGGGAGCCCTTTCTCAGCTACATGCTTGGTAACGCCTATATTTCGGACCGGGAGTATCAGAAAGGCATCGATATCTTTTCGCGCTGCCTGCGCTTTTCCGAGGTTGATTTCATCTGGATCATGCTTGCCTACGGCCAGTTCAAGCTCAATGATCTGAATCGGACCCGCGAATGCCTTCGACGCATCGAGCGGCCTCGCAGCCGCTCGTTCTATGAGTGGAGTCTCTTCAATCGGCTATGGCTGTCGCATACGGAAGCCGAGAAGTTACCGTTTGTGAATCTGATCGGCGAGGTACTTTTTCCCGCGCGTCGAGCGGAATGATCCATTCCTCCCGGTGAATCAGACGGAAGGGGCAGCCATTGATTTCAGGAACCATCCCAGGCACATCAGGCGAGCCTCCACCGGGTCCTTGCTGGCGAGTGCAACGATATGCTGCAGAGCCGGAGGCAGCGGCGTGACCGGTTGTATGGGGACTGGCGGTGCGGCCGGGAGGAGTTGTTGGCGAAGCGCTTCGGCCGCATTGCGACCACTGCGTACGGCGCCCTCCATCGACGTGACATCGGTATCGTTTTTGACAAAGTCACCGGCCAGTATCAGGTTGGTTGCCCGGGTGATGTGGCCCGGACGGAAACGCTCTGCACCCACATCGTTGACAAACAGAGGGGCGTCCATGTTGGTGTGCGGTACGTACATCTCGACCTGTGCAGGAATCTCCGGGAAATACTTGCCGATTTCGCGTGCCATCACCTGTACAAACGCAGCACCGTCCAGACCGCGAAACTCGATCGAGTTGGCTGCCACGAACTGCAGAACGGTCTTGTTCGACTTCATCAGTACCGGCCAGTGCATGGATATGTCGAATCCTGTCAGGCCATAGGGGGATCCGGTCAGCGTGAAGTGCTCCTCGGTCATGCCAGGCAATTTTCCTGTAAAAAAAATGTCGATGGCGCTGAACGGGTTTGATCGAAGGCGATGCAGTCTGGAAATTTCCGGCAGCCGCTCGTAAAGAACCCCATTGTTGAATGTCCGGAGCACCTCCTGCGGAACGGCGAGAACGATCGGCAGATTGCTGACAACGAAGCAATCACGCGGACCTTCGAGCGTAATCTGCGCAGTCTGGTCATCGTTGACGACCAGATCGACCATGTGATGGTTCAGGGACAGTTCGAACTGCGCTCCGGAACTGTCGGCTGCCCGGACGATTGCCTGGTGGAGTCGACGAATCAGGATTTCGTCCAGACTCCCTCGCAGTGCACCCCAATTGGGTTGACCGAAGACCGGGAGCCACTGGAGGAATACGTTGCGCACTGCCAGGGCTGAAATATCTTCATCCCCGATGGTGAGTGCATTGAGGATCATGTCGGTGAGCGAGAGTGGGTTCGCCGGGTGGTGGTAGTCCCTGGAATGCAGAAACCCCTCCAGCGTGGTGTTCAGCAGCAGTTGGTCCGGCTGGATCACCAGGTCGCAAATGCTGAGCAGCTGCTTGAGCGAGGGAGCTGGTTCCTTGATGAAAGCCCCGCGTACTCCTTGCTGTGCCTCGAATAGGTCCATGTAGGCCTTGCCCTCGTAGACGTCGCCAGGCTGCACCCCGATTTCCGTCCACAATTGCCGCATGTTGGTGTACCACTGAGGGAACACGTGGTACCCATGATCACTTTCGACGCCCTTGGGCAAGGTCAGTGAATTGTCCTGTTCCCCCTTGTTGTTGTACGCCGGCGAGTGCGCAAAGCTGCAGGCCTTGCCGCCGATATGTCCGGTACTCTCAAAGAGACGGACACTGATTCCCATCTTGACCAGTTCGAACGACGCGACCATACCCGCCAGACCGGCCCCGACAATGACCACGCAATGTTGTCGCGCACTCATGTGCGTGAATCTCCACAGTTTTGCTCTCACCTGAATTGTTGCCGTACCTTGCGGGTTGTGCTCAGCATTCGACCTACAGTTACCTACGCATATGTCCGTAAACTCTCATATATATATGATTAATAGAGATATTTTCAGGTTATCTCTGGAGTTGACGCGTACTTCCCGCACCGGGCACCGGCCTGAGATAGTTGCTGTCGCGCAGGGAGCTGCGCCGGGGCGGGACAGGGATGTCTCCATCTCCCGCCCGGATGACAGGGCAGCATTCCTCCAGAATCTGCTCTGCCACGATTCCCTCCCCCTCTTGCTCCACTTGCGGGCCTCGGCACTCTCTGGCCGAGGCCGCTTTTTCCGATCTTGTCGCGCTCCTTCCGTGTCTTTTCCCCAGTCGGCTTTCGAATCGGCCGTTGACCTGTTCGCCTGGTGAGGAACGTCGAAGCAGCCACCGGAGTGTCGCGGCTATGCCACACTACCGTTTTGAACAGGGATTCGACTCGGTGTACCAGGAAGCGAAGTTCCAGGTGGTTGCGGACTATGCCCCCGCCGGTGATCAGCCCGCAGCGATCGAGGCGATGGTGGGGGGGCTCGAAGCGGGTCTCGCGCATCAGACGCTGCTTGGTGTGACCGGCTCTGGCAAGACATTCGCCATCGCCAAAGTCATTGAACAGGTCCAGCGACCGACGATCGTCCTGGCACCCAACAAGACGCTGGCTGCGCAGTTGTACGGCGAGTTTCGTGATTTTTTTCCACACAACAGCGTCGAGTACTTTGTTTCCTACTACGACTACTATCAGCCGGAGGCTTATGTGCCTTCCTCGGATACGTATATCGAGAAGGACTCGTCGATCAATGCGCACATCGAGCAGATGCGGCTGTCGGCGACCAAGGCGCTGTTGCAGCGACGCGATACGATCATCGTGGCGTCCGTGTCAGCGATCTATGGTCTGGGCGATCCGCAATCCTATCTGCGCATGGTCATCCACCTGGATCGAGGTGATCGGATCGAGCAGCGCACCCTGCTTCGCCGACTGGCGGAACTTCAGTACACCCGCAACGACATGGCGTTTTCAAGGGGCACGTATCGGGTGCGCGGGGATGTCATCGATGTCTTCCCGGCAGAATCCGAGAAAGAAGCTGTTCGAGTGGAACTGTTTGATGATGTGCTGGAAACGCTGTCGGTCTTCGATCCGCTGACCGGGGAAATCCTCAGGCGTGTGCCTCGGTATACGGTGTTCCCCAAAACCCACTATGTCACGCCGCGCGAACGCATTCTTGGAGTGCTGGATGAAATTCGCGATGAATTGAAGGAGCGCCTCGATTTCCTGCGGCGTACTGACAAGCTGCTGGAAGCACAACGTCTTGAACAGCGCACCCGATTCGATCTGGAGATGATCAAGGAACTGGGCTATTGCTCGGGTATCGAAAACTACTCGCGCTATCTGTCCGGACGTGCCGCCGGAGAGCCGCCGCCGACCCTGTTCGACTATCTGCCGAAGGACGCATTGATGGTCATCGATGAATCGCACGTCACCGTGCCTCAGATCGGCGCCATGTACAAAGGTGATCGGTCGCGCAAGGAAACCCTGGTCGAATATGGATTCAGGCTGCCCTCTGCGCTCGACAATCGACCACTTCGTTTTGACGAGTGGGAAGCGCTGGTACCGCAGGCCATCTTTGTTTCCGCGACACCTGGACCTTATGAGGGCCGGCTCGCCGGACAAACGGTGGAGCAGGTGGTGCGACCAACGGGTCTGGTCGATCCGGAAATCGAAATACGTCCGGCCAGCAGCCAGGTGGCCGATCTGCTCGGTGAAATCAATCTGACGGTGGCCACCGGCGACCGCGTGCTGGTGACCACGTTGACCAAGCGTATGGCCGAAGACCTCACCGACTTCCTCGATGACCACGGGGTTCGGGTGCGATACCTGCATTCGGATATAGAAACCGTTGAGCGGATGGAAATCATTCGCGATCTGAGGCGTGGTGTGTTCGATGTTCTGGTGGGCATCAACCTGCTGCGAGAAGGTCTGGATATGCCGGAGGTTGCGCTGGTCGGCATCCTGGACGCGGACAAGGAAGGGTTTCTGCGCTCGGAGGGTTCGCTTATCCAGACCATTGGCCGTGCGGCCCGCAACCTGCGCGGCAGAGCGATCCTCTACGCGGACAAGGTTACCGGTTCCATGCAGCGCGCGATTGCCGAGACCGATCGGCGACGGGCTCGACAGGTCGCCCACAACCTGTTGCATGGCATTACACCGCAGTCGATCAGCAAGGCAGTCGCGGATGTCATGGAAGGTGCCAGGACCCCCGCACCAACCCCGTCCACCGGACGCATCAAGTCCAGCACGACGCGCAACAAGTGGCTCGACGATACGGTCCTGCCGGATGATCCCCGAGCACTCGGCAAACTGCTTGCCGAACTTGAGACGCAGATGCTTGGTTTTGCACGAAACCTGGAATTTGAGGAGGCGGCAGCCATGCGCGATCGTATCGCTGCAATCCGGAAGGAACGCCTGCTGTCCTGAGTACAGGCGCGCTGCAGACCCGGTTCAGGCACAACGTTCCTACGGCCAGTAACGAGCCCTGATCTCCTTGCGTTGCACCTTGCCGGCTTCAGAGCGAGGAATGTTGTCCACGAAGTCGATGGTGCGTGGACATTTGAATCCCGCCAACCTGTCCCTGGTCCAACCAATGAGTTCATCGGCAAGCTCGGGGCTTGCAGCAAATCCGCTTCGCAGGCAAACCACCGATTTCACTTCCTCACCCCACTCATCGTTGGGTGCACCGAAAGTACAGACATCGTGGACTGCGGGGTGCTTGAGCAGTTCGTTGTCCACTTCCACGGGGTAGATGTTGACCCCGCCGGCAATGATGAGTTCAGCGCTGCGTCCGGTGAGGAACAGATACCCGTCTGCATCGAAGTAACCCATGTCACCGAGTGTGAAGTAGTCTCCCCGATAGGACCTTCCGGTCTTGCCTTCATCCTTGTAATACTCGAAGCGACCTTTATCCGGAGCCCGCATGTAGATCGTGCCGATCGTTCCAACCGGAACCGGATTGCCATCATCGTCCAGTATCCTGTTGTCGAAGCCGGGGCCGGGTTTGCCAACGGTGCCAGGCTTGGTCAGCCACTCTTCGCTGCCGACCAGGAACCCGCCGCCGCCTTCGGTCGCCGCGTAGTATTCCCAGATGATCGGCCCCAACCATTCGATCATGGCGCGTTTGATGTGCACGGGACATGGTGCTGCGCCATGAATCAATCGCCGTAGCGATGACAGCTGGTACTGATTGCGAACGGCCTCTGGGAGCTGCAGCAGACGATGGAACATCGTCGCGACCATATGGGTATGGGTAATGCCGTGACGTTCAATCAAACGCAGGGTTTCCTCGGCATCCCACTTGTCCATCATGACTATGCCAACACCCGAAACAAGGGGCGTGACGATATCGATGAGCAGAGGTGCTGCGTGATAACCGGGGCCGGTGACGAGGGCCCGATCCTTTCCTGCGCGATAGCCGTTCAGGCTGTCTTCGCCTTGGGGAAGTTCAGGGAGGCGATCCTTGCGAAAAACGCCCTTTGGACGTCCGGTGGTGCCGGAGGTGTAGAGCATGCGTGTACCGAGGGAAGGATCGGCGATGTTCTCCCCGCTGAACGGATCAAGCGCGGGAGCCCAGGATTCAAAGCCTGGTATTTCGCCACCTGCAGCAAGTGCAAGACGCACACCCTTTGCATAGCCAATGGCTTCGACCGGTACGTCACCCAGCGTGGCATCTGCGATGAACGCCTTGGCGTCGCAGTTGTCCACGATATAGCCAATCTCTTCAGCCTTGAGATGGTAGTTGATCGGCGTGAGCCTCAATCCGCTGCGCATGGTTGCCGCCAGCGTTTCGATGAATTCCGGGCGGTTCCTGGCAACGATGGCGACGGAATCACCCGCCACAAGCCCGTTTTCACGCAGGCAGCGGGCGAGTCGATTGGCGTTGGCGTTCAACTCCCCGAAAGAACGTTCTCCGTGCTTCGATACCACGGCACTGACTTCCGCCAGTCGCTCTGCCTGCCAGGCGATGGTCATGCCGGTCTGGATGGCGGCCTCAAGACTCAGTGAATGCTGCGCTGTTGGCATCTTCTGCTTTCCCCCGTTGATATTGCATGTATACGGGGGACGCATCGGCGATTCAAGTCAGGGTTGCCGGCCGCAACGCTTCTGCCGGCCTGCAGCTATGCTGTCAGCAGTTCCTGGACATTGTATCGACGGCAGCAGGCCGCGATGCGATCTTCGACCCATTGGTGCCGGGGTTCGGTCTGTTCCATCGGTGCCCGGTGTTTGCCAGGCAGCAACACCTTGCAGGCGGGCGCACTGACAAGTGCATGCACAAACGCCAGCGCGGTGGCGGAAGGAGAGGGTGGGTTGAACAACCGTTCATGGGTTGCCAGTCGCAGGAATTCAGTGATGACGTCGAGTGGCAAGCCCCAGGGCTCCCGGCCTTCGCACAGGCCAGCGAGTATTTTTGCTGATCGAGCGTGTTGTGTACATTCGGCACGATGGGCCGCCAGCAAAACGCTGGTATCCACCGCGATCATCGCGTCTTGAGGTCGAGGTATTGGTACAGATCCTCGCGCAACACGATGTTGGCGTTGGGGGGCGCATGCCCCTGAACGACGGGAGCATCGTAGATGTATCGTTCCCTGTTGCCCAAAGCGTTGCCAAAAGCGTTGCCGTAAGGAGGGGTGCCTCCAGTCGGTCGCCGCAGTCCTGCCGCCAGAACATCGCAAAAATCGAAAGCCGTGTTTTCCAGCGGAGTGAGTTCCGGATCAGGTGATGTCCCGCCGGCAAGGCTGGCAGTCAACGTGTAATGCGAATCACTTTTTTGTGTAACCATTTGCTGTCCCTGGCTCGCAACGGGTGTATCAATGTCCCTTTTTCGGTCCCTTTTCGGTCCCTTTTCGGTCCCTTTTCGCGAACTGAAACATACCACCGCAAGTTCCGGTTTGACCACTGTGGAACGTCGCGCGGCAGCGGGTGCACGGTCGCGCAGGAGCGAACGCGCTATCGGGATCCACTGCCGCGGATATCTCGAGTCACGCAGCCGGATTCCCGGCAGGGATATCCAGGAGAGGGAGGAGAGGGAGGAGAAAGTTGGAAGAAAAGGCAGGAAAGGCATGAGAGAGGTGACACTCAAGCATCCTGGTGTATCATGCCGCGCCTGCGGATGAGTGCTTACAGGCGCGTAGCTCAGTTGGTTAGAGCGCTACCTTGACATGGTAGAGGTCACCGGTTCGAATCCGGTCGTGCCTACCAGTGCCTGGGCGATAGCGGGTCGACGATGGCCGCGGTGACGTCGTGGGTTTCCTGGTCGGCGAGGACAGGTTCACGCCGAAGCATCTCCACCATGTCGTGAATGGCCTGAACCACCATCTCGGGTTGTTCAAATTGAATGATGTGGCCGCTCCTGCTCGCGATGCGTCTTTCGCTGCGGCTCGACAATGCGGCAAGCTCCAGTTGCAACTGGTCCCAGACTTCTCGCTGGCGGCGTGCCGCCTCGTCAGTCTGACCAGTTTGAGCGTCTCCCCTGGGTTCATTGCCCTGCGACAATACGAGTACCGGCAGATTCCCCAGTGACCGAGGGGTGACATTCTGTTGCAGATCGGCGCTGAAGGCCGTTGATTCACGGGCGATGGCACTGCAGCTGTGAGATTGATAATAGTTCGCGCGAAACAAGGCCTGCTTGTCTGCCGGCAGTTGATACCAGTTCATGAAACCATCAAGCCCTTTGGTCAGGCGGATCACGCCAAAGGGTTGCAATACCTCGCACAGTTTCAGCATCTGATCGAGTCGGTCGAGCCCGCCGGAAGTCGGCAGTCGAAAAGCCTGTTCCTCGTGTGAGGAATCCACCAGCACCATGCCCACCACGTCCTCGGGATGGCGGACCTGGAACTCGCGTACATACACACCGCCCGCCGACATGCCGACCATTACCCACGGACCGTGTTCATCGGCAAGTTTCAGCAGTGCCTGCAGTCTGGCGACCACCGCACCGGCAGCAGCGTCATAGTCGCCAAACGCACTCCAGTCCATACCAGCACGGTCGTAGGCGCAGGTACGGGTATGCGCGGCGATGCTGTCAACGACCTGTAGCCACGACGTGGAGCCAGCCATCAAACCGGCTTCCAGCAGGACTGCCGGCTCACCGGCGCCACGACAGTCGATGTGCATGGAGAGGCCATCAACATCGTAGGTGCGACCAGGCGCCGGGTGCGCTGCACGATCATTGGCTGCGCTCCTGTGTTCCCACACATATCCGGCGAATGCAGCCAGGATGGTCAGGGCCAACAGGGACAGAATAAGTCGTCGCACCATCTTCTCTCCAATCCTTCCGTGCTGCTCTCCGTCTGGAGGCTGCAGGTTTTGCCGATCAGGATCCCGGTGTCGGTAGCACCGTGGTCGCCATGCCCACCGGCTCGAGTCCCAGGTTGATCAGTACTTTCGACATACCGAGGAACAATCCGACACCCATGGCCAGTTCGGCGATTTCTGCAGCGGAGAACTGCTGCTCGAGTTCGGCGCGCACCGTCGGCGGCAATGGTCCTGGCAGGCCGATCAGTGCATCGGTCAGGTGCAGCGCTGCGATTTCCCGCGGTGACAGTGTTGTTTCGTAACCATCGTCCACGTGTGTCGCCTTTTCTTCCGTCAGCCCCGCCGCACGGGCGGAGTCAAATCGCACGTTGCGTCAGTAACCGCAGTCAGTGACCCGCGCGTTGCGCAAGCGTGTAATCTCTTTCAGATCTGCCGGCAGTACACCGCGCTGCCAGTATTCGGCGTAGAGATCGAAAAATGCCGCAGTCGGTTTGGCGATGTAGCTCATGAGAGTGCCAAAGTCGGCGGTCGTGGCTTTGGGCGGTGGGGTGACTCTGGGGGTTGTAGACATACCGGGGACCTGTTGTCTGGATTTCAGTTGAGAGTCAGATGCCAGCGACAGCGGACGTCGAAAAATGCGATGGCCGTCAACAGAGCAACAGTGGCCGCCGGCCCGTAACCGTCTTCCACGGCCTTCACCTCGATGTCGGTGATGGCGTGATGCTGGAAAGGTGTTTTTTCGGCGATCTGCAATGCCGCCTGCTCACAGTGATCAAACGGCAGGAAATCACCTCTCTGCAATGCCGCCAGGTCAGTGTCGGCGACAAATACATCGGCAGTTCGATACTCCCATTCGGCGTGGCACCCATGGATGGCGGCAACGCGCAAACGGCAAAGCTCGAGTACTCGACGGCTGACATGTCCATCGGCCCACAGCGCTGCGTAGAAATTCTGGAACCGGGACCATAGTTCCGGACGCGCGCCCAGTGTCAGTTCGAGATTTGCGTCAACAGGTGTGCTGGTCGGGGGGCTCATGGCGTTAGGATACACGGCACTTCGGGTTTCGAGTACGGTCAATGACGCACGAGAATGAGCAATCAGTCCAGGCTGGCCAGGCTGGAGAGGAGCAGTGCCGATGACTGTGGATGTGATGAGTACTTTTGCTCCGGGACTGCTCGCCGGTCGGACGGTACTCGTGACGGGTGGCGGACGGGGGATCGGGCGCGAGATTGCGTTGGGATTTGCAAGGTTGGGGGCAGACTGTGTCATTGCCAGCCGGAATGCCGACAATCTGGATTCGACGGCCGAGGAGATTCGTGCGTCCGGCGGACGCTGTCTTGCGTTACCGGTGAATATTCGCGACCTCGCGGCAGTCGACACCCTGTTCGAGAAGGCGATTGCGGAATTTGGTCATATCGACTTTCTCATCAACAATGCAGGTGGTCAGTTCCCGGCGAGACCAGCAGACATCAGCGACAACGGCTGGCGAGCGGTCATCGACCTCAATCTGAATGGTACCTGGAATGTAACGAGTCGATTTGGCAAGCACATGGTGGCGAATGGGTTTGGCGCCATCGTCAACATCGTGCACATCTATTCCTATGGGCGCGGAGCGCCTGATTTTGCGCATTCGGGGGCAGCCCGTGCGGGCGTTGTGAATCTGACCAAGAGTCTTGCCTGGCATTGGGCTCGCCACGGCGTAACGGTAAATTGTGTGGCGCCCGGGACGATTGATACTGCTGGTGTTCGGGAAGAAGAATTTGCCGCATCTGACAAGCCGGATTACGAGCAGCAGATGACGCGTGAGATACCCGCCGGGCGTCTGGGCAAGGTTGCAGAGACCGCTGCGATGTGTGTGTTCCTCTGTTCTCCAGCGGGACGTTACATCACCGGCGCAGACCTGGTGGTTGATGGGGGCAACTATCTTGGCAATTGGGTGCCCCTGCTTGATCCGGTGTAGAGGATGATCCCAAAGGAGATTCTTCCCTGGGTCTTCCACTGCGGGTATGCCGTCTGATTGTGGTGCAAAGGCAACGGACCGATGGGAGCAGCCGGTCAGTGGTCCATCCAGTGCGCACGCCAGCGGTCCATGATGCGACCAACCTGACGGGTCAGGGAATCGTCGTCGGGCGTCTCGTGAAACAGCAATCCCGGTACCAGACTGACATGCTCCAGCGCACCTCGCAGTTCGAGGATTGCCTGCGTGACGGTGTCGTGTTCAGGTGCTTGTGACTGTCTGGTGAAAGCGGCGCGAATCTCCGTCTCGAAGTGGTTCAGGAATATCGCGTTGCCGTGGCTTGCCAGACGCTCGCGGAAACCGCTGCCTTGATCCCGGTCAGCCACCACGGCTCTGAGCAGTCCTAGAACGGTTGGGTCGACCAGGGTGCGGGTGTAACGAAGAGCCAGTTGGTGCAGCCCATCCAGGTGCTGTTCGCCCGTGTTGCGGCTGCTGTTGTCAAAACCCTGGACGAGTTCATCGATGACACAGGCAAACACATCCTCCTTGGCAGCGAAGTGTCGGTAGAGTGTCGCCGTCGACACGGAAGCTTCGGCGGCCAGGGAAGCCATCGTCACTGCCGTGATTCCCTGGCTTGCAAACAGCGTGGTGGCTGCGTCGAGGATCGCCCGACGTTTCTGCAGGGAGCGATGTTCGCGAAATGCGGTCAGGGTCATGGGGAGAAGTTACCGGCGATGGACCACCACCGGCAACTGCGTGTAACCCCGGACAAAGGTCGAGAAGGTCCGTTCGACCGGCCCTGCCAATTCAATCCGGTCAAAGCGCTGCATGATCTCCTCCCAGAGGATGCGAAGCTGCATCTCGCCGAGGCGGTTGCCCATGCAGCGATGGATGCCAAATCCGAAGGACAGATGTTTGCGGGCGTTCTCCCGATCGATGATCAGGCGCTGCGCATCGGGGAACACCGACTCGTCACGATTGCCCGACACATACCACATCACCACCTTGTCCCCGGCATGAATCTGCTGGCCATTCAGTTCGAAATCGGTAACCGCGCGCCGCCGCATGTGCGCGAGAGGTGTCTGCCAGCGAATGACCTCGGCCACCATGTTGGGAATCAGGGATGTATCGCGCCTCAGTTTTTCGTACTCCCCGGGAAACTGGTTGAGTGCCAGCACACCGCCGCTGATGGAGTTGCGGGTAGTGTCATTCCCACCGACGATCAGCAGCACCAGGTTACCCAGATACTCCATGGGTTGCATGTTACGGGTCGCTTCCCCGTGTGCGAGCATGGAAATCATGTCGTTGGCGGGAGGCTTGCCAACGCGGTCGTTCCACAATTCGGTGAAGTACTGGAGGCACTCCAGCAGTTCGGTTCTGCGCTGCTCCTCGGAATCGATGATTCCGGCGCCTGGCGCTGCCGTTGCAACATCCGACCAGCGCGTCAGTCTGGCCCGGTCCGCAAACGGAAAATCGAGGATGGTCGCGAGCATCTGCGTCGTCAATTCGATGGACACCTGGTCGACCCAGTTGAATGTCTCGCCGATGGGGACTTCATCTAGGATGTTGCAGACACGTTCGCGAATGGTTGATTCGAGGTTCGCCAGATTTCGAGGAGCGACTACGGGCTGAACCACCTTGCGCTGATCGTCATGGCGGGGCCTGTCCATGGCGATGAACATCGGCAGTCGGAAGTCAGCGTCCTGATCACCGATGGTGATACCGGGTTCCGAGCTGAACACTTCGTGATTTTCGTCCACATCCTTGATCAACCGATGACTGGTCACCGACCAGTACGGTCCAAAAGCGCTGTCGGCGCAGTAGTGGACCGGCGCTTCACGCCGAAGACGCTCAAAAAACGGCCAGTGCAGGTCTTTCTGAAACAGGCTGGGTCGCGCCACATCCAGCTCGTTGAGTGGTGTGGAAACAGGGTCCTGGAACGGCCGGGGCAGTGTCTGGTCGGTGGTCTGGGGGTCAAGGAGGCGAGCTTCGCTCATCGATGGAGCTCCGGATTGGTCGAGACGCCCAGTTTAGTTTCCCTTTATGAAAATGCAACGTTTCGTTTAGACAATGTGTCTTGGCTCGCATTTTCCACGTCAGGTCTCATGGCAGCAGTCGCTTTTTGCCAGCATTCCGTTTGCAGACTAGTGCCGGTTCTGGCCGTTCGCGAACTGATACCAGATCGTGACCGGGCAATCCGCGAGAAGACCTCAGGCTTGGCCGCCAGGCAGCAGGGCTGAAGTAGAGGCACCTCTCCGGACTTGCCAATGCCCGTCAAAGCCTGTTGCCAAGCCTGTAGGCAAGCCTTGTCCTGCCGCGCAACAACGGGTTACCATGCGCGCCGTTTTCGTCGTGCCGCCCGTATCAAGCGCGGGCGCCCGCGAGCAAACAATGGCTGGCAAGCGCCGTCTCCGGATGGAGACCTATCAGTATTGCTTGCTGATTTTGTCAGACTTTTCAAGGTGTTATTAACGGAGAACGCCTATTAAGAAAGTTGGAGGAAAGCCGTCCGACCGAACACTCCTCAATGAGGATATTTCCGCTCGGACAGTGCGTTTGGTAGGTGCCAACGGAGAGCAGGTTGGCGTGGTGTCCAGGGATGAAGCGTTGCTTGAAGCCAAGCGAGCCGGGATGGACCTTGTCATGATTGCGGCGGAAGCAGATCCGCCGGTGGTCAAGGTCATGGATTACGGCAAGCATCTTTTTGAACTCAAAAAGACGAAGGCCGTGCAACGCAAAAAACAGAAACAGATTCAGGTCAAGGAGATGAAGTTTCGTCCTGGCACCGAGGAAGGCGACTATCAGGTAAAACTGCGCAACCTGAAGCGCTTCCTGGATGAAGGCGACAAGGCCAAGGTCTCACTGCGTTTCAAGGGGCGAGAAGTAGTCCATCCGGAAATCGGACTGGAGCTGCTGAACCGGATCGGCAAGGATCTTGAAGAGATGGCAACGATCGAGAGCGAACCCAAGTTCGAAGGACGTCAGGTCATCATGGTGCTCGCGCCACGTCGCAAAAAAGCAGGCCCGAAACAGACGACAACCGAAGCGGTTGCGACGTCTGCCTGAGGGGTCCTGACAACAGTAATGACACGTCTGCCCAGATTGCAGACGCCAATAGCGTGGAGCTACAAATGCCCAAACTGAAGACCAAAAAGTCTGCGGCGAAACGTTTTCGCCGCACCGCGACCGGTTTTAAACACCGGTGTGCCAACCGTGGCCACAATTTCACTGGCAGAAGCATGAAACGCAAACGCCAGCTGCGTGGACTGACTGCTGTTTCAGCTGCTGATGCACCGGAGCTGAAACGTTTGTTACCAACCAAGTCGCGCTAGGAGAGACCCATGGCAAGAGTGAATTCCCGGGTCGCTTCCAGGGCGCGTCGCAAAAAGGTGATGAAAGCGGCGAAGGGCTACTATGCAGCCCGTAGTCGTACTTACCGGGTTGCCAAACAGGCGGTCACGAAGGCTGGTCAGTACGCCTATCGTGACCGACGCCAGCGCAAGCGCCAGTTCCGTGCGCTGTGGATCGTCCGCATCAATGCGGGCACGCGTGAGCATGGCTTGTCTTACAGCCGCTTCATCAATGGTCTGAAGATTGCCGGCATAGAGATGGACCGTCGAGTCATGGCGGACCTCGCCATGTTCGAACCTGCCGCATTTGGCAAACTGGTGGAACAGGCAAAGGCAGCTCTGGCAACCGTTGCCGGCGCGTCGCCCATGGCGGCCTGATCCTTCACAACTGCCGTGGCGACCAAGCCACGGCTTGCCTGTGTATGGCCCGGTTCTGCGGCAGCAAACATTGCCGATTCCCGGGCGCACGCAGGGCATGCTGCGGTTGTGCAGCCAATCGGTGGACCAACTGGTGGAGTAGATCCGTGAGCGAATCCCTGGAGATGATCCGTGGCCGACTGGCGGACGCGTTGTCATCTGTTGACTCGACAGATGCGGTGGAACAGTTGCGGGTCGAATTCCTGGGAAAAAAAGGCGCGATAACGCTACTCCTCAAGGAGTTGGGATCGTTGCCTCCGGAAGCCCGCAAATCTGCCGGGCAGGCGATCAACGAACTCAAGTCATTTGCGCAAGGCGCCATCGATGCACGCAAGGACTCGCTGCTCGATAGTGAAGGGGCGGGCGTTGCGGTGGATGTCACGAGGCCGGGAACGGTGGTCTCACCCGGTGGCCTGCATCCGATCACCCAGATGATGTATGACCTCGACGATGCTTTTGCAGCGCTCAATTTCGAGATCTACCAGGGCCCGGAAGTTTCTACCGAAGACTTCGAGTTTGACTACATGAATTTCCCGCCGGACCATCCGGCCAGGGAGAGCATGGATACATTCTGGCTGAAAGGCGCCGGCGACAATCGGGCGACCTGTCTGCGGCCTCATCTCACCGGTGGCAGTGTGCGTCGCATGATGCAAGGCCCGCCCCCCTACCGGTTTGTCTATCCCGGTCATGTCTATCGCAATGAAACGACGGACGCGCGACACGAGCGAGCATTTGTGCAATACGAGGCACTGATCGTTGATCGTGAAGTTCCGTTCACTGCGGGCCGGTTGCTGATCGATACGATTCTCGAGACCGTGTTTGGACGGCCCGTAAAAACGCGCATGCGTGCGGGGTTCTTTCCGTTTGTCGAGCCGGGTTATGAGATCGACATGGAGTGCCAGGTTTGCCACGGCAAGGGGTGCTCGGTGTGCAAACATGTTGGCTGGCTGGAAGTCATGCCGGGTGGTGTGCCGCATCCGAATGTGCTGCGCGCGTCCGGGGTTGACCCGGACCAGTGGACCGGCTTTTACGTCAATGTCGGTCTCGATCGGCTCGTCATGATGCGGTACGGTATCGATGACGTGCGCTTGTTCCATGGCGCAGATCTGCGCTTCCTCGGCCAGTTCAGGTAACCTGCGTGAAACTCTCCCTGAACTGGTTACGCGACTATATCGACCTGCCGGCGGGACTTGCCCCGCAACAGCTGATGCATGATCTGACACTTTCGACGGTTGAAGTGGAAGGCATCGAGTATCCTGGCCGGCACTTCGCCCACATCTGTGTCGGCAGGATTGTCAGTGCGGAGCCGATCGAAGGCACCCATCTGACGCTGACCCAGGTTGATGCCGGGATGCATGGCCAGGTGCAGGTGATCTGCGGGGCGGCCAATGCAAGGGCGGGTTTGCTGTCTGTCATTGCATTGCCCGGGGCACAGATCTGGCCCAAGGGTGCCGCGCAGTCAATCGAAGTAAAGCGTGTAACCATGCGCGGTCTGCACAGTGAAGGTGTGCTCTGCGCGGCTGATGAACTTGGATTGCAGGGGGTGTTTCCGAGCGGAGGCGAACGCGGAATCATTGAACTCGAAGAATCACTCGCCGCTTCAGGCACGGACCTCGCCACCTGCATCGGCTTTGACGACGCGGTGCTGGAAATCGACAACAAGTCGCTCACCAATCGTCCTGATCTCTGGGGTCACTACGGTATTGCACGTGAACTGGCAGCGATTTACCGGCTGGATCTGAAACCGATGCCAAAGTGGTCCGATCTGCCGGTGTCCAGCAGCTTGTTGTCACCGGCAGACCCATCCATCTGCCCGCGATTCACGGCAACGCTGATCGAAGGAGTGGAGATCAACGCGGCGCCACTCTGGATGCGCAGCCGGCTGGCCCGCGTAGGACAGCGCAGTATCGACCTGATGGTGGATCTGACGAACTATGTCATGTTCGCAACCGGCCAACCCAGCCACGCTTATGATGCCGACCAGCTTTCCGGTCCGCTGACCGCAAGGGTGGGTCGTGCTGGCGAGTCACTCCGGCTACTGGACGGATCGAACCAGGACATGGCTGGATTACCCGTCATTGCCGATTCCCATTCGGTGCTGGCTGCGGCCGGTGTCATGGGTGGGGCTCGTTCAGGCGTTGCACGGACCACGTCCCGAATCTTTCTGGAAGTGGCATCCTTCTCAGCGACGCAGGTTCGACGTTCGTCCCAACGCCTGGGTGTCCGTAGCGAGGCTTCAGCGCGTTTCGAGAAGGCTGTGGATACCCAGCGTATCGACCAGGCCCTCGGACTTTTCCTGACCCTCTTGAAACAGATACAGCCCGACGCCAGTGTTCGTGCCTTCCAGGATTGGCTTGGCAGATCGACACCACGTGCAGAAGTCACAGTGTCACTGGACTTCATCAATTCGAGACTAGGCAAGTCGTTTGGTGCGCCGGATATTGGTGCAACACTTGCGCGGCTGGGTTTTGAAGTGCAGGAGGCAGCCGGAAGTCTGCAGCTCAAGGCACCGACCTTCCGTTCCACCGGCGACATATCGTTGCCGGCCGACATCGTCGAAGAAGTGGCGAGGTTGCATGGCTACGACAATTTCACGATTGTCGCGCCGCGAATTGATTTGCAGCGCATGCCACGCAATCGCCGGCTGCCACTCGATCGTCGTGTGCGTGAACTGGTTGCTTCAGTGGGATTGCAGGAGGTGTTTACCTACCCGTGGTCCGATCAGGCCATGCTTGCCGCGGTTGGGACATCCACGGATACATTGCTCGAACTTGAAGCACCTCCGTCTCCGGAGGCCCGTTTCCTGCGCGCCGCGCTCGTTCCCAATCTGCTGGCCAGTGCAGCCAACAATCAACACCACTTCGAAGATTTTGGACTGTTCGAGGCAGGGGCCGTGTTCCCCGGCAGGACAGAAGCCCGACACATCGCCGGGCTGTTGTTTGGCAGTGATATTTCTGCACTGTTTGGTCGATTGAAAGGCGTGCTCGACATGCTGGTCCGCAAGGCGCATTTGCGACCCTGGACCTACTCACTGCTGCCGCCCGACGCAGGCTGGGCAGATCCTGCCGTGGTCACCACGTTGCAGGTGGGGGATGAGACAGTCGGTATACTCGGCCGTGTCAACAATCGCTGTCAACGCGCGGCCGGTATCAAACGCGGCGAAGTGGTCGCCTTCGAACTGGATCTTGGTTTGCTGGAAGCCCATGTCACGCGGGAAAATCACTATCAACCGCTGCCAGCTCACCCGCAGACCGGATTCGATCTTACCCTGCTGCTTGCCGACAGCGTTGCCTGGCGTGATCTGGAAACTTCGATCCAATCCGTCGGATCGCAGCTACGGGCCCTGGAATGGATGGGTGAGTATCGAGGCAAAGGCGTCGATGCAGGAACGCGGGCGCTGACGTTCAGAGTACGCCTCGGACAGGACGACCGGACCCTGACGGCAGAAGAAGCGGAACTGGTGCGCACCCGGATTCTGGACATCGTTGCGACCCGTTTCGCAGCGCGGCAGCGATGATCACGACTGAACTTTTGCGATCTGCCAGTGAACTGTCTTGACGCGGTTTCGGCGACAGTTGAAGCTAGCGCAGTTGAAAGGCACGCCATCCTCTTTGACGTGCATGACCCGAAAAACGGTTGCCGGGACAGCTAACCGTCAGAAAATAACAGGCAAAAGCCGAGAATAATAAGTGCCAAGTGAGTAGCTGACCAAGACGCAGCGCTCCTTCAATGCATCGTTGACAGGGCAGGGGGACTCGACATGTTCTGCACACTGCTGCACCAGGCGCGGTCATAGCCGCATGAGTGCGCTCACCAAGGCCGAAATGGCTGATCGGTTGTTCGAGGAACTGGGACTCAACAAGCGCGAAGCGAAGGAAATCGTCGAAATATTCTTTGATGAGATTCGCAGCTGCCTCGAACGCAACGAGCCGGTGAAGCTGTCCGGGTTCGGCAATTTCGAACTTCGGGAAAAAGGCGAGCGGCCTGGCCGAAATCCAAAAACCGGGGAAGAAATTCCCATCACTGCCCGCCGGGTGGTAACGTTCCGTCCAGGTCAGAAACTCAAGGCGCGCGTGGAAGCATATGCTGGACCCGGGTCACAATAGCGAGCTCCCACCCATCCCGGGCAAGCGCTATTTCACCATCGGTGAGGTGTCGCTTCTCTGTGAAGTGAAGCCACATGTGCTTCGCTACTGGGAACAGGAGTTTCCACAACTCAAACCAGTCAAGCGTCGGGGTAATCGTCGGTATTATCAGCGGCAGGATGTTCTGACCATTCGTCAGATCCGTGCACTGTTGTATGAACAGGGGTTCACGATCACCGGCGCACGCCAGCGACTCGAAGGAGACGAGGCCAAGGAAGATCTCACCCAGTTCAAACTCATCGTGAAACAGATGATCGTTGAACTCGAAGATGTGCTTCGTGTTCTCAAGGCGTGAACTGCAGCGCGAGATATCAAGGACCCTGCCAACGACAACTTTGCCTTCCGCAAAACTTCTCTGAATATCGATCCATGCGTATGATGTCGTCCTTCTCGGGGCGTAGCGCAGCCTGGTAGCGCACTTGACTGGGGGTCAAGTGGTCGGAGGTTCAAATCCTCTCGCCCCGACCAATTTTCGTTGTGTATGCAACTGTCCAGCACGACACAACTTCCATCAGGCAACATTGTCTGACCCCTTCACAAGCCACAGTCGAAGCCTGATTGCACACGTACTCAGCTAAGGTGCTCGCCAGGTAATTTTGCTTGTTTCGTTCTATCCAGGCTCGTCAGACTGTCATGCTTGATCGATACACTATTGCTTGCCGTTTGTTCAATTGAGGAGAGAGTTATGGAACACACTTTGCCCGCACTGCCTTTTGCCATGGATGCGCTCGCACCGCACATGTCCAAGGAAACCTTCGAATACCACTATGCCAAGCACCATCAGGCCTACGTGACCAACCTCAACAACCTGATCAAGGGCACCGACTTCGAAAGCAAGTCGCTCGAAGACATCGTCAAGAGCGCCCCGGCTGGCGGCATCTACAAC
>JBGSHJ010000033.1:0-19588 GCA_041752315.1 Pseudomonadales bacterium
CGACTCGACATCGTGGACTGGATCGAGGGATTCTACAATCGTCAGCGATTGCACTCGTCGATCGGATATCAAACGCCGGTCGGTGCAGAAACCAGCCTTGTGGCTGCGTAGTGTGGTGTACGTGGAATCGAGGCAGGGTCAAGCTTCGGTCACGTAACCCTTGGTACGCATGCTGGTCATGTCTGCATCCGGTCTGGCGCGGTGTTCGACGATGCCGAGTACGCCACCCGGCTTCAACGACTTGTAGAACGCTGCGAAATAGTCGTCTTCCTGATCTGCCATGATCCAGTTATGGACGTTGCGGAAGGTCATGGCGAGGTCTGCGGCACCTGGTGGCGTCACGCTGATCTCCCTGGGCGGATTGATGTGTCGCACGGTAACCTTCCCGAAAATGGCCGGTTCACGAAACAATCGGTCTTCGAACCTGCCAAGAACGACTGGCATGTACGGTGCAATGGCATCCGGAGAAAAGTGAGCCACATACAGCCGACCCTTCTCTGCCAGATACGGTGCCAGAATCTCCGTGTACCAACCTAGCGACGGGAGGATCTCGAGCACGGTCATATCCGGTTTCAAGCCGAAAAACTCAAGCGTCTCGACGGGATGACGTGCACTGTTCCGGGCGATGTTATCCGGGCTGCGGTGACTGGCGGTGATGAGCGTTGCAAGTGTGGCATCAGCCATGACGGGTTCCTCTTCTGACGGGGAGATTCAAGACTCTTGCTTGATGATTCCGGTGTTTTCGACTGACCTATCGACCCTTGAAAACGGCTTGGCGACGCTCGATAAATGACTGGATGCCTTCCCTGGCGTCTTCCGTGTTCATGACACGCTCACGCACGTCGGGCAACGCATCGATTGCAGCCTGCTCTCCAGAGGCGATGAACTGCCGACCCGCCGCCTTCATCACCTGGATACCCAGTGGGGCATTCGCCGTGATGATTCGTGCAATTTCCATTGCACGTTCGATCTGGCGGCCTGTCGAAACAACTTCCTGGACCAGTCCGACTCGATAGGCTTCGGCAGCATTGAACTCATCACACAACATCAGGTGATACATGGCATTACCCCATCCAGACCGGGTGATGTAACGGAAGTGAGCGCCACCAAGTGGAGCGATACCGCGCCTGGATTCCATCTGGCAAAAACGTGCGTTTTCCGCTGCCACCACGATGTCTCCGGCAAGCATCATCTCGATACCCACCGTGTACACGATGCCCTGCACCGCCGTCACGATGGGTTTGCTGCACTGGTTCACGAGTCCGAACGGATCCACGTTACGCTCCGCTCGCTCAACCTTGATGGCTGTCGGACCGAAAAACTTCGGCATGTCGAGGCCCGCAGTGAAGTCACTCCCTGCTGCGCACAACACACCGGCCCACAGATCGTCGGTTGTCTCCAGCACCGTCATCGCATCGGACAGCTGCTCCATCATCCAGGGATCGAACGCATTCTTTTTTGTCACGTTGTCGATGGTGATCCTGAGGATGTGATCTTCACGTTCGTGCGTTACACGGCCTGCGGGTCTGGAATCAGTCATTGTTCTCTCCATGGTGTTCATGAATACACACGACGCCTCTTCACCACACTTCGTGGAAAGGACGAACTTCGGAATAAAACGACCAGGCAGATCGCTCCTGTCCTGCCAGATGGAACACCTCGTCTGCAATTGCGCCGGGCTTGATGAAAAAATCGTCGGGTTTGTCTGCATGGAGTTCGCGTGCCCAGGGCACATCGATCACCGCGTCAATCACCAGATAGGCGACGTGCACACCCTGGGGACCCAGATCGCGCGCCATCGATTCCGCGAGAATCCGCTGGGCTGCCTTGGTCGGCGCAAAACCCGCAAAGCGGGCCCTGCCGCGCAGCGCCGACGTGTTGCCGGTGACAATGAGTGCTCCCCGACCTGCTGCCAGCATGGCAGGCGTGGTCAGCCGTGCCAGGTGGAGCAACGCCATCACGTTGGTCTGGAAGTTTCGTTCCAGCACCGCGGGGTCAATCTCCCGAAAGGTACCCCAGGCACCACCCACCGCATTGTGCACGACCACTTCTGCCGGACCGGCCTCTTCAATCGCAGCTGCCAGTGCTTGTGGATCAGTGACATCACAAGGCAGCGCAAGTGCATCAGGAAGTTCTGTTGCGAGCGCGTTCAGCCGGGTCTTGTCGCGCGCCAGGAGCGCCGTGCGATATCCGGCCGCGGCAAAACGCCGGGCAATCGAAGAGCCCGTTCCAGGTCCGACCCCGGTGATCAACGCAAGCGGTTTCACGTGAGCATTCTCCACGGTAAAAATTCACATCTTCGAAAGCGATGGACCTACCAGTTTTCCGACCACGGGCGCAGCACGATCTCGAACGCCCAGGTGGACTTGTGCTGTCGATGCAACTGGAGATAGACATCAGCAATGCGATCCGGGTGCGCCATATTGTCGTCGTTGGTCTGGCCAGCGAGGCGATGTGCACGTGAACCATCCGGTTGCTCCCAGCCAATCGCCGCATCGATGGGCACCTGTGCAACATGAATACCTTGTGGCATCAGCTCCCTGGCCATGCTCTGGGCAAGCCCCGCCTTGCCCTGCGAGGCGGCGGCAAAGGCGCCGCTGCGTGCAAACCCCTTGAGCGCAGCACTCGCATTGGTAAAGAGGATGGTTCCCTTGTGGCCGTCTCGTCCATCCTGTTCCAGCATGACCTTCGCGGCCTGCTGGCCGACCAGAAAGGCACTGAAGGTCGAATTCATCAAGGTCGCCAGAACTGCGTCCGGGTCCACTTCAGTGATCGACTTGCGAAACACGGCCGGTGGTCGGCCGTCGATGTTGTGAACGACCAGTCTGGGTGGTCCGAGCAGACGCGTAACCTCTGCAAACATGGACACAACCGAGGCGGGGTTCGATGCATCACACTGGACCAGTGTCACATCCTGATCTCTTGCCAGGGCCAACAACGCAGGCTTCGTGGTATCGCGGGCTGCAACCGCCACCCGCATGCCCTGCTGGACAAACAGTCTCGCACAGCTCGCACTGATACCCGGTCCGCCACCAACGATCAGGGCAACCTCTGTTTCGTTCACTGGCTTGTTTCCACCTGATGGGTCACTCACGGCTGTTCTCCAACCGTCGCCCTTAACGCAAGCTCTGCTTCGATGGCATCACGCAGCTTGTCCTTGCCGAAGTAGATCTCGGTCCCCACATAAAACGTCGGCGAGCCAAACGTTCCGCGTTGTACTGACGCGTCGGTTTGCGCGATCAGGCCCTGTTTGACCACCGGATCCGCCATACCCGCGAAAATATCCTGGGCGGGAAGCCCTGCGGCATTCAGGACTTCGGTGATCACATCGTCCTCGTCCATCTTCAGCGCGCGTTCCCACATCGCGCTGTACATGGCGTCGATGTAAGGCAGGTAGTAGTCGGTGCTGCGGGCAAACACGGCACCTCGCATCATCTTCAGCGTGTTCACTGGAAAGTTCGGATTGGGCACCTGGGGTCGGATGCCGTGTACACGACAGAAACGCTCAGTCTCGATGCGCTGGTAGTCGGGTTTGTTCCTGACACCCTGCAACGAGACGGCTGGCGATACATTGTTGGTGGCTTTGAACACCCCGCCCAGCAGGACCGGGACGTATTCAAATTCGACGTTGGTCTGCGTGAGGGCCGGAATGACCTTGTGCACCAGGTAGGCGTTGGGGCTGCCAAAATCGTAGTGAAATTCGATGGTCATGGGTGGTCTTCCTGAGGGACTCCTGAAGTGTGCGGCGGTGGCAGATTGGCTAGTGATTCCACCACGGCCGGTCGGAAAAGGACCGCAGATCGATCTCGTGGGTCCACGTGGATCGATGCTGTCTGGCCAGATGGAGGTAGGTCTCCGCGATATGCTCAGGCACCATCAGTCCGTCGGCCCGGCCACGGGTATCGCGCAGTGCCTGAAATCGTTCCGGCCCCAGCATCTTGCCCAGGGTGTCGGGCGCATCCACCGCGCCATCGATGATGATGTGGGCGATGTGAATGCCCTTGGGACCAAACTCCGCGTTGAGGGACTGGCAGAGCATGCGCCGTCCACCCATCGCGGCCGCATGGGAATGCTGACCTCCGTTACCACGCACCGCGGCTGTGGAAGAGGTCACCAGCAGGGTGCCACGTCCCCGTGCTTCCATGGCCGGGCAGACAGCGGCTGCGAGTCTGAACAGGCCAAATGTCGCCAGTCGCCACCCCATTTCAAAGGCTTTGTGACTGGTATCCTTCAGCGCCCGATCACCAATCTGCGCGCCGAGGTTGTAGATCACGATCTCGATGGGGCCGATGTGTGCTTCCACCGCCGCTATGCGCTCTTCGATGGTGCCGTCTTCCGCAGCATTCAGCAGATAACCCGATGCCGATCCACCTTCAGCCTGAATCGAGGTCACCATGTTGTTCAGGCCTTCGGCGTCACTGCGTCTGCATAACACCGCGTGATAACCTTCCCGCGCAAAACGCTGCCCGGCCGTACCGCCAATGCCGGCACCCGCGCCCATGACCAGGCAAACTGGTTTCATGCTCTTCCTCCTTTGGCTACACCATTTTCCGGATGGAACACAGGTTTACGTTTTTCCTTGAAAGCCGTGATGGCCTCGTGTGCTTCGTCACCGCGGCCGGACTCGATCATGTGTTTTGCCTCCAGCGAAAGCGATGCTTCCAGAGGCTGGTTCAACCCGGCCTGCAGGTTCAGTTTCAGTCTGCACAGCGCTTGCGTGGGTCCGTTGGCGATTTCAGCGGCGTAACGCATGGCCTCCGCACGAAAGGAGTCAACGGGAAACACCCGATCCACCAGCCCGATATCCAGTGCCTGACGAGCGGTCACACGCGGCGAAAAATAGAACATCGACTTGGCCCGGGCGAGACCGATGAGCCTGGTCAGAAACCAGGTCGCTCCATAATCACCGGACAACCCCACATTCCTGAATGCAGTCATGAGAAAGGCGTCTTCGGAGGCAATTCGCAGGTCGCAGGCGAGCGCAATGGACAGTCCTGCTCCTGCAGCTGCGCCCGGCAACGCGGCCACCGTAGGTTTGGTCAGGTGATAAAGCCGGCCAGTCAGCGCCAACTGCTTTTCTGTGAGTGCATCGATGCGTGAATCCAGGCTCGTGGACTTTTGGTCCGGGTTCGCGCTGTTACCCATTTCGCTGACATCGCCACCGGAGCAGAACGCGTTGCCTGCGCCGGTGATCATCACACAGCCCACATCGGACCGACGCTCCAGTTGTGGCAGCAGCGCCCGCAATGCCGGGGTGAGGATATCGCCGAGCGCATTTTTCTTGTGTGGCTTGTTGAGTGTGACCACCGCCACCCGTTCGGTGATCTGACAGAGCAGTTCGTCCGTACCCGTATCAATCTGGCGCATCTGGCCCCCTGCCCGACTGGTGCTGATCCTGTTGAACGATCACAAAGTCCATCGCTCGGAACTTTCCCCCAAACCTTGTCTAACAACGGTCTCAAGGAACCATCCAACAACGTTTTTAGTTTCATCATAGGACTAACATGAGTTGCATCATAAAACCTTGTCGCTAGAATGCAACCATGAAATTGAAATCTTTCGAGCACTTCAACTGCTCACTTGCCCAAACGCTGTCGATCATTGGCGAACACTGGACGATGCTGATCATCCGCGATGCCTTTTTTGGCCTGCGGCGGTTCGACCAGTTCCAGAAGAGCCTCGGCATCGCCCGCAACGTGCTGAGCGACCGCCTGAAAAAACTGGTGACCGCAGGGGTTCTGGAGAAGACCGACGGCCCAGGTCACCAGGAGTACCGTTTGACCCAGAAGGGGCTGGCACTGCAGCCGATCATGATCGCCATGACCGACTGGGGAGACACCTACATGCCGCACCCGGATGGCAAGCGTCTGTGGTTTGTCGATCGCAAGGACGGCCAGCCCATCCAGCCAGTCGGCATCCATGCTGCAGACGGCAGGCGACTGCAACCGAAGGAGATCAAGGCCAAGGCAGGGCCAGGGCTTCAGGACACACCGTTGTCCTCTCGCCCGGTGCCAGCGTTATGGCTCGACAAGAGCGAGGACAGGGCTCAGTCCGCAGAGTGAGTCACCACGCAGGTTCGCATTCGATTCCGACAATATCGAGGCAGGTCAAGGATTCACTTTCAGGGTCGAACCACTCTCATTGGGCAAACGCTGTACCTCGATGCCGACATGCAACCGTTCCTTCATCTCTTCCACATGCGTGATGGCACCCACCATGCGGCCCATGGCCTGAATCATCTCCAGCGCGTTGATCGCGTCGCCCAGCGACTTCTGGTCAAGCGAGCCGAAACCTTCGTCGACAAACAAGGCGTCGAACTGCCTGCCACTCGCGGACCCACCGCGACTGACGACATCGGCGAGACCGAGTGCCAGCGAGAGCGACGCCTGGAACTGCTCACCACCCGACAGCGTATGGGTGGCGCGTGGACGACCGGTGTGTGCATCAAATACCTGTAAGCGGAGACCACCCTGGGTCTCGTCCCGCAATAACCTGAACCGGTGATTCGACATGCGCACCAGGTGCACGTTGGCCGCATGGGTCACGTTCTCCAGTTCGCGTGCAAGTACCCAGCGTTCGAGTGTCACCCGTCCCGCGCCTTTGCCGTGGCAGGTGAGGTAAACGCGTTTCACGGTGTCGAATTTCTGCCTGGTCGATGCTGATTCCGCACGTATCCGGAATACGTTGTCGAGTGCTTCGGTGGCTGCAGTCAGTGCGACCGATGCCGTGGTGAATGTGGCTGCCAGCTCACCTGCCAGCGCTGCGGCATCGACGGCTGCCGCCTCCAGCAGTTCGACCTGCGGACGCGTGTCTGGAACACCCTGTTCGCGCAACACATCCAGCTTGTCCCGGGTAGTCGCAAGCTCCCGATTCCATTGTTTGATCGCAGTTTCGAGGGAAACTTCCTGCGCTGCATCAAGCAGTGCAGCGGCGGCTTCCTCCACGGATGAATACCCACTTGTCTCGAGCTCTGCCACCAGCGCTTCCTGCCTCGTCTGCAGGGTTCCACGCGCAGATGCAACTGCCTGGAACAGGTCTGCAATCCCGGTGGTCTGCTGCACCAGCGCTTCACACACTGTCTGTTTCCTCACCAATGCGGCTGCATCGAGGTGCGCTGAATCCCCGCGCAGTTGCTCGGCCTGCGTCTGTGCATCGGCGAGTTGTCTGAGCAGACCATTGATGCGTTCGACACCAGCAGCGAGGGATGTCGCAGTTTTCGCGAGCGCTTCTTTCGCCTCGGCCAGGGCTTCGCTCTCTGCCTGCAGTTGCTGCTCCGATGCCACTGCAGTACCCAACACACGCTCGGCTTCAGCCAACGCCTGCTCGAAGTGTTCGATCGGACGGTTCGCTGCATCTCCCAACCCCAGAATGTGGTTTTCAATCCGTTCTTCGAGCTTTTTGACTTCATCTCGCCCGGCGCTCCAGGCGGCGCGAGCAGCATCAACGGCAGCATGGTCGATGTTTTCTCCGTCGCCCAATGCTGCCTTCGCAGGGTGTTCGACGGAGCCACACACGGGGCAGGGTTCGCCGTCCTTCAATGTTGTGGCCAGTCTGGGTGCCTGGGTTGCGACGAAACGTGCCATCACCTGCTCATACTGCACGCGTGCCATATCCATGACACCCTGCGCATCTGCCTGCGCCACCCGCGCTCGTTGGAGCGCACGGCTTTCCGCAAGTCTCTGCGTCGCCTGGCTGCTCTCCTGCCGGCGAAGCGAAACCAGGGATGCCACAGGCGCCAGTTCATTGATGCGCAATGATCTACCCGCCAGTTCTTCGCGCAGTGCGTCACCTTGTTTCGTCAATCCCTGGAACTCCGTTGTTTCCAGTTTGTGTGCGGCGGTCAGTTCGACAACCCGCGCGGCGGCTTTGTCCGCTGCGGCAATCAACTGCCCATCTTTCTGCAATGCCTCCCCCGCGGCCTGCACTGCTGCACCAATTACCGCGGCATCCGTCGCAGGCACCATACGATCAAGCGCCGTGAATCCTTCCCTGACTCCGTCGAGCACAGCGTCAAGTGAGGCTTTGGCCTGCTGCAAAGCCGTTCGTGCGCCTGTTATCGCCGTTGCCGCCGTCACCACCGGGCGAGCACCTCTGGATGCTTCCAGACGGGCGCGTCCGGTTTCCATTGCAGCCTGTTGTGTTTCGAGATCAAGAACCCCTTGCGCAAGTGTCCTCGCCTGGTCATACACTGCGGCCAGCGTCATCGCCCTGGCAGCCTCCGCACGGCAGTTGTCGCTGACCTGCCTGGCCGCGTGCACCGTACGGCTTTGCTCATCCCTGACGGGTACCAACACGGCGATTGCGCTCTGCAACCCGGCCTCGTCAAGTGAGTCGGTGTCATCGATGCAATCAGCTTCCATCCATGCCGCACGGACCTTGCGCAGCGCCTCGACCGTATTGACGCGGAAGTGATTGATCTGGGTGTCGATGTCTTCGACCTCGTCCCTGGAGCGATCGTGTTCGTCTTTCAACCATTCGAGCGCGCGTCGAAAAACCTCGCCACCAAACAGAGGGCGCAACAACGACTCGCGCTCGCTTTCATTGGCCAGGAGGAACGCCGTGAACTGACCCTGTGGGAGCAATACCACACGCTGGAATTGACTGGCATCCAGTCCGACAAAGCCGGCACAACGCTCGGATACCCGGCTGGCCTGGCTTTCAATCGGCACAGACACGGTTGCCTCCAACCGTACCAGTGTCGCCCTGGTGTTCTCCCTGGTCGTGCCTTTGCCTTTTGCCTTTGGCCGTTCCTGTGTCGGTGAGCGATGTACCCGGTAGTGCACACCATCCACCTCGAAATCGAACTGCACATAGGTGGGGACGTTCACTTCAGCATGATGGGATCGTGGCAGGATTTCCTGGGTATCCCGACTGCCGGGCAGTTTGCCGTACAGCGCAAACACCATCGCATCGAAGATCGTGGTCTTGCCGCTGCCCGTTGGACCGGTGACCACAAACAGGCCCCGCTTGCCGAGCGCGACGAAGTCGACCGTTTCCTTGCCCGGATAGGAACCAAACGCCTGGAACTCGAGTCGCAGAGGCTTCATGCAGACTCCTTTTCCCCGTGGGCGATGGCATCCACGAGAACCCTGCGTTCGTCGTCGGTTGGTTCACTGCCGACTACGGCGCACCAGAAGGTCCTGGCGGACTCCAGCGCCGACAGGGACCGCGCCCCACTGGCGTTGATGCTGATGCCATCGGTTGCACCTTCAGGCTGCAATTCGATCTCGATGACATGTGGATAGACCGCGGACAGGCGTTTTTTTGCGTCGAGGACAACGGCCCGATCAGTGATGATTGCCCGCACAAACGACTCGCGCCTGTTGTGATCAGGTCTGGCTGCAAGCAATTCCTCGATGGTGCCAGTGACGGTGAACACGGCCCGTCCAACGGGCACCTCGACGGTCTCGACCCGGCACGATCCGTCCGGTGCCATGTCGATGATCACCACACTCTTCCTGTGGTCTTCGGAAAACGAGTAAGCGAGCGGTGTACCGCTGTAGCGCAACACCCCAGCCAGCGTACTGTTGGCTGCCTTGTCAGTAATCGGGCCTGCATGAGACCCGACTGATTGTGGGCGATGCAGATGGCCAAGCGCGGTATAAGAAAACGGCGCGAACAGCCTCGCGTTCACCGTACCGGCACCACCGACGCTAAGATTGCGTTCCGAGTCGCTCGTCGCGCCACCGGCGACAAAAGCATGGGACACCGCGAGGCTACGGGGGCTTCTGAGGTTTGGCACTGCCGTGGTTATGGCCGAGTGGAGCACCGATTCGTGGGTGCGCTTGATGAGTTTTGCAAAGTTCTCATCCGCCGAGGCGGTTGTGCTGTCCGCAGCTGCATCGATGTCGCTGAAATCCGCCGGTGCCGCCTGGGGATCAAGAAACGGCAGCATCACGAGGTCGAGCGGGCCATCACCAAACTCCATCGTCATCACCGCACCAAAACGCGCATAACCGCCCCGGATGATGACCCCGCTCAGATCAAGAAGATCACCATAGTTGTCGACCCGGTCCGGACCGTCGTGGTTGCCGGTAATGGCGGCAGTACGCACGTTGAGAGACTGCAGGCGCTGCAATGCCTGCTTGAACAGGACAACGGCATCGTTGGGTGCCACCGCGCGATCAAAGATGTCTCCGGCAATCACGACCAGATCGATGCGTGCGCGTGGAATGAGGTCGAGCAACCAGTCGATGAACTGCTGCTGGTGTTCAATCAGCGAGGTACCACCAAACGTGATACCGAGGTGCCAGTCGCTGGTGTGGAGAATACGCATGGGTCACTCCGGTTCAGACCCGGAGTGTTTCCGGGTGGTCTCCCATGATGGTCGCAGTGTCGCGGCCCCTTCTCCAGTGCAAGCGTCGGGCGGACAATTCACTTCCCTGCTGGTACCGTAGATCAGACATTTCCTGAACTCGCCCACACGAACCGGGCCGGAAGCCGAGAATCAGCCATGAAGCAGAACAGTTTGGCGGCGCTTATTGTGCTGGTCATGATGGCCGGATGCACACCATCAGCCACAGCCCCAACAAAAATGCCGACAAAAGAACCGACCAGTGACACGACGATGACCAACCAGGCGACCAAGCCTGAAGCCAGCGGCAAAATTGGCAACGAGCCTGAACCCGCTGCCTACCCAGGAATCTCCGGCACCACCTGGTCGCTGGTTGAAATCGCGTCGATGGACAACAGCGTCTACCGTCCCGCCGAAGGTTCGCGCTACGAACTGTCTTTTGAACCGGAAGGTGTGCTCCTCGTCCAGGCTGACTGCAATCGCGGCCGGGGAACCTGGAAAGAAACCCTGCCTGCCAGCATCGAGTTCGGCGCCATTGCAACCACCCGTATGGCCTGTCCACCCGGATCACTCGATACACGTTTCCTGAGCGATCTCGGGTACACCCGTTCCTTTGTCATCAGGGATGGGCATCTGTTCCTGGCCACCATGGCTGATGGCGCGATCCTCGAGTTTCAGCCGCTGCCAGACCTGCACGCAGACAACTGATTCGGGCAGCGTCATGCCGTGCCGCAGACCCGTGGGCTTTGATCCCCTCGCGATTCACTCCTGGACAGCGCCTTGCGAACCATCTGACCACAACACTCGCAGCCGCTCGCGTGTTGCCGGTGACATCTGTTCCGGTTGGGTGACCAACGCTGCAGACAGCGCGGAATGAGCCAGTGATACCGGTGGCGCGCCATTCAATCGTTCAACAAGTGTTGTCACGACCCGTTGCGCGTTGGCGGCATTGATCTGCAGATTGGCGATCGCCATCTCGGCGGTAACCGGCCGTTCCCGCGGATGCCAGCAATCGTAGTCGGTAACCAGCGCAAGGGTTGCGTAGGCAATCTGCGCTTCCCGCGCCAGCTTCGCTTCCGGCATGGCCGTCATGCCGATGACCGATGCGCCCATCGTCCGGTACCACAGCGATTCGGCCAGACTGGAAAACTGGGGCCCTTCGATGCACACGTAGGTGCCACCACGATGCAGCGTGACATTGTCGAGCCTGGCGGCAGTGAAGGCCGCCTGGACCTCACCGACCAGCGCTGCGCACACGGGTTGCGCTATCGATACATGTGCCACCGCACCATCGCCAAAAAACGTGCTCTCGCGCCGTCGCGTGAAATCGATGTACTGATCGGGCAACACCATGTGGAGAGGTTCGACCTCTTCACGCAGGGACCCGACAGCGGAAATCGAAACCGCAAAACGGACGCCCAGCATCTTGAGGGCAAAGATATTGGCGCGGTACGGCACTTCGGTCGGCAGCAGGCGATGGCCCTGCCCATGGCGGGACAGAAACGCAACCGGTACACCATTCAATCGCCCGGTGATGATCGGGTCCGAAGGTTTGCCGAAAGGTGTATCCAGATCATGCAGGCGACGATCGGAAAGCCCGGCCATGTCGTACAGGCCGCTGCCACCGATCAGGGCGATGTGAATGGCGGAATTCATGGAGGTCATGCAGTATTCGCAGCCGGAGGTGAAACGCTGCAAAGCATAGCGGCGACCCGGGTTGTACGCACTGGCCATTACGAACGTTTCACCTCGCCCACGGCTGCCCTGTGCAGAACTCACGGAGTGTTGAATGCACGCGACCTTGCCCCTCCTGGAAGCCACCGATTTTCCACCGATTCGCCGCGGCGCGCTGGAGGTGCTGCAGATCAATCTGGGCTATCGCTGCAACCAGTCCTGTGTGCACTGTCATGTCAATGCAGGACCGACGCGCAAGGAGATGATGGAAGCGGACGACGTCGATCTGGTGATCGAGGTACTGCGGAAGCGTCGAGTCGGTACGCTCGATCTCACCGGTGGCGCGCCGGAATTGCACGAACATTTTCGCAGGTTGGTGACGACGGCACGGGAACTGGGTATCAGGGTCATCGACCGCTGCAATCTGACGATACTGTTCGAACCGGGACAGGAGGACCTCGATGTGTTCCTGGCTACCAACCAGGTCGAGGTTGTCGCCTCCCTGCCCTGTTATTCAGCGGCCAACGTCGACAGACAGCGTGGTGATGGTGTGTTCGAGAAGAGCATTGCAGCACTGCAGAAACTCAATTTTCTCGGCTATGCACAGACCGGTAGCGGACTTGCGCTCAATCTGGTCTACAACCCGCAAGGCCCTGCACTGCCACCCGCGCAGCAGGAACTCGAAGCCCTATACCGGCAGGAACTGAGCGAGCACTTCGGAGTCGGGTTCAACCGGTTGTTCACGCTGGCCAACATGCCGATCCAGCGGTTTGGCAGCACACTGATCTCCAGAGGTCAGTTTGCCGACTACATGCGTCTGCTCAAGGAGAATTTCGCCGCCGCCAACCTGGACAACGTGATGTGCAGGACTCTGGTGAGCGTGGATTGGCAGGGGTACCTGTACGACTGCGACTTCAACCAGCAGCTGGGCATCACACTGGGTGGCAGGGTCAATCCGCATCTGCGCGACCTGCTGACGGGAGACTGCAGCGGTGAGCCGATCGCCATCGCTGATCACTGTTACGGTTGTACTGCGGGACAGGGCAGCAGTTGTGGGGGCGCCCTGGGTCACTGATCCGGCATCCCTGTCCGACAATCCGGCGAGAAGACCGCCCGCCGTCTTGCTTGCACAACACGCCGCATCGGCACGAGAGGCAATATGAGCAAAGATTCCATGTCGATTGCGAACAACGCTGGCATCGGACTGTTCATCACACTCATGGCCGGATGCGGCCCGAGCTTCGAGGCGACGATTCCGGCCGAGAGCCAATCGCGCGACGTCAGCGCCTCCTGGCCTGAATATGGTGGTGGTGGCGGGAGGCGTTTCGCCGATCTCGACGGGATCACGCGTGACAACGTCGCCAACCTCGAAGTCGCGTGGATCTATCGCACCGGTGACGTCGCAGGCAGACGCACGGCAACGGTCCGCTCCACCTCAGCCTTCGAGGTCACACCGATCACCGCTGATGGCCGGCTTGTCTTCTGTTCCCCGTTCAACAGGGTGATTGCACTTGATCCGCTCACGGGTGGGGAACTGTGGTCGTTCGATCCGGAAGTCGATCTGCTTGGCGAGTACGGCAACCAGCTCATCTGTCGAGGTGTAAGCCACTGGCGCGATCCACGCGCAAGCGCAGACACGCACTGCGGGTCTCGCATATTCACGACCACCAATGACGGTTTCCTCATCGCACTCGACACGGCAACGGGACGACTCTGCGAGGACTTTGGCAAGGCCGGACGGATTGATCTCAATCAGGGTATCGGGGAGCAGCAATGGCTGGGTGAATATCAGCTCACGTCGCCACCAGGCGTGATTGGCGACACCATCGTCGTTGGTGGTGCCATCTCCGACAACGTCCGCATCGATGCACCCAGTGGTGTGGTGCGCGCCTTTGATGCACGCAACGGTGCCCAGCGCTGGGCCTTCGATCTTGCGCCTCCGGATTTCGACCGTAAGTCCGGCCTGGTGAGCGACGAAGGATTTGCGCTCGGCACACCCAATGTCTGGGGAACGATGGTCGCGGACGAGGCACTCGGTCTGATCTACGTGCCAACCGGCAATCCTTCCCCGGACTATTACCGCAGTGGCAAACAGGACATGGATTATTACGGCACCTCGGTTGTGGCACTCAAGGGTGATACCGGCGAGGTGGCGTGGCACTTCAACACGGTGATCAATGACTTCTGGGACTACGACGTAGGTGCTCAGCCGTCACTGGTGGATCTTGATCTGCCCACCGGACGGGCCGCCGCGATCGTGATCGGAACCAAGATGGGCTTCATCTTCGTGCTCGATCGGGCAACCGGCAAACCACTCATTGACGTCGACTACCGGGAAGTCCCTCGCGAAGGACCACTGGCAGCCCAGTTGTCGCCTGTGCAGCCATTTCCGCCAGAAGCCTTCCAGGTCTCCCCCGAAGTAACCGCCGCTGACGCATGGGGACTCACACCATTTGACGAAGGTGAGTGTGAGGACCTGCTGGCGTCGGCACGCACCGGCCCGATCTATACGCCGATTACCGAGCAGTGGACGGTGGTCGCTCCGAGCAACGCCGGTGGCATCAATTGGGACGGTGTGGCCGTGGATCCCCGCACCGGCAGGATCTATGCCCGCAGCAGTAACGTACCGTTCATCGTGCGCCTGGTTCCGCGTGATGCCTTCCGTGGGCGGGAAGGCTTTGATCCGGAGGTCGAGGTTGCGCGTCAGGCCGGAGTTGATTACGCCATGGCGCGCAAGGCAATGCTGTCGTCATGGGGTCTGCCCTGCAGTGCGCCCCCGTGGGGATTTGTCACTGCCATCGATATCGTGGCCAAACATCAACTCTGGCGCGTGCCGCATGGTACGGTGCGCGACATTTCGCCGGTGCCGGTACCTCTCGCTCTCGGTGTGCCAGGCATGGGAGCCCCGGTGCTCACGGCAAGTGGTCTCCTATTCCTCGCCGGAGCGTGGGAGAACGTGCTGCGTGCGTACGACGCCGACACCGGTGCGGAGCTATGGAAAGGTGAACTCCCCGCCGGTCCCCAGGCTACCCCGATGAGTTACGCCGTCCGGCTTGCCGATGGCAGCGAAAAGCAGTTTGTGGTCATCGCTGCCGGCGGACATGCCCGCATGGGTTCGAAGATGGGTGATCACCTGGTCGCTTTTGCATTGCCGGACAAGTGATTGATCCTGATGCACCAATGAATCGCCAACGCAGATCAGTGTTGTTTGGCGAGCCGGTTGGCGAGCCGCTTGGCGAGCCGGTCACTGGCAACGCTCGACGACGCACATCCGGCGGGGCTAGTATCAAACTCGTGCGAGGCATGTTGCCCGCACTTCAATACCCGCCGGGAGCGAATGCCCTGGTGAAGGAGTATCCATGTTCATGTTCCATCGTGCGTGGCGACACGCGTACGCCAGCGCTTTCTGGCAGCAGGCCTGTTCCGAAGTCTCTTCTTCCAGACGCCCCTCTGCTGAAGTCTCCTCTTCTACAGACGTGGGGACGCCCTCGCGGCATCACCCCGCAAATGCAATGTTCAGCTGGTCGTCCGGACCGACGTTTGGCGTACGCCGCCCTCTGCGCCATCTGGCGTGGAAACTGAAGCTGAGCGAAACACAGATTCGCGATGTTGTGGATGTACTCGACCGATTGAAAATTGCGTACAACCAGGCGCGTGTCGATCAGGATCGATCAACGTCGGAGGTTGCCGCCGTTTTTACTGCCGAATCATTCGATGATGATCGTGTCAATGCGGCACTGGCGACCCGGACTCAGTCGACCAAAGTACTCAATGGCGAACTGCTGGTGGCCGTTCGCCGGATCTTCGAGTTGCTGAACGAGGATCAGCGGCGTGAATTTGCGTACCTGCTGCGCTCTGGTGCTTTTGTGCTGTAGCACAAACACGGATCGGGGCGGTTTCCGGGCCGCCCCGGATTCGATAGAAAGTATGTTCGGGTAGCGGCGTTTTTGCTCGTCTGCCGGTGGCAGTGCCCAAACCGTCAGGGCACCATTACCGTGACAATTCCTTCGGACGGCAAGGCATGGATATCCGGACCAGTCTGCGTGCACAGGCATTCAACAACGCGCTGGCCAACCACCGGCTGCTGAAGGCTTGTGCCATGCTGAACGGAACCGAGCTGCAGGCCACCCGCACCAGCTTTTTTCCGTCCATCATCCACACGCTCAATCACAACCTCACCGTGGATTGGTTTTATGTCAGCGCGCTGGAAGGTCAATGTGTGGGTTATGCCGCGTTCCGACCGGAGATTCCCTGTCCGGAATTTGCCGACCTCGATCGTGAACAGCGCGCCATCGACCGACGGCTGATCGCGCTCTGCGATCAGCTCACAGCCCCGCAATTTGCCATGCCGGTCGATATCGTCAGGGAGACCTGGGTACAGACAGAACCACGCGACCGCATACTGCTCCATCTCTTCGAACACCAGATCCATCACCGCGGTCAGGTACATGCCATGCTCGCGGGTACCCGTGTGGCACCACCGCAGCTTGACGAGTTTTTCCTCGATCACGAACGGGAACGTGCACTGCGCGCAGCCGACTTCCGCGAACTCGGCTTCAGCGAAGAGGCCATCTGGGACGCGTAGCATGTTCTGTCGGACGTTACCCACTCGACACAGGACAGGTCACTGTGACGTCAGTCGCTGCCTGCAGGCACCTTGTAACGCGCTGGCAGGCTTTCACTGAACGGAAAGGAGTGAAAATAAGGACGCGCCTCCTCCAGCACCCGTTGCACGGAAGCTCTCTCCATCAGACGTTCGAAGTACGCGGCAAGATGTCCAAGTGTGGTGGGCAGCGGCTGAACAGTGTTGGCATAAAAAAGGGCTGGTGCTGCGGCGCAGTCAGCAAGCGTGAAATCGCCATGTGCAATCCACGCTCTGGCGGCGACCTGCCGATCGATAACGGTATACATCGTGTCCAGCAGTCCGCGTTGGCCGGACAGGTCAGCGTGTGTCTGCTGGAGACGATCGCCAACAATCTGCTGCATCGGTGTGTGCACGTGGTTGTCAAGCAGCCGATCCCATAACCTTACCTCCATTTCACTGTCCCGGTCAGACGGAATCAGCGACCTGGCTCCCGGGTAGTGGTGGTCGAGATAGTCAATGATCGCCGAGGATTCCGGCAGGCTCCGGTTACGCCTCGCGTCGTGGAGCACCGGAAACTTGCACAGTGGCCAATGTGATCGAAGCAGGTCCCGGTGACTTTCATCGCCGAGGTCGATGATGCGCGCATCAAAGGACGTTCCTGTTTCGTACAGCCCAATCAACACCTTGTGGCAGTAGGACGACAGTGGGTGGTAGTACAGTGTCAGCGACATGACGTGAATCTCGAGAGTCCGGCTTTGGTGCGGCTGCATGTTACCGCTTGGCCGTCAGCACTGCGAATCGGCTTGGGATGTATGCAAATTCGGGATTCAGAAGTACAGATACAGCCAGGAACGATTCAGCTGCGATCACAAGACGTGGCAACGACAAGCCATTTTTGGCAACTGAACGAATCAAAGGTAGAGTTTGCAGACTGATCAGCAACCCGAACCAGGAAGGAGTCACCATGCCGGCACCGCTCATCGTCTCTCGCGACAATGCCCCGCGTCCCCTCGAGGTTGTCGGTGAACAGATCACCGTTCTGGCGTCCGGTGCACAGACTGGCAGCTACGAGATTTTTTACCAGGCAGGCCCTGCTGGTAGCGGCCCGCCACCCCATAGTCATCCGTGGGACGAGGCCTTTTTCGTGATCAAGGGCAACATCGCTTTTGGCATTAACGCCGACTCGATGATTGCCTCACCCGGCACTCTCGTGCACCTGCCGGCTGGAACGACTCACTGGTTCCGTTTCGAGGCTGGTGGCGGCGAGATGCTGTCCATGACCTCCCGCGAAGGTGCATCACACATGTTCACGGATTTTGACCGCGAGATCTCTCCCGCGGCACCCGACCTCGCCAAGCTCATGGCAATCGGCGCCAGTCATGGCCTGAAGGTTTCGGTCTGACACGCGCTGGACAGCAGTGGTGCAGTATTGCACCACTGCGAGTGTTGCCTGCGTTATCGGAGCCACCCCTGCCGACCTGCGTCCCTCGAGAACCACACCAGCCAGGCTGCAACCAGGATGACCATGACCGGCAGGACGGCGGCCGATACACCGAGCACTTCAACCGCTGCTGTCATCAGGAGCTGGTGACTCATCTGCACCACCACGCCAATCAGCGAGACGGCAAACAGCACCGTTGACCAGCGCCTTCGTGCGAGCAGCACAACACAGGCCAGCGTTCCACCGAGCACTGCAATCGCGTAACTGACCGTCACCCAGGCCGGCAGGTTTGTGTACAACGCCCGCTCCGCCTCGGACATCGCGCCCAATGTCTCGCCGCTGATCATGCCACTCGATAACCAGGACACGACACCAATCAGGTTCCAGAGCAGTGCGAGCGCGGCGATCACCCAGAAGCGGCGAGGCGGGGCAGCGATGACTTCCGGTTGAGACATGTTTGTCCTCCTTCGAGCCTCCTCACTTAATCAATCGGTCCGAGACAGATTCCCGACCGCACAAACGACCGCCTGCAGGTTCACCACGTGCCGTTTG
This sequence comes from Pseudomonadales bacterium, assembly GCA_041752315.1. Lineage (GTDB taxonomy): Bacteria > Pseudomonadota > Gammaproteobacteria > Pseudomonadales > Azotimanducaceae > SYFY01. The sequence goes on from JBGSHJ010000033.1 coordinate 18,547, forward strand.
TTCATGAATCGTGCACCGAAAACGGTCTGGCTTCCAGATCGATCTGAGCAGGTCGTCAGTCAGGCCAACTGCCCAGGAAGTACCTGATCCACGAACACGAAGTACTGCCAAAGTACTGCGCAGACGAAAGTTTGGGCGGTGATCGGAGAAGAGAAGCTAACGATCAGCAACCTGTGAAGCTCTCGCACGGAAGATGGTGGGACATCGTGGCCTTATGAGTGTTCGACGAAGAGATCAGGGAGTGTCTGGTGTGGTACTTCTTGTGTGGCATTTGGCACTGGCGCGCGATCGGCGATACACGCATCTCTGTCGAAGGCCACACCGACGGCCAACCGGTGCAGGGCGTCGCCTGTCGTTCGAACCGGGATCTCGCCGCAGCGCGTGCGAACGCGGTCACCACGTACCTGTTGTCACAGGGCATCGCGCGCAAGCGGCTGCACTCGGTGAGCTTACGCCCACACGCGACCGGTCACGGACAACGAGTCGGTCGAAGGTCGCGCGACCAATCGCCGCGTCGAGTTCACGATCGACTTCGAGATGCCGCAGGGCTGACTCAGCGGCCGCGGCCCGTAGCTACGGCATCTATTCGAACACCGGCACCACGTCGAGCAGGATTCGCAGCTGCGCCGAGCCGGTCGGATCCGGCGAAGTGAAGTCGAAGGTGTGGGTCCGGGCCGGGACGCGCGTGTCGAACGGGTAGCGCACGGTCTCGTAGCCGCCGAGATCGTCATCCGGATCCATGAACGAACCGTCGTCCGCTTCCTTCAGTCCGCTGATGAACCAGAAGCCGCCCACGGTCACCGCGCGCGGCGGGGCAAGGATGACGAGATCGACCTGCTGGAAGCTGTCGCTCTCGAGCGCCGCATGCGAGCCGCAGTTCATCGGCACGAGGTAGTCCCGCGCGAGCGACAGCAGGAACACCGAGCGCTGGCCGTCACCGGTGTCGAACGCAAAGGTCAGGTCGCCATAGACCTCGGCGATGAAATCGGTTTCGCTGCCGTTGCTCTGGCAGGTGAAATCGCGCGATTTCACCTGCCAGAGC
>JBGSHJ010000034.1:0-2297 GCA_041752315.1 Pseudomonadales bacterium
TTCCTGCGCGAACGGCGCCAGCACTTCATCGGCCGAACCAATCTTGAATCGATCGTCATGGCGAAAGTTGTAGATGATCCGCCGACAGGCCTGCAGATTGGGAGCCTGTTGCAGCTGGGCGATCAGCAGAGCCGCAACCACCGCTGCATCAAACTCGCTTGGATAGGGTCCAAGTGGATGCCCTTCCCGGGTTTTGACATGCCAGCCACCCCGCGTGGCGAACGTACGCCCGGAGCGAGACCAGTGTGACGGGCTTTCGCCCTCGCGATTTGTCGAGTATGCCGGTTTCACACTTCCTCCCATCGTCTGGCTTCTATGTCCAGATAAGTCCAGATCAATTCAGATCAATCGGTCAGAGCTGCGTATCGTGAAGCAAACTTCGCTTCCGACCGGAGTATACAACCAGCCTTCCAGTGATTGACACCGCCCGGAATCCTCGTCAGCGCATGCCCTCAACCGCACGCCTGGCCATCACCCTTACCAGATGCGCGCGGTATTGCGCCGAAGCATGCAGATCGGAGTTGAACCCGGCATCGGGAATATCGATCGTGTCCAGGCACGCTGCAGAACAATCGCTGTTGAGCGCAGCTTCAAGCGTCGTTGCACGAAACGCACAGGGACCCGCTCCAGTCACACCCACACGAATGCCGGAGCTGAAATCGGCGACCATCACACCCACCACCGCATATCGGGAAGCCGGGTTGGGGAACTTGCGATACGCAGCGCGACGCGGGATCGGGAAACGCAATTCGGTCACCAGTTCACCGGACTCGAGCGCCGTCTCGAACAGATCCCGGAAAAACAGCTCTCCGGAGATCGTGCGTTGATTGGTTACCACCGTCGCACCGAGGGCAACCACCGCTGCCGGATAGTCTGCCGCCGGATCACTGTTGGCAACAGAACCACCCATCGTGCCGCGATTGCGAACCTGGTTGTCGCCAATCTGTCCCGCCAGATCAGCCAGGGCCGGAATGGCTGCTGCCACCTCGGCAGAGGCAGCAACGTCAGCATGCCGCGTAAACGCACCGATTCTGACTTCGGAGTCGGTCACGTTGATACCGCTGATTCCGGCAACACGGGCAAGGTCAATCAGATCGGTGGGAGAAGCCAGTCGCTGCTTCATGGTCGGTATCATCGTCATGCCACCGGAAAGATAGGCGGGATCCTCCGACCCGGCGAAGATCCTCACCGCTTCATCGACAGTGGCTGGACGATGGTGCTTGAATCGATACATGGTGCTCTCGTGTTGGTTCGCTGGGCGTTGTGAAGTGATTCGGCTGGCGGGATGCAGGTCAGGCAGACATCTGCCGCCTGACGGACGCCTGCTCCTTGAGAATCCGCCAGACTTTTTCCGATGTCGCCGGCATGGCCAACTCGGCGACACCCAGTGCCTGTGTCACTGCATTCATGACCGCCGCAGGTGAACCGATGGCACCGGCTTCGCCACAGCCTTTCACGCCCAGGGGATTGTGGGTGCAGTGGGTCACCGTGGTATCAACCACAAAATCCGGCAGGTCATCGGCGCGGGGCATGCAATAGTCCATCATCGAGCCGGTGAGCAACTGACCGGTCGTGTCATAAAAACCGCGCTCAAGAAGTGCCTGTCCAACACCCTGTGCAACACCGCCATGCACCTGGCCATGCACAACCAGAGGATTGACGATACGCCCAAAATCATCGACCGCGACAAAGTTGACCAGCGTCACAACACCGGTTTCTCCATCGATCTCCACCTCGGCGATGTGAGTGCCGGCCGGGTAGGTAAAATTCTGCGGATCATAAAACGCTTTTTCGGACAGCCCGGGCTCCAGGCCTTCCGGGTAGTTGCCAGGCACGTAGGATGCAAACGCGATCTCTGCAATGCCCAGCCTTCGATTGCTGTCACGCAGCGTAAACTGCCCGTCAGTGAAATCCACGCTGTCTTCGCTGGCTTCCATGAGATGCGCGGCGATCTTCCTGGCCTTGGCAATGATCTTTTCGCCGGCCCTGATCAAGGCCGAACCACCCACCGCCAATGAACGGGAACCGTAGGTGCCCAGCCCGAACTCGACCCGTCCGGTGTCGCCATGCACAACCTCGACCGACTCATACGGTACGCCGAGCTGATCCGACACCACCTGGGCAAAAGTGGTTTCGTGACCCTGGCCGTGGGAGTGAGAGCCGGTAAACACCGTTACGGTACCGGTAGGATTGAAGCGCACCTCGCCACTTTCATAAAGCCCGACACCCGCGCCCAGCGCAATGGCCAGTTTTGACGGTGCGAGCCCGCAGGCTTCGATATAACAGGCAATACCTAT
>JBGSHJ010000035.1:0-49678 GCA_041752315.1 Pseudomonadales bacterium
GCAGATTGGCTTCCACTTCCCTTACGCGGGACGTGGCCACTTCCTGGCGGGTCTGGGCGCTGTCCAGCGCCGACTGGCTTTGCATGCCGCGTTTCACCAGATCTCGGGCACGGGTGAGATCGAGATTGGCCTGTTTGAGTTCGGTGCGGGCGGCGGCACGATTGGCGTCCAGCACGGCGATTTCTTCCGAGCGTTTGCCGGTGGTGAGGTTTTCCAGCCGCGCCTGTGACTCGGCCAACAGCGCCTGCGCCGTCTGCAGGGTATATCCGGCATCCGTGGGATCCAGGCGCGCGATCGGATCGCCAGCGGCTACGCTGTCGCCACGGTTGACCAGCAGTGCTTCGATGCGCGCACTGGCGATCGGCGCGATGAAAATCTGGTCGCCTTCGATGTAACCCGTCAGCGTGGATTGCACGGCACCGTCGCAGAACAGTGCCGCGAGCCAGGCAAATCCGCAGAACCAGGACGTCATGACGCAGCCTCCGTAACGGGCAGGCCCAGCGTTCTTTGCAGGGAGGGCACCAGCACCTTGATGATCTGTTCGACCCGTTCCGGGGTGAAGTCATCCCACCCGGTACGGCGCTTCAGGATGGGACGGCCGATCTGGAAGACCACGATCTGGCCGATCAGGGCGTGGGTCTGCAGGATGGCGCGTTCGTCCTCCGCGGTGGTGTTCATGACGATGGCCACAAAGCGGGTGAGCAGCACGTGCAGGCGCCCTGGGACGGCGGCGTAAAAATGGTCGAAGTGCTGGCTGGGGTGAATCATCTCGCGCAGGAAAAAGGGCACGATCCGGCGCATCTGGGCGTTGCCGAGGTAGGTCTGCAGGAAGGTGGTCGCGAGCGTATGCAGCAGCTCGGAGAGCGCTTCGGGATTGCCCTTGAGGCGGGGCGCCTGCTCGGCGAGCAGGGATTCGGCAAAGTCCAACCGGGACGGGAAGACCTCGATCAGGTGGTCGATGACGGCGCGGTACAGCGCATCCTTGCCACCAAAGTGATACTGGATCGCGGCGAGGTTGGCGCCGGCGCGGTCGGCGAGGGCGCGGGTGCTGACGGCGGCGTAGCCATCCTGGCCAAAAAGATCCAGCGCGGCCTCGATGAGTGCGGCCCGGGTGTCGCTCCGTTCCTTGGGTGTGGGGATCATCAACGGACCATTGGGGGGTGGGTGGCCAGAATATAAACGATCGTTTGAATTAGTCAAACGTTTGAATTAAATCTTTAAAAAATAGGTCGTTGAATTAAAAAGGTCGGAGACCTAATATCGGCTGCACCAGGCGTTGGCCGGGAACGATTTCTCAGCAGAAATAGAGGGTTACAGCATGAACAGGCCTGATGTCTCCGAATTCCACGAGGACACACCTCGGGATTTTCAGGGTCCAAACGATGGTTTCCCCGAGGTGTGTCCTCGGGGTTTACCTGGAGAGGCGTCGCCGATGGAGACACTTCGGCGATATCACGTGGTGGATATCGGCGTCGCCAGGGCTCTGCCGATGAGCCTGTATGCGTCGGTACCGGCCTTTGAGCAGGAGTTGGAAAAGATCTTCCGCCGGGCATGGATCTGTGTGGGCCGGGCAGAACAGGTAGGCCATCCGGGAGACTATTTTACGGTCGAGATTGCCGGTGAGGCCATCGTGGTGGTGCGTGGGATGGATGGTCGCCTGCGCGCCTTGTCCAGCGTCTGTCGGCATCGCTATTTTTCCGTGGTCGAAGGCGCCGGGAACACCACACGGTTTACCTGTGCCTATCACCTGTGGACGTACGAACTGGATGGCCAACTGCGCGGTGCACCGCACATGCCGGATGTCTGCGATCTGCGCGGAGAGCCGGTGAAGCTGCCGGAATTCAGCGTCGATACCTGGCTGGGTTTTGTTTTTGTGTCGCTGCAGACGAACCCGCCGCCGTTGATGGCGCAGTTCGCCAGTGTGGAAGCTCACTGGCAGAACTACGACATCGCCCGCTGGCGCGTGACGCCGTGGATCGACGAGGTGTGGCCCGGCAACTGGAAGCTTGCGATGGAGACCGCGCTCGAGGGTTATCACGTCACCGGGCTGCATCGCGGCACGATCGATACGTTCATGCCTTCCCGCAGCGCGGCCTTTGCAGATCATGGGGCGCATTGGACGCTGTTCCGTCTCGACACGGTGTTCAAAGGTGACTTCGCGTCGTTCAAACCCTATGCCGATCGCATGAGTGGCCCGGATCAGACGTCAGCCCCGCAGTTCGGCTTTTTCCCGAACTGCGCGGTCTCCTGCTCACAGATGAGCAGCATCTGGCTGTCGTTCCTGCCGATCGATGTAGGCCACACGCGCGTGATCGGCGGCAATCTGGTGCCACCGGATGTTTACGATGAACTGATGCAGGATGAGCCGAAGCGGCTGGCGAATGCGGAGGTGGTGAACGCGATCAATGCACAAGACGCCTCGGCGATGGTGAATCTGCAGAAGAACGTCGGGTCACTCCATGCCGAGCCCGGCCTGCTCTGTGAGAAGGAGCGCAACCTGCTCGACTTCTACCGTTATCTGTCCACACAGCTCGACCATGTGTAGTCGACACGCTTTCCAACCAGCCATTTCTGCCGGAGTTGCCTGATGAATCGAGAAGAATTCCTGTCTGTCACACGCCTTGGCACGCTCATCACCCACAGATCATCCGGCACACCCATCGGCGTGCCGGTCTGGTTCGACTGGAACGGTGAAGTTGTCCGCTGTTTTGCCGAGCGGAAATCCCGAAAAATCACCCGCCTGTCGCGTGATCCCCGCGCCTCATTGCTGGTCTCCAACGCCGTGGGAGAATCCGAAATGTGGGTCGCCTTTGATGGGGCGGTGCAGATTTCCGATACCGGCGGCATTGAACTGGCGGAACTGCTCACTCCACGTTACTGGGATCTGTCGCAGCCCGACCGCCAGGCGGTGTTCGACGAGTGGCGGACTGCTCCAGAAGCCTTTGTGCTGCTCACCATGAAGCCTGACCAGATCAGAGAGGGGCGCTGATCCTTATGTCCAGCCTGCTGTATCGAATCATCAATCCCCCCATCAAGCTGTTGTTGCGTTCGCCGCTGCACCGGTTGATGAGCGACAACACGATGCTCCTCGAATTCACGGGTCGAAAGAGTGGGCGGGCACTGTCGACGCCGATCAGCTATCGCCGGGATGCTGCCAGCATCAAGGCTTTTACGGTCGTTGAAACCCGCTGGTGGCGAAACCTTGTCACCAGACCGGACGTCCAGCTGACCCTTTGCGGTGTGCGGTCGACCTGGCATGCAACCGTGATTACCGATGATCGGGCGACCATCGAGCGGGAGTTTGCAGCCTTCCTGCAGGCCGTGCCTCGTGATGCAAGGTTTGCCGGTGTGAGCCTTGATGCGGCAGGTGTGCCACTGCCACGGGAGGTCGAGACTGCGGCTGAAAAAATGGTTTACCTGCTCTTTCAAACCCCATCGCAAACCCCATCGCAAACCCCATCGCAACCCACATGATCACGCGTCCCAGGGCCGCGGTTTCCGGTACTGCACGAACCAGCAAGGGGGCCAACACCCGTGTGCGTGTGCTTGCCTGTGCCCGCCAGGTCCTGATTGCGGAGGGCTACGATGCACTGGCGCTGCGTGATCTGGCCAAACGCTGCAACATGCAGCTCGGCAATCTGCAGTACTACTTCCCCACCCGCGACGCGCTACTTGAGGTCCTCATCACGGCCGAGGCCGAGCGGGACGTCGCGGCCACGGAGTCCGCCCGCCTCAATACGGGTGACCCTGAACAGCGGTTCAGGGAATTGATCAGCAGCCTGGTCAGCCGGTGGCGTGGCGAAAGTGGCTTCGTGTTCGGGGTGCTCAACTTCCTGACGTTGAACAAACCGGCTTTCCGTGCGCTGCGAGACCGCATCTATGCCACGTTCTACGCGGAACTCGCCGGGTTGATCCAGCAGATTCAGCCCCGGCTCGACGACGCCAGCCGGGAGCTGCGTGTGACCCTGATCACGGCGCTGATCGATGGTGCTGCACAGCAGGTCAGGGTGGGCGACCCGCAACGTTATGCTGAAGCCGTGGCGGCAGCGGCGCTGCGAATCGTGCACACCGAAAAACCCGTGGGCTGATCGACACACTTACAAGCCGGGTGCAACTTCCCTTCGGACCCACATAGCTGCCGGACCGGATCTGGAGAAGAATGTCGTCATGTCCCCACGATTGGTCCTCAAACGGCTGTTCTGGCTGCTGGCGCGGTATTCCAGCCCGGTATTCACCGTCAGACTGTGGTTCAGCCTGGTGTTTCGCTACGGCCTGCGGTCGGGCCTTCGGCACTATCGTTCACTGCCGCCGGGCGAAATGCGGTGGGTGGATCGCGAGTGGCAGTCTGATCAGACGTTTTTCCTGAAACGCTCGGCCGAATTCGGGCCGATCTTCCGGTTCAACACACGGGCGGCGTTGATGTTTGGCGTGGTGGGCAACGAACGGGCGCGGCGCCTCTGCAGTGCCCATGAAGCGCACCTGGAATCCCGTTACAAGAACCTCGACGCGCTGTTTCCCATCAGCCACCTGCGTTCCCTGCACGGACCAACCCATCGCCGGTTTCGGCAGATCTTTGTGCGGGCAATGCGACCGGAACTGATGTCTGCGGCCGACGCCGACCTGCGTCGAAGCACCCGCGCCGTGCTTGAGAACCTGGCCACCCGCATGGGCAGGACGCCACTCCTGATCGAACAGGCCGCCGTTCCGCTGCGCGAGATCACGACACAGATGCTGATTCGTCTGTTCCTGGGCATTCCCGCCGACAGCGAAACCGGGCAGCGTCTGGTGGGTTGTTACAACCGGATGACCACCGGCATCGAACCTGCGTTGCGCTACATCGGCAGGAACGAGGCGTTCGAGGAAATTCAGGCCGAGGTCGCACTGCAGGTGGAACGCCTGTCCACCGAGGCCAGTGCAGGCATGCCTGACAGCGTGCTGAAGCGGATGGTCGAACAGGGTGACCTCAATGAAACCTCTGCCGGTATCCTCGCGTACATGGTCGAAACCGGGCGCTTCGACCTGTTCAGCCTGCTGCGCTGGGTGCTTCACTACATGGCGCTGAATCCACAGGTCGCGGACGCGGTGAGGGCAGAGCGGGCGCGCGGGGTGTCCGGTTCGATGCCAGCGAGCCGCGCCTGCGTGCTGGAAACGCTGCGCTCCAACCAGAGCGAAGCCATCACGCGGGTGGTAACGCAGGATCTGGAGTTTGAAGGCCACTTTTTTCCGGCCGGCAGCCAGATCCAGGTCTGTCTCTGGGAAGCGCACAAGGACCCGAAGACTTTTGCATGTCCCTTCCAGTTTGATCCGGAACGTTTTCGCCAGGATGAGTTCACGCTGGATCAGTTCGCGCCGTTTGGGCTCGATCAGCATCGCTGCGTGTCATCGGAGTATGTGATTGCGCTGGCGTCGCTGTTTGTCGAGGAACTGGCCGCTGCCCGCGATGTCCGCGCCGTGGATGAGCGCGCGGCGATCAGGGGGCGTTACCACTGGGAACCCAATCCCGGGTTTGCCGTGCTGTTTTCGCAGCCCGGTTGAAGCGGATGGAAGACGGGACCAGCACGAACCTGATGAAGGCAATCAACGGTGCCGCTGAGACCGGGTTGATCGACGCCCACTGTTTCTGGCATGGCTCCGAGCTGTCGCTCTACGAGAAGGCCTGTTTGCAGTCCTTTGTCAGACAGGGTGCGCGGGTCAATCTGCATACCTTTGACCCGGGGTTGAGTGTGCCCGATGGTGTCATCCGTCGTGATGCGGCCTGTTTCGCGAATCCGCACGAAGTGCATGCCTACACCCAGAACGGTGTGGTCGGTTCGATCGCAGCCTTTTCGGATGTGCTGCGCTACCGGATTCTTGCGCAACGGCCTGGCTGGTGGATCGATACCGATGTTTTCTGTCTTCAGTCCACAGAAACATTGCGTCAGCTCGAGCTGGGTTCGCCGGGACTGATCCTGGGGGTCGAATCCGCGCGCCATCTGAATGGCGCGGTCATGTGCATCACGGACGCTGTCATTGCACAGACACTCTCGGCGATGGCCGAAGCAAAAGGAAAAGTCTTTGGCTGGGGAGATATCGGTCCGAAGCTGCTCACCACCTGGGTCGAGGACAACCGCGCGCGTATCCGGCTGATGGACCAGGCCACCTTCTATCCCTTTGCCATGCACGAGATCGATGAAGTATTTGATCCGGCGCAGACCGAACACTGTGCGGCTGTGTGCGCCAGTTCGTTGACCATCCACCTGTGGAATCAATATCTGCAGGAGCTGTCCCTGCCCAAGTCGGTACTGCCACCCGAGGGGTCGTATCTGGCAAACCTGTTTGCCACGTTGCCGATGCGGGTCGAGGCCCAGGCGTCGCTGTCCATCGACACGTTTGCCCGATTGCAGCAGGTCGGACGTCTCACCCGATTTGACAGGCGGCTCCTGGGTTTCGCGAAATTTCTGCGAGGTTTACGAAAACGTAGGTGGTGATGCCAGGGCTTGTCCTGACCTGTCAGCCGCCACCTGGTTCGGATTGAACTTCGGCCGCCATCTGCCAGCGAAAAACCGCACTTCCCTGGTTGTTGCCATTGTTGATGCGCGAGTCGACGATGATCCGCCCGGTGACCGGTGCGCCGATCGTGATAGCCTCCGAAGGACCTTCCAGCAGACCCATCAGTTGCAACGGGGTGTCGTTGATCGTGACCACCATCGTAACAAACGGCTTCACCAGACCTTCGGTTCCCGGAAAGTCGTGATGTGTGCGGGTCCATGTGAAGACTGTGCCCGCAATGGCAACGGGCCGCCACTCCAGATCCCACGACGAGCACGAAGTGCACTGCAGCGCAGCCGGCCATGTCCATCGCAGGCACTGGCTGCAGCGCTGCAGTTCCAGTCGGCCATCGGCCAGCGCCGCGCGAAATCGGGCATCGGGTTCGGCAGCAGATCCGGCATCAGCCATGGGAGAAGTCCAGCCAGTTTCGTGAAGTGTGTCATTGAATCCGAAAATCGTGTCTTTTACGAAAGCCGTGCATTCAGCCGCAGTTCATCGGCCAGGTGCATTCTGGTCGTGTCGCACTGAGCTGGATCACAGACCGGTGATCAGCACTTTCGTGAACTGCGTAGCAGTTTGACCGGGGTGGACACCGGATGATCCACGCAACCCGTGAAGGCGGGCGACAAGAACGACACCATTGGAGGGAATGAACATGAATACCAGTCTGGTCAAGGGAATCGCCATTGGCGTCGTGATCGCGACGACAGGTGGCGCAATAGCCGGTTACCGGACCTTTGTGGCATCCGAAGTGCCCACACATGCCCAGGTACTCAACGTGGTTCCAGTAACGGAGACCGTCACGCAACCTCTCGAGGTCTGCCAGACCGTCGAGGTGACTCGCCAGAAACCGGTCAAGGACCAGCATCAGATCCTGGGTACCGTCGCGGGTGCAGTGATCGGTGGCGTCCTGGGGAACCAGGTCGGTGGTGGTGACGGCAAGAAACTTGCAACCGTTGCCGGTGCAGCAGCGGGTGGGTACGCAGGGAACAAGGTTCAGGAGCGCACCCAGGCCGGCAACACCTACATCGCGTCAGAAGAGCGATGCAAGACGGTCAACGACAGTACCGAGAAGGTGCTGGGGTATGACGTGACCTACAAGATCGGCGAAGAGACCGGTCAGGTCCGGATGGACTCCGATCCCGGCCAGCAGATCCTGCTGGTTGATGGTCGACTGGCACAAGACGCTGAACTCGCAGCAACCAACTGATCCGCAGTAATCCGGGCCTGGTCCTGAGGCAAATCAGGACAGGCCCATCGATCCCCTCGATTCCCATCATCCTCCTGCGGCTCGCTGGCTTTTTCGTTCGCGACTAACACTTGCCAACGATCCCGGTGCGCTGGTACACGTGTCAGGCCAGAAATCTGTCCAGACACTTCAGCGTTCACCGGGGAGCCAGACTCATGCATGCCAGATCGTTCACCACCCTGTTACTGCGGGCGAGTTGTTTTGCCTGCCTGTCGCTCGGGTTCCTTGCCGTCGCTGCCGTCGCCAATACACCGGCAGCCAACTACGAAAATCTGCTGGATACCTGGTTCGATCCGAACAGTGGCACCCTGCGATTTGCGGACTACGGTGTAGGGTTTGCGCCGACCGGAGCGGTGGACGCGTCTCTGGCGGTGCTCGATGCCAAGGGCCAGATTGTCGGCCAGCACGGGTTTTTTCCAGACTACGTGCTGCAGGAAGGCGTATTCGGCGTGATGCGAATCCGTGGCCCGGCCGAGGTCAAGCTCTCGACCCCCGGCCTCTACACGCTGGTGATGGTCGTCAACAATCAGCCGATCACCCGCCTGCCGATGAAACTGACCTCGTCCGGTGCGTCCGGTGACCCGTTCAATCCGGCGACCTCGGTGACGCTGGATGGCTTCTGGCGTACCCGCGCGTATTTCATCATGCGCGACTACAAGGGCGAACCCTTGCCTGACCTGGTGTTATGGGTGGGTGGTTTTGACCTGCCGGCGGGAAAGTCCACGGACCAGTTTTATGTGGAACTGCTGCGGGACGGCAAAGTCATTGCGCACAGCAAACGCAGTCTTGGTCACATCGCGGCCGGCCATTTCAAACGCACCCAGATCAGCCTGTTTCAACCCCATGAAGATCGGGCCAGTGCCAACGCGGGGGTGTTTTCGATGGCCCATCTATCCGTTGATGGCGCCTATGAGGTCCGCGTGCTGCGAAGTTCCGATCAGACCAGGATCCGTTCCTTCGACTTTGATGTGGCGGGTGGCAAGATCAAGCCGATGGCGCAGACACAGCTCGGCTATACGCCGGCGTCGGACTACATCATGCCCAGGGTGCAACGCAAGAACACCAACACGTTCGAGATGGTGGAAGCCATCTGGATCGAGGACTTCCGCTGAGGGGGCCTCCGTTTTTTCCAGCCGTGCCTGTTGGGAGGTTCCAGCGCCGTGGCGATGACCGCCTGGATCAGGCCGGTGCACCACGTGGCAGTCTGGGCTGCCGCCCGGCCGGCAGGTTTTTGAACAGGTCGGCACGCAACGCTTCGCGCAGCGAGTGGCAGGCACGATCGTCCCAGCGATTGACCCGCTGATCCGGATCATCCAGCAGATTGTACAACTCGCCCTCGGTGCCTTCGTACAGCGACGATCGCTGGTAAACCGTGCACAGCCAGTTGTCCCGGAAGATTGATTTCATGTGCATGCTGACGCGGCCGTGTTCGCTGTCCCACTCGGTGATCACGCGCTCCCGATGCTGCAGGTCTGCCTGCTGATCGTTCACCGGCAAGGCCCTGCCTTCATTCCACGCGGGTTCATTGATGCCGGCCACGTGACAGAACGTCGCGGCCAGATCCAGATGCCCCACGGGTCGTGTGACCACCGCGGGCGCTATACCTGCGCGGGTTGAAGGTTTCCAGATCATCGGTACCCGCATCAGCGCATCCAGATGATACGGACCCTTGAAGAGCAGCCCGAAATCACCCTGCAGTTCGCCATGATCGGTGGTGAAAAACACGTCCGTATCGTCCAGCCACTGTCGCTGCCGAAGATAGTCCAGTACCGACCCGCAAGCTTCGTCGATGAGTTCATTCTCGATGTGGTTCATGGCGTCGATCTCGCGGATCTGGTCGGGCGTCAGATCGCACGGGCGAAAGCCGCGAGGTGATTCGAGGTTGGCCCACAGTGAACCCTCGAAGTATCCGCGGTAGTGATGGGGCTTGTCGGCCAGCCAGTGGGCTGCCTTGTTTGCACTGCCGGGAAAGAGGCGGGGCAGGGGAAGATCCTGCCAGCGCACCCGGTGCAACTCACTGGCCGGCGGGTCCCACGGATGATGCGGGTCCGGAAAGCTCATCCAGACAAACCACGGGGCATCATCCGGCAGTGTGCCCAACCAGGCTTGTGTCCGACTCGCTACCCAGTCGGTGTGATAGAGCGCCCGATCCACCGGATTGTTCCAGACCTGGATGGCGCCTGTTTCCCCACCACCCTCGGTATTCTGCTGGCCGTCCACGACCATCGGGTAAAAACCCGCCATCTGCCCGGCATGCCGCTGTTGCATCCACAGCGTGTAGTGCGAGTGCCCCTCGAAAAAGTGGTTGGCGAGTTCAAGGTGATCAAAGCCGAAGTGCGGACCGTATTCACCCTTTGCGGCCATCCGGTTTTCGTAGTACTGCTCGGGTGACCCCAGCCAGGGCTCGAAGTGGGCCTTGCCAATCAGGGCGGTGTGATAGCCGTGCTGCTTGAGCCAGTGGGCGATCGTTGGCTGGTCCGCTGGAAGGGCGACCCCGTTCATCCAGACGCCATGGCTTGCGACATGCTGGCCGGTGACGATGGTCGCCCGAGCCGGCATGCAGACCACGCTCTGGTTGTGTGCACGCTGATAGTTGATGCCCGATGCGGCAAGGGCGTCGATGACGGGCGTGCGAGCGATGGCGCCACCATTGCAGCCCAGTGCGTCAAAACGCATCTGGTCTGTGGTGATGAGCAGAATCTTGCGTCGTGTGGTCATCCCGATTGGTGCAACCGTCGGTAAGCCGTGTCGCCGCTGAGAGCCTGTACCTCCCGGCCGAGGACGTCCGCATCCAGGATTGCCTGGCGAACCAGCGTGCTGGTCACCGGCATCGGCATGTTGGCGGTGTAGGGAAACGCGAGGGTTCCGTCGACCACCTGATTCATGGCCGGGTGGTCGCTTTTGTCCATCGACAGTTGGCCGAGGTGAATCGGCAAGCCCACCGAGGCAAAAAACTGGGCCACACGCCGGGCTTCCGCAGGACGGCCTTCCATCATCAATTGGGTCAGGGTGCCCATCGCGACCATTTCGCCATGCAGGAAATTGGCGTGCACCCGCGCAATGGAGGTATAGCTCTGGGCCACACCGTGTGCGGCCGCAACGCCACCACTTTCGAATCCGACGCCACTCAACAGTGTGTTGGCTTCGACGACGGATTCCAGCGCGTCGTTGACTGAGCCTGCCCTTACCGCTGCCGCGGCGGCAACCCCTTCGGCGTACAACGTATGTGCACACGCTTCGCCGATGGTGCAGGACGCAAGGGTCGGCCGCGCACCAACGCCGGTGACCGCTGCCTTGTTCAGCAGACAGACGTGTGCTTCGTACCAGGTCGCCATGGCGTCACCCATACCGGCGACCAGAAAACGTTCCGGAGCGGCGGCGATGATGGTGGTATCGACGATGACGATCGCCGGGCTGTTGGGGTAAAACTCGACCGCGTCCGACACGCCGTCGGTGGTGTACAGAATCGACAGGGCCGAGCAGGGGGCATCATTGGAGGCGATGGTGGGCACCACCACGACCGGCACACCCAGTCGAAATGCCACCGCCTTGCCCGCATCGATGCACTTGCCACCACCTAGCGCCACGACACAATCCACCTGTTCGGCGCGAAACCGCGCGGCGTGACGCTCGATTTCAGGCAACGAACATTCGCCGTCAAACAGGCTGGTGAACGACTGGTTTCCGCCCGCGCGAATGCTGCTCTGCACCGTGATGCCTTCCTGGGTACTGACCCGCGGAGACATCAGGATGCCGATACGATCAGCCTGCACCAGTGAAAGGTAACGACCGATGTTCGCGAGGATTCCCGGCCCCTGGATATACCTCTGGGGAGCGATGAATACCCGGGGGGCAGGATGGCCGCCTGTGTCGGCCGGTGCAAAGATGCTGCCGGGGAAATAGCCCGCGGATACTTTCATGGTGTTACCTCGATGCCGAACCTGTCGGACCGCCCGGGTGATGGTCCAACGGATGTCAGGGTTGTGATGCCAGGTTGAATCGGAACGTCCGCGCGCTGGGCCGTGGGTGCAAGGACAAGGTGCTGCAGTGCAATCCGCTGGCTGACTTCGCGCGCGTAAAACGCCGCCCCTTCTACAGACGGATGCGAATCGTGGGGCAACAGGAACAGGCTGGCCAGGTCGCCGGCCAGATCGTTGGCGGGCAACAGCGGGGTCACCTGGCTGCCGGTAAGCTGCTCAAGGCTGTGCAGCAGGGATTGTTCCTGGGCGCTTCCTTCGTGATAGGCCCCTTGAACCAGTTCCTCGTAGAGCGGCAGCCGGATCAGTTGAATGGGAACACCAACGTCCTGAACGCGCTTCAGATCAGCCACGAACAGTGGGTCTTCGGCATACGACTCGAACTCATACTTGGGCAGAAAAAAAACCGGGCGAACCCGCTTCAGCGAGAGATCACGTTCGACGATACGCTTGTAAAGGAGGGACTCGGAGATGGACACCAACCTGATTACTCGATCGCTTTCGATCGCGAGCCTGCGGTAACGATCGTTGAGCCGGGCCAGTATCGGATCTTCAGCGAAGGGATGGTTCAGCGCTGATCTGCACCAGGTTTCGTTGATGTCGTCGTCCACCAACGATACGTCGAAGGACTCGGCGAGGCTGGGTCGCAGTGTGGCTCTGGCGGATTGGAAAAATCGTATCTCACCGTCTTTCTCCCGACTCGTCCGCCAGAATCTGGGGCGGGCCACGTCATCGAGGATGAAAGGAATGAGCAGCAACCGGGAGTGACTGTTTTCGACCTGCGCCGCCGCCATGGCGAACATCTGGGGTACGCCGTATCCGCTGCGGGAATAGTTCAGCACGGAAACCGCCTGACCCAGGTCGCTGCTCAGTTGGTCGGTCATCAGGTCGGGCCAGGTGATCCCACCGAGGTGAGCGTTATCGGAAAAGGAATCGCCGACCACCAGGATGGTTGGATCAGAGCCGCGTGGAAGATGGGTTTCCCGGCCCAGGTTCCGGTCCGAGTTGCTGACGATCCGATTGCACATGACCACCTTGCCCTCCTGGATCGTCGCCATCGTGAACGAGCGCGATGGCACGTAGTCGTACCCGTGTGCCTCGCTGAACACCCCGGTCGGGGCGTTCACCGCCTGGTAGCTTCCGGCTGAAGGCAGATCCAGTCGGGAAGACAGGTACACACGAAAGGCCACTTCCGCGCTGATCAAGGCGAGCAGCACACTGAACAGAACGGTCAGGGACGCCAGCGCGAATGAAGTTCTTACGCGTTTCATATGATGAGAAAACCCGGCAAATTCAAGAATTGATGGAAAGCAGTAACGGTACTGCCAAAGTGTGTCTCGTTCTGCAATGGACTATTGCGAGCGTTGCACACGGGTCCGGGCAGACCCAGGCCCTGCAGGAACTGCCTGGTGCGCAGACACCGTTGCAGTCGGGATTGTGCCTGCGTGCTGACCTGCGGAAATCCGTCCGGGTCGGTCCGGACCGGAGTGGAATCCGTGTTCAGGACCACCAGATTATCGGAAAACGGAAAATGCAGTGCCATCGATGGCCAGGGATCCAGAAAATAGGTGGGTGTCAGGCCGACCCCAGCGTCGATGCCGATCGTCACGACACTGCGGGGGCGGATGCTCTCCGTGTGGCAGTTCTGGGCGATGGCGGGATCAAGATCGGCAATCGAACGGCTGTCGGTGGCAAACTGAACCAGCATGGTGGCGACCGATGGACACTGCAGATCGGATGCAACGGCGGTGCCCGCGATGTTCGCAAGCAGGCTGAGCAGCAGCGCCATGCATGCCGTTTTCATTCAGTTCGCCACACAGTTCGCCCCACAGTTCACCAGAGAAGCCCTGGGTCGGCGGTCGATAGTAGTGAATTTCACGGGTTAATCCACTGCCGAACGGCGAGCCAGAACAACGGCGACCTGTATCAGCAGTCGAGGCTCACAAGGTCGGCCGGGTCTTGATGACTGAACGGATGCGGCGAGAGGCGGTACCAGAGGTCGCGTGGGGCATCTTGTGGCAGCTGCCGGGGCCTGCCGAACGGATCGGTTTCCCTGTTCGTTGACGCGTTAACGCGATAGTCGATATAGGTCATGTAAACCAATGAAAGACATGAATAACCGTTGGTAATCCAGAATCGAACTCAGCTCTGTTCTGGCTGCCGTGCCCACCCCAGACCGCCTTGCGACGGCTTGTTTCGCCATTTCGGTTGAACGCTTCACCACAGTTCCCTGGTTGCGCATCAACGGCGTGCCTGTTCGACGGATGTAGTCCCCTCGTAAGTGTATCGAGATGTTGCTTGACTTCGCCTAGGGATTGGGTCGACGCTCTTGGCTCCACTGGAGGGTGGCCACCCGCTGAGGTTGGACTGCTGGTTGAGCCGGAAGGTTTGAACCGGCCTGAACCGGCCTGAACCTGATGGGCGTGGTGTGGTGCGGGAAGCCGATCAATACCGTCACTGGTCAACAAGTCGATTGGGGAGAACTATGAAAAAATCACTGCGCCCAGGCGCGGTGTTGGTGCTGGCCCTGGCGCCGGCGGCAGCACTGGCCGAAGAGGGCGAGAACCGTCGGGTCATCGAAGAGGTCGTGATCACGGCCGAGCGGGTGGAATCCACTGTCTCGGATACGTCGATTTCGATCACCGCATTTGATGGCGAGATGCTTGAGGATTTTGGTATCCAGGGCGCCGACGAACTGATCGATTACATTCCTGCCACCACGCGCGACCCCTATGACATCCGCATCCGAGGTGTCGGTCGCAACTTCCGGGCACTGGGTGGTGACCCGGGCGTCGCGACGTACTACAACGGGGTGTATTCACCGGACTTCGGAATCGCGGCCTCGGAAAATGCGCTTTACGATCTGGAGCGTGTCGAGGTATTGCGTGGTCCGCAAGGTACGCTGTACGGCCGCAATTCCATCGGTGGCGCGCTCAACTATGTGACCCGCCAACCCAGTTTTGAATGGAACGGCGAAGTCCGTGCCCAGGTCGGGGCGCTGGATGGGCGTGAGTATTTCGGCTTCATTTCCGGCCCGCTGATCGAAGACAAACTGGCCATTCGTCTGGTGGGCAACAACCTGCATCGTCAGGGTTCGGAGTCCAACGTCGGACCGGGCCGCGACGCCAACAGCATCCGTGACGAAAACTATTCGCTCGGCCTGACCTGGAACGTGACCGACACGATCACGTTCACGACCCGTGCCAACGACCGCCTCTCGAACCGGGTCATCGGTCAGCCGATCATCGTCGAAGAAGGGGTGGGGCCGGCGCGCGGCGAGGTGGATACCAATCTGTACATCACGGGAGTACGTCCGGTTGCGGCAGGCACACCTGGTGCGCTTTCGTTTGTTGATCCTCGCGACGGAACCGTCCGTTTTGGCGCTTACCTGCGTCCGGGCGTTGATCCGTCAAACTTCCCATTTTCACCGATGGCATCCTTTCGCAATCCGGAAGCCCCTGGCCTTGCGTCCCTGTCTCGCAGTGATATCGGCCGCAAGGTCAGCATCAATGCCGGCAATGGTGGTGAAGCAGGTCAGTGTGAATATCCGTACACCGACAGCACCTGCCAGGACGAAAAGTTCGCCCATAACGCGAACCAGACGACGATCACGTGGGATGTGTCCGACACGCTGCAGATCAAGTACTTCTTCGGCTACAACGACTTCACGTACGACTTCAACACCGATCTCGATTATTACAACGCGGCATTCACCCAGTATCGACAGACGGTGGATGAGTCGGTGGAAAGCAAGTCCCACGAACTGCAGGTCAACTGGGCGCTGGGTGACAAGTTCACGGCAACTTCCGGCATCTACCGGTTCAGCGAAGATCGTGACCAGGACTACAGCCTGACCAACTCGATCGACTACTTTGTCAATCCTGCGGACTACGGCGCGCTGAATGATCCAAACCCCTTCTTTGCCGGTGCGAGCTACATGCAGCTGTTCAATCTCGGCGGTCACAAGCGGCTGGGCAGTGCGCCCGTCGGCACCAGCAACGCAGGGATCTGGGAGGGTGATGCCCGAGGTGATGTCTATCACCACGTCAACAAGGTGCACAACAGCGCCACGGCCTACTTCACACAGGGCACCTATGCGTTCAACGAAGAATGGGCGCTGGTCCTGGGTATCCGCTATGCAGAAGACCGCAAATCCGCGAAAGAAGTTCGTGGCGGCTACTTCGAACTGGCACCGTTTGCGCCTGCAGCGCTGGCGTTTGGTCAGTTGGGAACACCCCTGCTGACACCGTCCGCTCTGGCCAACATTGCGATGGGCGGAGCCACTTACAGTGGCAACCCTGACGACCCGCTCATACCAACTTGTGCGCTGGGTTCCGAAAGCTGTGCAACGCCGTTGCGTCTTGGGGTAGGCATTCCCATCAGCTACTCGAGTAACGTCAAGGATCACGATACGTGGAGCGACACCAACTACCGCGTCAACATCAACTGGACACCCAACGACGACACGCTCGTGTATGCGTCCTACACCACGGGCTATCGCGCGGGCGGTTATTCACTGGGTATCACCGATGCACGTGACAACGTGCGTGATCCCAATACCAATACGCCGCTGCCGGGTGCGACCCTGCGCCCTCTGGCGTACGACGAAGAGACCGTCAAGGCTTACGAGATCGGTTACAAGGGCACGTTCGTCGATGGCGCGATGCAGCTCAATTCGTCGATCTACCTGTACGACTACAAGAACTACCAGGACGAACTCGAGCAGGTTGACGTGATTCGTGGGACGGTGGTCTCCGTAGTGGGCAATGCGCCCAAGGCCACCAACATGGGCTTCGAGACGGATGTCCTGTGGCTGCCGACCGACGCGCTGACGGTCGGTGCAAACTACAGCTATACCAAGGCGGAGTACGACGCGTCGTACCTGCTGAGCTTCGACAACGATCCGAATATCCCCAAGCCGATCTACGACAACCCGCTGACGCCGGCCACGGCTCAGTTCGATCGCCCCGACCTGTTCATCTACGACCTGGACGGTGAGCCGCTGAAGCGGATTCCGGAACACAAGGCCACCCTTTTTGGCAACTAGGTGGTCGGGACCTCCTATGGCAGCTTCACCTTCAGCGGTGTCTATGCCTACACCGGCAAGCAGTACGATGCCGGTCGGGAGATCAAGCTCTATGAAGTGCCGGATCGTTTCCAGGTGAACCTCGGGATAACGTTCAACGACGAAGCCGGGAAGTACACCATCCGGGCGTTTGTTGACAACGTCACCAACGAACTGTCCCCACGCGGCATCAGCCAGTTGAACGACGATTCGACCAACAACTGGCGGACCACCGCAAGTCACATCTATCCCCGGTTCTGGGGTGTGGACGCGACGTATCGTTTCGGGATCTGACAGACCCTCGAGGCGTTAGCCGACGAGCATGCGGGGTGGATTGCTTGACGCATCCATCCCGTTTTTGTTCTGACGCCTGGCCGACAGCGTTCAGGCGAACCTTCGAGGTGATTTGACCGGGACAGGCCGAGGATCCAACCGTGACAGCCAAACTTTTTTTGGTGTTCCTTGCCCGTCTGGCCGCCTGCGCCGCTCTGGCTCTGGCGGGTGTCACTCAAGCCGCCGAGCCTGAAGCTGCTGCTGAAACCGCTGCGCTGGGCGCCGTTGCTGCGCTGGATCAAAGTGGCAATGGCAGCGTTGAACTCACCGAGTACCAGACCTATCAGGCTGCCGTCTTCAGGGCGCGGGATGCCGACAACAGCGCGACGCTTGTTTTTGCCGAGTTCGAAGCGACCCTCAGTGACGCCGCGCGCGCCAACGCGCGTCCATCCTTTGATGCCTTCGACGCGGATCGTGATGCCGTGCTTTCCCCGATCGAGTACGCCGGTTATCAGGAATTTGTGTTCGTCAATTTCATCGACGCCAACAAGGATGGTTCCATGACGGCCGAGGACTTTGCCCGGCTAGCCGGAACCGCAGGGTCGGGGGGTTCGGGTGGTTCCGCTGCCGGACTGATGGCGCTGGATCGCGATCGCAGCGGGGCGGTGGAGGCGGAAGAATTCATGGCCTGGCAGTCGAGGCGGTTTGCCAGTCTTGATCTCGACCAGAGCGGGTCGCTGAGCCTGGTCGAATTCAGGAAATCCCTGGATGACCGGGCAGCCCGCAACGCCCGTGCTTCGTTTGATGGTTTTGACTTCAACAAGAACCGGCGGCTCTCGGACCGGGAGTTCGTGACCTACCATGCCTTTGTCTTCCAGAAGTTTCTCGACAGGGATGGCAGTGGCGGCGTCACGGCAGCCGAGTGGGCCGAGATTGCGGGGCGCAATAACTGACCCAGCCAGAGTCTGTAGGTCCTCTTCACGGCGCGGCTTGACAGTCCGTGATGTCGAAGGGCATAAGGTTACCGTTGGTGATCGTGTCGGGAATCAGGCGAGCCTGCATTGAGTGCGGGCTCCAGAAAGCCTGGTGGACGATGCCGTCAGATGCCGGAACATTTCGAGTGGTGGGAGCACGGATGAAATCTGCACAAGCGCCCTGGTGGTTTCTGGTTTCACTCGTCCTGTTGCCGACACTTCAGCCACCGACCCTCGCGGCACAGATTCAGCCGGAGACCATCAGCAACAAGACGCTGGGGGATCCCGAGGCCTCGTGGTTCATCGCCAAGGCCACCATGGGGACGTCCTTTGTCTTTGATGCAACCGACGGCTCGATGCTCGGCACGCTGTCCACCAATCCGTTCACACCCGCCGTTGAGCGCCATCCGGTGCGCGCTGAAATCTACGCGGCCGAGTCGCACTACACCCGTCGAACCTACGGCACGCGCAACGACATCCTGACGGTCTTTGACCACGCCAACCTGGCGCCGATTGCAGAGATCGACCTGCCGGACAAGATCGGTTCGCTGAACTTTGCGGAGTACATCAGCGTGCTCGGCGACCAGCGGCATCTCACGGTTTTCAACATGACACCGGCGCAGTCCGTCAGTGTGGTGGATCTTGAAGCCCGCAAGTTTGTCGGTGAGCTGTCCACACCGGGTTGTGCACTGACCATGGCCACCGGTGAGCGCGGGTTCCTGATGATGTGTGGGGATGGCACGTTGCAGCTGATCCGGCTGGATGACAAGGGCGCCGAAACATCCCGCGTGCGCAGCAAGCCCTTTTTCTCCATCGACAAGGATCCCGTGTTCGATCAGCCGGTGTTGACCCGACAGGGCTGGCAGATGGTGTCCTTCGAGGGGCAGGTGTTCACGGTGGCGACCCAGGACGATGAGATCACCATCAGCAAACCCTGGTCGCTGCTGACCGAGGCGGATCGGGAAGACAAGTGGCGGGTTGGTGGTGGCCAGATCATGGGTGTCCACCACGCGCTGGACCTGCTGTATGTACTGATGCATCAGGGCGGCGTGGATACCCACGAAGACCCAGGCACCGAAGTGTGGGTCTTCAGCCGATCCTCCCGGCAGCGGATCGCCCGCCTGCCCCTGGCCAAACCCAGCCGCAGCATTCTGGTGACGCAGGATGAACAGCCCCGTCTGATCGCCAGCGCGGCCGAAGAGCCGACCCTCGACATCTACGATGCCCGCAAACTGGTGCATCAGCAGACAGTGGAACTGGGCATGGTTGTGGGTCTACTGGCGGCTTATTGATGGATCCCCTGCTGCATCTGGTAATTGCACTGGTGATGGCGATGCTGCTGCTGGCCGCAGCCATCCACAAGCTGGCCGATTTTGCGGGCTTCAGGCGGATCCTGGACGATTATGAGGTGTTGCCTGAACGACTGGTCGGGGCATGTGCACGAGGCGTGGTGGGTCTGGAACTGATCCTCGGCGTGTGCTGGCTGGTGCAGTTCACGCCGGCTGCGGTGATCGTGGTGACGGTGTTGCTGCTCGCCTGTTATACCGGCGCGATTGCGCTCAACCTGGCGCGGGGACGGGTTCATATCAGTTGTGGCTGCGGTGGCAACGAAGGTCAACCGCTCTCACCCTGGATGCTGCCACGCAATCTCCTGTTGATGGTGGCGGCGCTGTGTGCCGGGCTGCCGGTTGAACCGCGCGACCTCGCCCTGGTCGACGGTCTGACCGCGATCGCCTCGGTCATCGCGTTCACGTTCACCTACCTTGCGTTTTCCCAGTTGCTGGCCAATGCGGCCGCGATCCGGGTCTGGAGGGAGTCGTGAGTACACTCGTCACGGTGTCGCTCATCATTCTCTGGATCGTCGTGATCCTGCTGGCGGTGACGGTGGTTGCGCTGGCCCGACAGGTAGGTGTGCTGCACGAGCGTGTGGCACCGGCCGGTGCGTTGATGCCCACCAGCGGACCGAAGGTCGGCGAAACCACTGAAGCCCTGCAGGTTGATCTGCTCGGCGGTGCATCGCTCGCCATTGGCGGACCCACTGCTGGCCGACAGGGTGTCCGCAATCGACTCATCCTGTTTGTCTCACCGACGTGCCCGGTCTGCAAGATGCTGGTGCCGACCGCCAAGTCCATGGCAAAACACGAAGGTCTCGAACTCATCTTCGCCAGCGATGGTGATCAGGTCGCCCAGCATGAAGCCTATGTTCGCGACCTCAGGATGCAGGACTATCCCTATGTCCTGTCGCAGTCCCTTGGCATGCGGTACGGGGTCAGCAAGCTGCCGTTTGCGTTGTTGCTCGGCGCCGACGGCACGCTGCTCGGCAAAGGGCTGGTCAACACGCGGGAGCATCTGGAGAGCCTGGTGGAGTCTGTGCGCCTGGGCGTCACCACGGTTCAGGATTACGTGCGGGAATTTGTTCCCGAACCTGTCAAGGAGTCTCGATGAACATGCTTGTTACGCTGGCGGGCAAACTGACTGATCTGAAACATCGAACCAGCGTCTGGTTTGACCGTTCGTCCCGCGCGGCCACCACGCAACTGGCAAAACGCACGTCCCGCCGAGGTTTTGTTTCGAAGCTGGGCATGCTGACCGTGGGAGTCGGCGCGCTCCCGCTTTTACCCGTCGCGCGTGCATTCGGTGCCGAAGGGCAGCAGGGAGGAAATGCCGAAGGGCTGCAGGAAATGGGTGATCCACAGAGCTGCGACTACTGGCGGTACTGCGCGCTTGGCGGCACGCTCTGCTCCTGCTGTGGCGGGAGCGCCACGGCCTGCCCACCCGGTGCCGAGCCTTCCCCCATCACCTGGGTGGGTACCTGCCGCAATCCGGTGGACAATAAGGATTACCTCATTTCCTACAACGATTGTTGTGGCAAGGCGACCTGTACACGCTGTTTCTGTCATCGCACCGAACGGGACAAGCCCGTGTACTTTCCAAGCAAGTCCAACGATGTGCTCTGGTGTTTTGGCACGAAGAGCCACGCCTACCACTGCACCGTCGCGCTGGTCCTGGGTGAAGCCCAGAGTGGCTGAACGAATGGCTGAAAGAGTGGTTGAAAGTGTGTGTGGGAAGGGTGCGTGAGAGACGTCTTCCAGCTGGTGGTGCTTGTTGCATGTCTGTGGTCTGCCGCAGCCCTATCCCAAACAAGGGACGAAACAAGAGCCGAAAAACAGGCTGAAGCGCGTACGGACTACCTCCTGCACTGTGGTGGTTGCCATCTTCCGGATGGGTCGGGGATGCCTCCCGAAGTGCCCAGCCTGCAAACAGAGATTGGCAGACTGGTCACCAGTGCGGCGGGACGGGACTACATCGCCCGGGTTCCCGGTGCGTCACAGGTACCGATTTCGGACGAACGACTGACCGCGGTGCTGAACTGGGTCCTGATCACTTTCAACGCGGACTCGCTGCCGGGCAGTTTCGTGCCGCTGACCGTCGACGAAGTGGGTCGATCGCGGCGCAATGTGCTCGCCGATCCCGAGAAACATCGTCAGCAATTCTGGCCTGATGCCAGGAGCTATTAGGCACTGCCAGTTGATCCTGTCCCATGCCACTGCTGACCTCGCACACGCACGTGACGTGCCCGTCGCACTATCAACGGTTCCGTCCGAAGATTGCTGGCATGTGCTCGCGTGCGGCGTAACATCCATCGCCCGGCCGTCATCAATGCGGCTGAAAAATTTCAGACCACCGGCATTCACTGCATGACCGAACCGGCGCATGACGCGGCCCAGACTCGCGAGATGCTTGGCAAGCTTCGCATCGATCGAGCCGCAACTCCGACCCGTCGCCGACCAGGCTGGCTGTGGCCGGTGGGCGGCCTGCTGGTGCTTGCAGCCCTGGTGACAGGTATCTGGTACTTCCTGCCACAGGACTCTGCTCCACCGGCCGTCGCAACCGTCATTGTCGAAGGCGCTGCCAGTGGCAGCAGCGGTGCAGGCAGCAGTGTCCTCGACGCTTCGGGGTACGTGATCGCCCGACGCCAGGCAACGGTTTCGGCCAAGGTCACCGGGAAGGTGATCGAGGTGTTGATCGAAGAGGGCATGCAGGTGGAAGAAGGGCAGGTACTCGCCCGCCTGGATGACAGCATTTCACGCGGTGAATACGAACTGTCCGAGGCCCGTCTGGAAGCCGCACAGGCCAGCCTCCAGGAACTGGATACCCAGTTGCAGCAGGCCCGGCTCGACGAACGTCGGACGGCAGATCTGGTCGCACGGGAACTGGTCTCCACGGCCGAGGCCGATCGGACCAGGCTCCTGCGCGAAGGTGTGGAAGCACGCCTTGCGCGTACCCGGGCGGATATCCGTGTCAGCAAGTCGGCACTGGCCGTCCAGCAGCGCATGCTCGACGATCTGACGATTCGAGCCCCTTTCAGGGGTGTGATCGTCGCCAAGGCAGCACAGCCCGGCGAGATGATTTCACCGATCTCCGCGGGTGGCGGATTTACCCGCACCGGCATCGGCACGATCGTCGACATGGACTCGCTCGAAGTGGAAGTCGATGTCAACGAGGCCTACATCAACCGGGTTCAATCCGGGCAGCCGGTCACGGTTGTCCTGAATGCGTATCCGCAACTGCAGATCAAGGGGCGTGTGATCGCCATAATTCCCACCGCCGATCGCAACAAGGCAACGGTGCGGGTACGGATCGGCTTTTTCGAACGGGATGACCGGGTGCTCCCGGACATGGGGGTCAAGGTGAGCTTCTTTGAAAGTGCTGCCCCCGAACCGCCGGCCGGGGGTGACACGGTCGAGGTCACCCCGCGGGTGGAAACGGCCTGCCTGCGTGGCACGGGGGCGGACCGCCACGTCTTCGTGGTGAAGCCGGACAACCGGCTTGAACAGCGACGGGTTGAGGCGGGCGAGGTGATGGGCTCACAGACGCAGATCACCACGGGACTGGCGGCGGGTGAGCGTGTCCTCTTGGGCGCACGCGATGGCAGCACGATCAACTTCACCGACGGCATGCTGGTCGCCCCCTGAACCCACCCGGTGGCGGACTTCGACAACATGGTCCGGACCATCCGGAGCGCGAATGGCAAACATGGCAAGTCCGGCAAGGCTGGCCAATCTGGAGAAATCGATGAGTGACAGCCTGGTTCGGGTCGACAAGGTCAGCAAGTCGTATACCCGGGGCAAGGAAAAGATCGATGTCCTGCGTGAACTCAGCATGGATGTGCCGCAAGGAGATTTCCTGGCACTGATGGGGCCGTCCGGTTCGGGCAAGACGACGCTGCTCAATCTCATCGGTGGCCTTGATCGACCGACCACGGGCAGCATCACGATTGGTGGTGAGCGTATCGACTCGCTGTCGGAACGCGAACTGGCCCGGTGGCGGGCCGGCCACATCGGTTTTGTATTCCAGTTCTACAACCTGCTGCCGGTGCTCAGCGCGCAGCGCAATGTCGAGCTGCCACTCCTGCTGACAAAACTGTCCAGTCGCGAACGGTCGGCGCATGCAGCCACCGCGCTCGAGGTGGTCGGCCTGCATGATCGTGCCAGACACAAACCCAATGAACTTTCCGGAGGGCAGCAGCAACGGGTCGCCATTGCCCGGGCGCTGGTGTCCGATCCGATGTTGCTGGTGTGTGATGAGCCGACCGGTGACCTCGACCGCGCCACGGCTGACGAAATCCTGAATCTCCTGCAGGTGCTGAACCGCGAGCATGGCAAGACCATCATCATGGTGACCCACGACCCGAAGGCTGCGGACTTTGCACAGCATGTGGTTCATCTCGACAAGGGTGTCCTGGTGGAAGCTCTGGCATGAAATATCTCGGACTGCTCTGGGCAGGACTCTTCCGGCGCCGCACGCGCACGGTGCTGACCCTGGCTTCCATTGCCATCGCCTTTCTGCTGTTTGCGCTGTTGCGATCGATCATCGATGGATTCCTCGGCGGTGTGCAGCTGGTGGGCGCGGATCGGCTGATCGTTTCACCCCGTTATTCGATTGTTGACCCGTTGCCACTGGGTCATCAGCAGCGCATCCGGTCGGTGCCCGGTGTCGTGGAGGTGACCATTGCCAACTGGTTTGGTGGCACCTACCAGGACCCGCAGAACTTCTTTCCCAAACATCCGGTCGAGCCACGCGCGTACTTCGCCATGTACTCGGAGCTGATCATTGCACCCGAGCAGCTGGCGGCGTTCGAAAACACGCGCAGCGGGACGGTGGTTCCACGCCAGCTCGCTGAACGGTTTGGCTGGAAGATCGGGGATCGAATTCCCATCGAAGCCGACATCTGGCCGAAGGCCAGTGGTGACCGGTTGTGGGAATTTGATGTGGTAGGCATCTACGATGGCCCACCGGATGAGGCGGCGCCAGACACGATGCTCATCAACTTCGCGTACTTTGACGAGGCCCGGCAGTTTGCGAATGGCACCGTCGGCTGGTTCATCGTGCGGGTGGCCGATCCCGACACGGCAGGCGATGTTGCGCGGAACATCGATGCGCTGTTTGCCAATTCCACCAATGAAACAAGAACCTCCACGGAAGCAGAGTTCCAGGCGGCCTTCCTCAAGCAGATCGGGGACATTGGCCTCATCATGAGCGGCATCCTTGGCGCGGTGTTCTTCACGATCCTGCTGCTGACCGGCAATACCATGGCGCAGGCATTTCGTGAACGCATCCCGGAAGTGGCAGTGCTCAAGACCCTGGGATTCAGCAATGTGACGGTGCTGGGCCTGATGCTTGGCGAGGCCATTCTGCTGTCGCTGGTGGCGGCCCTGATCGGGATGGGCATCGCTGTCCTGATGGCGCCGGGTATCGCGAAGGGCATCGCAACCATCCTGCCGGGTTTTGGCATTGCGCCGCAGACGCTGTTGGCGGGGCTTGGCCTGGCAGTTCTGCTCGGTGTGGTCACCGGCATCTACCCTGCGGTTCAGGGCATGCGCCTGACGATCGTTGAAGCCCTGCGAAAAAACTAGCGCGGACCATTCATGAACATTTTCAGTCAGATTTTCCAGATCACGCTGATGAACCTGCGCACGCTGCCCCAGCGCTGGTCCTCTTCCCTGGTCATCGTGGTCGGGGTGGCGGGGGTGGTCGCCGTGTTGGTCGCCCTGTTGTCCATGGCCCAGGGTTTTGCGAACACGTTGCAGCGAACCGGTCATCCGGATCGTGCCATCGTGCTGCGCGGCGGTGCCAATGGCGAGCTGTCGTCGGTGCTGTCGATCAACCAGGCCAACATCGTCGCGAGTTTCCCCGGTATCGCCCGGCGTGACGGCCAGGCATTGCTCAGCCCGGAGCTGTACCTGATTGCCGATGTCCCGAAACGGGAGACCGGCTCGCCCGCCAATCTCACGCTGCGTGGGGTAACGTCGATCGGTGCGCCACTGCGTCCGGAACTGCGCATCACTCAGGGCCGCATGTTCGAACCCGGCAAGGCCGAACTCATTGCCGGACGCGGCGCGGCAGACCAGTTTGCCGGGCTGGACCTCGGCGCCGAGATCAGGCTGCGGGATGCGCGCATGAAGGTGGTCGGCATCTTCAGCGCCGATGGCGGCGGGCATGAGTCCGAACTCTGGATGGACCTGCCCGTGGTGCAGGACCTGTTTCGTGGTCCAGGAGTGCTTTCGTCGTTCAGGGTGCAGTTGCAGTCGGCAGCCAGCTATCCGGAATTTGCGGCTGCGATCAAGGCTGACAAGCGTCTCGACATGGAAGCCACCGATGAACCCACGTATTTCACCCGGCAGTCGGAAAGCCTGAGCCGACTCATCCAGGGTTTTGGTTATGCCGTCGCGGTGATCATGGGCATTGGTGCGATGTTTGCGGCGCTCAACACCATGTACTCTGCCGTGTCTGCCCGCACCCGCGAGATTGCGACCCTGCGAGCCATCGGTTTTGGGGGTGCACCGGTGGTCACTTCGGTCATCGTGGAATCCATGGCGCTGGCGCTGCTCGGTGGCGTGCTGGGCGGTGCCATCGCGTGGCTGATGTTCAACGGTGCGACGGTCTCGACGCTCAACAATGCCTCCTTCAGCCAGGTGGCTTTCGACTTTGCCGTGTCACCTGAACTGATCACCCGAGGGATCCTGCTGGCCCTGCTGCTTGGCCTGGTGGGTGGATTATTGCCTGCATGGCGTGCGGCAAGACTGCCGGTGACAACAGCGCTTCGTGCCGAGTGATGGCGGGGTTCAAGACACGGGCGGGTCGATCCATTCCGGGAACGACAGGCATCACCACCCTGGTGTCGGCTGTCCTTCTCACCGTTCTGACACTGCCTGGCATGATGGCGTGTGGTGATTTGTCAAAAGCGAAGCCGGACGCTGCACCGGTGCAGCGGATGCCATTGCCGCCTGCCCTGCGGGAGGTCTCCGGGCTCGCCGCACTGGACAACCACCGGTTGCTGACGGTGACCGACGAACTGGCCATTGTTCATGCGATCGATACCGAGACCGGTGCGGTGGAGGAGCTGCTGTCGCTAGGTGATCCGGTCATTGCTGCGGACTTTGAAGGCATCGCGGTGGCCGGTATGGACGTCTGGCTGGTCACCAGCCGGGGGGTCCTGTATCGGGCCATCAACGGACTGAACGGCGGTAAGAAACTGCCATTCGAAGTGTTTTCGACCGGTCTTGAAGACAGCTGCGAAGTGGAAGGCCTGGCCTTCGACTCGACACGATTCCTTCTGGTGTGCAAGAAGAACTTCAGGACGAAGCTCCGAAACAAGCTGGTGATCCATGCGTGGACACCGGGCGATACGCGTGCCCAGGTCTATCTGATCAAGGATCTCAAGCTGCCACGGTCGCTCAAGGCGCTCAATCCTTCTGGTATTGCGGTGGATGGAGACTCGCTGCACATCGTGGCGGCACGCCAGCGCCTGCAGCTGACGATTGACCGCGAAGGAAACCTGCTCGGCTCCAGGGCTCTTCACGGTCATCGCCAGGCTGAAGGCGTGGCTGTGCTGCCGGATGGATCCATCGCCATTGCCGATGAAGGCAGAAAGAGCGGCGGCTTCATCACCCGTTATCGGCCGGACGGCGAAGCCGACTGAACGGTCCCTCGTCGATGACGGGACCTGGTTCAAAGGTTCGTTATTCGAGTTCGGGCAGTATGGTAAATTCACGATTCATCTTCAGGCATGGTCGACTCGTTCGCCCAGACGGCACAAGACGGCACAAATTGTGGAGCCTTCACGCGGGAGGCTTTCACATGCAGCAGTGCAGGAGGAAACAATGGTCAGGACGAAGGTTGACGCGGGCACCTGGCGGTCGAGCCGGTGCGTTGTTCTCCTTGCGACATCCTTCGGTGCCACCTTTCGTGTTGGTGAACAGGCGTGCCTCGAAGCGCGGGTGGCCCAGCTGCAGAGTGAACACGCGGCATGAACGAGTCTGGTTTTACCGCCGAGCGGATCGCCAGACTAAGCCCCGCCAGACGGGCGCTGCTTGATCAACTGGCCGCGTCAGGTGGGCAATCTGTACGACCGGCAGGTCAATCACCGGATCCGGGCGACAGCGGGCTGCAGCCCCTGTCGTTTGCGCAGGAGCGCATGTGGGTTCTCGATCGACTGCAGCCGGACAGTGCGGTGTACAACGTTGCCTTTCGCTGGACGCTGGTGGGGTCGATTTCCAGCGATGCACTGAGTGACGCCCTGAACGATGTCATGCATCGACACCGGACACTGACCAGCCGGTTTTCCATCACTCCTGATGGACCTGTGCAAACCCCGGTCGAATCGCTCTTTCCCCTGGACAAACTGGATGTCAGTCAACAGCCCATGGCAGAACGTGGTGCGGCGTGTGACAAGGCGTTGAGCGTTGCCGCAAGGTGTCCCTTTGACCTTTCCCGACCCCCGTTGGCCCGGGCGCTGCTGGTGCGACGTGCGGCCAGTGAACACGTCTTGCTGATCGTGATCCATCACATTGCGTCGGATGGCTGGTCACACGGTGTTCTTGTGCGGGAGTTGTCGTTTGCCTATGCCGCCCGGATCAACGGACGCACTCCCGCGTGGACACCCTTGTTGGCTGATTATCAGGACTACGTCGACTGGCAGCGGCAGTGGCTGAGCGGTGACGTCCTGGCGAGGCAACTGACTTACTGGCGCAAGCAGCTCAACGGCCTGACACCCATGGAACTGCCACTGGACAAGGTGCGTCCGGTGCAGCCCAGCTATCGGGGTGACGTGGTTGCCGTGCGGGTTCCGGCCGGGCTGACGGCTGCGCTGAATGCACTGGCACGTCGTAACAGGGTCACGCTGCACATGGTGCTGCTGTCTGCGCTCCAGACACTGCTGATGCGTTACAGCGGACAGGCGGACATCGCGATCGGTACGCCAGTGGCAGGGCGCAGCCGCCGTGAGCACGAGCAGCTCATCGGACTGTTCGTGAACACGCTGGTCCTGCGTGGTGATCTGAGTGGCAATCCACGATTCACGGAGCTGCTGACACGCACCCGCGAGTTCTCGCTGGATGCATATGATCATCAGCAGGTACCTTTCGAGAAGCTGGTCGTCGATCTCGAACCGGTGCGCGACATGAGTCGCAACCCGTTGTTCCAGGTGAACTTCGTACTCCAGAATACACCGGACTCCGTTCTGGACCTGGCGGGTGTCCGTGCGGTTTCTGCACCCGTGCATACCGGGACCTCAAAATTTGACCTGGGCCTGTCCCTGACGGAAGTGGAAGGGGTGCTTGCAGGCAATCTGGAATACAGCACCGACCTGTTTCATGCATCGACCGTTGAGCAGATGGCCAGACACTGGCTGAATCTCCTGCAGCAGGTTGTTGACGACCCGGATCGTCGCATCGACGAACTGACCTTGTTGAGTGATGCCGAGCGACATCGGTTGCTGGTTGAGTGGAACGATACCGCCGCCGACTACCCGCGAGACAAGCGTATCCACGAACTGTTTGAAGCGCAGGTTGCCCGGACTCCTCACGCCAAGGCACTGGTGTTCAAGGACCAGGAGCTGTCCTATCGGCAGTTGAACGAACGGGCGAACGCACTGGCCCATCGGCTGATCCAGATTGGTGTCGAGCCCGGGATGCTCGCAGGATTGTGCGTCGAGCGATCACCCGATCTGCTGGTGGGTATCCTGGGGATCCTGAAGACGGGTGCGGCTTACGTCCCGCTCGATCCCAGACATCCTGCCCAGCGCCTTGAATACGTGCTGGAAGACGCCGCCATACGGCACCTGGTGACCCAGCGGGCGTTGCAGGAGCGTGTCCCTTTCGGAGACGCACAGGTCACCTGGCTGGATGAGCCGGGGGAAGCAGGGACGGGCGGGTCTGCAGATGTTCCTGCCGTTCCGGCAGGTGCGGGAGAACTCGCGTATGTGCTCTACACCTCCGGTTCAACCGGTCGACCCAAAGGGGTACCGGTGCGTCAGTCCGCAGTGGTCAACCTGCTCTACTCGACGGCAGTGCAGACAGGCTTCACGGCTGCCGATCGTTTCCTGAGTGTGACCACACCCACGTTTGACATCTCGGTTCTGGAACTGCTGCTCCCGCTGATATCCGGAGCCAGCGTGGAAATCGTCCCGCAGGATCTGGTTGCAGATCCTGGCGCACTCTCCGTGTATCTGGAGTCAAGCTCCGCCACCGTCATGCAGGCGACCCCGGCGACCTGGCAGATGCTGGTCAACGGCGGATGGGTGGGCCGTCCGGATCTGACGGTCCTGTGCGGGGGCGAAGCGTTGTCGGAAAGCCTGGCAGACGCTCTGTGCAACCGGTCCGCCAGACTCCTGAACGGGTACGGCCCGACCGAGACCACGATCTACTCCACGATGAAGAGGGTGGAACGAGATCGTCCTGCGGCCACGACCATTCCCATTGGGCGGCCCCTCGCCAATACCCAGGTTTATGTGCTGGATGCCGGCAGGCAACCGGTACCGATCGGTGTGCGAGGCGAACTCTACATTGGCGGGGATGGTCTGGCGCCCGGCTATCTCAACGCGCCGGAACTGACCGCGGAGCGGTTTGTCCCGGATGTGTTTTCGAATCGGCCCGGCGCGCGACTCTATCGGACGGGAGACGCCTGTCGCTGGCGCGCGGATGGCGATCTTGAGTATCTGGGTCGTCTGGACAACCAGGTCAAACTGCGCGGCTTCCGGATCGAACCCGGCGAGATCGAAGCGGTGCTTCTGGAACTTCCGGAAGTGGCTCAGACCGTGGTGACCCTGCGCGAAGATCGGCCAGGTGACAAGCGGCTGGTTGCCTACGTGGTCAGCGCCTCCGGTCAGGCGCTTTCCCGATCGGACCTTCGCGAACATCTGCGGGGACGGTTGCCCGACTACATGATCCCGTCTGCGTTTGTCGATCTGTCTTCGTTGCCGATGACCCCCAGCGGCAAGATTGACCGTCGGGCGTTGCCACCTCCGGAAGACAAGGGATCCGAACCTGCAACCGGTTATGTGCCACCCGGTTCGGCGATGCAGGGACTGCTGGTACAGATCTGGAACGAGGTGCTGGGCCTGGATCAGGTCGGAATCCATGACAACTTCTTCGACCTGGGTGGTCATTCCCTCCTGGCCGCACAGGTCAGTGCGCGGCTCAAGTCCGCAACCAGGATGGAGGTGCCACTCGCGTGGATTTTTGATGCACCGACGGTTGCGGAGCTGGCGGAACGCCTGTCCGCACACACAGATGCGGCAACGCAGATCGAAGTCAGTGCACAGTGGGAAGAGCCGCGCGCCACCCCGGGGCGTATTCCCCTGTCCTTTGCGCAGGAGCGCATGTGGTTCCTGCACCAGATGCAGGACGGCAACGCAGCCTACAACCTGCCGATCGGGTTGAGACTGCGTGGCCCACTCGATGTCGAAGCATTGCGACGTTCGGTTGAAGAGATCATTCGCCGCCACGAGCCGTTGCGTACCAGCATCGTGATCGACGGTGAACAACCGATACAGATCATCCGGCCCCCGCGGAGGTTCGATCTCCCGCATCAACGGTCAGTTCTCGACGACCCTGCACGCAGGGAGGCGGAGACTGCTGCGTGGTGTCAGCAACAGGCCAGCGTGGGATTTGATCTGGGCGACGGATTGATGCTGCGTGCGGAACTGTTGCAACTTGACGAGAACGATCACGTCCTGATGGTGGTGATGCACCACATCGCCAGTGATGGCTGGTCCACCGCTGTCCTGTTGCGCGAACTCTCGACCCTCTACAAGGCGTTCAGCGCGGGAGATCCGTCACCCCTCCCGGATCTGCCGATGCGTTATGCCGAATATTCCCGATGGCAGCGCGAGCTTTTGCAGGGTGAGCTCGAAAGAGGGCTGCTCGATTACTGGCGTGAGCGATTGCGTGATGCCCCGGCGGTACTTGAACTGCCTGCCGATTGGCCACGCCCTGAAACCGGAGCTCAACGTGGCGAGCATTGTGACCTGAATCTGACTACCGGGTTGTCCAGCGCGATCGATGCGCTGGGCAGGCAGATGGGCACCACGAAGTTCACGGTGCTGCTGACCACGTTCCAGCTCTTGCTGAGCCGGTTGTCCGGCCAGCACGACGTGGTCGTGGGCATTCCGGTTGCCGGCCGCATACGTTCAGAGCACGAGCCGTTGATCGGCCTGTTTCTGAACGTGCTGGCCATTCGAACGGATCTGTCTGCCCAGCAGACGTTCAGAGATCTGTTGAAGCAGGTCCATCAGCATGCGCTGGCTGCCTATGAACACCAGCAGCTGCCTTTTGACCGACTCGTCCAGAGTCTGCAGCCCGAGCGGAGTCTGGCTTACAGCCCGCTTGTCCAGGTGTTGTTCAATGGCGGGGCCATGGCGCCGCCTCAATGGCAGTCCCCGGAGCTGGCCATCGAGCCGGTTTCAAATTTTGTGCTGCCCTCGAAGTACGACCTGACCGTCTATGTTCAACAGTCGACCGACCAGATTCACATGGACCTGGTGTACAACCCCGACCTGTTCAGCGCCGGTCGCATGGGTGAATTTCTTGAGCAGTACCGGTTTCTTCTGGAGCAGGTGGCTGATGCACCGGATCGCTCGATCGGGTCCTTCGAACTGCTGACCGCATCGGCGGGCCGATTGCTGCCCGATCCCCGTGTCGAAATGGCAAGCCCCGTGCAGGTGCGTGTTACCGACCAGGTCCAGCGTTTTGCCAGGCGATCGCCGGAACGGATCGCCGTTGTCCGCGGGAATTCGGAGTGGCGCTACGCCGAACTGTGGTTTGCCGCGCAACGGATTCTCGAGGCATTGCAAAAACAGGGTGTCGGACCAGGCACACCGATCGCCGTGTATGGCCGGGTTTCGTTTGGTCTGGTCAGCACGGTTGTCGGTGTTTTGCACGGCGACGCGGTACTCGTTCTCATCGATCCGAAACAGCCGCCACCGCGTCAGCGATTCATGGCCGAGCATGCAGGCTGCAGGATCCTCGTCGCCGTCGGTGAATTCACACCGGACGCCCAGGCACTCGCGAGGGATCGTGGTCTCCTCCAGGTTGATGGAGAGCAGGGGGAGGCCACACTGATCAGCGACGTCCCTCGAGGTCAACGCGAGCCATCGCCGGCGGCGCGATTCCCGGAGGATTCGGCGTATGTCTTTTACACGTCAGGTACGACCGGTACACCCAAGGGGGTGATCGGCAGCAACGAGGGTCTCAGTCATTTCATCAACTGGCAGCGCGACCAGTTTGCGGTGGGACCGGATGACCGTATCGCCCAGGTCACCGGAATTTCGTTTGACGTGGTCATGCGCGAGATCTTCCTGCCGCTGACCAGCGGCGCACGCCTATGTATCCCGGAAGGGTCCGTCGACGACCCGAGTGTGCTCTGGCCGTGGCTGGACCAACAGCGCGTGACCATCCTGCACGGTGTGCCGTCGCGACTGCAGAACTGGCTGAGCCTCATTCCCGAAGGCGTGTCGCTGCAAGACTTCCGACTGCTCTTCATGGCGGGCGAGCCCCTCATGAACACGCTGGTGAACGCATGGCGCACACGCTTTTCGGGCGATATCGTGAATCTGTACGGACCGACCGAAACCACTTTGGCCAAGTCGTGGTATCGCGTTCCCTCCACGGTCACGCTGCATGGCGGGATGCAGCCGATCGGCAGCCCGCTGCCGCAGACCCAGCTGCTGGTGATGCAGACGGGTGGCCAGCGCTGCGGTATCGGGGAACTGGGCGAGATTGTCATTCGCACGCCATTCCGCAGTCTGGGTTACCTCGACACCGAGCAGACCCGCGAGCGATTCAGACCAAACCCGTTTTCCGGTGATCCCGACGACCTGCTGTATCACACCGGTGATCTGGGACGAGTTCGACCCGATGGCGTGCTTGAAATTGCCGGTCGTCTGGATGATCAGATCAAGATCGGCGGCGTTCGAGTGGAACCTGCCGAAGTCAAAAGCATTCTATCCCTGCAACCTGACGTGGCTTCCTGTCATGTCGGCGCCGTGACGGGCGCTGACGGTGCAAAAAAACTGCTCGCGTGGGTTGTGCCCCGCGAAGGGACACCCTTACAGCATGAGGTTCTGCAGAAGTTCCTGGGCTCCCGATTGCCCGGCGTGATGATCCCGGCCCGTTTTGTAATGCTCAGGTCCATGCCCCTGACACCCAATGGCAAGGTGGATCGCCGGGCGCTGCCATTGCCGGATGAAACTCGGCCGACAGTCGCGACCGGTCACGTGGCACCTCGAAGCGAAGTCGAGCGTGACCTGGCGCGTATCTGGAGCGATGTCCTTGGGGTGGAGTCGCCAGGCATACACGATGATTTTTTTGCGCTGGGAGGACACTCGCTGCTGGCCACCCGCGTGAAAGCGCGGATCGCTTCGTCAATGAAGGTCGACGTACCGTTGCCGCGAATGTTCGAGGCGCCAACGATTGCGGAACTGGCTGGCGACATTGAGGCTATTCGCAGTCAGGGAACGAGCGCGGTGGCCGCACCTCTGGTCCGGATCGATCGTGAGTCCAATGGACCGCCCCTGCTGTCGTTTGCGCAGCAGCGATTGTGGTTCCTTGAGCAGATGGAAGGGGAGGCGACCGCCTGGAACCTTTCTTATGCATGGGCAATCACGGGGAACCTCAACGTCGATGCACTGGTTCACTCATTCCAGGCCATTGTGGCCAGGCACGAGCCGTTGCGAACGACGTTCCGCCTGCAGGACCAGGACCAGGAACCGGTACAGCTCATTGCGACGGCGGATCGGAAGCTTGTGGTCGAGGTTGTCGATCTGACAGTGCTCTCGCCCGCACTCGCTCCCGCACTCGCTCCGGAACTCGTTTTGGAACAACAGAACAACGAACTGGCCTCCAGACGCCGACGGGAAATGGAGAAACCGTTTGATCTCGAGTGGGATCTCATGTTGAGGGCCTCCCTGCTGAAATTTGCGCCTGACAGACACGTGATGCTGTTGACGATGCATCACATCGCGACCGATGGCACTTCATTGCGATTGTTGTGGCGCGAACTCGACGCCCTCTATGTCGCCTTCTCGAACGGGACCACGCCACAACTGCCGGAACTGCCGGTCCGTTACGCCGACTTTGGCCAGTGGCAACGCCAGATGCTGCAGGGCGTGCGACTCGAATCACTGATGCACTACTGGCGCACGCAACTGGCCGGGCTCGAACCGCTGGAACTGCCTACGGACCGACCGCGTCCGCCACGCATGAGTCATCAGGGCGGCCGGCATGATTTTGAGTTACCGGCGGAGCTCGTCGCCCGACTGCATGCGCTGAGCCAAACAACCGGTGTCACGCTGCACATGCTGTTGCTGGCCGCGTTCCAGATCCTGTTGTCCCGGTATGCACGTCAAGACGATATTGCGGTGGGCGTACCGATGGCCGGGCGACTGCATACCGAACTCGAAAACCTGATCGGCTTTTTTGTGAACACGGTGGTCATCCGGGTGGATCTGTCCGGAAGCCCCACTGTCAACGAGTTGCTGGTCCGCGTCCGGCAGGCCTCCCTGGCGGCTTACGAACACCAGGAAATCCCCTTCGAAAAACTGGTTGAAGAACTTCGTCCAGAACGCCATCTCGATCGGGCCCCGTTGGTGCAGGTCATGTTCCAGCTGCTGAATCTGGCCGAACAAAACCTGCATCTGGATGGGCTGGGGGTGTCCGCGCTGCCCTCCCTGCTGCCAAACAGCAGCGAGCGGGTGAACTATGATATCGAACTGAATCTGCTGCCGCAGGGGGCAGCGCTGGCAGGTATCTTCAGATACAGCACCGATCTGTTTGAGGCCGGGACAATCATCCGCATGGCAGGTCACTTCCGGATTCTCCTGGAAGGGATCGCAGACGATCCGCAGCGTCCGATTGACGAGCTTCCCCTGCTGGGAAATGCAGAGCGGCAGCAAGTGATACGGCTGTGGAACGATACCGCTGCAGGCCTGGCGGAAGAACAGACGGTGCATGGGTTGTTCGAAGGGCAGGCAGCCAAAACGCCGGACCGTTTGGCCGTGATCTTTGCAGACCAGCAATTGACCTATGGGGAACTGAACGCACGTGCGAACCGGCTTGCACATCACCTGCTGGGGATCGGTGTTGCCGCGCAGGCCCGGGTTGCCCTGTTTGTTGAACGTTCTCTGGATCTGGTCGTTGGCATCCTGGGTGTGCTGAAGGCAGGCGCGGCCTATGTGCCGCTGGATCCTGATCATCCTGCACAGCGGCTCGGGTACATGCTGCAGGATGCAGGCGTGCGTTTGCTGGTTACACAGACGCGGCTGCTCGACCGGCTCCCGCAGTACACCGGTGAGGTTGTCTGCGTGGATCAGCCGGATCGGTGGTCGGGGAGTCCGGACTCCACCCATCCCTCGCGGAAAACAGATTCCAGCGATCTTGCCTATGTCACGTACACCTCCGGCTCCACCGGTCAGCCCAAGGGAGTGCAGGTACGTCACTCCGCGGTGGTCAACCTGCTTCAGTCGATGGCCGTTCGCCCCGGTATCACAGCCTCTGATCGATTGCTGAGTGTGACAACGCCCACGTTTGATATCTCCGTCCTCGAGTTGATGCTGCCGCTGTCGGTGGGTGCGTGTGTCGGGATAACACCGGCTGAAGTCGTTGGGGATCCCGCAGCGTTGTCAGCGTCCATCGACCTGTTTGGCGCGACCATCATGCAGGCAACACCGACCACCTGGCAGATGCTGGTGATCCACGGATGGAAGGGCAGGTCTGGTCTGACGATCCTTTGTGGTGGCGAGTCATTGCCCCACCCGCTGGCTGTGGCGCTGGCTGACCGGAGTGATGCGCTCTGGAACCTGTACGGACCGACCGAGACAACGATCTGGTCGACGATCTGCCGTGTCTGTGACAACAGCCGTCCCGGATCCATCGGCGGACCGATCGCCAATACCCAGGTGTATGTCCTGGATGAGAAGCTGCAGCCCGTACCCGTGGGTGTCCCGGGTGAACTGTGCATAGGCGGTGCCGGGGTGAGTCCTGGTTATCTCAACCGGCCTGAGCTGACCGCAGCACGGTTTGTGATCGATGCGTTTTCTGCCGATCCACGGACGTGTCTGTACAGGACCGGCGACCTGGTGCGCTGGCGGGCGGAGGGCGACCTTGAATTCCTCGGTCGACTCGATGAGCAGGTGAAATTGCGGGGTTTCCGGATCGAACCGGGCGAGATCGAGGCGGCGCTCATGTCCCACCCGGCGGTCGCGCAGGCCGTTGTGGCCTTGCGTGAAGATCGACCGGCAGACCCCTGGCTGGTGGCCTATCTTGTCAGTGATGCCACGGGTGTGCTGGATGAAGCGGATGTCAGATTCTGGCTGAGAGGTCGTCTGCCAGAGCACATGCAGCCGGCGGTTTACGTGGTTCTCGATCGCCTGCCACTGACTGCCAGCGGGAAAGTTGATCGCAAGTCCCTGCCCGCACCGGGTCAGTCGAATTCCGTCCTGGCGTACGGTTTTGTCGCCCCGAGGACGACCACCGAAGTGCAGATCGCCGAGATCTGGTGTGAGGTGCTCCAGGTCGCACGCGTGGGCATCCACGACAACTTTTTTGCTCTCGGTGGGCATTCACTGCTGGCAGCGCGGGTGATGACACGGGTCAGGGCATCGCTGCAGATCGAAGCGCCGCTGCGAACGCTGTTTGAAGCCCCGACGATTGGCGAACTGGCGGACCGTCTGGCTCCTCGCCGACCCCTGCT
Organism: Pseudomonadales bacterium; assembly: GCA_041752315.1. Taxonomy (GTDB): domain Bacteria; phylum Pseudomonadota; class Gammaproteobacteria; order Pseudomonadales; family Azotimanducaceae; genus SYFY01. The sequence continues at coordinate 37,096 of JBGSHJ010000035.1, forward strand.
GATTCCAGTGACGGCCGAGGGGAGGTTTCTCGGTGTTGTCCGCCCGGTCGCAAGGCGTGGCAACGTGATCTGCGTTGGCGGACATGTCGTTGAATGGTTGCAGGAGTTGCCGGCTGATGTCGGCATCCTGTGCCTTGGCAGCGGCTCTGTGGAGCCGGAACGGTTCCATGGCTTCGGGATTGCAGGCGCGGTGAAACGCTACATGGCAGAGCTTGAGGCGCTGGATCTGCAGGGTCGGCAGGTGATCGTGGGATACGGCTACAGTGGGCTCGTGGCCTATGCACTGGGAGCGCAATTGCGACAGGCCATCAACACACCGGTCGACGTGGTGATGCTCGAACCTGCCTTGCGTGTACCACGCCAGGTCCCGGCAACCACCCTGATGGGGCGATTGGGTCGTGCTGCGGTGAAGGTGTTCAGTCAGGGACCGGGGGTGTTCGCAAACGCGTGGCGACGCCGACACCTTGAGCGTGCGGACGCCCGGGAAACGGAGCCGGTAGACGACGACCTGGCAGCGTGGAACGCGATCCCGCCCGGCCTGCGTCGCAACATCGCCGCGTATCGCCCCATGGAAACGGAGTCGAGGGGCATCCACCTGGTAGCCGGCCGGATGTGGCTGGATCGACACCTGGATCGATTCCGGGCGCAGCTTGTGGCGTCTCCCCAAATCCATGAACAGACTCCTGAACAGGGAGAGTTCACACCGGACTACGTGGTGGAAGATGCCCGCATCATCAGCCGTTGGCGCCAGGTGATCATCCACCTCCTGACCGATCTCTGATGGACCCTGACCTGGCACGCCGGTGATTGTTCCGGTCGCCTGACCGACCCGATCTGCGCGTTCGGGTCTCGACCGCTACACTGGAACATTGGCCTGTATCCTGCGAGGCGTGTGGCAAGACGCTCGAAGGAAAGGCATCCTCAGGAAGCGAATGATCGTCAGGGACCGGATGAATACAGACCCCATTGCGCTGCCGGAAGGCATTGCAGCCGCGCTGAGCCTTGGCCAGTGCGATGATCCCTTTCGCTGGCTGGGCATGCACGCAGGTCCCGCGGGTGTGGTCGTCCGGGCTTTCCTGCCGAGCATCCGATCGGTCGAGGTTGTGCTGCTGGCCGCAGATCATCAGCCCGTGCGCCTGCACAGCCACGCCATGGACGTGCACCTGTTTGGTGCGACCATGCCTGGCCTCAACGCCGTGGTGCCTTACCGTTTGCGAGTCAACGACGGCAACGGCTGGTTCGAAATCGAGGATCCGTATCGATTTCCGCCCACGCTCGGACGGGAGAATTTTTCGGCGTTTCAGGCAGGGACAGACGTTCACCTGCATCACTGGCTGGGGGCCATCCCCATGGAACTGCTGCAGTGCCCCGGTTACCGCTTTGCGGTGTGGGCGCCCAATGCGCGCCGTGTTTCGGTAGTTGGGGACTTCAACGGCTGGGACGGTCGCCGGCATGTGATGCGCAGGCATCATGATGCAGGGATCTGGGAACTGTTCATTCCTGAACACACCGAGCGATCAGTGCTCACCGAAGGCACACACTACAAGTTCGAAATCCTCACGCAGCATGGGGAGTTGCTGCTGAAAGCTGATCCACTGGGACTCTGGCACCAGGCAAGCCCGGGCACGGCGTCGCTGCTGGCCGGACCACTGTCACCGGTGCAACGACCCACCCACGGCACCGCTGACCGAAGAAAGCCGATGTCGATCTATGAACTGCACGCCGGTTCCTGGCGTCGGCACCCCGATGGACGGCATTACACCTACGACGATCTGGCGGACGAACTGGTGCCATACGTCAAGGACCTGGGGTTCACGCATATCGAGTTCATGCCCCTCGCCGAACACCCTTTTGAAGGGTCCTGGGGTTACCAGCCAACCGGCCTGTTTGCCCCGGCCAGCCGATTTGGCGAGGGCCGGGCGTTGCAGAGGCTGGTGGATCGCTGCCACCACGCAGGCATCGGCGTGATCCTCGACTGGGTGCCAGGACACTTCCCCAACGATGCCCACGGTTTGCGCCGCTTCGATGGCACGGCGCTGTATGAACATGAAGACCCGAGACTGGGTGAACATCCGGACTGGGGCACACTGGTGTACAACTTCGATCGACATGAGGTGCGCAGCTTCCTGCTCAGCAATGCGGTCGCCTGGATCGAACGGTTTGGCTTCGATGCGATCCGGGTCGATGCGGTGGCGTCGATGCTCTATCTGGACTACAGCCGCAAGCCAGGGCAGTGGCTGCCCAATGTTCACGGCGGCCGGGAAAATCTGGGTGCGGTCAGCTTCCTGCAAGCCATGAACACGCAGCTCTACAGTCGATTCCCGGGACTTGTCACCATCGCCGAGGAGTCCACCGCGTGGCCTGGCGTGTCCCGTCCGGTCCACGATGGCGGACTGGGTTTTGGGTTCAAATGGAACATGGGCTGGATGAACGACACCTTGAAGTACGTCTCCCGCGATCCGGTTCACAGATCACATCACCACCACGAGCTAACCTTCGGACTCCACTACGCGTTCTCCGAGAACTATATTCTGCCGCTGAGCCATGATGAAGTGGTGCACGGCAAACGCTCCCTGATTGGCAGGATGCCCGGGGATCGCTGGTGCCAGTTTGCCAATCTGCGCGCGTATCTGGGATTCATGTGGGCTCATCCGGGAAAAAAGCTTCTGTTCATGGGTGGTGAATTTGCACAACAGTCTGAATGGAATCACGATGTTGGCCTCGACTGGCATCTGCTTGCCCACCATGAACACCGTGGTGTGCAATCCCTTGTCAAGGATCTCAACCGGGTCTACCGCACCGAGCCTGCCCTGTTTGGCCTGGATTGCGAGGCTGCGGGGTTTGCCTGGCTGCGTGCAGACGATTCGGTCAACTCCGTCATTGCGTTCATGCGCCGGGGCGAGGCCGGGGAAGTGGTCGTCGTGGTCTGCAATTTCACACCCGTAGTCCGCAGTGGCTACCGGATCGGTGTGCCAGCTGGCGGTTTTTATCGCGAGCTGCTCAATACCGACTCGGACCGTTATGGAGGCGGTAACGTGGGCAACCTGGGTGGCTTGACCGCTGATCCCCGGCCCATGGATGGTCAGGACCATTCACTGGCCATGACTCTGCCGCCACTGGCGACCGTGGTCTTCAAGCAGGTCAGCCATTGAACATGACCTCGCGCAGGCTTGAGCGGGGCGAAGCCTCGATCCTTGGCAGCACCTGCGTTGACGGTGGCGTCAATTTTGCCGTCTACAGCGAACGCGCAGTTGCAATCGACCTGTGTCTTTTTGATCAGTCGGATCGTGAATACATGCGCCTGCCGCTGCCCGAACGTACGGGTGACGTGTGGCATGGATTTTTCCCCAAAGCACGTGCCGGACTCCGTTACGGCTTTCGCGCCCATGGTGTATTCGAGCCTGCGCGCGGCCTGTTCTTCGATCCGGCCAGACTGCTGATCGATCCTTATGCCCGTCTGCTGAGCGGCGCGTACATCCAGCATCCGTCGCACTTTGTCGGGGAATCCGGCGAGCCGTCGACCGACAACGCTCTGTTCATCCCCAAGAGTGTTGTCACGCAGCCGGTGCCGCAAGGACTGGGCGTGGGCCCGTCTGTCAGGACCCACTCTCCGCTGATCTATGAAGCGCATGTGCGCGGGCTGACCCGGCTCTGCGAGGCAATACCCGCACCGCTGCGAGGGACCTATGCCGGTCTGGCACATCCCTTTCTCATTGCGCACCTGAAGCGGCTGGGGGTGACTGTCATTGAACTCATGCCGGTGCAGTATCACATCGACGAGCCACACCTGACCGAACTGGGGCTCACCAATTACTGGGGGTATAACCCGCTGGCGTTCATGGCGCCGCACAACACCTATGCGCAGCAGGCTCCACTGGCCATGCAGGAGCTGGCCGGTGCAGTTCGTGCGTTTCATGACGCGGGTATCGAAGTGGTCCTCGATGTCGTGTTCAACCACTCGGCTGAAGGGGGGGCACAAGGCCCCATCCTGTCGATGCGTGGTCTCGACAACCTGACGTACTATCGTTTTGACGCTCAATCCGAACAAGGTGTCTTCATCGACGTCACGGGTTGTGGCAACACGCTGAACTTTACTCACCCGGCCGTCGAGCGACTGGTACTCGACAGCCTGCGCTACTGGGTGCAGGCACTGGATGTCGATGGTTTCCGGTTTGACCTCGCGGTCACCCTGGGTCGTCAGGGTGACCACTTTTCCGCCAGCAATGGCCTGCTGGAGAAAATCGCCACCGATCCACAACTTGCCGGACGACGCCTGATCGCCGAGCCCTGGGATGTTGGCCCGAACGGTTACCAGTTGGGTGCCTTTGCTGCGCCGTGGCGGGAATGGAATGACCGCTTCCGCGATACGGTCAGGGCTTACTGGCGGGGGGATCATGGTGCCCAGGCGGATCTGGGTCGCCGCCTGCATGGCTCGAACGAACTGTTCGAGCATGACGGTCGAACACCGGCGGGCGGCATCAACTTTGTCACGGCGCACGACGGGTTTGTGCTGCAGGATCTGGTGACCTACAACGACAAGCACAATCTCGCCAATGGCGAAAACAATCGGGATGGGCACGCCCACAATCTGAGCGACAACATGGGTCACGAAGGCGAAACGGCCGACCCGGTGCTGCAGGCCGCCCGGGAACGACGCAAACGCGCGATGCTCACGACGCTGTTCCTGGCCCAGGGCACGCCCATGCTGCTCGGCGGCGATGAATTTGGCAATTCCCAACAAGGCAACAACAACGCGTACTGCCAGGATGGTCCGTTGGGCTGGCTGCAGTGGAACAGCGAACATGCGCTGATCGGCTTCATCCACCGGCTTTCCGAACTGCGAGCGATGTCGAATCCCATCTGGCGGCTGAAATTTGTGCACCAGGCATGGCGCGCCGAAGACGTGCCGGCACCGGGTGCAAACAATCCTGCAAACACGGTTGTCGACGCAGCGCTCGCCTGGCTGCGAGCGGATGGCAAGGATCTGGAAGAGGCAGACTGGCACGCAGCGGATTGCCCCTTTGCGCTGTTGCGAGCCGACAGCACCTTGCTCGAGATCTGCTGTTTCAATCGGTCGTCGGAACCTGTGAGCTTTCAGCTGCCGTTGCCCGGCCGACAGTGGCAGTATCAACTGGATTCATCGCGGGCCACGGGTGTACCCGAGTTGAATTCCGCAGAAGGTTACGTGCTGGTTGCCCCGCAATCCGTCACAGTCCTGCATTCAAGGATCGAAGAAGGAGTCTGATCACCATGAAGTCCGCAACCATGCGCAAGCGAATCGACCGGCACTTTGCCACCACCCTCGGGCGCACCGAGGACGAGCGATCTTCCTGGTACCTCTATCTGGCGACGGCGATGGCGGTGCGCGACCGGGTGTTCGATGAGTGGCGACAGACCAAGGAACGCCGCCATCAGGACGCGGAGAAGCGGGTTTTTTATCTCTCCATGGAGTTTCTGCTGGGTCGTACGCTCTCCAATACGCTCAAGAACCTGGATCTTGAACTGCCAGCCCGGGAAGCACTGTGTGAACTGGGCGCACGGCTTGAAGAAGTACAGGCAGAAGAATCTGACGCCGGCCTGGGCAACGGTGGCCTCGGGCGTCTGGCGGCCTGTTTCCTCGACAGTTGCGCCAGCATGGATCTGCCGGTCACCGGTTATGGCCTCCGCTACGACTATGGCATGTTTCATCAGGCCATCGAAAATGGTTATCAGATCGAACAGCCGGATCACTGGTTGCTGCGGGGTTATCCCTGGGAAATCGAACGTTCGGAGCTCACTCGGCTGGTGCGATTTTATGGCCGGTCCGAAGCCTACCAGGATGAACAGGGTGCACTTCGCTATCGCTGGGTCGACAGCAGTGACGTGATGGCCGTGCCTTACGATCTGCCCATTCCCGGCGATCGAAACGGCGTTGTGAACACGCTCAGGCTGTGGTCTTCCGAGGCCACCGCGCAGTTTGATCTTGGCGAGTTCAACGCCGGTGGTTATGCCGAATCGGTCGCTCAGAAAAACGCGGCTGACAGCATCACCATGGTCCTGTATCCCAACGATGCGTCGGAGAACGGCAAGGCGCTGCGTCTGCAACAGCAGTACCTGCTGGTATCAGCAAGCCTGCAGGATGTGCTGGCGCAGTGGACACGCGATCACGGCCGCGACTTCGCCGATTTTGCGTCGCTGCATTGTTTCCAGCTCAACGATACCCATCCCGCCATTGCGGTGGCCGAACTCATGCGCCTGTTGATGGACGAACACCGGCTGGGCTGGGACGAGGCATGGTCGATCACCAGCCGGACCATGGCCTATACCAATCACACGCTGTTGCCCGAAGCACTGGAGGTCTGGTCCGTCGACCTCTTTGCCCGCATGCTGCCTCGGGTGTTCGAGATCGTCCGCGAGATCAATGCCCGATTCATGGCGGCCGTGGCACGTACCTGGCCCGGTGACCAGGACCGTCAGCGGCGCATGTCCATCATCACGGAAGGTCCCTATCCGCAGGTGCGCATGGCGCATCTGGCGGTGGTCGGCAGCTTCTCCGTCAACGGTGTTGCCGCGCTGCACAGCCGGCTCCTGAAAACCCAGCTGTTCCGCGATTTCAGTGAGTACACCCCGGCCAAGTTCAACAACAAGACCAACGGTGTCTCGCCACGACGCTGGCTCTCCCACTGTAATCCGGCGCTGTCGCGCCTGATCACGCAGGCGATCGGTTCGGGCTGGCTTGAAGACCTGACCCAGATCAGCAGCCTGGGTGATTACCAGAACGACACCTCCTTTCTGGCGCGCTGGGGCGAAGTTCGCCTGGCCAACAAGAAGCAGCTGGCGCGGTACGTCAGCGAAGTGGCGGGAGTGGACTTTGCGCCACAGATGCTGGTCGATGTTCAGGTCAAGCGCATCCACGAATACAAGCGCCAGCTCCTGAACGTCCTGCACGTGATCCACCTGTATGACCGCATTCATCGGGGTGATCAGGTCAGCGGTCCTGGCAGGATGGTACTGATCGGTGGCAAGGCGGCTCCAGGTTACGCCATGGCCAAGAAGATCATCAAACTGGTGAACAATGTTGCCCAGTGTGTCAATGATGACGAGTCTCTCGACGGCCGGTTGCGCATGGCCTTTCTGCAGAACTATTCGGTGTCCGCCATGGAGCGTATCTGCCCCGGCACCGATCTTTCCGAACAGATTTCAACTGCCGGCAAGGAAGCATCCGGCACGGGCAACATGAAACTCATGATGAATGGTGCGGTCACGATCGGTACCGCCGACGGCGCCAATATCGAGATTCTCGAGCGGGTCGGGACTGATGCATTTTTCCTGTTCGGGTTGACCGCGGAAGAGGTTGCAGCGCAACGTAGCACCTATGACCCCAACCGGATCATTCACGAAGACGCAGACCTGTCCCGGGTGATGGCCCTGCTTGAAGGTGGCCAGTTCAACCTGTTCGAGCCAGGCATCTTTGATGACGTGATCGCACACATTCGCAATCCGCAGGACCCGTGGATGATTGCTGCCGACTTCCGAACCTACGTCGACACCCAGCAACAGGTGGAGAGCGCGTTTGCCGATCCGCAGCGATGGCACCGCATGAGCCTGATGAATACGGCGTCGTCGTCGCACTTTTCGTCTGATCGAACGATCCGCGAGTACAACAGCGATATCTGGCATGTGCGTGGCTGATGGCAAGTGTTCTGCCCGATCGCGCCAGCGGTGTGCTCCTGCATGTCACAAGTCTGCCGGGACCTTCCGGCATCGGTGAACTGGGCAGGGAGGCTTTCCGTTTCCTGGATTGGCTGAAACAAGCCGGACAACGATACTGGCAGGTGCTCCCCATTGGCCCGACAGGGTATGGCGAATCACCGTATCAACTGTTGTCTTCCTACGCCGGCAATCCGCTGCTGATCAGTCTCGAGTCGCTGGGGTTTGACCCGCCGCAGTGCCCGCTGGATCCTTCGAAGGTTGACTTCGAATGGGTGATCGAACACAAGAGCGATGCACTGCGGAAGGCGGGCGAGGCATTTGTTGCGTCTGCCTCGGCGGCTGAGCGCGCGCGTGTGGATACCTTCATCGCTCAGGCCCACTGGCTGGAAGACCACGCTCTGTTCACGACGCTGAAGGCCCTGTTTGATCGACTGCCGTGGCACTTGTGGCCACGGGAATTTGCGGATCGTGATCCGGTGGCCCTGCAGAAGTTTGCCGATGAACATGCCGACGCGCTGTACCAGTGCAAACTCGAACAATTCTGGTTTCACGAGCAGTGGCAGTCGTTGCGCCACGCCGCACATGACGCAGGTATCCGGATCATCGGGGATTGCCCGATCTACGTCGCACACGACAGTTGTGAAGTCTGGTGCGCCCGAGACCTGTTCGATCTGGCTGCGGACGGGTCGCCCAATACCATTGCTGGTGTACCGCCGGATTATTTCAGTGAGACAGGGCAGCGCTGGGGTAACCCGCTTTATCTCTGGGAACGCCATGCCAGGGATGGTTTTGCCTGGTGGCGTGCGCGCCTGGGGCATGCAGCCTCCCTGTTTGATCTCATCCGTCTGGATCACTTTCGCGGCTTCGATTCCTATTGGTCGATACCTTCCTCGTGCCCGACGGCGGTTGAAGGGGAGTGGTTGACCGGTCCGGGCGCGGCGTTTTTTTCGGCCATTCGCAACGCGCTTGGAGAGTTGCCACTGATTGCTGAAGACCTGGGCCTGCTCAAGGACAGCGTCCATGCACTCAGGGGGTCCCTGGGACTGCCCGGGATGCGGGTGTTGCAGTTCGGCTTTGATGGTGATCCTGCCAATCCGCACGCGCCGGACAACATCGAAGAAAACGTGGTCTGCTACACCGGTACACACGACAACAACACCACACGCGGCTGGTACGACAGCCTGGATGAATCGACCCGACTCCGCGTTGCGGCGCTGGGGGAAACGTCCGATGTCGTGGACCTGCTGATCGACACCGCAATGCGCAGTCGTGCCCGACTCGTGATCATCCCCATGCAGGATCTGCTTGGCCAGGGCGGCTGGGCCAGATTCAACGTGCCGGGTGTGATTGGCGGCAATTGGATGTGGCGGGTTACCGCCGGGGAGTTGACTGATGAGCGGGCGGCTATACTAGCCGGGAAGACAGGAATTTTTCAGAGAAACAATTGATGGACATCAAGAATCCCGCGCTGCTGAATCAGGAAGGGCCCCGTTTTGTCACCAAGCTCACCCGCAACACGATGGCGCTCATCCTTGCCGGTGGCCGGGGCACCCGCCTCTATGAGCTGACGGAGTGGCGAGCGAAACCTGCACTGCACTTTGGTGGCAAGTTCAGGATCATCGACTTCACGCTGTCGAACTGTGCCAACTCGGGGATCCGCCGTGTGGGAGTACTGACCCAGTACAAATCCCATTCGCTGATTCGCCACCTGATCGCCGGCTGGACACACTTCCGCAAGGAGACCAACGAGTTTGTAGAGGTGCTACCCGCGCAGCAGCGGACCTCCGACGACTGGTACAAGGGAACGGCAGACGCCGTGTTCCAGAATCTGGATATCATCCGCTCCGTTGCACCGGAATACGTCGTCATTCTGGCGGGTGATCATGTCTACAAGATGGACTACGGCACGATGATTGCCGCCCATGTCAAGAATGAAGCGGACATGACGGTTGGCTGCGTGCCGGTGCCCTCCGCCGAAGCGGTTCGGACCCTGGGTGTCATGCAGGTGGATTCCACGGATCGTGTCCAGGCCTTCCAGGAAAAGCCCGAACATCCCGCCGAACTGCCGGATCAGCCGGGTTACAGCCTTGCCTCGATGGGCATTTACGTGTTCAACACACGATTCCTCTTTGAACAGCTCATTCGTGATTCGGATGACCCGAAGTCCAAGCATGATTTTGGTTTTGACATCATTCCGTACGTAGTCAACCGCTACCGGGTATTTGCCCACTCGTTCAGGAACGAAAACTCCATGGTGCAGGCGTACTGGCGGGATGTCGGTACGCTGGACAGCTACTGGAAGGCCAACATGGAGCTTGTGGAGCCGGACCCGGAACTGAACATCTACGATATCGACTGGCCGATCCGTACCGCACAGTCGCAGCTGCCACCGGCAAAGTTCGTGTTCGATGATGATGATCGACGTGGGTATGCCGTGGACTCGCTGATCTCCGGGGGCTGCATTATCTCCGGAGCCACCATTCGCAAATCACTGATCAACTCGAATGTGCGTGTGCATTCCTATTCGACCATCGAACGATCCGTGATCCTGCCGGACTGCGAGATCGGGCGAGGCTGTCAGCTCAACAAGTGCATCATTGATCGGGGTGTCTTTCTGCCACCCGGCACGCGGGTTGGCATTGATCATGCCGAGGATCGGGCACGAGGCATGCGGGTTACGGAAAGTGGTGTGGTGCTGGTCACTCCCGACATGATGGGTCAGCCGCTGCACTCGACACGCTGATCATGCGCATTCTCATGGTCGCCGCAGAAAACGGCGCGCTGCCTGGTGGCAAGGTCGGTGGCATGGCCGATGTGATCGCCCAGATGCCACCTGCGCTGACCGGGCAGGGACATGCGGTGGATGTGCTGGTTCCGTCCTATGGAAGTTATCAGCTACGGACCGATGCCACGCTGCAGGGAACCGTCAGCGTGATGTTTGCCGGTTTTGAGCAGCGTCTTGGCCTGTACCGACTTGCGACGACGAGATCCTCCGTTGTGCAATGGGTTTTGCACCATCCGTTGTTTGGTCAGCCGGCCGGTCAGATCTATCATCATGACGACTCGTCGGCACCGTTTGCGACCGACGCCAATCTTTATGCGCTGTTCTGTGCCGGAGTGGCACGGTGTATCGAAGAGAACTTCTGGCCAGGGCTCGATGTACTGCATCTGCACGACTGGCATACGGCGGGCATACTGCTGTTCCTGCCAACGGATCAATCACAAGGCAGGCCACGCACCGTCTTCACGGTGCACAATCTGGCGCTGCAAGGACAGCGTCCGCTGTCCGGACCGCCATCATCCTTCCGGTCCTGGTTCCCTGACCGTTGCTGTCCTGAGGCCGGCATCGATCCACGTTTTCAGGATTGTTACAACCCGATGCGCCTGGGGATCAACCTGGCAGATCGTGTGCATCTGGTATCTCCAGGTTATGCGCGTGAGGTTCTCCAGCCGAACGGGGATTTCCACCATGGTGGAGAAGGCCTCGAAACCGACCTGCGTTCGGCAGCGGATGCGGGTCGCCTGCATGGCATCCTCAATGGCTGCGAGTATCCGGAGATCCGGCGGGAGCGACAGTCACGCTCGCACGTGCTGGATGTGATCCTGCAAACCCTGACCCGCTGGGTCGCGGCAAACGAACTGGTATCAAGCGCCCACTATCTTGCACTGCGCAACCACGCGGCGCTGCATGGCGAGAAGCGAAAGAAAAAGACCATGCTGATCACCTGCGTTGGCAGGCTTGTTGAACAGAAAGTTGGCCTGCTCATGCATCCATTGCCGGGCGAAGAGTCATCGGTGATGGAAAGCATGCTGATGGAGGCCAGCAAGACGGCAACGTTTGTCGTGCTGGGCACCGGAGACGCAACGTGTGAACGATTTTTCATCGATCTGGCCGGGCGATGTCCGAATCTGCTTTACCTGCGGGGTTTTGATGACACGCTGGCGGACGTTCTGTATGCCAGTGGTGACCTGTTCCTGATGCCCAGCGTCTTCGAGCCCTGCGGCATCAGCCAGATGCTGGCGATGCGTGGTGGCCAGCCTTGCCTGGTGCATGCCACTGGCGGCCTGGCGGATACCGTCGATGACGATATCAATGGATTCAGTTTTGGCGGCGCAACCGCCGATGAAGCGGCGCTCGACCTGGCGCAGCGATTCCAGCAGGTACTCACCCTCTGGCAGAATGATGCCGACCCCTGGAACAACATTCGGGCAAACGCCGCCGCGGCGCGGTTTGAATGGCGGGCCAGTGCCCGAAGTTATCTGGAACTGCTGTATGCCGCATGACATCGACGGACCAGGAAGGAAAACCCGTTCCGGGGCCAACCCTCGTTCCGGGGCATCGATCAGGCTTCAGCCCGGTCTGTTCATGAGAATACCTCGCTAGAAGGCCATGGGCTCGTCAAGAAAGGCATCATCATCGCGCGGCGGTTCATTCAACCCGATTTATTCAACGGATCCTGGCCATCCACAGCGCTGTCGGCAGTGTCTGCGCCTGGTTGCCGAGTGTGTCTGCGGAACGGCCGCGCCGAACAGCACGGTGACGGGAGATGGAATCGTTCGCCTCGCACGGGAGACCAAGGGCCGCAAAGGTACCGGCGTGACGCTGATCAGGGGCCTGCCGCTGCCCACTGTGGAACTTGAGGCACTGGCCAGCCGCTTCAAGAAGTTGTGTGGGGTAGGGGGTACCGTTCGTGATGGGGTCATCGAGGTCCAGGGTGAGCAGCGTGCGCGCCTGAAACCGGAGCTGGAGAAACTCGGTTACACCGTGAAAACAGCAGGTGCCTGAAGTGATTTTCAGACCGTTGCTGGCCGCATGTGCGGCATGCCAACATGCGTTTGTCCCCAAACCGTACAGCCGTAAGAGACTCGCAATATGGATCAGGTTGACCTC
>JBGSHJ010000036.1:0-87708 GCA_041752315.1 Pseudomonadales bacterium
CTGAGGCCGTTGGCGGTGGGCCTGGGTGACCCGGAACGGGTGTTGCCCCTGTCGCTGCGCGCTTACCTTGAATTGCTGCAGGTCATCATCGACGACCGACCCAACCTCCCGAAGGACTCGCCGGAAGCGCGCTGGCTGCGGGACGTGGCCAGTATTCACAAGCGACAACGGGCCTATGGGTCCGAGGGAGATCTGGTGGCCTGGGGCAGCGCCCGGAACTGGAAGCGGCTCGGGGATCGTTTGTCCGCCTGAGCTGGATCGTGATGGGCTTTCATGAAACGGCGCAGGCCAACCCCCATTTTTCACCTCCCTTGAATCCCGGCCAGCGATTGTTCGGGAACCTGCCCCCGCCGCACCTGGAGTGGGCTCCGGGCTCAAGATCGCTCCGCCTCGCGTTCGCTGTCTGAGACGACAATTCCGGCCACCCCTGCGCATACCCGTGGGTCGAGGTGTGTCCTCGTTCAGAGGTGCGTGGGGTGTGTTAGCGTGAGCGAGGTGTGTCCTCGTTAGTGGGAGTCACCGCTTCAGATCCTCCGGTACACGGTTGACCGGATCGCCAAATTCCGCCGGCGGGACCGAGGTGCCGAAGATGATGTGATAACCGCCGCGGCTCATCTCCGCATGCAGCGCCCATCGGGGCACCACGATATGGCTTCCGGTACGACAGACATGGGTCTTGCCGCCCGCGACATCCGTAAAGTGCAGGTCACCATCAAGAATATAGAGTTCAGCGTGAAAGTCGTGCCAGTGGCTGGTGTTTTCCACGGGCGGAACATCGAGTTCCATGAGGACCAACCCCGAACGGACGACCGCGGCTTCCGCTTCGGTACGGTTCTTGAATGCGTCGTGATGGATACGAATGCTCATCTGCTGGTCTCCACGATCTGGAACTGGGGAATCGCAACCGCCTCGCTGCGCCGTTCGAAGGTCAACATGACCGGCTTGTTGATCGCGATCTGCTCAAGCGGGGTATTGATGATGTTGCTCATGACTGTCGGTCCCTCCTGGAGTTCGATCAGCGCAACCACATAAGGAACGTCGGCTTCAAATGCTGCAGACACGGCTCGCCGGATTACCGTGAAACTGCGCACCGTACCGGCGCCACTGGCTGGAACGTCGATCAGCCTGTCGTGACCACATTGCCTGCACAGTACGCGATGGTAGTGCTGGACGTGGTTGCATGCCTTGCATCGCTGGACCAGAAGATGGCCTTCATTGCAGGCAGCCCAGTAAGCCCGGCTCTGCGCATCGACCGGTGGCAGCGGTTTGCCCGGCGTCACAACGTTCGCTCCGAACCGAGCAGTACCGTACAGTGACTGGAGAGAATGCCGCCTTGCGCATGCACCAATCCTATATCGGCTTCCTGCACCTGACGGGCTTCCGCTCCGCGTCGGATCTGTCGCACCGATTCCGTAAGGGCAAACATGGAGCCAGGATTGCCCGGATGGCAGTGGGACAGCAAACCGCCATGCGTATTGATCGGCAGTCGGCCGCCGGGCGCACCATCTCCCCGCAGGAAAAAATCTCCGGCTTCACCTTTGCCACACAGCCCAAGATCTTCCATCTCGATCAGCACCACCGGCGTGAAGCAGTCGTAAATCTGTGCAAAATCCACATCTGCGGGTTTGAGCCCTGCCATCAGGAAGGCCCGTTCGCCGCTTTGTCGAGCCGATGAGTGGATCAGGGACACTGCCTGACTGATGTGTTCATGGCCACGTCCCTCACCAGCGCCCAACAGAAAGACCGGTGCATGTGGTGAGTGCCTGGCTCGATCAGCCCGTGTGAGGACCACCGCTGCGCCACCATCGGACACCAGGGAACAATCCAGCAATCGCAATGGATCGGCGATCAGTCGACTCGCAAGCACATCTTCGATCGTGATGGGCTTGCGCATTTCCGCGTGCGGATTGAGACAGGCATGCTGTCGGCCAGACACCGCCACGGCGGCAAAGTGTTCAGGGCTCGCGCCATAGGCGTGCAGGTAGGCCTGGGCAATCAGCGCGTAGTAGCCGGGGACGGTAGCGCCATACGGGGTTTCGTACTGGGCATGACCCGAGGATGACTGCATGATCATCGCCTGCTCCCGGGAAAGCCCGGTGCGCAGGCTGTCAGCCATTGAGATGACCACGGTATCGCAGATCCCGGCATCGATGGCCAGGGCCGCCTGGTACAGAACGGTGAAGGTCGCACCTCCACCCGCTGCGGCGGTCGCACAATATCGCGGCCGGATCCCCAGATATTCGGCCACAGCCTCCGCGTGATACATGTAAGGTTGTGCCATGCTGTTGCACGTGACAAGTCCATCAACGTCCGAGAGCTTCAATCCCGCATCACGAACCGCCGCCAGCGCCGCATCGATACACAGGGTGGTTGCACTGCGGTCCGGCACCTTGCCGACAGGCGTTTCCGCAATGCCGATGATCGCCGTACTGCCCCGTAGGCCCATCAGAAGAGTCCCATCAGAAAAACCTCACCGTTGCCTTTCCAGGGGTGATGATTGCACCGGCTTCGTTCCTGACAAACAGATCACAGGACACCCGCCGATTGACAACGTCAATGGCCAGGATAGAACCACCTGCCGTCAGTGTTTCGCCAATGTATGAAGCCTGTCGATTCGAGTATTCCAGCTGCTCCACGATTCCCGTCTCGCCCACCCAGTTATCCGCCACCTGGCCGAGCCAGTCGCCCAGCATGGGCCCGGCGATGACGAGGCCTGGGTACCCTTCCACCGTCGTCGCGTAGGGAAGGTCGTAGTGAATGCGGTGCGCGTTCCACAATACGGCGTTATAGAAAAAGAGCTGAACGTTGTCCGGCGTGTAACGTGTTTCCGGCAGGCTGTCACCCACGCTGATCGTGCCGAGGTCTCGAGGGGTACTCATCGCAGGAGTCTCGTCGTTTTTTCCGTCAGGACCGGACTGCCGTCTTCCCGGGTCACCTCCAGAACCACCTCATAAAAGATGAGTGCACCACTGCGCCCTTCCTTTTCGTAGATGCTGGTCAATGTCCGGGTGCCGATCAGCGTGTCCCCCGCACGAATCCGATTGTGGTACCGGATGTCGAGACCACCGGCCATCGCCTTTTCCAGCGGGAACTTCGGCAGCAGCTTGTCAATCGAAACACCATCCGTCGAAAGTTCAGCCAGCGGCACCACATCCCAGAACAAGGCAACGTGATACAGCGGCGGAGCTTCATCACCATCGATGTATCTGCGCTGAGTCTGCGATGTCGCAATCGCATACTTGCGCAGATCCCGACGTGTCACGACTTCGGTGCGCGGCTCCGATCGCCTGCCGATGCAGGCCAGTATCTCGGGGGTCAACACGGGCATAAGATCTCTCCCGGTCTCAGGATTCGAGCGCTGCGCGCACTTTTGGCAGGACCTGGGTAGCCATGTATTCGATGCGTGCGCTGCCTTGTTCTATCGGCTCACCTGGCAACTGAGCCCAGAAGTGGATGTCCCTGATCTCGGGATAGGCCTGGAGCATGCTGACCAGTTCGCGCACGGCCTGTTCGCCATCCCAGACTTCGTACAACCCGTCACGCAGTGCCGCAGCACCATCCGGAAACAGTGGCACCTGGTCCGGAGGTCCGAATGCTCCCCAGGACACATAGGCATTGGTCTGATACAGCGCATGGGGCGCCACCTTGCGTGCTTCGGCCTCGGGATCTGCACTGATGATGCCCCAGTGACCTGCATAGATTGCGCCGCTCGCGCGTGGCTTGCCCTGGGCCTCCAGTGCCTTGATGTAGACGTCGTGGCCGATGCCACCTGTGGACAGGAACCCATCTCCCAGTCGGGCCGCTCGTGCGATGGCCGGTTCAGCCATGCCACCCATCAGGATCCTGGGTGCAACCGCAGGCACCGGTCGCACCGGCAGATCGGTGATCTGGTGGCGTTTTCCCGCCAGACGCACGGGCTTACCGGACCAGGCCTGGCGCAGGATATCCACCCCTTCTTCCATCAGGCTGGGCCGGTGCCTGAGGTCGCGTCTGAAATAGTTGAACTCCACTTCGCGATAACCCAGTCCCACACCCAGATCAAATCGACCGCGAGTGAGAATGGACAGGGATGCAGCGTCTTCGGCAAGCCGAACGGGATCTGCCAACGGCAGCAGAATCAGGTTCGTGCCAATCTGCATCTTCCGTGTGCATTCACCAATGGCCGCAGCGATGAGCAGCGGTGACGGCGTGTAACCGTCTTCGACAAAGTGGTGCTCGGTCAGCCAGACCGACTCAAAACCCAGTTGTTCAGCCCAGGCGATCTGCTTCAGATACTCCTGGTAAAGGTCTTCGAAGCTGAATCGCGAAGGAGGCGGATTCCGGAAGTCATACCACAGACCAAAACGGACGTTTCTGCTCATGCCGGGATGCCTCCAAGAAAATCATGCAACAGCTTTCTGTAGGTTGGTGCATCTTCAAGGAAGGGTGCATGCCCACATCCTTCCATCACGGCAAGACGGCCCTGCGGGAGCAGTTTGCTCGCAAATTCAGCGATGCCTGGCGGCACAACGGCATCCTTGTCACCCGTGATGACCAGCGCCGGTACCTCGAGGGACTGCATGAGGCTGCGCTGATCGATGTTTGCCAGCGCACCCAGTGATGCGTCAGCAGCAGGCCCTGCCTGCAGCGCCAATCGGAAAGCCTGCTCCTTGACGATCGTCTGCACCGGCGCGACAAAAACACCCTGAAAATACAGCCCGTACAGGAAGTTCACACGATCGGCGCGCAGTGCTGCCACGGTACCGGCCACATCAGCTGCAGTACCACCATGCGGAAAGCCATCGGCCTGGGTGTAACGCGGTGTAGCGCCGCCGGTCAACACCAGCCCCTTCAGCCGCCGACCCAGTTTGCCCGCTGCATCAACCACTACCGCGCCGCCGAGTGACCAGCCATTGAGCACCACATTCTGCAGTGACAAGTGTTCGCACAGGGCGACAATGTCGCTGCCCAGCGCCTCGATGGACACATCCGAAAAATCCTTGTCCGATTGCCCGCAGGCACGGTGATCGTAGGCCAGGACGCCAAGGCCTGCATCGCACAATCCTGCGGTGACATCATCCCAGGCCCGGGAATTCATCCCCCAGCCATGGGACAGGACAACCGTCGGACCAAGACCCGGATAAAACTCATAGGCGATGGATTTGTTGCCTTCAACGGCAAGATGACTCATTTTTTTCCCCCGGAATTGGCACAAAGAATAACACCAAACTTCAGGCTGTCATCGACACGGTCAGTCGGGATAGGATCGATTCATCCTGGTTGACCGGAACTTCTCATGGATCTGTACGATGTCATGCACACAACCTTTGCGGCACGCGACTTTACCGATGAACCGGTGACGGATGAAGTCATCCGGCGCATTCTGGATCACGCCCGCTTTGCGCCCAGCGGTGGCAACCGCCAGGGCTGGAAGGTCATCGTCGTGCGCGATCCGGCCACCCGGGCCGCTCTCGGTCCAATGATCCGCCCGACCATGCAGCGCTATATCGCCCAGGTGCAGGCCGGCGAGGCGCCGTGGAACACCATCCATCCAACACGTCTTTCACCGGAAGAGATCAGCCGGGTCGAGCCACCGCAGGCACTGATCAACAAGCTGACCAACGCCCCGGTGCTGTTGCTGGTATTTGTCGACCTGTCCGTGGTTGCATCCTTCGATTCGCAACTCGACCGCATCGGTGTCATCTCCGGCGCTTCGGTTTATCCATTTGTCTGGAACATTCTGCTCGCAGCACGCAATGAAGGGCTGGGTGGCACGCTGACAACCTTCGCGGCAGGCAGGGAATCCGCGGTCCAGGAGTTGCTGGGAGTGCCCTCCCATGTGGCCATGGCAGCAATGATTCCGCTCGGCAAACCGGTCAGGCAACTCACGAAGCTCAAACGCAAACCCGTGGCCGAGTTTGCGACGCTGGAGCGGTGGGATGGGCAGCGACTGGGCTAGGGCTGACCGAAGGGCATCGATCCCTTCGGTGGCTTGCAAAGCGCTCAGTTTCCCGACGGAATCCTGTTGAACGGCACACCCTTGTCCGCCCGCATGTCTTCCGGAAGACCCAGCACACGTTCCGCAATGATGTTGCGCAGGATCTGGTCGGTACCCCCCTCGATACGCACCGCAGGCGAGCGCAGCAACATGGCCTGGAAACGGGCGTTGCCTTCGGCAATCACCGGATCGTTCACCACCGAACCAAATCCCTGCAGGTCCATGGCGTACTTGGCGATGTCCTGCATCATGCCACCCGCGACGAGCTTGCCGATGGAATTTTCAGGTCCGGGAGTTTCGCCACGTGACAGTGCGGAGATTGCACGCGCTGCCGTATTTCTCAGCCCTGAAGCCTTGCAGTACCAGTCTGCCAGACGCGACCGTACCGCAGAATCGTTCACCGCCTTGTCACGGGAAATCGGTAGTGACTGGACCAGACTGTTCAGCTCAGGGAAGCCCGTCGCGATACTGCCACCGATGGCCAGGCGCTCGTTCATCAGCGTGGTCAGCGACACCCGCCAGCCGTCACCCACGGCGCCCAGGCGCTGGGAATCCGGAATGCGGACGTTGTCGAAATACACTTCGTTGAATCCGCTCTGGCCGTTCACCTGCTTGATCGGCCGGATATCAACGCCGGGAGAACGCATGTCCAGAAAGAACATGGTCATGCCCTTGTGCTTGGCAACGGTGGGATCGGTACGCGTGATCAGGATGCCGTAATCGGAATACTGGGCACCCGACGTCCAGATCTTCTGGCCATTGATGACCCACTCGTCACCCACCTTTTCGGCGCGGGTCCGCAGCCCCGCGAGATCCGACCCGGCCTGGGGTTCTGAGAACAGCTGGCACCAGACTTCTTCGCCGCTGGCGAGTTTTGGCAGGAGGCGACGTTTATGGTCTTCACCGGCAAACGCCATCATGGTGGGGCCGCACATGCCTTGCCCGATGATGAACATGCCACCCAGCTTGCCGTAAACGCCTTCTTCCTGGTTCCAGATCACGCTCTGGATGGGCGTTGCGGCTCGACCGCCGTACTCCTTCGGCCACAACAGGCAGGCCCAGCCCGCCTCCGCTTTTTTCTTCTGCCAGTTTTTTGCCGCTTGCAGGGGGTCTTCGTCACCCGTGTTCATGCCACCGAAGGTGCTCGATGACAACGCTGCAAACAGGTGCCTTGGCGCATTGGCCTGTATCCAGGTTCTGGCTTCGGTACGAAATTCCGCTTCGGCCGCAGTGTCGTTGAAATCCATCAGTATGTTCCTCTGTTGACCCGGCCTGCTCAGGCGGCGCTGGGCAGTGCGTTGACCAGTTTGTTTTCCCATACGTTCAATCCACCCAGCTCGAGGGCAAGGTAGTTGGAACGGCGGTAGTACAGATGACAGTCGAATTCCCAGGTGAAACCCATGCCACCATGTACCTGGATGTTGTCGCGCGAACACAGCTGATAGGCCTGGGTGGCAGATACCCGCGCGGTGGCAGCGGCCAGTGGCAATTCGGCAGCATCGGTGGCCAGCGCCCACGCCGCGTAGTAACAATTGGATTCGGCCAGCTTCAAGGCGACATACATGTCCGCCATCATGTGCTTGAGTCCCTGGAACGAACCAATGGGCCGGCCAAAGGCAAATCGCTCCCTGGCATAGGCGACCGCCATGTCCAGTGCTGCCTGCGCGCCGCCAATCTGTTCAAACGCAAACAGGACTGCGGCCCGATTCTGGATGCGATCCAGTTGCTGCATGCCATGGCCCGCGTCTGTGCCCAACAATTCAGCGGACACACTGGCAAAATCGATCCGCGCAGTGTTGCGGGTAGGATCGACCGTTTCCAGTCGGGTTCGGCTGACACCGGCTGCGTGCAGGTCAACCAGATAGAGCCCAGGGCCTGCATCGCCCCTGGCAAGCACCACTGCACAATCGGCAATCCCACCATCAGCAACGGCAAACTTGCGACCGTTCAGCTGGCCACCCTTGACGGTGCACTTGAGGTCTTGTCCATCCAGTTCCGTGCGGTCTTCCGTGGTGGCGAGAGCGCCGATCAACGTGCCATTGGCCAGTTTGGGCAACAGGGACTGTTTCTGGGCCTCGGTACCAAACAGCAGCAACGCTTCCGTCGCCAGATACACCGAGGAAGAAAACGGAGTGGGCGCGACCTTGCTGCCAAGTGTCTGCGCAACGAGGCAGAGCGCAAGATACCCGGCGTCAACACCGCCGTACGCCTCGGGAATCGCGGTGCCGGTCAAACCCATCTCGCACAGGCCTTTCCACACCCCTTCGGCATACACAGCGCGTCCTTCCAGCACTTCGCGAACCACCTTGGCATCACACTGATCGGCGAGCAGTCGTGCCGTCTGGTCACGGACGAGTTTTTCGTCCTCGGAAAAGTCGAAATTCAAGGTTGTTGCCTCCCGGAGCGTTCTTGTAGATCAAGGGTTGACTGAAAGTAGACCAGCGCTGCTCGGCGATGTACAGGAGTGCGTGGCCCTGCGGTCAAGGACAGGTTGCCCGCGGCCCGACTGCGCGAATGAAAGTGCTCCCGTGTGTTATCGGCCGCAGCCGGAAGCCGCCGATGCCACGATCATGGCCACCACGGTCTCACTGCAATCCCCGGCTGGCGTGAACAACGCCGTCCGGCCAAACATCGGCACACCGAGGTAGCCACGCATGGACAACCGTCCCGCTTCATCGACTTCCATCCGGGATTTGTAGGTATTGCCGGACTCCGGGTCGTAGATCTCGCCCTCCCACCGTTCACCGGTCCACCCGTAACTGACCAGCAGATCCAGTCCGAGCAGCGGTCGGGTCTGCAGCTTGACGTCAGGATTCTTGAAGTCCCTGCGCGGACTGCCGGCAGGCCCGGGCGATTCATCCGGTCTGTAGGTCGGATCCTTCACCGCGTGGATGCGCATGCTGAGGGACTCGCCTTCCCGGGCAACCAGCAGTACCGAGCGGTCGTCCTGCCAGAGGCCGAGCACCTCATCCTTCCCGCTCCCCCACGCGGCAACACCACTTGCCATCAACAACACAGTCAGCAGCAGTCGCATCAACGGCTCCTTTGCATCAGGAATGACGGGAGCAGCGCGCGAGCACACTTCCCACCCGCCAGTCTGCCCACACCCTCACCCATCACCTATCACTTCGTCAGATAGTCGTTGACACGTTTGTGGACGTGCCGCACACGCACTTCCTGATAGTTGCCCAGTGTCTGTCCACCTTTGGCACACGTCTTGAAACCACGTGTCTGCGCGGCCATGTTATCGGTGTCCTGGTCATAGATGGCGCCCAGGAAACCGAGCCCTGTGGCCTTGGTGTAACTTTCCTCCACGTCGAGGTACATCGGCTCTGGTGGTGGTGGAGCTTCTTTCTGGGGGTGTCTTGGCCGCAGGAAAAACAGGTCGAAGAAACAAAAATCCGGATTGTCCTTGTCTGGCCGGAAGCGATAGACCATCGGCAGTGTCAGGCCAGGAAAGATGAACAGGTTGGGAAACAGGAAATACTCGATGGAGTCGAGGGTCTGCGCCGTGGAGTAGTTCGAGAAGTCCTGGTCATACTGTTCACCCAGCTGCTTCTGGATGATCCGCGCATAAACGTCACGTGCCGTCATGCCATCCGGTACCTTCGGCACACCGCCATCGGCCGGACCACGTCGTCCCCACAGCTGTTCCATCAACTCCTGTTCTGTGGGCTGTTCTGGCATGCGCGGGTTGGGCGCGCCAACGGTGTGAATGAAGCGGTTCACGTTCTCCGGGAAGATGTCGTACGTCGTGATGGGCTCGGAATACTCCCTTCCACCGGCATGGGTCTCCTTGACGTGGTAGGCCTCCATGAACGCTTCTTCGCCCGCCTTCCAGTTGATCGGCAGGCGTTTGCAGACATGGGTTTCGATGTAGCGACTTTCGATATGAAAATCCTTGAAATGCTGTGGCAGCACACCGAGGAATTTTTCCAGCGGTTCACAATCCAGATCAAAGTTGATGAATACAAAACCCGCCCAGGTCCCCACCTTCACTTCGCGCAGGCTGTGACTTTCGTCGGTGACGTGTGGAAAATCCCAGCGCTCCGGCAGATCGATCAGCTTGCCATCCAGCGAATAGGTCCAGGCATGAAACGGACAGCGAAAGGTTGTGCAGTACCCGGATGATTCCGAGGGTTTGAGTGCGGTTGCCCGATGCATGCAGGCATTGCGGAACCCCCTGATCACACCGGACTCGTTGCGGACGACGATGGCGGAAAGGTCACCGATGTCGTAGACATGGTAGTCGCCGGTCTCGGGAATGTGTTCTTCGCGACAGGCCATCTGCCACACACGTGGCCATAGTTTCGCAAACTCTTCCGCTGCATGTTCCTTCGACGTGTAGTTCGAATAGGGAATGTCCGTGTCGCCCATGAACTCGTAGGAATATTCCAGGAACGGTGCCGGCGGTTGTGATTGATCACGCAGCAGGACTTCCTGATAGGTCGGTCCCGGTGCCCGAGCTTCGCCCGGCGCCAGATTTGGCGGATTGGGTGCCATGGTTGCTCTCCACACAGTCAGATGAATGCCCCATTCTGCCTCCGGTGAACATGATTGCGCCACCGTCCATCCACTCGCCCGCCGATGATGCCGGCCGCGACCTTCTTCTTTCGACGGACAGCGCTCCCTATACTGGCCAGCGCCAGCGTTCAGCCTGCTCACATCCACCGAGGCAAGCCCATGATGTTCAGATCACTCTGCCGGACCGCCTTGACGCTCATCACGATCGCAGGTCCCGCATGGGTCCATGCGGAACAGGTCCAGGCAGGCCAGCCGGACTCTGTCGTCGCGGCGCTGCAGGCTGGCGGATACAAGGCCATTCTGGCCAAGGATGCCGTTGGCGACCCGCGGATTGAAAGCGCTTCGGCAGGAGCAAGGTTCGTCATCCATTTTTATGGCTGCAAGGACAACAAGGATTGCACGTCGCTGACGTTTTTTGCCGGCTGGACGGGCCTCGACGCCTCCATGAACCAGATGAACGAATGGAACAAGGTCCGGCGATTCAGTCGGGCCTACATCGACAACGACGGGGATCCGGTCATCGAATTTGATATCGATCTCGACGATGGCGGGATGAGCCAGGCGCTGTTCATCAACAACGTCGAGTACTGGGACCTTTCCCTGGCGGGTTTCAAACAACACGTCAGCGCGCAGTAACGTGGCCAAGGGCAACCCTCCGGCCGGCAGCAGTTCCCTGCAGTCTGTCCGTCAGGAAGGCGGTACCACACGGTATGTCCAGAAGGATGCAACCTACTTTGCCCGCCGGTCACTGCGCCGGCATGCCGGTGTCTGGTCCTTGTGGGCGCTGGGCGTCGGCGCCGTGATCTCCGGCCACTTCTCCGGCTGGAATCTCGGACTAGGGGTTGCCGGCTGGGGTGGCATGATGGTGGCCACGCTGATCATCGCCGCCATGTACCTGGGCCTGACCCTGTCGATCGCGGAAATGTCACCCGCCTTGCCACATACCGGTGGCGCCTACTCCTTTGCGCGCACCGCAATGGGACCCTGGGGCGGATTCCTGACCGGCATGGCCGAAAATGTCGAGTATGTGCTGGTGCCCGGCACGATCGCCTATTTCATCGGCGCCTATCTCACGGGGATCTTTGATACCCCGACTGCCTGGCAGCCGATGTGGTGGCTCATGAGTTACCTGATCTTCGTTGGCCTCAACATCCTCGGCGTCGAACTGTCCTTTCGCATCACCGTCGTGGTCACACTGCTTGCGCTGTCCTGCCTGTTGGTGTTCTGGATCAGCGCCTTCCTGAACATGGATTTTGATCGGCAGGCCATGAACGTCGGACCAGGCAGCACGTTGCTCCCGGAGGGTAACGGACCGTTCTTGCCCAACGGCTGGTCAGGTGTTCTGCTCGCGCTGCCCTATGCCGTGTGGTTGTTCCTGGCCATTGAACAACTGCCACTGGCTGCCGAAGAAAGCCATCTGCCGGAACGGGACATACCGCGCGGAATCCTGACGGCGATGGCCACCCTGTTTGTCTCGGCCATGCTCATCATCTGGCTCAACCCCTCCGTTCATGGGATCGGGTCGCACGCACTGGCCACCTCCGGTGAGCCCCTGCTCGCTGCCTTGCGCGAAATCTACGGGGAAAACACTGCAAAGCTGCTGGCGTGTTTTGCACTGGTCGGCCTGATCGCTTCCTTCCACAGCATCATCTACGCCAAGGGTCGCCAGATCTACTCTCTCTCCAGGGCCGGATACTTTCCGACCTTCCTGTCGATCACCCACAAGTCCACCCGAACGCCGCACATTGCAATGATCGCGGGTTCGATTCTGGCGTTGATCGTCATGTCAGCACTCTGGCTCGGTCTGGGCAGCGAAGCCGGCGGCATAGCCATTGGCGGTACCCTGCTCAACATGACGGTGTTTGCCGCGATGTTTTCCTACATCATGCAGGCGGTGTCGTTCATCCTCCTGCGACGACAACTGCCCGACCTGCAACGGCCGTTCAGGAGTCCGCTGGGCATCTGGGGTGCGCTGCTCACCATCATCATCGGTCTGGTGACACTGTATTTCCAGCTGACCGATCCGGTGTACCGGCAGGGTGTGCTGGGCGTTGCGCTCTGGTTCATGATCGGCACGATCTACTTTTTCTTTGTCGGGCGACATCGCCTGGTCCTGTCACCTGAAGAGGAATTTGCCATGTCCCATCGTCCGCAGCACGGGAGTCCTTCATCGTGACCGGCATGCTGGACCTCAGATCCCTTCGCGCT
This sequence comes from Pseudomonadales bacterium, assembly GCA_041752315.1. GTDB lineage: Bacteria > Pseudomonadota > Gammaproteobacteria > Pseudomonadales > Azotimanducaceae > SYFY01. Next base: position 12,710 of record JBGSHJ010000036.1, read on the forward strand.
GCCGTCTCGGCGGGTGAAATCGACACCGTCGTCGTTGCGTTTGTCGACCTGTTTGGACGCCTGATCGGCAAGCGTTTCCACGCCGAGTATTTCTGCGACAGTGCCTGGGAGGAAACCCATGCCTGCAACTATCTGCTCGCCAACGATATCGACATGGTGCCGGTGCCGGGTTACCAGGTCGCGAGCTGGCAGCAGGGATATGGCGACTTTGTCATGAAGCCGATCCTGTCGACTACCCGCCGGATTCCCTGGTTGTCCAGAACGGCTCTGGTCCTTGCCGATGTGCAGGATCATCACGGGCAGGATCTGCCGCACAGTCCGCGCGCGATGCTGAAAAAACAGTGTGATCGACTCGCGGCACGCAACATGCAGGCCATGCTGGCATCGGAACTCGAGTTTTACCTTTTCCGGGAAACCTACGAATCAGCGCTGGCAAAACGCTACGAAAACCTGCGCACGGCCAGCGAGTACATGCAGGACTATCACATCCTCGCCACAACCAAGGAAGAAGGGGTGATGCAGGCCATTCGCAACGGCATTCACGGGGCGGGTATCCCCGTTGAAAATTCGAAGGGGGAATGGGGCCGCGGCCAGCAGGAACTCAATGTCCGGTATGCCGACGCGCTGACCATGGCGGACCACCACGTGATCATGAAAAACGGCATCAAGGAGATCGCGCATCTGCAGAACTGGGCCATCACATTCATGGCGAAGTGGCACTACGACCTCGCCGGTTCATCGTGCCATGTGCATGCTTCACTGTGGGACAAGACCGCCAGGACTCCACTGTTCCTGGACCCTCAGGGTGACCGCGGCATGAGTCAGCTGATGCGGCAGTTCATGGCGGGTCAGTTGAAGTACGCCGCCGACTACACGTACTTTCTCGCGCCATTCATCAACTCCTACAAACGCTTTCAGCAGACGGGCACGTTCGCGCCCACTCGCATCGTGTGGTCGGACGACAACCGTACCGCGGGGTTTCGACTGTGCGCTGCAGGGACACCGGCCATTCGGTCCGAATGCAGGATCGGTGGCGCCGATCTGAACCCTTACCTCGCCTTTGCTGCGCTACTGGCGGCTGGACAGGCCGGTATTGACGAGGCGCTTGAACTGCCAGCTGAATTCAGTGGCGATGCGTATCAGCAATCCGGACTCGCCAACATCCCGGCAACGCTGCGCGACGCAACCGAAGCATTGGATCGATCGGTTTTCATGCGCCGCGCATTTGGTGACGAGGTGATCGACCACTACGTTCACACGGCGGCCTGGGAACAGTCGTCCTATGATCAACAGATTACGGATTGGGAACTGAAACGCGGCTTCGAGCGATATTGAGCGTCTGATGATGACACGTGCCAACTGGAACTATCCGACTGCCGTGCGCTTTGGCGCCGGCCGTATCACCGAACTCGCGGACGCCTGTCAGGCCCTGGGCATCAAGCGGCCACTGCTGGTCACCGATGCGGGCCTCGCGACACTGGCCATCACCCGGCAGGCCATGAACGTCCTCGACGATGCAGGTCTTCACCCGGCACTCTTTGCTCATGTCAAGCCCAACCCGGTGGAAGCGAACCTTCAGGCCGGCACGACTGCATTCAACAAGGGAGCGCACGACGGCGTGGTCGCCTTTGGTGGTGGGAGCGGCCTCGATACCGGCAAGCTGATCGCCTTCATGGCGCGACAGACCAGGCCTGTTTGGGACTTCGAAGACGTCGACGACTGGTGGACTCGTGCCGATGCTTCGGTGATCGCACCGGTGGTTGCAGTACCAACCACCGCGGGTACCGGCTCTGAAGTGGGTCGCGCGGGTGTGCTGACAGATGTCTCCACCCAGACAAAAAAGGTGATCTTCCATCCAAAGATGATGCCCGGTGTGGTCATCTGCGACCCTGAACTGACCACCGGTCTGCCGCCGTTCATCACCGCCGGCACTGGCATGGATGCCCTGGCCCACTGTCTTGAAGCCTATTGCGCACCTGGCTACCACCCCATGGCCGAAGGCATCGCCGTGGAAGGCATGCGGCTGGTCTTCGACAATCTCCGCAAGGTGATGAAAAATGGCAACGATATCGAGGCCAGGGGTCACCTGATGAGCGCTGCCGCGATGGGTGCCACGGCCTTTCAGAAGGGGCTGGGTGCCATTCACGCACTATCGCACCCGGTAGGCGCACTGCACGACACACATCACGGCATGACCAACGCCGTGTTCATGCCCTATGTGCTCGCTTTCAATCGGCCCGCCATCGAAGACAAGATAAGAAGGCTCGCCGCCTGGCTCGGGATCTCCAACGGCTTTGCCGGTTTCCTCGATGCGGTGTTGGCGCTGCGCCGGGATATCGGGGTCCCGCACACCCTGGCCGGATTGAAGGTTGATGACCGTTTCCGCGACCGTATTGCCAGCATGGCGGTCGTGGATCCCACGGCGGGTGGCAACCCCGTCCTGCTTACGGAAACGGCTGCAGACGCCCTGTTTGCTGCAGCACTGACCGGAGAGCTGTCGACTTCAGGCCGGGACTAGCGTGTTCTTGCGTTGCGAACTGACCGTGCCCTGAATAGGCTAAGACGCGTTCAGCTGGTCGCAGACCAGCCGATGGCTTGATTGACTCCTCCATCCGGGAACAGGTCAGGAGCAAGTCGGACCTGAGCGATTGCCACGAGGCAGAGCAGAAAATTTTCCAGGACTTCGAGAATCATACGAGACGCATGGTGGAACCCTTGGGCAAACAGCCGCAGCAACCGACGCTGCAATCAACGCCTGCGATCGACGCCGACAGCCTCGTCAAGCGTTTTCCAAACCAGAACCGGGACGTCCTCCGTCGACTGACGTTCACGGTACCCGCTGGCCAGTGCGTGTCCTTGTTGGGGCCATCCGGATGTGGCAAGACGACTCTGCTCAGGCTGCTGATGGGTATCGAACGGCCTACCGAAGGTCGACTGACGATCGACCCTGGTCTGTCCGGCCATTTTTCGTACGTTTTCCAGGAGCCGCGCCTGGTTCCGTGGCGGACCAGTCGCGAAAACGTGCTGCTGCCACTGGAACTTGCCGGTACCAATACGGGCATCGCCACTGACGAGATCGACGCGCTCCTCACATCGCTTGGCCTCGGTGAGCGACTGGCCAACTTCCCGAAAGAACTGAGCGGCGGTATGCAGATGCGCGTTGCGCTGGCACGGGCGTTGATCACCAAACCGAAGGTCCTGCTGCTCGATGAGCCATTTGCCGCACTCGACGAACGGACACGCTTCCGCCTTCAGGACCTGCTGCTTGATCTGCGCGCACGCCTGCACCTGCAGTACATCTTTGTCACGCACTCGATCGCCGAGGCTGTCTACCTGGGAGATCGGGTCCTCCTGATGAACAAGAACGGCGAGATCGATCGGGATCAGCAGATCAATTCCGGGGAGCGGACCCAGGCGCTGAAACTGACCCAGGCGTTCAACGAACACGTGAGCGCGTTTGCCAGACGGTTTACCGAACTGGAGAGTTCCACGTGATGGCGGGCATCCGGGACAAACTGCCGGCATGGCTTTTTCTGATCGCACTGATGGCGCTCTGGGAAACCGCAGTCCATCGGGAGTGGGTTGCCGCCTACCTGCTGCCGGCACCGAGCGAGATCTATGCAACAACCGTCGAGCTGTGGCCGGAGATATGGAGTGCAACCCAGTCGACCTTCAATTCGATCCTCTGGGGTATCGGCGCCAGCTTCAGCATCGGCGTCACGCTTGCGATCGCATTTTTTGCGGTGCCGATCCTGCGGCGGGCGATACTGCCATTCTGTGTGTTCTTCCAGACCGTGCCGATCATTGCGATTGCACCACTGCTCGTCATCTGGTTCGGTTTTGGTGAAACGACGGTCAAGGCGTCGGCGTTCATCGTCTCGCTGTTTCCCATCCTCGCCAACACGTTGACTGGCCTGCAGGAAACCGATCCCCTGCTGCGCGAGATGTTTGCTTTGTACAAGCCATCGCGATGGAAGACCATCATCAAGCTGCAGGTGCCATCGGCGATACCCTACATCCTGACCGGGCTGCGCATCTCCGTTGGCCTCGCTACCATTGGCGCCATCGTCGGCGAGTTCATTGCCGGTGGCGGGCTTGGCAGCCTTATCGATTCTGCTCGAACCCAGCAACGTGTGGATCTGGTGTTCAGCGGTGTCATCGCGTCGAGTGTGCTGGCGTTGTTTCTGGTGCTGTCGATCGATCTGATCAGTGGCCTGTTGCTGCGGCGGCGGCCCTATACAAGGAGTGCATGATGTTGCGAATTCTGTTGGCGATGCTGCTGGCCGGTCTGGCGAACGGGGCAACCGCCGAGCCCATCGCGCTGGCGCTGAACTGGAAGGCAGAACCACAGTTTGGCGGCTTCTACGCAGCGCAGGTGCTGGGGTTTTACAAAAAAAACGGCCTCGACGTATCCATCATCGAAGGCGGCTCTGGCACACCGACCATTCAGGTCCTCGGCGCCGGCAAGGTCGACTACGCCCTCGTGTCTGCAGATGAAGTCGTGATCTCCCATGACCGTGGCGCAAAAAACGTGGTTGCGCTGTTCGCGACGTTCCAGACCAACCCGCAAGCCATCATGGTGCACGCCGAGCGGGGGTTTCGCTCCGTGGGAGACGTTCTGCAAGGTGATGGCATCCTGTTATGGCAGGCCGGCCTTCCTTATGCGCAGTACCTGAAGAAAAAGTACGCACCGATGAAAGTCAGGACCGCCCCGTATCTGGGTGGCATCGGCAACTTTCAGAATGACCCTCTCTTGTCGCAACAGGGTTTTGTGACCAGCGAGCCGCTGACGGCGCGCCGTGCCGGGCTCAAGGTCGACACGTTCCTGGTTGCCGAGAGTGGTTACAACCCTTATACGACGGTACTGGTGACCACACGTGAACACCTGCGTGACCAGCCGGACGAAGTCACCCGCATGATTACGGCCGTTCGCGCAGGCTGGGAGGCTTACCTGGCCGACCCGTCCACGACCAACGCCGCCATGGGCAGGATCAACAAGGCGATGGACGCACAGACATTCCTCGAAAGTGCCCAGGCGCAGATCGGTCTGATCAGGACCCCGGAGACCAGACTGCTGGGCGAGATGTCACTCACCAGGTGGCAGACACTGGTGGACCAGCTGACTGAACTCAAATCGATCCGCAGTCCGATCACCACCAGCGAGCTTTTTGTCGGTCCCTGAAGAGCTCATTGCAGCACTGAACCACAACAGTCCAGAGCGAACGAAGACCTCTCCCTGACCGGCAGCGGAGCGCACTTCGGATACTACGCATTCGACCCGCGAACGAGTCTGGCTAGTCTTGACCCCTCATGGAACAAGGCAGGTCAGCATGAACACCACCGTTCAGGAAGGCACGGCACCACTGGTCGGTACACCACTGGAGCGCATCGTTCGTCTGAAGGATGCCATCGCCAGGGGTGGAGATGCCGCGCAGGAGTTGCGCCGTCTCCCTGAAGACCTCGCCAACCAGCTGATTGACGAAGGGTTGTTCCGCTTTACCCTGCCGCTCGAACTGGGCGGAGAAAATGCCAGCGCGCTGGAGACCATTGAAGTCCTCGAGGCCATCTCTGCCATTGACGCGTCCGTGGGTTGGAATGTCATGCTGGGTTCGGAAATCAACGCCATGGCGGCCGGAGGCATGCCGAAGGATCTTGCCAGGGAGGTCTATCTCGACAGCCCACGCGTGGTCATGTGTGGTGGTGGAGGCCCCGGCACCAAACCTTCCTACGCCATCGAGCAGGCTGACGGCAGTTACAAGGTCTGGGGTGAAACGACCTTCATCAGCGGCTGCCACAATTCCACATGGTGTTTCATGGGTTCTCCCATCCTCGACGACGGCAAGCCACGCCTTGACCCAAACGGTGCTCCCATCATCAAGATGTGGTTTCTGCACCGATCACAGTGGGACATCATCGACACGTGGAACGTGGCGGGCCTGCGTGGATCCGGCAGTCATAACGTGCGTGCAGACGGTGCGAGCGTTGCGCCCAAGTGGCACCCCGTGGATCTGATGCTCACACCAGCGCTTTACGACAACCCGGTGTTCAGGATTCCGGTACCTCTCCGTCTTTCGTACAACAAGGTGGCGATCGGTCTGGGTATTGCCAAAGGTGCACTGGCGGCCTTTGTCGATCTCGCCAACAACAAGGTGCCGATGATGTCGCCGAGCAAGTTGATGGACCGGCCAATCGCCCAGTACCGCATGGCCGAGATGTCCGGCAAATATCGCGCCGCGCGAGCCCTGGTATTCGAGGCCATGGGCACCGTCGAAGAAGAATTGCGTCGCGGCGCCGACTCGCCATCATCAAAAACCACGGTGGACGCCCGCCTTGCCTGCACGTGGGCCGCGCAGGCCTGCATGGAAGTTGTCGACGTGGTACACGCTGCCTGTGGCACCAGCGCAAGCTATATGGACAATCCACTGGAACGCAAGCTGCGGGATGCCCATGGTGCTGCATCGCACCGCTGGGTGGCACATCCACTCTACGAAACCATTGGCGGAATCCTGTTTGGCAAGCAGCCGGACGCTGAATTTTCCGGTACCGGAGGTCCGGTGCTGGGTGGTGCCGGAAAACGCTGATCGGGTGATGGCATCCTGGGTCGTGTCTACTCGATGCGATTCACCAGCGCGCCGAGCCACTGCGCTCTCAGCACCACCTCATCACCCGGTCGCAGGTAGGACCACGGGTTCCAGATCGTCAGCGGGCTGAACATCACCCCTTCCGGTGTGCCTGTCAGCAACAATGTGCCACCGGCAATCCCGTCACATTCGGTGAGCCTGATCTCGCCCTCTGCGGACTCATAGGGCAGATCGCAGGCTTCCAGCGCCGCAGATGCAATCTGTTCAGGCGTCCAGATCATCAGGCCCGCCGTGGAGCGTTGCCGCAATTGCCCGTTCAGGAACAGTTCGAGGGTCAGCTCCTGGTAAAAGTCCTGGCTGTTTCGGGGAACCACAAAAAGCGGGCCCAGCGGCAACATGCCGGCACCTCCCTTGCCATCGGGAAAACCGGTCGTCCCCATGGGCTTGTCAAAATCGACATCGCGTACCAGCGGCCAGCGATCAGTGAAGTCGTTGCACAGAACAAACCCGAACTGGGCCGTTTGTTCAACGGTCAATCGGGTCAGCGGTACTGCACAGAGTTCTGCTTCGTAATCCAGACGGCCACGATGGGTGACGGCGGAGTTCCAGGCCGTGGGCTGCGAGCGTTTCGGAAACAGGAACGGACCCTCCTCGATACCCACCTCCTCCGCGTGTGCCCGGAAATTGGTACCGGCTGCAATCGCCTGTGAGGACACATCGAGCGGGACGGTCAGTTCCTCCCACTTCACCAGCAGTGAAGTGCTCTTGCGGGCGACATACTCGAGTCCATCGTAGCCGTTGAGTCCCAGCGCCACGATCGGGTCCTGCAGCGGTCGCTGCAACACATAGCTGAGATCAATCGCCATCACTCCCTCGTCGGTGATGTCGCGAACGATCAGCAGCTTCACTTCATCGTTCACCCGCATGCGGGCAAAGGTCAGACCCGCATCGAGCGGCAGCACTTCCATCTCGTCGAGTGGAGCTCCGGACAGCGATTCATCAAAAGCAGGCCGCGACAGCAGCCAGCTGGTGACCAGCAAAGCCAGCAACAGTAGGGCGATCACGATCACGATGATCTGCAGGGCTCGTCTTGGCACTGTGTTACCTCGATTGACTGGTTGGCAGGATGGAAAGGATTGTCCGATGCAGTCGACTCTGCATCAGCGGATGATGTATGCAATGAAACTGGCTGACATCTGGGATACCCCACCGATGTGGGTGTGTCGCGCCGGGCGCGACTGTGCATCCGGAAATCGTTCGGTCCACAACCCTTCGATGGCCACGCGCCCTTCCGCGTTGGCCACCCAGAATTCCATTTTCGCGATATCCGTCCAATCGCCGCCACCTGCCAGCAACATGTGATCAACATGGCGGAAGATGTTCGCCGCCTGGCTTGCTGCGTCGGGTGGCACCTCCCGCGACCCTGGATGGAACGGCGAGATGACGCTCGACACCAGAAGTGGTCCGATCCGGGTAGCCACTGGAATTGCTGTCTGGTGGCTGAGGCCATCGATGTGAATGCTGCGTCGATCGCTCATCGCGCCGGGTCCGGTTGGTGGCGCGTGGCGAGCCATGCCCTGTACTCACCCATACGGGCCTCCCCCAGCGGAAACAGCCCTGCTATCGACTCGCCCGCCGCTACACGTTCCAGCGCAAAGGCTTCACGTGCTTCCTGTTCCAGTGCATCGCGAACCACCTCTTCGACCAGCGCCAACGGCACGATGACAACCCCTTCACCGTCACCCACCACCACATCGCCCGGCATCACGAACACACCGGCGCACGTGACGGGCTCATCGATTGAAAACGGCATGTGCATGCGGCCCAGCGTCGCACCATGCGACGCCAGGTGGTACACCGGTTTGCCGATGGCAGCGATTGCAGGGGTATCCCGAAGTGCACCATCCGTCACGATGCCGGCCGCGCCGCGGACGAAAGCGCGGGTTGCCAGGATGTCGCCAATGGTTGCGGCATCGGTGACACCACGCGCTTCGATCACCAGCACGTCACCGGGTTCGGCCGTTTCCACCGCTCGCTTCTGGGCGTTGATGCCTGCCGCGTACTGCTGCTGTACATCTTCGCGCAACGCGACGTAGCGCAGCGTTCGGGCCTGGCCGATCATTCGCAGTTCCGGATGCAGCGGTCGCAGTCCGCTCAGGAAGGTGTTGCGAATGCCGCGCATCTGCAGCTGATACGTGAGGGTCGCCGTGGCCAGGGTGGCAAGCGCTTCACGCAGTGCGGGTGTCAACCGCTTTGGTGGGTCCTGCTCATCAGTCATGTGTTCACCTCTTTCCTCTGGATTGGCTGCGGGGTCAAGTCGTTGCCTGCAACCGGCTTGAGCCGCGACATGGAAATCAACGCCGGCAAAAGCAGTCCGGCCAACACCAGCCAGGCCAGTGCATAACTGCCTGTGTCATCACGAACGTAACCAGCAAACCAGGGACCCAGGGCGCCAAACGTGGTGAACGGTCCCACCAGACCCATCACCCGCCCAAAGGATGCGACACCAAACCGATGACTCACAAGGGTTGCCAGCAAGGGCAGATGCGCACCTGCAGCGATACCCAGCAGAATGCAGATGAAGGCCATTTCGCCGTACTGCGGATCGGTGGTCATCCAGGTGAGCGCGACCAGCAGCGAGCCAACCGCCAGCATGAACAGCCAGCGCACATCGATCCGGTCGGCAAGGCCGCCAAAAAATACCTTCACCACCGCCATGGTCAGCGCCATGAGCGACACCAGCCACGCGGTCTCAGAAGCACCGATCCCCTGATCCAGCGCAAACGGTGCGAGGTTCTGCTGCGCGCCACCAAACGCGGTCACCAGCAGCGTGAAGGCGACCACCATGAACCAGAACGCAGGCTCTCTCAGCACCATGGCAACGGTCCAGGAGGTGCTTGCCAACGGGCCGAAGCCCGATGCGCTGGCAATCGGCTTCAATTCGTCAGCGTCGGCGAGACCCGCCTCCTGCGGCGAACCGCGAATCACCCACCAGACCAGCGGCAGGACCGAGACCGCGACAATGATCGCCAGCACCAGACTGGCATCACGCCAGCCCATGCTGGCCTGCATCGATGTCAACAGTGGCGGCAGTGTGAGACCTCCCAGCGACGTGCCAACCGTCGAGATCCCCAGAGCCAGTCCGCGTCGACGCAAAAACCAGCGAGCCGTCAGGGTCTGCGCGGCCAGCGGCCCGGCCAGCAGCATGCCGGCACACATCAAGGTGCCGTACAGGACCACCAGCTGCCACAGTGCAGTCGCCATCGCGGACAGGACCAGCCCAACGGCCATGCACGCCGCGCCGCAACAAATCAGCACACGGATCGACAGGCGATCCATGGCCTGGCCTGCAAAGGGAGCAAGTGCTCCCATCGAGACCTGCATGGTCAGGAACACCATCATCACGTCGCCGCGGCCGACGCCAAACTCAAGCGACCATGGCGCCACCCAGAACGTGAAACAGTAGATGCCGACACCAAAGGTGATCGCCTGGAACAGCATCCCTACCGCCAATATGTTCCATCCGTGGTACCACGGCATCATCTGTTCCCTTCCCCTTGTCGTTTTTCCCATCGGGATCATGCCCCAGCCGGGCAGACCTGTCACACGGATGACATTCTGCGTACCGGCACCCGGGTGATATATGATGCCGCGCCGTGATCAGGGTACGACCATGTCTGCCGGTGGCGTTCGAGAAGGTCTGGCGCTGCTGCGACGCCCCAACTTCGCCAAGCTGTTTGTTGCCTATCTGATCACCCACACGGGCAGCGCGATGGCACCTATCGCGATCGCCTTTGGTGTGCTTGAACTGACCGGCTCCACCAGCACCGCGGCCTATGTCATTGCGGCACCCGTCGTCGCCATGATCGTGATCCTGCTGGTGGGCGGTACCCTGGCTGACCGCTCCTCCCGACAGCGCATCATGGTCTGGGCCGACATCGTCTCCGCACTGGCCCAGGCATGCATCGCTGCCCTGTTCATCACTGGACAGGCGACGGTTCCGTTGTTGATTGCGCTGATGCTGATCAATGGCTCGGCGGTTGCCTTTCACGCACCGTCCTCCGTTGGCTTCATCCCGCAGGTGGTGGCGGCGCACGAACTGCAGGCAGCCAACAGCCTGCTGGGCACCGCCCGCAGTTCGGCTGTCACTCTGGGTGCAGCATTGGCTGGCGTACTGGTGGCAACGCTGGGACCCGGCATCACGCTGGCCGTGGACGCCGCCTCCTTTGTCGTCGCTGCATGGCTGATTGGCAGCCTGCGGGTGCGCGACCAGGCAAAAACCGAACACGCCACCATCCTCGAAGATTTGCGACTGGGCTGGCGTGAATTCATCGCGCACCAGTGGTTGTGGACGATCGTGCTGCAGTTTGCGGTGATCGTTGCCGGCATCGAGGCAGTGTTCGCCCTGATCGGCCCCGCGACCGCGCGCGATGTCCTCGGGGGCCCGAGAGACTGGGGTTTCATCATGGCGTGTTTTGGTGGTGGCACCATCGTCGGCGGATTGCTGTCGATGCGGATCCGTGCCCAACGACCCATGTGGGTCGCTTCCTGGCTGGTGTTTCTCTGGGCACCCCTGCCACTGGCACTCTCCGTGCCATTGCCGGTGATCTGGATTGCACTGACGGCCTTTGACAACGGCATCGCCGCGCAGATGTTTGGTGTCCTGTGGAACACCACGATGCATACACAGATTCCCGCGCAGCTGCTGTCACGGGTCTCCGCCTATGACCATCTGGGCTCGATTGCCCTCGCACCCATGGGGGTAGTGGCTGCTGGCGTTCTGTACGAGGTCATCGGCGGACCGGCCACCCTGTGGCTGGTCGCGCTGGTCATCATCGTGCCGACGGTGCTGGTGTTGCTGGTACCGGGTGTCCGGAGCCTGCGCGCAATCCAGCACTCCTGACAATCAACCGCACCGTGCTATCAGGATTCTCACCAAGGGTCAGCTAATAAGGGATCAGTCAATAAAGGGTCAGTCAATCTCGTCGTCCTGCCCGGACCCGGGTGTCACCAACGGTTGGTTGACGAGCCGTTTGCGTACACGCATCCAGATGTCCGCCATGACCACGCCCGGAATGCTCCGACTGTCCCGCCGCACACGATGCACAAGCGGGCGTTCACCGGTCGAAAGGAGTGCAGCCCTGGCCTCGGTGTGCTGACCGAATTTCTCCCGACACGCGCGGAACATCAGCCTCCAGTGGTCAGGCGTAGCCACACGGATCAGATGTCCGTCGTACTCGAAGGTCTCTCCGCCTGGTGCGTCGAATCCCGCCCGCCTTGCGTCCTCGCCATGCAGGAGGGCAATTTCACGGCGCTTGGACAGATCGGGAAACTTGAGACCCTGCCAGAACGCTTCCACGCTGCGGTACCGCAAGCCGTCGAGCGTGAAGGGAGTGTCGGCAAAGTTGGAGATCAGACGCACGCCGGGATCCAGCGCCCGCGACGTGACATTGATGGGTTCACGGCACGCCTGAGCCCGTGGCCCGAGACTCTTGAGCCGAACCGTCTGCCCATCCTGCGGTGTGAGCAGGAAAACACGACCCTCGTGCCGGCCCGCCCATTCGTCCACCGCGCGACGTTCGTCCTCGGATTCCGCCGTCACGATCAGCAGGCCCTCTTTCAGTCGCACTCGCATTTCGGGCCTCCAATCGGGATCGTGGCTTCCCTCGGCCAGGACCCTACCAGAATCTGCAGCCGGGTTGGCCTCGCAGAAAATGGGCTCGCCTCAATCAAGGCTGGCAAGTCGTGCCCGCAACCATTGCAGACTGCTGATTGGGACGTTTCTCTGGCGGCCGCGTTCGATCAGCGCATCCACCATCATTCGGGATTGTCGTGCAATCTTGGGAACGTGATGACGCCAGATCGCTCGCACATTATCGCCCATCGACGATGCCCGTTGTTGCATCGATGGCAGCCCTGCAAGCACGGGATCTGCTGCATGGGTCTCGTTCGCAAGGACCACGTTCACCGCCTCGATGATCGCCGTGGTCGTCAACGCATTCAGTTCAGGGTCTGCGACCAATCGCTCGATATCCCAGTCCGCCAGCTCCCAGCCCATCTGCAATGCCCTTTCTCCCGCCACTGTCGCATGGACCGATGCCGGCAGCACCATGCGCGTGTGCGTCCGCAGTCCGGCATCACGCAGCATCGATCCAAAGGACTCTGCCGCAGGGAGCGCTCCTGCGTCACCTTCGCACGACAGAAGGATCGCTCCGTCGCGGAGTCTGAACCAGTGAAGTTCGTGGCCAACAGGCCACACGCCAACACCGATGAGCATCGCAAACACCGGATTCCCGATTCCTGACTTTTGTACCCGCGTTCGCAGATCGTCCATCAGGGGCGGTACTACGGCGACTGAGGTGTGCGCAGCGAGGTAGGGTCGCGTCGACGCCAGCGCCTCGTCGATTTGATCACCCCGAACTGCAACGACGACGTCGTCAGGCGGATCGATCGAATCGCCCGCGACCAGCGTCCCCGGTTGTTCCAACGTATGGACACGTGCCCGGTCGAGATCGCGAATCACGATCCTGCCCAGCCGATGCTGCGGTTTGAGAAGGAACGACACCTGGTGGCCCCGCGCGGACAAGAGGCAGCCCATCCACTGGCCAACCGCACCGGCACCGACAATCAACAGGTGTTTTTGATGGAGTGACCCGGATTGTTTCTTCATTGAATGCTCCAAGGATTGATGGTGTCTCCCGAAAGTCCGGTCAGCGTGAACGACGGAGGCTGCCTGCCTTCCGGCCGCGAAGGAACCCAGGATACTCAGATGGAGAAAGGTTTCCGGTTCTCTGGAAGATGTGCGACTCTGGCCGCGCGAGGGTGCTCTGGTTACGAAGCCGAAAGCACCGCACCGTTTCAACGGGCAGTCGTTACCACGGTTGTCGCGAACAGTACGGGCCTTCAGACCAAGAACCCGCTGGAGCGGGTCCGCCAAGCGGGAGAGAACACAACCAGGGCTGACAAACCAAGAAACGGCTTTCCTACAGTTCTCGAGATATCCAGCAGCGCTGCCAGTCCTAAATCCAGAAGTTCGGCGGGCATACCTGCACGCTGCTCAGTTCTCACACCACAAAAACGCATGAACGTCGCGCGTACCGCCTGCTAATTTCAATCGCGCAAGGCAACCCTCGCCTGCTCGACGAGCGACCGACTCCTCGGTGTGTCACGGTTGGCAAGGTTCGCCTCCGCGAGTGGCAATGCCCGATCAGGTTCGCCTACCCGGAGGTAGAATTCGGCAGCGTGGTCAGCAAACGCCTGACGGTGTCTTGCGAGCAATGCTTCGAACCCTTCCCTCGCACGCTCACGCCATTTCACTGCCTCGTTGGCACGACCGCGTTCGATCAACAGGCTCGCGAGCAGACCGGCGGGCTCCGGATCATCAACAGCGGCACTTAACTCCATCAACGCCGCAATGGCGCCATCCACGTTACCTGCAGCGGCCATCGCACCCGCACGATCAGTCCGCGCCGAAACATAACTCGGCAGATAGAACAACGCCTCTTCGAACAAGGCGACTGCCCTGGTGGGATCAGAATCGACCGCGAGCATCGCCAGTTCAAATTGCACCCATGCCACGGCAAAGGGAGATACATCGGTATACGCCTTGAGTGCATCGGTAAAAGCGGCTTCGCTACGGACTTTGTCGCCAAGAGACTCGTAGACGCCGGCCAGTTGGGTCAATGTCGCAAAATCCGGATTCTCCTTTGCTCGTGCCTCAACAGCCGGTAAAACTTCTGCGCCTCGACCTGTTGCCGTGAGCAGCGTCACCCGGCGCGCAGTGATGGTATCGGGTGGTGCACCGAGGTTCGACGCTCGATCGATGGCGGCTTCTGCGTCGACAAATCTATGCAGCGCGAGATCAACTTCCGCCTTGATCAACCAGGCATCTGCACTCGCCGGCGCGGATTCCACGTAACGCTGCGCGATCGAATCCGCCTCATCCAGGTCCGCAAAGGAGTTCTTGAAACGCGAGCGGGTAAGCAGCGAAGAAACCAACGCCTTCGCAGCCACCTGCCCTCCGAGCAGCGAGTCGAACGCGGAACGAGCGCTGTCGATGGTAAAGTCGAGGTTCGTGAAGGCGATGGACTCATGCGTTGCCGGATACCTGTCGAAGGGCACCGCCACCGGCAGCGAAACTGGCTCGTCGCTGCAGGAGACCATAAGCCCAGCGATCAGCAAGAGTCCCCAGGACACAGGGAAAAAAGAGGCGCGATAAACGCGCCCTATGATCATGTTACCGGGCTCAGGGAATCGGATCGGCCAGGAACGGGAATGTCACCGTCGAATGCACAACATTATCCGAGTTCACGTTGTCACCCAAGGGGGCCGCAAGCGTACTGCCCAGAGCCGTATAGGTCACATCGATCGAATCGTAGTTGGGTGTACGCCCTCCACAATCGTTGTTGACGACCAACCCTGTAGCGTTCAGTTCAACGCCGAGATATTGCGTGCAGGTTCCGCTGCTGCTGTTCAAGTAAACGCGATCATCGGTCAGCGCATTTGCGAGACCGTCATAACGCGCCGGGGTGGTATCGGCGGTGTTGGCAAGGATCTGGTTGCCACATGTCGTATCCAGCCCGTCATAGACGGCTAGCGAGGCGCGGATATTCTCCTGAAACGTGCCCCAGGCGGCCTGTGGTGCGGCGTTGTAAGCATCGCGATCAACACCTCGCGGAACAGCTGTCTTCAACGGCGATACCAGCGCGGTATTCACACCGGCCCGACCCATGCGATCAACCTGGACCGCGGCAAGGGCAGGCACTTCCGGCGGTGGGACATTTTGTGCAAGGAACGGGAATACGTTTTCGTCATGTATGAAAGTGTCCGCATCAACACCGTCACCAACTGGCACCGTCAGATCATTGGTCAAGGCCGTGTAGGTGACATCGATCGAGTCATAATTCGGTGTACGGCCACCACAATCGTCGTTTGGTAAAAGACCGGTGGCATTGAGCTCGACCGCGAGGTACTGCGAACATCGGCGGCTGGCTGAATTGAGATAGATGCGGTCATCTGCCAGCGCATTCGCCAGACCATCATACCGCGCCGGTGTGGCATCGGCCGTATTCGCCAGGATCTGGTTTCCACAGACTGTATCCAGACCGTCATACACGGCCAGCGATGCCCTGATGTTGTCCTTGAATGTGCCCCAGCTGGCACGGGGCGCAGCGTTGTAGGCATCCCGATCAACCCCGCGTGGTCCACCAGCCTTCAAGGGCGACACCAGCGCGGTATTGACTCCCGACCGGCCCATACGATCAATTTGTCGGGACAATACCGCGGGCGGCGAGGGGATTGCCGCTGGCGTGTCTCCAGCTGCCGACCGCCCTCCTGATCCACCACCACACCCGGCCAGCCCCACTACCAGGATCGGGCAAGCTGCGATCATCAACAATGAGAATTTCATCGTGCTCTCCTCGGTTGCCTTGGCTGCGTCAGCTGCGTTGGGTCGTGGCATGCACGGCGAGAATGCTGCCGCCGGGTGCAACCAGGCTCTTGTCGATCTGAAGCACCAGAAACGACGGAGAACCCAGTGCAAAGGAATCGCCGCCCGTCTGCAGTTCCGTAATCAGAGCGTTGGAAGTACCTGCGTCGAGGATCGGACACCCGGAGGTATCGAAAGTCAGTCCGGGGGCAGCGGCGGCGACAATATCAAGCGTTCGGCGCAATCCGGGTCCGTTGAAGAAAAACGGATCGTTGCGGCGTCCGACAAAAGCCAACATGCGGCCGGTGGTGCTTCGCAAGCCGGTTGCAGCGCTGGCATCACCCTGCAGGTAGTCGAATCCACCTACCCAGCACTCCACTTCCTGATTCACGGCGAACTGGCAAATGATCTGCACAGTGGTACCTGCACTGCCGTAAGCGGCGCTGCTCTCGACATGGATCACATACTGCACGGCATTCGAGAACTGCGCGGCAGGCACGCCGATGATCAGGTTAACCTCGGCAGCAGTTGGCGTCGTCCATGCAAACACGTCCGTCAGGTCAGCGGCTGGGTCCGCAACGTTTCCTGGCGAGTCCGCGTGATCCGCAGCTTGCAAAGAAACTGCACACAACAGAACCACCGCACCCACACAACTCCTGTAGAACCTTCTCATTTCATCTCCCCAAGAAAAGAATGATTGTGGCGGAAACCCAATCCCGGCGAACTACCTGTCGAAGAGACTCGCTCGGATTGGAGTGGGAGTCAAGCTTGCGTTGACAGCTTGATTAGATACTTGGTAATGACAACTCACTGGGGCCCCACCCAGGTAAACCCAAGATATTTTCTGTTGTATCCGGGACGTGGGATGTCAGACGAACTGGTACCGAAGAACTACAATAAGGCAGATCGGTTGCAAGTTCTTTGAGTGCTGGCACCTCGCACGATCTGGCAGGACTTGGCTGGTAGACGACCTGTTCTGTCGGTTCGCGAGATCAGACGGCTCGTCCAGCGTTATCGGCAACAGCGGGCCAGAGGCCCTGTCTCCCGTTGTCGTGGTCGACACACCACACCGTCACAGCGGTTCGCCGGACACTTGCAACACCGATTCGATTGCCTGCCGGGAAGCGTGGGCAAGCGCGTCGTTGCTGCCTCGGTAGTGGGCGAGTGCCACCACCGCAACAGAAAGAGTCCAGCCTCTGGCTCGCCCCCATGTGTGGTCGTCAGCTGCAACGGCAATCCTGAACTGTTCACGCGCGTCGCCACTGAACAGTGTCCAGCCGGGCATGAGATCCACCGCGGGATCACCCACACCCAACCCGCCAAAGTCGAGCACGGCTCGCAGTCTCCCCTCGTGCGTCAGCAGATTTCCGGCATGCAGATCGCCGTGAACCCAGACCCCTTTTGCCGACCAGCGAGGGATGGCGAGCGCACTGTCCCAGCTTTCAAGCAGCACGCTTCCGTCAAACTCGTCAGTGATCCGTGTGATGCCCTGACGTGTTGCCTGGTCACGCAGTTTCAGCGGTACACCACGGTAAAAATTGATCGCACCTGCACCGGGTCCACCTTCCGGATCCAGATCGTGCAATGCACGCACAAACACCCCCAGATCGCGGGCAGCCTGCAACGGGTCCGTCGGCGGATGCACTATGGCATCATCTCCGTGCAGCCAGTGATAAACCGCCCATGGCCACGGAAACGTCTCGTCAGACGCTCCCAGAAAGGCGAGTTCCGGTATGGCCAGTGGCAGCCGATTGTGCAGTTCTGGCAACCACCGGGCTTCCTTGCGGATCAGTGCCATCGACCATTCAGCCTTTGGCAGGCGCACACAATAGTCGGTGCCAAGCCGGAACAGCGCGTTGTCAGTGCCTGCGGACGCCACCGGGCTGATCGCCAGTCCCGCCCAACGGGGACACTGACGCACAATCAGTCCACTCACCAGCGCTGGAGAGATATCGAGGGCCATGGCTTAGGTCAGAGATACAAGGTCAGAAATACACGATCAGAGATACACGGAAAACTCGGCGCGCACCACACCACGTCCCTTGACAGGAGGCACGGCGGGCAGCGGTACACCCTGAGGCAAAACATGAATATCACCGACAAACCTGACCAGGCCGCGGCCCTGATCCGCCGTTGGCAGGCGGGAAGCCGGACGGACGTGCATCAACAAACCGTCAGCCGTGGCAAACCAGGGGATGTCCGCATCCAGCCGTGAACAGGCGATCAGCATTCCCTGGCGCGCTCCGGCCGCTTGATCGGTCGATTGCAACGTGAAAAACGCCGCTGCGGCCTGCGCCAGGTATTCAAGGCCAACGGCACTGGATACGCGGTCGTCGGTGGCAAACGCGGAATCCGAGGAAAGTCGGGCAACCGCCCACAACTGGCTCTGATCACACTGCAGCACCGAGTCGATGAGCAGCATTGGCCACCGATGTGGCACCAGCATTTGAATGGATACGGTGTCCTTCACGGCCTGGTGTCGATGAGCAACTGCACCCGTTCCTGCACGCTGGCCGGTACACCAAACAGCATGGTCTGCGTCGCAGCCTCGACCGGCACCTGCACCGTGTAGGCTTCGTTGATCAGCTGATCATCACCGCCGTGGATCTGGTAATAGATCCGCAGCCGATACTCCCACTCGACCAGTTGCGCCGATACCAGCAGTGTCGAGTTGAACATGGCACTGCGAAGGTAGCGAACCCGGGTGTCAACGATGGGCCAGATCTGACGCTGCGTACCCATCTGGAAATAGCCAAAATCGAAGCGCGCCAGCAACGCCACCCGCGCTGTGTCGTAGTAGCGGAAGTAGTTTCCATGCCAGGCAAAGCCGGTGGGATCAGCGTCCTGGAAAGGAACCACAACGGGCACTTCCACACGCAGTGCAGCATGATCAGCCCAGCCCTGTTCCCACAGCCGCCCGCGCACATTTCGTCCGGTCGCCGTTCTGCGTGTCATTCCTTGTTATTCCAATCCCGCTGGGTGGCGTGGCAGCGAACGATACAACAGCCTGCCCTGAGTGCAAACGCGACCTGTCGATTCAACGACAAACACAACCGCGGCCGGTTCGGTACTCAGCCTGACCTTCAGCCACGTTGCCGGTCGCACCGGTGTCTTGAACTTGATGTTGGCAAGTCCCGCAAAGATCACATCATGAAACGCGGGAAACACCCGACCCGCCGCAACCCTCGCCCATTCGATCTGCACGATGCCAGGCAGAATCGGATTGCCCGGAAAGTGTCCGTCGAACAGCGGCAACGCCGGATCAACCCACAGCCAGGCGGTCGCCGTGTTCGCAACAATCTCGACATGTGCGCACCAGATCTCCGGGGGCCCGGTTGGCGCACGACCCTGATGCCAGAAATCCCAGGTTTGCGCCGTGACCGGCAATCGTGCACTCCAGCCGATGGACGGGTCGGGACTGGTTTGTTCGACGAGTGCTTCCAGTGACTGAAGATCGGTCAACTCGATGCGTTGCACAGGCTGGTCAGGGGTCATCGGGAACTGTGCCTCGGACTGAAACTATCACCTGCCCGGGCTGGTCAAACCCCCATGCGCTAGGTAACCTCTGGCTGATTCGCACCCGGGTTCTGAAACTCCCCCAGAGCCAGGAGAGGCGTTCCGGAAGCGCACCCGGCTCCGCACATTTTTCCTGCGTTTCTCGCGCGGTGTTGGCGGTTCATTCATGGGTCATCGCCAGTGGCCCGGATCAGGCAGTAACTGAAGACTGACACGCAAAGTGGTATTCGTAAATCGTTATACATTGACCAGCGCGCTGGGTACCGGACTGGCTGCCATGCGGGTCGCGTTGGCATCAGGTCACGGCGGTCTTGCCCCGGCGCAGTGGCCGGACTGCACCATTCCCTGCCATCTTGGCGTGCTGCCGGCAGGGCTCGATGCAGCGGTCAGCGCCGAGATGGACAGTCGCAACAACCGCATGATCGATCTGGCCCTTGGCCAGGATGGATTTGCGGACGCCATCAGAGAGTTGCAGAAGCACCTCGATCCAGGTCGTCTGGGACTGGTCATGGGCACGAGCACCTCCAGCATCGATCGCACCGAGCTCGGTTATCGCTCGCTGGACGCAGAAGACCGGTTTACCCCACCGTTCATTCAACCCAGGGTACACAGTCCGCATGCACCGGGAGACTTTGTCGCCGAGCTGCTGGACATCGATGGTCCCTGCATGACGGTCAGCGCGGCCTGCGCCTCCAGTGCCAAGGTGTTTGCCACGGCAAAACGCTGGCTCGACCAGGATCTGGTGGATGCGGTTGTGGTTGGCGGCGCCGATTCACTCTGCCTGAGCGTCATCTACGGATTCCACTCGCTGCAACTGGTGTCACCGGATCCCTGCCGGCCTTTTTCACCCGATCGCACGGGCATCAGCCTCGGTGAAGCGGCCGGGTTTGCCCTGTTGACACGCACCGACACCGGCAATGGCATCCGCCTCAGCGGCGCGGGCGAGAGCTGTGATGCCTACCACATGTCGAGTGCACATCCGGAAGGTCTGGGTGCCCGCCTGAGCATCGAGCGTGCATTGAAGGACGCAGGTCTTGGCAGCACGGATATCGACTATGTCAATCTGCATGGCACCGGTACACGCGCCAATGACGAAATCGAGGGCAAGGTGTGTGCCATGTTCAGCAACTCACGGACAGTGTTGTCCGCGACCAAAGGCTGGACCGGCCATACCCTCGGCGCAGCCGGCATCGTTGAAGCCGTGATCACCATGGATGCTCTGTGCACCGGTTTGTTACCCGGCACCATGAACACGCTCTTCTCCGAAGCACCTTTCCATCTTCTGCTCGAGAATCTGCAGCGGCCGACCCGGCACGCGCTGTCGAACTCCTTCGGCTTTGGCGGCAACAACTGCTCGCTGGTATTCAGCGCAGCATGATCATCCGGCTGACCGGCATCGGCATCTGGACCAGGGATCTGACTCATTTCAGTACCTTGCTTGCGAACACCGCCATCGACCCACAGGCCGACTATCTCATCCCTGCTCCGGCTGCCATTCCTGCTCGCGAGCGGCGTCGTGCCGGTCATTTCATCAGCCTGGCGGTTGAGGTGGCCCATCAGGCGTGCGACATGGCGGCCGTGGACAAGACCACCATCCCCTCGATTTTCACGTCCGCTCTGGCTGACACGGAAATCAGCGACTACATGTGCCGCAAGCTTTCGCAGAACGAGAAGCTGATCTCACCCACCCAGTTCCACAACTCGGTACACAACGCGGCTTCCGGCTACTGGAGCATCAGTGCGGAGAATCGCGCACCAAGCACATTTGTAGCCGGCTTCGACCGCAGTTTTGGCGCGGGACTGCTGGAAGCCGCCAGTCAGGTCATTGCATTTGACACCCCTGTGCTGCTGGTAGGCTACGATCTTGCAACACGATCACCCTTTCAGGAAATGCTGCCCATCGACGTACCCCTGGGCGTCGCACTGGTGCTGGCGCCGGAGCACCACGCCGTCAGCAACACAGCCATGCTGGACATCAGAATGAACATCGTGCCAAAAACCGGCCGCAGCCAATCAACCAGAACCGGTGGTCATCCCATGCAGAGTGGGCTGGATCTTGCCCATCAATCGGCGCAGTTGCAGCGCGGCAGTCGATCCGTGGGCACACTCGCCATCGATACACCACGCAGTGGCCATCTGTGGATCGAACTCAGTCGGAGAATCGGCGCATGACCGGCCATCCCGTGACACAGCGCACCGACGTGTGCATCCTCGGCGCAGGGCTGGCAGGACTCTCGCTCGCACGCCAGCTGCATCAACGCAAGCCGGACCTCTCGATCACCCTGGTCGAACACCGGCGGTATCCCGTGGTCGAAGCGGCACACAAGGTTGGCGAGTCAACGGTCGAAATTGCCTCGCATTATTTTTCCGAGATGCTGGGCCTGCGCGAGCACATGCGCCAGCAGCAATTGCCGAAGTTCGGTTTGCGCCTGTTTTTCCGCGGCGAGCAGGCCATCACCGATGATGTATCGCGTTATGACGAAGTGGGTCCGAGCACGGTGCTGCCGATACCCACCTTCCAGATCGATCGCGGTCGCTTCGAAAATCATCTCGCTGCCGAGTGCCGTGCCCAGGGCAGCGCACTCCTCGATCGAACCACCATCCGGAACATCGAACTATCGGCAGGACAGCATCGTGTGACCGTCCGCAATGACGAAGGCGAGCAGACCATCCAGTGCCGGTATCTGGTCGATGCCAGTGGACGCCGCGCCTGGCTGCGCACACAGGGAGCGCTGGAGAAGGAACTCAATCACGACAACCATGCGGTCTGGTTTCGGGTGGAAGGCAGCCTTGATGTGGACAGCTGGAGCCAGAACCAGGAGTGGCTGGCACGTTGTCACGGTTCTCCGCGTCGGCTGAGCACCACGCACTTCACCGGTCCCGGTTACTGGGTCTGGCTGATCCCGCTTGCATCGGGTACGACCAGTGTGGGTGTTGTCTTCGATCCGACACTGGTGTCCCTGGAGACGGTGAATACCCACGAACGATTCATGCGCTGGCTGGCCGTTGAACATCCCATCGTCGCAGCAGTGGTTGGTTCACGGACGGTGCTCGATTTTCACGTGCTGAAACACTACGCCGTTGGCAGCAAGCAAGTGATGTCCGGCGATGGCTGGATGACCACCGGTGATGCCGGTCCTTTCTCCGATCCATTTTATTCACCCGGCAGCGACTTCATTGCCCTGGCCAACGGCTTCATCACCGAACTGATTGCAACGGATGCACCCAACGAACGTTTTACCGAGTACCAGCGACATTTCATGGGGTTTTTCACCAACACCATGTCGATCTATCGCGGCCTGTATCCGTGCATGGGGCATCGCGACCTGATGCTCGTCAAGACCCTTTGGGACTTCACTTACTACTGGGCGGTCCTTTCGAAGCTCTTTTTTACCGGCCGTTACACCGACCCTGCGTTCATGGCGTCGGCACAACCCCCGCTGCTCCGCGCAGCGGCGTTGAACAGTCGATTGCAACGGCAGCTCAAAGGCGCTGCCGGACGAGGCATGCGGGTCGGTGGTGAGTCCGGCTTTCATGACTATCACTCGATCCCGCTGTTCCACCGGATGAAAGACGCGCTGCTGCGCGGCGACTCCGATCATGCCCGGGACGAACTGGACGCTGACGTCGACTCACTGGACCGCATGGCCACTGAACTCAATCGCTGGATCGTGAAGATACAGGCGGGTGAGCGTGTTCCTCCGCTTGGTTCCTTCGCCAATCATCCGGCTTTTTCCTGAGTCACCCAGGTCGACGAGTAAGCTCATCCGACTCGGGTGGTGCCCAGAAATCAAACAGGTTGAACCACGCATAGGGCGAAGCGATGACGTGCCGCTCCAGGCGTTGCACATAGTCCGCCATCGCCAACTCGATCGCGGCCTTCCGGTCCTGCCTGTCGACGTTGAATTCCGGCCGGAGCACCTCGGTGTGGATTTCATAGCCTGTAGCCGAGAGCCGGCAGAACACGCAGAGAATGGGTACCCGGAACACGCTGGCAATCAGGAACGGACCTTGCGGAAACCAGGCGGTCCGACCGAGGAACGTATGCGGCGAGGTGCGGTCCCCGGCACGACGCCGGTCGGCCAGAAAACCGACCCAGTCACCCAGTTTCAGGGCATCCCCGATCGCCAGCCCCAGGGCAACAGGGTCCTTGCTCGCATCAATGATCAACTCCGCAAATCCCGGTTCAACCTCCTCCATGATCGACATGAACCGCGCGTTCACTGCCTTGTCGAGAATGATGCGCAGTCGGACACCCCCGAGTTGCGGACCGAGCACCCGGGCTGCTTCAAAGGAGCCGAAGTGGGCCGCCAGTACGACGCCTGACCGGTTGTTGCGCAGGACTTCATCAAATTCGGGATCCAGCACAAAGGTGACCGGAATGCGATGCCCTTCGCCCAGCAGGAAATAGACACGATCGCCCGCCACCGCTGCAAAACGATGGAAATGTCGCAGACTGTCGAACCAGGTAGCCGGTCGACCGAGAACCCTGCCGAGGTAATCCAGCGAAGCCCTGCGTTCAGGCCCACGCCGGATCAGGAAATACACGCTGACCGGCCACAGCAGGGCATGCAGCACCCCACGACCGAGATGCCGGGCCACCCACAGCAGAAAACGCAAGCCGAGCGTTGTGCCAGCCTCAGGTCGCGACTGCCAATCCGAGCCGGATCCGCTCATCCTGGGGGTGTACCCAGGCTGGCAAGCAGTTCGGTCAGCGCCGCATGCTGCAGTTTGCTGGTGGCGTCGCGGGGCAGTGCGGCCGCCCGGAACAAAGGCCTCGGCAGAAAAACCGGGTCGATACATTGGGCCAGCGCGTCCCGCAGCTGGCGATCGCTCAGGTCCGGCGCAACCACCACCGCCCCCAGCCGGCCGGTTACCGGCAGATCATGATCTTCCGGCAGGTAAAACAGGCCATCGACCACACCGTCGATGGCGGTCAGCAAACCGTTCAGGCGGGCCAGCGACTCGCGCTTGCCACCCACCTTGACCACATCCGTGGTACGGCCAAGCAGTTGAAAACGTCCGTCTTCAGCGACTGCAAACAAGTCTGCCAACACCACCGGCCAATCAAGGTACGGGTGATGCACCTCGACCACCCCGTCGGCAAAACCCAGTTGGAAACAGTCGAAAAAACACCAGCTGGATTCACGCGCCGGCAGCCTGTAGGCCAGGGAGCCCACCTCGCTGCATCCATAGATCTCCAGCACGGTCGATCGCAAATGGGCTTCGGCGGCGGTCACGAGCGATGGTTCCAGCGGTGCCGTGGCACTGACGATCAGGTCGACCGGTCGACGAGGCGAAGGCGCCCTCGTCAGTGCACGCAAGTGCAGGGGCGTCGTGACGAGCATGCATGAACCAAGAGATTCATTGAGGGCCGAAACCACATCGCGGGGGAAAAAATCCGGTCCGCAGTGCACGATCAAAGGTGCAATCGTCGGCAGCAGCATCGCCCACTCCAGGCCGTACATGTGCCAGGGCGGAACCGTCGCCACCAGCAGCACAGGGGCCGCCGGAGGCTGCGCCACGTAGCGCCAGTGTACTTCCCGCCACTCACCAAACATCGCCCAGGTCTTGGTGTGGGATTGGGGCTCACCCGTGCTGCCGGAGGTGAAGACGATGGCAACCACCGTGTCCGGCGCAGGTGTAAAGGTACCGGCTTCGCCCTGCGAACCCGGATCGAGCGCCAGGATCAGGTCTGCTTCGACATGATGGGGCGCCAGTTCCTGATCGCTGACTACCGTGGTACGTGGATACTCCGTCCTGAGGCGCTGCGCGGTTTCGCCATCACGCTTGCCTGGCAGCAGGTTGATCTGCCCCCGCGTGATGACCGCAAAAAACACCACCATGAAGGCATAGCGGCTCTGGCACAGATTGACGACATGCAGCCCGTCGGGCAACTGGCTGGCCACTTGCGCAACATCGGCACAGAACTGCCCGACAGTGATCTGCCGGTACCCGTTGCGCACAGGGACCAGTGCCAGGAGATCGCCCGCGGGCCTTGCCAGCAGCGGGCGCAGAGTCATGCCGCGCCGAGGCGGACGCCCGACTCCTGTTGCACGTGGGCCGTGAGATTGGCGAGGGTCGCGAAGATCTCGCGGGTTGCTTCGTCCTCGGCGGAGATATGCACGTTGTACCGTTCGGCGATGGCGACGGCGATCTCCAGCGCGTCGATCGAGTCAAGCCCGAGGCCGGAATCCTCGAACAGGATGGCCTCCGGATCGATATCCGCTGCACTGACGTCGGAGAGATTGAGTACCTCGACAATCAATGTCGCGATCTCTCCCTGTTCTGGTGTTTGGCCCATCGACTTGGCTAGACTGTGGTGAGGCCGGGATTGTCCAAGATGCCCTCGGCCATTTCAATGCGAAGAGACCACGATCACAGGACAATCGGATAATTCACGGACAGATCATGCAGTCGACTGTGGATGTATTGGTTATCGGCGGTGGCCCGTCCGGTACCACAGCAGCTTCCTTTCTCGCAGAACAGGGTCGGTCCGTTCTCCTCCTGGAGAAAGACGAGCACCCCCGTTTTCACATCGGTGAATCGCTCCTGCCGAGCAATCTGCCCATTCTCGAACGCCTGGGCGTTCTGGCGCAGGTCGAAGCCATCGGTGTCTACAAACCCGGCGCCGATTTCACGGTCGCAGACTCCCAGGTGCAGCCGTTTCCCTTTGCCCGGGCGCTGGGTGATACACCAGACCATGCCTGGCAGGTCAAACGCTCGGAGTTCGACCAGATCCTCTTCGAGAACTGCAAACGATTTGGCGTCGATGCGCGGCAGAAGCACCAGGTCACCGAGGTCACCCCTGTGGCGAGAGGGCACCAGGTTCGTTTCCGCAATGCCGCGGGAGAAACCGGGGAAGTCACCGCCCGATTTGTCATCGATGCCAGTGGCCGCGACGGATTCCTCGCCCGCAAGCAGGGCTGGCGCAAGAAAAACCCGGGCCACGCCAGCGCCGCAGTATTCGGACACTTCACCAACGTCGTTCGGCGCGAAGGTGCGCTGGAAGGCAATATCAGCGTGTACTGGTTCGAACAGGGCTGGGTCTGGATGATCCCTCTGCGCGACGGGGTCATGAGCATCGGCGCCGTCTGCTGGCCGGAGTACCTGCGAACCCGCAACGTCGATCTCGAGACGTTCCTGCGCAACACGCTCGCCCAGATTCCGGATGCACAGGCCCGGGTGAAGGAGGCGATCGCGGTTTCGCCGATCAATGCCACCGGCAACTATTCCTACCGTTCAGAAAAGATCTGGGGTGATGGTTTTCTGCTGGTCGGTGATGCCTATGCGTTCATTGACCCGGTCTTTTCCAGCGGTGTCTATCTGGCCATGAACAGTGGGCAGCGATGTACTCCGGCCGTGGATGCCTGGCTGAATGGCGAGTACGAAGCCTATGCCCATGAATGCCGCAACTATCACAGGATGGTCGAACGCAAGATCTATTCCTTCTCCTGGTTCATCTACCGTTTTACCACCCCGACGATGCGCGAACTGTTTCGCGGTCCCCGCAATGACTGGCAGGTCGAACAGGCCGTCATCGCCATGCTGGTTGGCGACGGGGACGGTTCACCGCTGATCCGCTCGCGATTGAGAATCTTCAAGACGCTCTACATGCTGTTCCGGCTGAAGCGCTTGCCTGAGTCGACGAGGGCCTGGTGGAAACGGTGGCGCAACGCACGTGTCCAGTTCACTGACGAGACCATACTGTCGTGACAGCAGAACGACCGGGTGCCACGCCGGCGAGGTCAGTGCCTTGCAGTTGACGTTTCGTTTTGGCAGCGCCTCTACCCGCCTGGTGGCCTCTGCGGAAGACGCCGTGCTGGAACTGCCACACGCCGTGCTGGACGGTCCAGGGTTCGAGCGGTGGCTGCTGCCCGACGACATGACGTTTGCCGGTTTGTCGGCCGGTGGTGTTCATTGGTGGCGCAGTGAAAACCATGCGCTGGCCATTGTGCATCGGCCGGTCGGTCAGGGTTCCATGGTGGAGCTGTCACGCGGGATCTATCAGCAGTTGCTGGCGGGCTTGTCGGGTCAGGGTCCGAGTCGATTCTGGAACTTCATCCCCGGTATCAATCAGGCGTGTGGAGAACTGGACCACTACAAGCTGTTCTGTCTGGGGCGGGCCGAAGCGTTTGCACCCTGGTCCGCAGGCAATGACAACACGCGACTGCCCGCAGCATCTGCGGTCGGAACTCCTGACAACGAACTCACCGTGGTGATGTTGTGCACCACCGCGTCCATGATCCCCATCGAAAATCCCCAGCAGGTTCCGGCCTATCGATACCCTTCGCGCTATGGTCCGCGTTCGCCGAGCTTTGCGCGCGGCAGCCTGGTCGGGTCTGCCTCGAGAACGTTGTACGTATCGGGCACGGCCAGCATCCGCCAGAGTGAATCGATGCATGAAGGTGAGCCGGCTGCCCAGTTGGCGCTGGCTTGTGACAACATCGATCTGGTCGTGCGCGCCAGTGAGTCTGCGGAAGGAAACACCAACCACCGTGCGATGAAGGACGCGGCCGAATCGGTGCGCATGTATCTGCGCAACCCGAGTGACTGGGATCTTGTCCGGCACCAGGCCAGACAGAGACTCGCGCCTGACTCCGGCGTGTTCAATGTCATCCAGGCCGACATCTGCCGGCCTGAGCTGCTGCTGGAGGTCGAAGCCTGCCTCAGACTGCCCGCAGTCTGATTCGCAGCGTTGGCGTCAATCGAATACCGGCTTTCCGGAGGCATGCCGGCCGGCCAGAAAGCCAAACACCATGCCCGGAGCAATCGTGCCGCCTGCGCCGCCATAGGTCATGCCCATGGGCGACGCCATGACATTGCCCGCTGCATACAGACCCTCGATCGGCTGGCCATCCACGTCCAGCACATTGGCATTCACGTCGGTTTTAGGCCCTCCCTTGGTACCCAGCGCCCCACTCTTCACTTCAATCGCAAAATACGGTCCCTTGTCGATCGCGCCGAGAGATGCCCGGGTGCTGCCGCGCAACTGCGCGTCGCCCCACCATTGGTCATGCGCTGCCTCTCCGCGACCAAAGTCTTCATCGCGACCCGCAGCAACCTGCGTATTCCAGCGCTCGACCGTGGCTACCAGCGGGTCCGCAGGGACAGCCAGCTTGCCGGCCAGCCCCGCGAGTGTTGATGCACTGGTCACCCACTGTGGCGGAGGCTCGCCGGGTTTGCCACCCGTGATCGGAAATCCGTACCGATCGATGTAACCCTGGTCGAGAATCATCCAGCACGGCAGATTGGCGTAGTCGAATGCGGAGACATCCTGATCATGAAAGGCAGCACCGATGGCGTTGTAGTTCGCCGATTCATTGGTGAAGCGCTTCCCTTTCCGATTCACCATGATGCAGCGTGGCAGGGAACGTATGCCGGCGATCAGGGTAACGCCGGTAGCAACCTCCTCCCTGGGCACTTCCGCGACCGGCATCCACCACGCTTCACGCATGTTGCCGAGCATGGCCCCGGCCCGCATCGCCATCTTCAGACCATCACCGGTATTCGTGTTGATGGAAACCGGATGGGTCATCGGACCACGCAGGAAGGCACGCTTTAACTCCTCATTCCATTCAAAGCCGCCGGTGGCAAGGATCACGGCATCACACTCGATGCTCCGGACACCTTTTTTTGATTCGATGACAAGCCCGCGCACCCTTCGCCTGCGCGCGCCTCCGCCCTTGCCTTTGCGTATGACCAGATCCAACGCGCGTGTGCTGGTGACGGGTTTGATGCCTCGATCCAGGCAACCACGGAGCAGCCGCCCGATCAGTGCCTGACCGCTGGCGCGTTCGTGATGCAGACTTCGCCGCTCGAGTTCTCCGGCCGCTATCGGCTCGGGTACGGCCTGACCGAGTGGTGTGTCATGGATCGACAGTCGGGCGTCGGGGTAGTACGGCGACGGCGTCACCCGGTGTTCCCATTTGCCGAGTTCCTTGAACGAAAACGGCGGCGTGTCGAGCGAACGTCCGCCACCGGTCTTGCCGCCCGGAAATTCGGCGTGGTAATCCGGAAAGTTCCCGATCGTCCTGAATTGCACTGGTGTGTTCTCGCAAAGATACCGAACCATGAGCGGTCCGGCATCGACGAAGGCTTCGGCCATGTGCTGCTCGATGAGCCCGTGTGACATGGACATGAGGTAGGTGATCGCCTCCTGGCGGCTATCCTGAACCCCCAGTGCCTGTTCCAGATGGTTATTCGGAATCCACACCATGCCACCCGACCAGGCGGTGGTCCCACCGACCTTGTCGGCTTTTTCGAAGACTCTGACTCTGGCACCCGCATCATGTGCGGCGATCGCTGCAGTCAGTCCTGAACCGCCGGTACCCAGTACAACAACCTTCCGCTGCCTGCCCATCACTGTTCTCCGCTGACGTCTCCAGTCAGGCGAAGTCTACCAAGGTTCGGCACAGCGGATTTTCCTGTCACGGCGCAAGCTTGCCTGCAGCACCACCTTTCCTTACCTTGTATGTACAGGGACGAGTATTCACCGGGGAGCGAACAGACATGGGCACACACCATCTGCTGGTGCTGGCTGGACTGCTGCTGGTTGCAGCCTGCACGTCGACACCTGAACCGACCGGCAGCAGGCCCTCACCCGCGTCGGAAGTCCCGGTCGACAGATCCTCCGAACGTTTGCCTGCCAACCAGAACATCCTGTTCTGGACCCCGGCTGAAACCGAGGTCGGTTTCCGCAATCTGCACAAGGTGGTGCCCCAGCAGCTTCGCATCGTGGCACGTGGTGATTCGGTCAAGGATCTGCCCGGTGCAGGCGGTCCGGAACTGGACGTTCGGTTCGAACACAAGGGTGAGCAGTACACCACGGCCAGCTACATGGAAAAGAACCGGGTCTCCGGCATCCTCGTGATCAAGGATGGCAAGATCCTGCTCGAACGATACGGCCTCGGTCGCCGGCCCGAAGATCGCTGGATCTCGTTTTCCGTCACCAAATCGCTGACGTCAACGCTGATTGGGGCGGCCATCAAGGACGGATTCATTGGCAGTCTCGATGACACCGTTGACCAGTATGTCGACGAAATGAAAGGTTCGGTGTACTCCGACGTCACCATTCGTCAATTGCTGACCATGAGTTCGGGCGTGCAATGGAATGAGGACTACGCGGATCCGGCATCGGATGTGGCGCGCGCCGGAGTCGTCCAGTTTGCCGGCGACGCTTCACCGATCCTCGGGTACATGCGTCGACTCGAACGAGCGCAACCGGCTGGCGAGAAGTTCCATTACTCGACCGGCGAGACCGATCTCGCCGGTTACGTCCTGTCCCGGGCGGTGGGCATGCCCATCTCCGAGTATCTGTCGAAGAAGATCTGGGCCGGTTACGGCATGGAACAGGACGCGGTCTGGCTGACCGATTCGTCGGGCCATGAGCGGGGTGGATGCTGTGTCAACATGACCCTGCGCGACTACGCCCGAATCGGTCAGTTCATGCTGGAAGATGGCGCAGGGGTGACACCTGAAGGCTGGGTGAGTGAAGCTACACGAGCCCATCTTCCGGTCAGTATCGATGACGATGTCCGGGGTTACGGTTACTTCTGGTGGACCAGCGGCGACAGCTTCGCGGCGCTCGGCATCTTTGGCCAGATGATCCACGTCGATCCCCGGCAACAACTCGTTATCGCGATCAACAGCGCCTGGCCAGTGGCGACAGGCGCAGGCTACAGTCAGGCCAGAACTGCGTTTGTGCAAGCCGCCGTCGCGGCATCCAGCACACGCTGAACCGGGAATACCCGCTCAATCATGCGATTTGCCATCAAGACCGCTCCGCAGTACACAACCTGGGCTGACATGCTTGCGATGTGGCAGCGAGCGGATGCCATGCCCATCTTCGAATCCGCCTGGAACTTTGATCACTTCTATCCGATCAATGTGCCCGACACATCCGGCCCCTGCATGGAAGCGTGGGTCACGCTGACGGCGCTGGCCCAGGCCACCACGAGGATTCGTGTTGGCTGCATGGTCAGTGGCGTGGTCTATCGCCATCCGGCCGTGCTTGCCAACATGATCGCGAGCCTCGACATCATCGCCAACGGTCGACTTGAACTGGGTCTGGGCGCTGCCTGGAACCAGGAGGAGTGTGACGCGTACGGGATCCACCTCGGCTCACTGACGGAGCGTTTCGACCGGTTTGATGAAGCCTGCGCGGTGATTCACGGGCTGCTGACACAGGAAACGACCACGTTCAGTGGCAAGTACTTCACGCTGGACAACGCACGCTGCAATCCAAAGCCGCTGCAGAAACCGATGCCACGCTGGTGCATCGGTGGCAATGGCGAGACTCGAACGCTGCCCAACGTCGTGAAGTATGCATCCCACTGGAACTACGCCGCCTTTGATCTGGATGGATTCATCCACAAGCGCGCCGAACTGCATCGACAGTGCCGGGCCGCCGGGCGTGATCCCTCGTCCATCATGACGAGCATCCATCAGCCGGTGAATCCCGAACGACTGGATCTGCTGCCGGAACAGATCCAGGCGTTTCGGGAGGCAGGTCTTGACCTGATGATTTTTTATATCCCGCCTCCACACGACGCCAGAATCCTGGACAGGCTGGCTGCAGTGGCGGAGAGGGCCTGAGTTTCTGGCAGGCGGCCGGGCTGGAGGCTGGCTTTCCTCACTCCCCGGTTATGAGCGAAAGCGTATCTTCACGCGTCGGACCGCGTACCACCCGGGCGGCGGCATTGCGTGAGCGGCCACGCAACATGTACAGGAAGACGATGAACTGGGTCTTGCGATCCTTGAGGAATTCACCTGGCTTTTCGATCAGGTTGAAGGTTCGCATCATGCCCCGCATGACATGCATGTTGTAACGGGCCGCGGCTGCCAGGGCATCGCCAAACGAAAGTTCCAGCCACTTCCTGACCGTACCCTTGGCCTCATCAACGGGTTTGCCTTCCCGGCTGGCAATGGCCCGCCGGATGCCACTCCTGTCTTCGCGCAGACTGGCCGTATAGATCGGCCGCAGTTCCGCTTCGGTACGCTCATTGAATGCGAGTGCTCGCTGGCCGGGATCCACTTCGGCGGCCAGCACATCGGCGAGCAGATGGGCATGCAGGATGCTGGTGCTGCACCCTCGTCCGTAGAGCGGGTTGGTTCGCACCGAGGCATCACCGACGGCAAAAAAGTTGTGCACGAGTGGTTTTCCGTCGCGGACGTAGTGACGCCAGACGGCGCGAATGTCCCCAATCCCGAAGGAACCCGTAGTCGGCTCGGATACATCCCTGGCAACCCACGGCAACAATCCGGGAATGCTGCGGCAGATCGCGTCGTACGTATCTCCATCCTTGATCGCTTCCCGGATCTTCGTTTCCGAGTTGTGCACGCAGACAATCAGCGCGAAGTTGCCGTTGTCGCCTGGGAAAACCCCGAACTTGATGTAGCCGAGATCACCCGCGGAACGGTCCTTGCCTCCACGCGGCGGTTCGGTCATTCCCGGTTTCAGCTTGTAGTGTCGGGTGTAATAGACAATCTCGGCGTCTTCGTTTTCTTCTTCCACCGTGATGCCTGCATCCTCGAGCCAACGGGGAAACTTCGTGGTACGGCCACTGGCATCCACCACCACATCGGCGGTGATCACCTCGCCAAACCGTTCAACACAGTCCTTCCTGACCTTCACACCGCGCGCAATGACCTGCCCATCCTGCTCCTGCGTGATCAATCCATCGATGTGCACCTCATTGAGTATGCGAACACCCGGAAAAGAAGACACAAAGCGGCGCAGTACGGTTTCAATGGTCGCGCGTCGACAGAGCAGCACAAACAGCTTTTCGTCGCCAGGCTGAGGCTGATACTGCTGGCTCAGTTCCGGTGACAGCATGTCCTTGAAATCGACGCGCCGGGCACCTGCTGCGTAAAACGCTTTCAGCAGATCGGGATAGTTCTCCTGCAGCAGACTGCACATCAGGCCCAGGAATGCGTGGGGATGCCGGAATTGCGACGCGCCACGCCGTGACCACTCGAAAAACGTCTTGTCCGCATCACCTTCCGGCGGCGCCGAATCACGTTCCAGCATCGTGACGGCAAAACCCTTGCGCGCGAGCGCGAGGGACGTACACATGCCGGCAATTCCACTCCCCACCACAAGCACCTGTTCAGCCACGATCTCGCCTCTCCTCTGTCGATGCCCCGCTGCCTACTTCGCCACCATCTTCAGGAATCGAAGCATCTCTTCATTCACGACTGAAGGGGCCTCCTGCTGGGTCCAGTGACCGATGCCGGGAATCAGCCGATTGATGCGCAGGTCGGTGACCCGGTCCGGCATCTTCTTCAGCGCATCGGCGGCCATCACCACTACCCCGTCGCGCTCGCCAGCCACAAACATGGCAGGCTGACGAATCTGCTCAGGCGCGCCGGCTGTCAGCTCCCAGGTCAGATCATGATTGCGGTAGTAGTTGAGCGGTCCACGCATGCCGGAACGTGTGAACTCGGCGGTGTAAAAGTCGAGATCGGCTGCGGTAAGCCATTTTGGCAGCGCAGACGGATCGGGCAGGCTGGTGAGAAGATCATCGTCCGGACCTTTGGCGGTCATTCCCGACAGGTCGGCTTCGCCTGCACCCAGGTAGAGAAACTTGCGCAGCGCGGTGCGGATGTCCTTTTCGAACTCCGCTTCCGCAACACCAGGTTCCTGGAAGTAGAGCTGGTAAAAAAACTGTCCCTTGAAGATCTCGCGCATCATTGGCATCGGCTGAACCGGGGACCGTGGACTGAACGGTACCGACAACGCGCCTACTGCCGTGAACTTGTCAGGATGGAAAAGGGCACAACTCCAGGCAGTCGGCGCACCCCAGTCATGACCGAAGACAATTGCCGTCTGGTACCCAAGTGCAGGGATCAGACCAACGATGTCATTCACCACCTGCACCTGGTTGTACGCGTTGACCGCGTGAGGCCTGTCGCTCTTGCCATAACCACGCATATCCGGTGCAACGGCGTGAAAACCGGCAGCAGCGAGGGGCGCAAACTGATGACGCCAGGAATACCAGGATTCCGGAAATCCATGCAGCATGAGCACCAGTGGCCCCTCACCCTGCTCGGCGATATTCAGTTCGATGCCGTTGGTCGCAACCCGTCGTTGCCTGATGTCCGCCAGACTCATGCGTTTGCACCCGGCAGAATTTCACCCTGTGCCTGGTTGCCGTAACCACCCTTCTGACTCCAGGCGACCTTGCCGCCGACGATCACGGAGTGGACACCCACTGCATCGCGCACATAACGGGAGCCGTCACCGGGCACGTCCTGGGTGTAGTACTCGGCACCCCGGTCGATCAGCGCTGCATCAAACACGGCGATATCAGCGACATAACCCTTCTGCAACAACCCGCGATCCTGCAGACCCCAGATGTTGGCGGTATCGCTGGTGATCTTCTTCACCGCCCCTTCAAGCGTCAGGCTGCCGGTCTTGCGCACGTACTGGCTGAACAGGAAGCCGGTATCACCGTAGGTGGAAAACGAAAGAATGTGTGCACCACCATCGCTGGCACCCACATGGACACGTGGATGGGCGAGCAGGTGACCCACCCGCTCATCATCGTTGTGCCCCATGTTACCGGCGAGGAAATGGGCATCGAGGTCTTCTTCCAGGGAGATGTCGATCATCGCATCCACGGGCGTGGTGTTCCGCAACAGGGCTATTTCCGCGAGCGTTTTGCCAACATAGGGCTGGTTTGCTTCGCTTCTGACCTGACGCAGAACGATCCTTGGCCACAGGGCATTGAGCATGGCCACTTCGGCGATCATCTTCTGACGCTGTTCTGGATCGCGAAAGGCAGCCACGATGTCCGCATGGCTGCCAAAACGCATCACGCGGTACCAGCTCGGAAAACGGATGAACAGCAGACTTGGCACGGCAAAGCAGAAGCTGATGTCGATCGGGCGTGTCTGGACCTGCGGCCATACGCGCGCACCGCGGGCAAACTGCTCATCTACCCGTTTCATCACACGCTGCACACCATTGCTGTTGTCGGCATTGACAAACAAGGGAGAAAACGTGGTCGGGATGCCGAACTTGAGCGACAGTTCAGCCAGCTGGTCAACCCGGGCAATGGTGAGGTCGGCATCGTAGAACTCCGGCACGATCTGCAGGATTCGGCCATATTTGGAGAGCACCTCACACAAGGCCTCCAGTTCAACCTGGTCTGCGTAGCGGCTGGGCACCGGTTGCAGGGTTTCGTCCATGTCGACAAAGCTGGTCGAGAGCCCGACGGCGCCGGCGTCCAGACACTTGTGGAGCAGATCCTGCATCTGCTTGAGTTCACTCTGTGTGGCGGTGCGCTGCATGGAGGCGTCTTCCATTACCCACAGGCGCAGCAGGCTGTGCCCGACCAGCGGCGCAACGTTGATGGCCAGACCCTGTCGAATGCGTGCGACGTACTCTTCAAACGTCTCCCAGTTCCACTCCACGCCTGTCTCGAAGGCGATCTTCGGCATTTCTTCGATCTGGTTGAACATGCCAACCAGTTTCATCCTGTGTTTGGCTTTCAGCGGCGCCAGTGACAACGAACAATTGCCGGGCACCACGGTGGTGACACCGTGTTCCAGCGCAGGCTTGGCAAAACCATCCCACAACAACTGCGCGTCGAAGTGTGTATGCGGGTCGATAAAGCCAGGTGAGACAACCTTGCCGGCAGCATCCACTTCCTCCCGACCGGCTTCGGTGATCTGGCCAATCCGGACGATGCGCGCTCCTCGCACACCGATGTCGGCCTTGTATCCCGGCATGCCGGAACCATCCACCACAAGGCCATTTCTGATAACGAGATCCAGCATGTCTATCTCTCCAGTATGCTTATGAACCCAACAATAGAATGAACACAAATTCAGGCCTGGTACCGATTCCAGGAAACACCCAGCGCATCGCGCACCTTCTCCCAGCCGGTACCCAACAACTGGTCCGGGTGGCTTGCCGCACAGGATCGCAGCAGTGCGGACGCCGCCATTTCATCGAGCATGACTTCTGAAAATCCGCCGTTCGCGTGCTGCAAGGTCACCACCAGTTCGGCAATTCCATCATGGGCTGCCGCAACGCGGGTGGCGGTGATCACGGCGCCCATGCTCAAGGCCTGGCCCTGACCATCATGACTGCACCGGTCTGGGCGCCTCGACAAAAATCACGTCACTGGGCAGGATTGGATTGCCGTGACGCGATGAACCGACCGGCGCTGCGGCCCGCATGAACACGTGCATGTTCCAGCTCTGCAGCAAGCCGACACCTTCGGCCTCCGGAGTGCCCGCAAGCTCCCGCGAAACAATGCTCGCCCAGCTATCTCCGGCCAACGGAAACACGGATCTGCGAATCGTGGACAACGGTGACGTACTCATGCGGACTCCTTGAGGGACTGGTTTTCGACGTGAACAAGCTGGTCAGCAAGCACGGCGCGGGTTTCATCATCCAGTGGACCCTGTTCGAGTCGGCTGGCGAGCGCGCTGCGCCAGATGCGCTGCATCAGGGCTTCCGCTGATTTCTGCCTGGCCAGCACCTGGTCTCGTGACGTCCGAGTGGCAATGGCTGACAACGAGAGGGCAAGGCCGAATCGCATGCGGGCATCCATCTCGTCGAGGCTCAACTGACCCTGCGCCCAGTTCTGAACATTGGCAAACATCTGCTGGGTCACGGTGATGGCAAAAGCGTCGGGATCGACGTCCGACCGCAGCAGATCGGCCTCGGTTGCTTCACGCAACAGCCGCTTCCACAGCACATAACGTGGTCCGCTGACCATGAACCTGAACTCCGGACCGCCATCACGACTCACTGCAGACATCACGTTGCGATAGAACTCGGGATCGGCTCGCAGTGTCGCCGTCATCATGGACACGGCCTGGAACAGCACTTCGATTTCATCGGCGTGGAGATTGGCCAGCGCAGCCTCGTAATCGGCCAGGTCCGCAGACAACAACGCCAGGAGAATGGACTGTTTCGAACCGAACAGGTTGTAAGGTGTGGCAATGCTGACACCGGCCTCTTCAGCCAGTGTACGCATCGAAAAGGCGGCATCGCCGGAACGACGCATCAGGGTGCGTGCGGCCGCAACGATGTCATCTCGACGCTGACTCTTGGAAGTTTCCCAGCTGGTCATGCTCTCATCATGGATTAAAACGGGTTATAAAGTATCAGGAACTGGTGTTACTGGAAAGCCGGCTCCGCTTCCTCAAAGATGACCGCGGGAACTTCGATCGAAAGGACCGGGTGCCGATGGACAGTGCAGACAACGTAACGCACAACCCCTGCGTGCAGGTGATACAGCATGCAGGCTGGGCGGAGGTGATCCTCTCCAGACCAGAAAGAAAGAACGCGATCATTGGCCCGATGGGGCAGGAACTGGCGGCCGCCCTCGACCAGCTTGATGCCGATGAACGCGTGAATCTGGTGTTGCTGCGAGGTGCGGGTGGGGCGTTCTGCTCTGGGTTGGATCTGAAGCTGTTCAACGCCGAGCCGGCGCCTGAATGGTTGAAGCAGTTTCCGGTGATGTGGCGCGCCGCGCATCGGGCGCTGTTCAATTTCAACAAACCCATCGTTGGCGCTCTCGAACGATTTGCCATCAATGGCGGCGCTGCCCTCGCCATCGCCTGCGACCTGCTCATCGTGGGCGAAGAGTCCTTCCTGCAGGTCGGCGAAGTTCAGATCGGCATGGCGGCGCCCTACAACCTGGCCTGGCTGAACCTGCGCCATCCGGAATCCGTCAGTGCCGGGATCGCACTGGTGGGTGATCGACTGAACGGTGCACAGATGCTTCGACTTGGCCTGGCCAGCAGTTGTGTGCGTGATGACCTTGTACTGACAGAAGCGGACCGTTTGTGCGAGCGACTGGCTGCTTATCCGTCTGGCGCCCTGAAACGCATCAAGACGGGACTGCGTGCACGACTCGATGTGAGTGCGGATGCCTGGTTCGATCGTTTTACCGGTATTCATCAGACACCCACACGGCCACCCCAGCTCGCAAAAAGACCATGACAAGGCCATGACAACAGCGCCCCGACCGGGAGGCAGCGATGCGTAATTCACTGACGCGCGAACAGGCTGCCCTGCTCCGCGACTTCGAAGCCTTTCTGAAGGCAGAACTGCCACCGACGCTTGCCGACAAGGTACGCCGTGGCGCCAGCATCAACCGCGAGGAGCTGACCGACTGGACGCAGCGCCTCGATGCCAGGGGCTGGGCTGCACCTAACTGGCCGGTTGAACACGGAGGTACCGGCTGGTCACTTGTTGAACGGCACCTCTTTGACGTGGCCTGTCGCGCAGCGCATGCACCACCATTGTCAGGCTTCGGGTCGAACATGGTCGGCCCGGCGATCATCCGTTACGGCTCGACTGAGCAAAAAGCCCGCTTTCTCCCGGCGACGCGACGTGCGGAGCTCTGGTGGTGCCAGGGATATTCGGAGCCTCAGGCGGGGTCGGATCTGGCCTCGCTTGCAACCCGTGCGGAGCGGGATGGGGATGACTACGTCGTCAACGGACAGAAGACATGGACCAGCGGTGCCGAGCATGCGGACTGGATCTTCTGCCTCGTACGCACCAATCCGACGGTGCAGATGCAGAAAGGCATCAGCTTCCTGTTGATCGATCTGGCAAGCCCTGGTGTGACCATCACACCTCTGTATGCCTTCAACGGTAAACGCCTCTGGAACCAGGTGTTTTTCGACAACGTGCGGGTGCCTGTCACCAACCGCCTCGGCGACGAAGACCGTGGCTGGACGGTGGCCAAAAGCCTGCTCGGTGATGAACGACTCATGGTATCTCGCGTTGCGGAAAATCGACGCCTGCTCGCGCGTGTGCAGGAGACACTCGAACTACTGCCGGGAACGGATGCCATGCGTTCGCGGCTGTCGACGCTGGGTATACGGCTGGAAGCGCTGGAAGCCTCCAGCCTGCGTCTGCTCACCCTTGCGGATCAGGGTGGAACCATCGGTGCCGAACCTTCGATGCTCAAACTCCTGGGGTCAACACTGGTGCAGGCGTTTGATGAGCTCCTGTTCGACGTTGCGGGTCATTGGGCGATTCCGAACGATGGTGCCGGAAAGACAGTGCCTGTGGGACCGCCCGATGTTGAATACATCGCCGCCGGCCGGTACCACCATCGTGGTTACACGATCGCCGGTGGCAGCAGCGAAGTGCAGCACAACATCATTGCGAAGGAAGTGCTCGGTCTCTGAGAGCCAAACCAGATGGGGTCGTTCGCGGCAGTGGCAAAACACTGTTCATGACCGGAGCCGGAAGGTCCGAACTTGAGGCGCGACCGTTGAAGGGAGATGACGTTGCGGTTCTTCAATGGCCTGGTATTTGATCGGCGGCGACTTCAGGGGTATCGATGGAGAGAGTGGACACCTGCTGCAATCCTCCGAGGGTAATTCACGCGCGAGGTGTGCCCTCGCAGGTTTACGTGCAATCGAGGCAGGGTCAGGCGCGGAACCACACGAAGAGTGCCTTGCGGAGAATGCCCGGCTTGCTGTCCGTTCTGGTCCTGACCCAGCTCGTTGCGTGCACCGCCGATCAGCACACCCCCGATCCCGACTACGCAGCAACGCGTTACAAGGAAATTCTCGAGATCACCGACGAAAGGTCCCGGATCGCGGAAGAAATGGCCCTGTTTCTGGGTGTGGGAGTTCCCACCGCGCCCGCTTCCGTTGCGGAACTTGGCAAACGCCTGAACGACGTGTGGATACTGCCCGTGCTCCTGGAAATCAGTTTTTTTGACGGGATCACGGCACACGACCTAGACACGCTGTCCGAAGCTGGCCCGGTTCTCGAGGTGATGGATGTCACGCTTCAGGCGCTTGAATCCCAGGGCCTGTTGAACACCATGACGATCCCTTCGGTATCGAACTGGGACGCATCGCCAGGCGAGGTGGTCATTCACTTTGCGCGCCAGAACCTTCTGCATCACAAGATCGCCGTGCGGATGGGGATTCCCGATCCAGGAGGCATGCAACAGGTGTTCGAACGATTCGCCGATCCGGAATCACCGTGCGTCCACCGCGTAAGTGTCCTGGTCAACGGACTCACGGCAGCCAGGTTGGCCGAACCGCTTGCCGGTAGACGGGTGCATGTTGGGGAACGGTCACTGATTTCCGACCTCTTTGCTGTCATTGACTGGCTGTTCATAAGAGTTCGGAAGACTCTGCCGCCGCTGCCAGCGGGTCTGAATGGCCTCGGTGCAACTACGGTGGGCGTCGTTCCGACGTAGGTGTCTTCGTCCGTTGGCAGGGTCGGTCAAGAGCCCGGCGAGGTCTGAGATCACTGCATGGGTTCATCCTGACGGCAAGAATGGCGCGGTCGATCCCCGAGGTGTGTCCTCGTGTTCAAACCAACCCGAGGTGTGTCCTCGTACTCGCTCGAGGTGTGTCCTCGTGTTCAAACCTGCAACGTCAGAACACGTCGAGCAGCGGGATGCGCGCGCGTGCAGCCAGGCAATCCTGCAGGAACAACGCAAGTCCGAGGTCACCGGTCCACAACGAGAACTTGCGCTGCCCGTGTTCACGGACGGCGCGCTGGGCGTGCTCGATGCCATGCATGCCGAATCGGCGTGCGCGCTCGAGCCAGAGGGAGTCACCGGTGCGTTCGAACAGTTTCAGGAACGCGTAACCGCTGCCCGGCGCCCCGTGGCAGATCGATGGCAGCTTGTCTGTCGGGCCTGCAAGCCAAACGAGTTCACCGGCGCCAAGCAGCAACTCGTCGAACGCCGTGTCCTGTCCGGCTGGAACCCAAGCCGCACAGCTGATCATGCCCGGCGCGCCGATGCAGTGCTGCAGCCAGAGTACGTCCGGCTCTGGATGTGTGGTATCACCCACGGCAAGTGGCCAGTTCGCGAAAGCGCCTTCGCGTCGCGCGGTAGCGAGCAGAACGTGGCGTGTTCGGCGCGTCAGCTCGCGAGGGGTACCACCGAGGACGTCGGACGTCGCGTTTCCGAAGGCTGACGGGCCAAAGCAGGCAACGCCGCGCGCGAGCGCAAAGGTGATTCCGCCGAGCCCATGCAACGCACCCATCTGTCGGGCCGTGTGGCCGTAGATCGTCTGCAGCCAGTGGTGACCACCAAACGCTGGTTCATCGATCCAGCGCGACCAAAGCGCATTGGCAATGCGCGAGAAGCTGCGTGCCCAACGCGCCTCGCCACTACGCTCGAAGGCAAACACCGCAGCCAGCAGACCGCCGGCTGCACCGAGTGCAAATCCGAGTTCGGTGCGCGCGGCTGTGCGGTCGATTGCGTCCTCCAGCGCATCGGCTGACAGGTCGATGCCTGCCCTATCCGCTGCAGCGTTCGCGCGTTCGCGACGATCTGCCCAGGCGAGCAGGCGCAGACCCGTCTCGCCAATCGCAAAAGCCGGGTCGGGCGGCCGCCCCAGCGCGATGTCATCCACGCGCTGCCGCATCGGCAGCGAGTCGATGAGGCCGCTATCCTCCATGGCCGCGACCTGGGCACCCTGGGAGCGCAGGCGACGCAAGGCCCACAACACACCACCAGCACCATTGAACAACGGTTTCAGGCAGTCGGCCGGCCGTTCCGGCGAGCGATCCAGGGGGTGCACTGGCCAAAGCCGCTCGCCCTCGAATGCGTCGAATGTGTCCGTCGCAATGCGGTCGATGGCCGCACGTACCACAGCTTCATCCCATTGGGCGTTAGTCAGCGCGACGTGACGTCCTGGCTCATGCAGCACGGTAATCCACTCGTAGACAGTAGTGCACGATACCGGGAAGTCGCGATCCATGGGGTCGCGATCCACGGGGCCACACCTCGCGCGATCCACGAGGTGTGGCCTCGTAGAACTTCAGTAGAACCGTCGTAGAACCGCCCGAGGTGTGTCCTCGTTTAACGATCTTCCCGAGGTGTGTCCTCGTACAACCGCGACGCTAGCCGTCGAATTCAGTGCGCCTGGGCGAGGAAGCCGTTCGAGCCGATCAATCCCGCCAGCACAGCCTGAAGCCTCATTTCACCCCGTTTCTGCCAGGCGAGCATCAATGCTGGCAACAGGGCCAGCAAGCTGCCCAGTATCAGCATTGGGACACCCGGTGAGCCAACGGCCACCAAGGCGATTCCGCCAAGCAGGCCGGCGCCAGCCAGCGCGCGAGGAAACGGTGCCGGCAGAGGTCCCCACATGAGTCTGAGCACGACGGTTGAGCCACCGGCCTGACGCTGGACGTCCACCTCGGCGGCCGCAGGCAAGGTGACGGGCAGTCGCTTCAGGAAAAACTTCGGCGGCGATCTCCCGGCGTGAAAGCTCAGACCGGAGCCATCACCAGCTCCCAGCGATTGAAAAGCCGAGTTCACCTGTTCGGGACGCAGGGAGGTATAGGTTGCGACATGCATGCGCGAATGATCCGGCCCATTCGTGACATGCAGGTGAAGAGAACGGCGCAGAAAAATAGGCGTTGGCAGGAAGGCAGCCCGTTCTTCGGGTGTCTGGGGTAAGCTTCCCCCTGCGCCATTTTGTCAGACCGGTGTTTACCGGTATCGATTCAGGAGACAGCTGTACCATGCCCGCACCGAAAATTGCCATCAACGGTTTTGGACGGATTGGTCGCACCGTCACGCGCATCGCCAAACTCCGCAAGCATTTTGATGTGGTGGCCGTCAACGATCTCGCGCCACCCGAAGCCCTGGCCTATGCATTCAAGTTCGACAGTGTGCATGGCATTTATCCGGGTGAAATATCC
The DNA here is from genome assembly GCA_041752315.1 of Pseudomonadales bacterium. Lineage (GTDB taxonomy): Bacteria > Pseudomonadota > Gammaproteobacteria > Pseudomonadales > Azotimanducaceae > SYFY01. Next base: position 55,896 of record JBGSHJ010000036.1, read on the forward strand.
CTCAATGGCGATGTACTCACCATCGATGGCGATCCCTTCCGCGTCCTGAGTGAAAAAGATCCGACGAAGCTGCCGTGGAAGGAACTCGGTGTTGATTACGTCATCGAAAGCACCGGCAAATTCCGCAAGGTCAGTGAACTGGAGGCGCATCTCAAACAAGGCGCCCGACGGGTACTGATCACCGTGCCGACCAAGGATGATCTCGACAGCACCGTGGTGCTGGGTGTGAACGACCATGTCCTGAAAGCGGATTCGACCATCATCAGCAATGCCAGCTGCACCACCAACTGTGCGGCGCCTATGGCGATGGTACTGCATGAGGCGTTTGGCATCAGGCGTGGGCTGATGAACACCATCCATGCCTACACGGCGGACCAGAACCTCGTGGATTCCCCACACGCCGACTTCCGTCGTTCACGACACGCGGCACTGAACATCATTCCCACGAGTACCGGTGCCGCCAGCGCCATTGGACGCGTCATTCCGGATCTGGCGGGAAAACTCGATGGTCTCGCCATGCGGGTTCCCGTACCCGATGGCAGTGTTGTGGATCTGACGCTGGAATTGTTGACGACGGTTACCGCAGAACAGATCAACGCGGCGTTTCGAACCGCGGCCAACGGTCGATTGAAGGGGATATTGCAGTACTGCACGGATGCCGTTGTTTCCAGCGACATCGTCGGCAACAGTCACAGCTGTGTCTTTGATGCCGAGCTGACCCAGGTCATCGGCGGGGAATTAGTCAAGGTGATCGGCTGGTACGACAACGAATGGGGTTACTCCTGCCGGGTGGAAGACCTCATTCAGAAGATCGGTCGCATGGACGGACTGGAGCCCGAGTTTGCCACCTGAGGGCGTTGCAGAAACGCGCCCGGCGCTTTCACGCAAACTCTCCGCAACCGAGTTTCTGCGCTGGTACTGGTTAAAAGCCGAGCTCTTCGAATTTGCTCGCTCGCTGGGTATCTCACCTGGGGGATCAAAAGACGCAATCACGAACCGTATCGCCGCGTTCCTGGATGGAAAGGATTTACCCCGCCCGGAAACCCTGCGAAAGAACGGTGCGACACAACTCGCCGAACCCCTGACACGTTCGACGCTGATACCGGCCGGTCAGCGTTCGAGCCAGGTCCTGCGTCGGTTTTTCGAACGTGAAATCGGGCCAGGGTTCCGATTTGATTCCGCGATGCGCACCTTCCTTGAGGAAGGCCGCGGTGATCAAACCCTGGGTGATGCCATAACTTTTTACCAGACACAACGGCCGAAGGAACCCAACCCCATCGGCGCCCAGTTTGAGCTGAATCGTTTCACCCGAACCTTCTACGAACAGCATCCGACGGGAACCGCCGGGGAACTCAAGGCCGCCTGGATGAAGTACCGATCGCTTCCAGTGGATCGACGCGGTCGTGCCTGATCCCTTGTCGACAGGCAAACAGGTGCAGAGAAACCGGTGACCGCCACCGCAGCCAGAATTCACGGCTTGCACGACTTCCGCATGGAAGACGTCGAGTACAGCATCGTGACTCTCGGCGCGGCGCAGATCCTGGAACGACCGGCGGGGATAGCAGGCTACTTTTACCATGTGCTGAACGGCCGCATCGAGATTGCGGAAACCGGGCGACCACCGTTGCAGATCGGACATCGCGATACTGCCATGGTGGAAGGTCACATCCCCCACGTCATCTGCAACAACACAGACACTGCCGCCACACTGCTCATCGGTGCGGAGCCTTTTGAACATCTGTCCTGGCTGGGTTCGAACACCCCGGTGGTCTGTCATCGGGTCGACAGCGGCCATCCGCTGATGAAACGCCTGCTGCTGGCGATGGATCTGGTCATCGAAGAAATCACCAATCCGGATACTGCACCCGACCAGCTGACGCTGGAGCGTACCGCCGAGCTGATCCTGTTCTACTTCTTTCGCTTGCGAAATCCGGTGACTGGCAAGCTCGACGCGTACCCCTGGGCCGATACCCGAATGGTCCGTGCCGTCACTGCCATGAACAACAACCCGACCAGACAATGGACGTTGGATCAACTGGCCGAAATCGCCACCATGTCCCGATCTGCGTTTGCCGAACGATTCAAATCACTGGTGGGAGAAACACCCATGCAGCTGCTGGCATCGATCCGCCTGAAGTACGCCGCTCGTCTGCTGCTGGAAGGCCATACCATCCAGCGTACCGCGATGGATGCTGGTTATGGTTCCGAAGAGTCATTCAACCGCGCCTTCAAACGGTACTTCAGCATCACTCCAGGCCGATGGATTCGTGAACGTCGCGCCTGCTGAATCAGGCTCCCCGAACCCGTTGGTCCGGGTGATCATCCAGGTACCAGGATGACGCAGTCCGCTTGCGGGCGGTTCAACTCTGGACGATGGATCAATTTTTCCGGCTTTCCCTGCGCCTTTTGGTGCGGAACAATCGATCGTTGTCAGAGGGTTGTCGGATCGAGGGGGAGAACACGCCATGGCGATTGCATCGGTCACTGCACTGGGCTACCTGGAACTCGGCGTCAAGAGTCTGGCCGACTGGCGCAGTTACGCAGAATTGGTGCTCGGAGTTTCCGTCCACACTGATGGGGACGCCCTGAACCTGCGCTACGACAGCGACATCTGGCGGCTCCGCCTGCTGGAAACAGGCGAGGACGACGTCCGCTGCGCAGGTTTCCAGGTGGCATCCCTCGACGCACTGAATGCACTGGCTGCACGTCTCAGGTCGCAGGGTGTGGAAGTCGGAGCAGCGCCGGCGGCTGATGCCGCTGCCCGTGGCGTTGACCATCTGCTGGTCTGCCATGACCCCTTTGGCCTGCGTGTCGAACTGTATGTCGGCAACCGCTCCACCAGCACACCATTCACTTCTCCCCGTAGCGTGTCCGCCTTTGTTACGGGTGGTCTGGGACTTGGCCACATGGTCATCGCGGTGGGCAATCAGGAGCAGGCCGATTCGTTCTACATGCGGGGGCTGGGTCTGCTGCTCTCTGATCACATCCTGCTGGGACCACCCGGCCGCCAGCTCAAACTGACCTTCCTGCACTGCAATCCACGTCATCACTCGGTGGCATTGGCACCGGTGCCAAGTCCAAAACGGCTCAATCACATCATGCTGCAGGTCGCCTCACTCGACGACGTCGGGTGCGGACTCGATGCCGCGACCAAGGCGGGTGTGCACATCTCATCGACACTGGGCAAACACACCAATGACCGGATGGTGAGCTTCTACATGCGCACCCCTTCCGGTTTTGATATCGAATATGGATGCGAGGGTGTCGAGATCGATGACGCCACCTGGCAACCGGCGACCTATCACTCAACCAGCTTCTGGGGTCACAAGGGCGCGTTGAACTGAGGAACTGGCGATGTCAGAAACAGTGATCCCGAACTTCAGCCAGCAGAATCAAATCGATATCGGCGCCTGCTACAACAGGGACACTGGGGTGCTCGACCGACGCATCTTTGCCGATGAACAGATCTATCGTCTGGAACTGAAGAAGATCTTTGGCCGTGCCTGGAACTTCATGTGCCATGAATCACAGCTGCCAAGGCCAGGCAGTTTTTTCATGAACTACATTGGCGAAGATGAAGTGATCGTGGTGCGCGACCGTGCGCAGAAGATCAACGTGCTGCTCAACAGCTGTCCACACCGGGGCAATACCGTGTGCCGCGCCGAACTGGGCACGACCAACAGCTTTTTCTGTTCGTATCATGGCTGGAACTTCGATCTCGATGGCTCACTGGTGGGCATGCCTGGCGAAGAGCCGTTTTATCGAAACGGGCTGCAGAAATCCGCCTGGGGACTGACGCCGGCGGCGAAGGTTGAAAGTTATCGGGGATTTGTCTTTGCAACGCTGGATCCTGCCGCACCGGCACTGGTGGACTACCTCGGCTGGGTGGGCCGCCTCGGTATCGACATCATGGCGTCGCAGGGCGATCTCGAGTTTCTCGACGGTGTCCACAAGAACCGCATCAAGTGCAACTGGAAGATTGCCGTCGACAACCTGTACGACTGGTATCACGTCAAGGTATCCCACGGCACGGCGCTGAAGCTGGGGATCGTCCAGGAAGAATACATGTCGCCGATGTCCCAGATGGTCATGCTGGGTGAATACGGTCATGGCATTGGTGGTCCTGGTCTCACCGAAGCGGAACAGCTGGACTTCGATGCGCGCATGGCTGGCGCTTCGGGAACGACCCGCTGGTTTGATGGTCCGGCGTCGGCGCGGCGTGACCCGGCAATCCGCACGCAGCTGGGTCCGGTGGGTACACGCTCGTTTGGCCATCCGAACATCTTTCCGAATCTCTGGGTATCCATCACGCAGCAGCTCTGCCTGCGCATACCCCGCGGCCCCTTCGAAACCGAGCTGTGGTGGTTCAACTATCTGCCAAAGGGGCTCTCCGCCAACGACCGTCGAAGAGCGGTATTTGCACAGAACCACATGTTCGGCCCGGCGGGATTTCTTGAACAGGACGACGGGGAAAACTGGAGCCACTCGACGCGTGGTGCACGAGGCACCTTCGGCCAGACGCTGCCACTCAACTTTTCCATGGGCAAGGGCCAGGACGTGATGTCCCGCGATCCATCCGGGCAGTCGCGCATCGAAACCGTGGTGAACGAACACGGCCAGCGCTGGACCTACCAGTCGTGGCAGGACTGGATGCAGGCCGATTCCTGGCCCGAGCTGATGGCCCGGCATTCCATGCCACCGCAGGGCAGCGTGTGATGGCCAGGTCCGGGAGTGCGACCCCTACACCACCCTCGAGCCCGCCCTCGACCCCACCCTCGACCCCGAACCTTGCAACACGCATGCAAAGACGATTCGAGGCCGAGGAGTTCCTGTTCCACGAGGCTGCGCTCCTGGACGGGCGTCGATTTGACGAGTGGCTCAACCTGCTCACCGATGACATCCATTACTGGATGCCCATCCGGCGCACTACACAGGCGCGGGAAGTGGCACTCGAATTCACCGCGCCGGGCGGCATGGCATTTTTTGATGACAACAAGGACATACTCACGCTGCGTGTGCAGCGACTGTCCGTGGGTCGTGCCTGGGCTGAAGATCCCCCTTCCAGGACACGACGACTGATCACCAACGTCTGCGTCGCCGACGCCGATGATCATTCGCTGACCGTACACAGCAATTTCCATCTGCATCGTTCACGCCTGAACAGTGAAGAAGATACCTGGTTCGGCCGGCGTGAGGACATGCTGCGACGCACCGATGAGGGGCTGAAACTGGCCCGACGACACATCTTTCTGGATCAGACCGTCATCCTGGCCCAGAACATGAGCAGCCTGTTTTGACCGGCACAAACGGCCCCGGAAGGCTTGATGGACAAGTGGCCATCATCACGGGCGGTGTCTCCGGTCTGGGTCGGGCGATCGTTGAACGATTTGTCCGCGAAGGCGCACGCGTGGCGGTGCTGGATCGATCGAGGGAGGGCTGCGCCGAATTGAAAGCCGCGCTGGGCGACAGTGTCCTGTGCATCCAGGGAGACGTGCGCAGCAGCAGCGACAACCAACGCCTGGTCAGCGAGTGTGTCGCCCACTTTGGCAGACTGGACTGCGCCATCGGCAACGCCGGGATCTGGGACTACAACATCAGCCTGGCACGATTGCCTGCTGACAAGTTGTCGGACGTGTTCCATGAACTTTTCGACATCAACGTCTTCGGCTACATGGCGCTGGCCAAGGCGAGCCTGAAACCCCTGGTGGAAAGCCAGGGCAGCATGCTCTTCACGGTCTCCAATGCCGGCTTTTTGCCCAGCGGGGGTGGCATGCTGTATACCGCCAGCAAACACGCCGTGGTCGGCATGATCAGGCAACTGGCCTGGGAACTGGCACCTCATGTCCGCGTGAACGGTGTTGCCCCCGGTGCGATTGCGACCCAACTGAAAGGGCCGGAAGCACTCGACATGCAGAATCGGGTCTTCCCTGGGGAGTCCATGGCCGCAGGCGCACAAACCTTCATTCCCATCGGCCACATGCCAACGCCAGCCGAATATGCAGGGGCCTACGTGTTTTTCGCATGCCGCGAGGACAACATTCCAGCTACCGGGACGATCCTGAACCATGATGGCGGGTTTGGAGTCCGGGGTCTGGGCGCAAATCCGCGGGGTGGGGACTCCCTGCTGAACGATCTCTGACACGTAGACACAAACAACTGGAAGGACACGGCATGGACCTCGGGATCGCGGGCAAGACAGCAGTGGTATGCGGAGGCAGTTCCGGACTCGGCAAGGCCATCGCCGCCGCACTGGCCAGGGAAGGTGTCGAGGTCACGATCGTCGCCCGTGACCCATCAAAGCTGGCAGCCGCCGCAGCGGAAATCGGGGCCGACAGCGGAGCGTCCGTGTCGTGGATGGCTGTCAACCTGTCCAGCTTCGAAGACCGCCAGAAACTCGTTCCACGATGTGCGGAAATCGACATCCTCGTCAACAACTCAGGCGGTCCACCGGTGGCTGACTACCAGTCCCTGTCTCATTCGGACTGGCTCGCGGCCCTCGAATCCAATATGTTGTCGGCCATCGATCTCATGGGCGCCGCGCTGCCGGGGATGAAGGGCAGACGGTTCGGCCGGATCATCAATGTCACCAGTCATATGGTCAAGGCACCCATTGCGATGCTCAGCCTGTCCAACGGAGCCCGCGCAGGTCTGACAGGTTATGTCAGTGGCGTGGCCAGGGATGTGGCAAGGCACAACGTCACCATCAACAATCTCCTGCCGGGACAATTCGAGACCGATCGCCTGCGATCCAATCACCAGCGATTTGCCGGTTCACGTGGCGAATCCCTGGATGACTTCCAGAACAGGGCACGGGCCGACATCCCTGCGCGACGATTTGGTCAACCCGAAGAGTTTGGTGCCTACGCTGCCTTTCTGTGCAGTCACTTCGCCGGATACGTCACGGGACAGAACATTCTTCTCGACGGTGGACAGTATCCCGGCCTGCTGTGATCGGCAGCCTGCCGTCTGCCGATAGGATGCCATGCGTCACACACAAGAGTCATTTGAGGCAACAGTCGAATGCATACCAGCACCGTCCAGATCCTGAAAGCGGCGGAACAGCTTCGTCGCGAACACGTCCTGTGTGATCGTCGTGGCCAACTCACGGACACTGTCCGGCGACTGCTGGTCGAATCCGGTGGCATGCGCTTGTTGCAGGCACGGGACAATCAAGGTTTCGAAGCGGATCCCCTGGACTTTTTCGAGTGGGTACGCAGTGTTGCCCGCTGCAATCCGGCGGCCGGCTGGGTTGCCGGTGTGGTGGGCGTTCATCCCTGGGAAATCGCACTCGCCGACCCGAGACTCCAACAGGAAATCTACGGCGCGTCGCCCAATACCTGGGTGGCTTCACCCTATGCACCACAAGGCCGTGCCAGTGTGGTGGATGGCGGATTCCTGCTGTCGGGTGAATGGCAGTATTCAACCGGCACCGATCATTGCAACTGGGTGGTGCTTGGCGGCATGGTGACCGATGCGGATGGCCACGGTATCGGTCCGGAAGGAGTACGCCACTTTTTCCTGCCGCGTTCGGACTACGAAATTGTCGAAGACTCCTGGCAGGTGATGGGGCTCGGTGGTACGGGCAGCAAGAACGTCCGGGTCACCAACGCCTTGGTGCCGGAGTACCGAACTCTCGGTCACGCTGCGCTGGCAGAGGGGCATTACGCGGAACGCCGATCCGCTGCGCCTCTGTACCATCTCCCGTTTGCCTGCATCTTTTCTGCAGCCATCGCGTCCGCAACCTTCGGCATCGCCCAGGGCGCCATCGATGTCTATCGGGGCTACCTTCTGACCCGTGCGTCGACGTCGGGTGTGGTGGGTCGTACCGATCCTTTCCAGCAGGAGTCACTGGCGGAAGCCGAAGCCGATCTGGCGGCCGGAATCCTCCATGTCGACAGCATGATTGCAAACTGGATGGAGCAGATCCGGGCGGGCAGGACAATTTCCGCCGGCGAGCGACTGGAGTTCCGCCGCAATCAGGTCAGAGCGGTGCAGCGTGTGCTGTTTGCGGTGGACAAGCTTTTTTCCCGTGCGGGTTCTGCGGCGATCTGGACGACCCGTCCGCTCGAACGTTTCTGGCGGGATCTGCGGACGGCGGGAACCCATATCTGCAACACGACGGATACCGTGTATCCCGCCTGGGTGAACCAGGCATTCGCAACGGGCATCGCGCCAAACGCATTTCACTGACCCCAACAACTCCTGCAGGGGGCAGGAGGCCCGGACCTTCGGGTGAGGCGCAGATTCCGGTTCGGCGGGCGATCAAAAAACCTCTCAAAACAGCTGGCCAGGATGGTAACGTCCGATCTCCCTCTACCCTGATGTTGGCAAGGCACTCCCATGAACTACTGGCTGATGAAAACCGAACCGGGCACCTTTGGGATAGACGACCTGAAAACCAGGCCAAAACAGACCGAACCCTGGTACGGCGTGCGCAACTATCAGGCCAGAAACATGATGCGCGACCAGATGAAACGCGGTGACAAGGTGTTCATCTATCACTCGAGTTGCGCCGAGATTGGCATCGCCGGCATCGCACGCGTGGTCAGGGAAGCCTATCCGGACAGCTCGGCGTTTGATGCAAAAAGCCCCTATTTTGATGCAAAAAGTGATCCCGCCGATCCACGATGGGTCATGGTGGACGTGAAGTTCGAACGCAAGTTCAAGCGTGTGATCCTGCTGCAGGCGCTGAAGGAACAGGCCGCTGATCTGGACGACTTTGCCTTGTTGCGACGGGGCAACCGGCTGTCCATCCTGCCGGTCACCCCGGAGCAGTGGACCATGATCCTGTCCATGGAATCAGGGGGCTCGCGATGATCGAAGGCGGCTGTTTCTGCAAGCGTGTCCGATACTCGATCGATGACGCCACTTACCCCTGCGCCAACTGTCACTGCACGATGTGTCGTCGTCTCCATGCAGCACCGTACGTGACCTGGCTGGTAGTGCCGGTGGAACACTTTCGCTACACGGGTGACTCGCCTGCCAGTTTTGTTTCCTCGAGCGAGGGTACGCGTTACTTCTGCGCCCACTGTGGCACCCAGGTCGCGTGTGTGAACAAATCCCATCCGGAGGTGATCGATATCACGGTCGGCAGCCTCGACGAACCAGAGGCCGTCGAGCCGACCTTCGACGTGTTCACCGATACCCGATTGGGGTGGGTGCCAGCGCGCGTAGACGGGCAAAAAAACTGAACATCCGCATCGGGCGCTCAACCCATTTTCTGATGACCAGGCAGCGCACGAGGCCCCGTCCGGTTTACCATGCCACCTGCCGCAGCGAACCCTCTGGATTCAATCGGTATTACACTGGTTTGCGTCACCCTTCTGTCACATTTCCGGGAGAGCTACATGGCCGATGTGCAATCACTGGTGGCGTCAATTCAGGCCGGCGATGTCGCCAGCATCCGATCGGCGCTGCAGTCGTCACCTGAACTGGCCAGCGCACGGGATGCCAACGGCATTTCGCTGGTCTGCCTGGCCATGTACATGGGGCAGCGGGACGTGGCGGATCAACTTGCGCATGACCGCAGAGACCTGGATGTCTTCGAAGCCAGCACGATTGGCGATGCGGAGCGCGTGAAATCCCTTGTCAGTGCTCAGCCCGACCTGAAGGACGCGTTTTCACCTGATGGTTACCATCCGCTGGGGTATGCCTGTTTTTTCGGGCATCAAGCCCTGTTTGACTTCCTGATGGGCGCTGGTGCCAATGTGAATGCACCGTCCAGAAATGTCATGAAGGTTTGTCCATTGCACAGCGCTGCGGCTACCAGCGATCCGGAACAGGCGCTGTCCATGGCCCAGGCACTGATTGACAAGGGCGCTGACGTGAACGCGCTGCAACAAGGCAACAACACACCGCTCCAGGAGGCTGCCCAGCGTGGACACGCGGAGCTGATTGACGTATTGCTCGCCGCCGGTGCCGACAAGAGCCTGCGCAACGATGAAGGCAACAACGCGGTCGGCCTCGCCTGCATGGCTGGTTACCACCATCTTGCATTCAAGCTGGCACCGGGTCCGGTTTGGTGACAATCTCCGTGACAATGCCGCACGTTAGCCGCACGACCCGTGGGAGCGACTTTTGCGGCAGCAAAAGGCGTGAACACGGGTTGGGTCGACGACACGTGCTTGTTGGACGGCAACTTTCATTTTCGAGGCTGTCTGCTTCCAGCTACTGGGAGTCATCTACTTAGCCGCGACTTAGGAATGAAACCCAAGAGGCTGTGAACTTCCCTGAGTGTATTCTGCGCTGTTTCCCGAGCCCTGATTGCGCCAGCCGCAAGCATGGCATCCAACCCCCGGTCATCCGAACGCAGCTCTGCAAATCGGACTTGGATCGGTTCAACCAGCGCAATCACGGCATCAGCAACATCTGCCTTCAATCGACCGTAGCCTTGGCCAAAGTACTCGCTTTCCAGTGATGCCGTCGCCTCTCCAGTGATAGCCGCGAGGATATTTAGCAGATTGGCAACGCCAGGTTTGTCTTCTCGAACGACGATTTCGCTTCCAGAGTCGGTGACGCAACGTTTGACCTTACGCGCAATGACCTCGGGCTCATCCAATAGCGCGATGATGTTCGACTCTACAGCATCAGACTTTGACATCTTTTTTGTTGGGTCTTGGAGGCTCATGATTCTAGCGCCAGTTTCTGGGATGTACGCTTCAGGGATTGGAAAGATGGTTCCGTATAGACCATTGAATCGAGCCGCAATGTCTCGCGTCAGTTCCAGATGCTGTCGTTGATCTTCTCCCACAGGCACTAAGTCAGCTTTGTAGAGGACAATATCAGCAGCCATCAACACTGGGTAGCTGAACAGACCGACGTTAACATCGCCCGTGTTTCTACGGCTTTTGTCCTTGAACTGAGTCATACGGTTCAGCTCGCCAACCTGCGTGTAGCATTGAAGAATCCAGGACAGTTCGCAGTGTTCAGGTACGTGAGACTGTGCGAATACTGTGCTGGTCGCCGGATCTACGCCGCACGCCAAGTAGAGGGCTACGAAATCACGACAGCGATCCGCATATGTAGCCGGTTCCTGCCGGACGGTTATCGCATGCAAATCAACGAGTGGAAAGAAACAATTGTATTGGTCTTGGCGGTTGACCCAGTTCCGAATTGCGCCCAAGTAGTTGCCAAGCGTCAATCTGCCTGATGGAGCAATTCCGCTGAGTAGGTTTGGCTTTTTCATACTCTATCTCCGGTTGAGGGCCGCATACCGGAAACAGTCTTGTAGATGTGTAGTCTGCCGCCGGAAAAAACCGCGGCAAACCAAATCGATGCCGCTACCTAGACGGTGCGCCACCAATGATGATTCGAAGTTGGAACAGTATTCGATGATTCAATCATCGGTTAAAACTACCAGATTACGCGCATCGTCGCCAAGGACCGTTCAGGGGTCGATAGAAGCCGGTCGGTGCCCTGCTGTCCAACAGCCGATTCTGCTACGAAGTACCGGTACTACTCGCAGAAATCAATCTAAAATCAGTGCCTGTTGTGAGCCCTGAAGCGCCAGGGCTCAGCCAGACTTCATTCAGACTGGATGTCATGAACCCGATCGACTTTATCCTGAACATCAACGAACACCTCTCCCTGATGGTGCAAACCTATGGGCCGTGGATCTATGCCATCCTGTTTCTCATCGTGTTTGCTGAAACCGGGCTGGTGGTCATGCCATTCCTGCCCGGTGATTCCCTGCTCTTTGCGGTCGGCGCGATTGCTGCCTCCACCGGCGCCATCGATCCCTGGTTGTGCGGTGGAATCATCATGCTGGCGGCCTTTTGTGGTGACAACGTCAACTACTGGGCGGGAAGGACCATTGGCCCAAAGGTTTTCAGATACGAAGACTCCTTCTTCTTTCGCCGGTCCCATCTGGACAAAACCGAGCAGTTCTACAACCGCTACGGATCGCGAACAGTGATCATCGCCCGTTTTGTCCCCATCGTTCGCACCTTTGCGCCTTTTGTCGCAGGTGTTGGCAAGATGCCCTACCCACGTTACATCCTGTTCAGCTCCATCGGTTCGGTCCTCTGGGTAACTCTCTGCATGGGTGCTGGTCTGATCTTCGGCGAACTGGAAGTGGTGAAGCAGAATTTTGAGCTGGTCATCCTCGGGGTGATCGCCATCTCCCTGCTACCGATCGTGATCGAAGTGGTGAAGAACAAGCTAAGCGCCCGACCGGGCTGATCGGAGAGCCGACTTCATCACTGCGATTCCTGAACACGCACCGGACCATCCGGCATGGGCGTGACACTTCGATAGAACCGGATTGCCTGGGTCAGGATCACACCCGCAATGATGAGCGCCATCGCACCCTTGGCGGTCTCATTGCTCACTGCCGAGAGAAACACCGGTCCATCCAGGATGGTCCATGCCATGACGACACAATCCAGCAGGCCCAGGGCGAGACTGAGTTGTCGCCATCCCGGTGACCAGCGACCACTGATGAAGACGCCGATCATGAGCGGGATGTTGAGCAGAAGCAGTACAAACAACCATAGCCCCTGCCGCTGACGGAATTCTTCCGTGTACGTGAGCGCGTCGATGGCCTGAGGTGCAACACGACCGGACCAGAAATAGTCGAGCCAAAAACCGGGCTCGTAGAGAATGCAGACTCCACAGACAATGCCGACCATTCCCATCAGCAGTGCTGCGCGCCCACCCTGGATTCGATCGTTTGCGCGTGGTTTCCAATCCCCTGTTGATGGCCAGCAGCGGCGTGTCCATGCAGCCATGGCAAACCAGACGACCAGCACACCGGGCCACCACAACGACGGAATCACTGTTCCGACCCACCAGCGGCTCACCACGAGCAGCAGATCCCACCCGGAACTCATCGGTTGCCCAAGCTGCACGAAGAGCCCCGCTCCCCAGATGACCGCCAGACCGATCACCATCGCCTTCAGGAAGTGGTGACCATCGGCAGGTTCAATGATGGTGAGCGTCGGTCGATAACGTGCGGCCACTGCATCGGGATGACCAAAGTCGTGCAGCAAACCGGTGGCCATCTGCACATCGGCGTCATGGCCTGAATCTTCGGCCCTTGCCAACAGTTCTTCACGCAGGAGAGACCGAAGTTCGAACGCGACATCATTGCGCTGCCGGCGCGGCAGTTGCACGGCAACATCGGCAACCCAGGATTCGATCAGCTCGTCTGCGTTCATGGTCATTCCTCCTCCAAGAGCTGACCCATGGCAGCATTCATACCCTGCCAGGATCCGGTGAGCCTTTTGAACAACTTCCGGCCTTCAGCATTCAACGAGTAATAACGGCGCGGCGGACCTTCATCGATCTTCCACTCGCTTTTCAGCACACCTTGCGTCTCCAGCCGACGCAGCAAGGGGTACAGCGTACCTTCCTCGATCGGCATGCCCTGGTCAGCCAGCGCCTGTCGCAGTTCATACCCATAACGGGGAGTGCGAAGCTGCGACAGCGTGGCGAGCACCACCACACCCCGCCTCAACTCAAGCTCCAGCTTGTTGAACGTGTCTTCACTACCCATGTGTCGCACACTACTGTGTGTTACACAGTACGTCAATTGTCATTCCTGACGAGGCATGAAGCTGCCAATGAGCTGATGTTCCCTCACTCCCCTCACATCAAGGTCGAGCTTCGGTAATGCTGATGAGGTTACGATCCGGATCCAGGTACCGCGCTGTCCTTCCCCAGGGTTCATGACGAGGTGCGTGCAACACCGAGGCTCCGGACGAAACAACACGGGCATGCACGGCGTCAAAGTCGGAAACGTGGAAACCAATCTGTGTGGCTGTCGTGACGGGACGGTGCGGTGGACTGGCTGGATACAGTGCAAAGTGGATGTACGCTCCATCCGTCCAGGAGTGGGCAGCATGCCGTCCACCGAACCAGGGATCTTCACGCTCGCTGTCGTGAAAATCTTCCATCAAGGGAAGGCCAAGGAAGTCCCGGTAAAACCGGAGCGACTGATCCAGATCGGACACGTTCAGTGCAACAAACGTCAGTCGTTGTTTCATGGTATCCACCCTCGGGTTTCAGTCGTGCGATACGTGTCTGCATGATGCGGCCGCCGCTCGCAACAGGAGCCGGGAGTACACCCTGTGAAAACCGAGCAGTGCATGAAAGACAAAGCCCATTCGAGGTCGGCTCGACCCTGAAGAAATCCGTGCGATGACGGCAGAACCAAAGTAGAGATCGGTATGCTTGCCATCAGGACTTGCCGTCGCCATGAGCCATGACCTGGTGTGCCCGGTGTAATCACGGAGCAGCAGTTGTTCGAGGGTCCTGGCCTCAACATTCCAGGCCGAAAAAACTGACGAGTTGCCGGTGGCCAGTGCAACAGCATCCTGGTCAGTAGCGGGGCGACCGGCAAAAACCCCCAGCATCGTTCGTTCAATCCTGAACAGACCCGACGTATAAAACGCTTCAACGTAATTGGCCTGGGAAACCGAGCCCGGGAACCGCGTGACGTAACAATCCGCGTAACCACCATCCTGCCCGTACTTCTTCAGGAGGGAGTGATCGGGTAACGCGACGGGTTGTGTTGAAGACATGCGGGTTGTTCAGCGTTTCAGATACGCAGAACAGGAACATGCACAGCACCTTCGCCGGCTTCCACTATCGCAAGAACTCAACGTAAAACCGGACATTCGGCGCAGGAATGACCTCGTGCCTGATGGTCGGTTCAACAACTCCAGCCACGGTGGGAGTCAGCAGGATCTCCTCGACAACAGGTTCGAGAATGCGATAGGTCAGCTCACCTTCAAGGACGATGATCTTCCCCCAGACACCGGCCTTTGTGTTGTGACTCTTAAGAAGTCCTGCGGGCACGGTGAACTGATCGAACACTTTCGTCTGGCTGTAAGGTTCGACCGACGACGGTAGTGTCTTCATGTATTTCCACGCATTTTCGCCAGTGTGTCATCGGCCTGCCTGCGCTGGGCAGCGACGAGCAGGAAGTACGGCCGATTTCGTTCCACAGCCCACTCGGGATGCTCCGCAATCTGCTCTGACGAGGGACCCCACTCTTCGATACGACGGATGGCAAAGCCATCCGCAGCGAGGACATTCAGGTAGGTGGCGATCGTGCGATGCTGCTTGGTGACGCCGTCCACGAGCCAGTTCACCACACGCGGGCCCTCTTCAAGATACCTGTCCAGCGGCCAGATCTGCACACCGGACCGCAGGGTCTGCCAGCCCGGTTCGCTCGGCGCCAGAAAAATCGGGTGCTCCACGGAGAAGACAAAGTGCCCGTTGTCACGCAGCGCGCGGCGGATCTTGCCGACCAGCAACGGCAGGTCATTCAGATAGTGAAGCGCCAGAGAGCTGAAAACCAGATCAAAACGGGCTGGTTCGAGGTCCACGGTATCCAGATCTGCGCGGACGTATCGAATCCTGCTGTCGCTGGTCTCCGCCCGGGCTCGGGCCAGCATTCTTTCTGAAAGGTCGATACCGACCACAGACCGGGCACCGGCAGCCCGAGCCCAGCGGCTGAACCAGCCAAACCCGCAGCCCAGATCCAGAACGCGAAGGTCGTCCATCGGTGGGAGAAGCGACTGCAATGTCGGCCATTCGGGTGCCCCCGCGAGCCCTTCCGTAGATCGGGCAAGCCGGGCATACCGCTCGAAGAAGTCCGGGTTGTCGTAGACGTTCTGGGACATGGGATACCGGCGATTGGGTTGCACTATGGCTGTGGTAGTGGGTTTCAGTCCACCCCGCTGCAAACGAACACGTCGTTTTACGAAGGTACTGGCATACGGCTACCATTGCGAACACTTCATCAGGGACGCCTTGGTCATGCTGGATGCTTTGATTCGCATTACAGGCTGAGTCATCCCGAACCAAAGGGTCTCCGAAACAGATCACTCACACAAGGAGGCCCGACCTTTCAGTTGAACATCCTTACCCCTGTGACAACATTCTGGTCGACAGTTTCCTGCCTGCCGTGATGGCGAACCGTCGAAGGACATTGAAGGCATTGGCCTCTGCCGCACTCTTGTCAACGCTGCCACCGCCAGTGTCCGCGAGCGCGCCGTTCCGGCGTCGCCGTCCTGCCGACAGCAGCTGGCCCTCGCGGTCGGCGTGGCAGCAACTCAACCGCGCCGTTGGGGGCAACCTGTTACCCGTAACGTTTCCGCTCGATGCAGTAGGGAACGACCCGACAGGCACCGCGGTAAAACAGTTCGCAGCCGACATAACCAACCCTTATTACATACGCGATCAACCTGGCCTCACGCAGAGCCTGGGGTGGGTGGATGCGTGGCGTTGCAATCCCAGTGTGTTCGCAGTTGCCGTCAAAAACGCCCGGCACATCGCCGCAGCCGTGAATTTTGCTCGCGACAATGACCTGCGGCTGGTCATCAAGGGTGGTGGTCACGGTTATCAGGGCACGTCCAATGCACCTGATTCATTGTTGATCTGGACCCGCGACCTGCATGACATCCAGATGCATTCCGAATTTGTCGCCACCGGATGCGAGCTCACTGCGCAGCCACAGCCCGCTGTCACCGTTGGCGCGGGGACAATCGGATCGCAGGCTTACGACGTGGTCACCACCAAAGGTGGCAGATACCTTCAAGGCGGCGGTTGCCTGACCGTGGGCCTGACAGGACTGGTGCTGGGAGGTGGTTTTGGAAGTTATTCGAAACGCTATGGCCTGGCTGCGGGAAGTCTGCTGGAAGCGGAGGTCGTCACGGCCGATGGGGAAATCCGCATCGCCAATGCGTGCACCAATCCGGATCTGTTCTGGGCACTGAAAGGCGGTGGCGGTGGCACCTTCTGCGTCGTGAGCAGGATGACGCTCCGCCTGCACGATCTTCCGGAATACTTCGGCGTGGCAAACTTCACGGTCAAGGCTGCGTCCGACGCCGCCTATCGCGATCTGCTCCGAGCGTTCGTGAACTTCTATCAACAACACCTGTTGAACGAACACTGGGGCGAGCAGGTCCACGTGCGACCTGACAACGTTCTTGAAGTCAGAATGAACTTTCAGGGTCTGAGCAGGGAACAAGCTCAACAGACGTGGCAACCGTTTCTGGATTGGATTGAGCAGTCATCCGCAGCGTACTCCCAGATGGACCGTGTGGTCATCGGCGCCATATCGGGCCGACATTGGTGGGATGTTGAATGGTGGAAAGAACATTGGCCGGAAATTGCATTCCCAAATCCGAATGACAACATCCTGATCGGTCTTTTGAACTCTGGCCTCGTGACTCTGGTACCCCAGCCTGTTTTTAGATACGACGATCGACCCGGCGCCGCAACGAGCAATGCCGCGTGGGCTGGCGATGCCGAGCAATCCGGCCAGGTGCTCTGGGCCTATGAGTCCCTGTGGTTGCCGGCCTCGCTTCTCGAGGACAGCGCGCAGACAACTCTCGTCGAAGCACTGTTCGCAAGCTCGCGGTTTCACCAGGTGGAACTGCATTTCAACAAGGGCCTGGCGGGGGCACCACCTGATGCCGTCACCGCCGCAGCGGACGCGTCGATCAACCCAGCGGTGCTGACAGCATTTGCGCTGGCCATTGCTGCCGATGGTCAAGCCCCGGCTTATCCGGGAATTGCCGGGCACGAGCCTTCCGTCACCGCAGCCCGCACGGCGCGCGCGCGCGTGGATCAATGCATGCGTCCCTTGCGCGCACTGGTTCCGAATCCAGGCTCGTACGTGAATGAAAGCAATTATTTCGAGAAGGATTGGCAACGGTCGTACTGGGGAGGCAATTACAGTCGACTGGCAGCCATCAAAAGGAAGTACGATCCCGACGGGCTGTTCTTTGTCCATAACGGAGTGGGTTCGGAACAATGGGATGCTGAGGGTTTCGCAAGGATCTGAGATTCGAGAAAGTTGCCGCAGGCATGGAACAGCGTCCTGCCCTCGCTACACCATGTAGACGGAACGCGCGGCCTCATCATGGTCGGGACGCGGGCGGACCGAGCATCGACTCGATGATCATGTCGATGGTGTCTGCCCAGGCCTGCTCGACCTGCAGTGTGTACCTCTCTCCCAGGATCCCGCGCGCCGACTCGAGAAACGCCTGACGAAACGCCGGGTAGTACTCGGCAGCCACACCATAACCATCATGCCGCCGCCCGAGATCCCGCAGGCCCAGGGTCATGAACTCCGGGCGACTCAGCGCGTGCACGAGAAATTGCATCATATGCGCCAGCATCTGGCCCTGGCTGTCCATGTCGCCACGGAACAGTGCCCTGGCCGCGGGGGCCAGCGCAAACAGTCGTCGATAAAGATCTTGCGTGAACCGCTCCTGATGTTGCAGGAGTACGCCGAAAGTCGATTGAACCAGCAACGTGGGGTCCGGCGCAGCAAAGCCGATCGCTTCCACGAGCTGGAACGGGCCGTGTTTGCCCTTCAACACCGCTTGTGCCTTGCGTACCTCCACCGGCGCCTGCGGCACCTGATTGAACAGGATTTCGGACATCAGGAATCGTGTACCCAGCGTCTTGTTGGCATCTTCGATGCGGCTGGCGATGTTGATCACATCACCGACCACCGTGAACTGCCGGTGATCCGGGTGCCCCATCATGCCGACGATCAGCGACCCAAAATGCGCACCGATTCCAATCTCCAGGGTCGTTCCGAATTCGTCGGACAACTGCACGTTGAGGTCGTTCAGTGATTCGAGCATGCCCAGGCCCGCCCTGATCGTGTCGAGACAGCTCTTTTCGGGCGGATCACCAGCAACACCAAACAGCCCGACGATCTGGTCGCCGACATACTGATAGATGACGCCGTTGTTGATCAGTATCGCATCCCCGACCGCCTTGAAAAAACGATTGAGGATGTGCACCACGTCGTAGGCGAGGTGCGTGTCGAAAAACGGTGTGAAATTGCGAATGTCGCAGAACAGCACCGCGAGCGTCCGTTCCTGGGAAACCGCGATCGACGCTTCTTCCAGCTGCAGGTTCGACAGGTCGGCCGGGTTCCTGACCATCCGCTCGAGGGTAACGTCGCCGCTCACTCGCGCCTGACATGCCAGCCGGGTAAACCCATCCCAGGCCCGCGCGTCAGCCACCTCGACCTCGCGCGGTGTCCGTGCCGACACGTTCTGGATCCCGTCACGGATGCGGACGCGACAGGTTGTGCAACGTCCGTGTCCACCACAGGCTCGAACGTGCGGAATCTTGTGGGCGATCGAGACCTCCAGGATGGTCATGCCAGGATCATCAACCGGCATTGACTTGTTTTCTCCCAGATACACGATCGTTGTCATGGGCGGCCAGAAGTTCGCGCTTCAAACGCCCCGGCACACCGGGCATTTTCGACCTGACTGTGTTCGGCAAAATCGTCGTTCGATCTACTTCTCATTCACGATCACAGCCGTGACCAGATCGGCCGCCATCTGTCCACACGCTGCGTGGTCACGACACAGCAGGTTCGTGCCCGACAGACTCCGGTTATCCGTGTAGGCGCCCGTGGTGGTCATCGTGATACAGTCGCCACGATCGGGCAGACACTTCAGGTAAAAGGTGTAACTCAGCAACTCGGGTTCCGCACTGGAATCTTCGATCTGGGTGGCGTCCAGGTCGGTCAAGGCAACAACCGCTTCCTGATTCGCCCAGAACTCGGGATGATCGTTGCACGTCTGAAGCAAACCTTCGGCATTCTCGAGAACACACGAACTCTCGAAGGCGTGCAGTACGTCTTGGTCATCGATCGTCAGGTCACCACCTCTTTTCACGGTGGCCAGCCCTTCGCTGAGGTGTACGAGATCCCGACGCAGCGCGCTCATGCGGGCGACAAGTCCAGGCACGCCATCGGCCTCCTCGACAACGGTGCGATGCGCACCGCGTACAAGTTCCTCGAGTCCCGTCGCCACTGACTGACAACCGGACTCGGTCGCGCAATTCAGGCTCAAGGATCGCTGGTCAGAGACCGGCGCGGTCCAGCGTACACATGCGCCCGCATACTTCCAGCAAGCGGCGCTCACCAGCACGCCGCTTTCACCCCGACTGGCGTCCGCACGATACACCTCGATCGAACCGGGATTGATCTCGCGCAGGTCGAACGTCGCATTGGTCATCGCCCATCCGTAATCCGTTCCGCAGCGTGCCATATCAACCGTTCGTCCATCCCGGCCAACGCAGATTTCGGCCCCGAGCTGCATTGCACCGGTCACAGCCAGCGTGAGCGAGGTATGGCGTTCGATGGAACCGGTTTCGCCATTGTTGAATGTCGCACCAACGACTTCTTCGCCCAGGCGAGCGACCAGGTCGGCAGCGCCGCCCGTCTGGGCCCGAACAGGTTCGTTCTGCGGTTGGGCGAGCCGAACGAGGGCGGTCAGGTCCTGCGCCGCTTCGGCGCAGGAGGACGCGGTCTTGCACAGGATGCTGCCGCGTGACAAGGGCTCTGCCAGGTTTGTCCAGACGATGCAGTTGCCAGCCTCCTTACGGCATACGAAGTTCACGAACAGGCCGTCTTCACCGCGACCGCGGTCCGGATTGCCGATGGCAATCGACGTTGTTTCCAGGGATTGGAGGGGAATCTTGGCACTGGCGCTGGTCCAGCCACTATTGTCACCACAATCCGCCAGTTGTGCGATTGCACCCTGTTCCCCGACGCACCCGATGCGGGTCTGCGTGAGCGTCATCGACGCATCCAGCGTGACTGACTGTCCCTTTTCAATCGTGCCTGAAAGACCACTGTTGAATACCGCATCCCGGGTTTCTTCACTGAGCCGGCCCGCCAGGGCATCAGGATCATCCTGGCCGCCACAAGCCGTCAGCATCACACCGATCAGCACGATCAAGGGAGTGCGCATCATTTGCATACCTCCTGGCCCTGCCCCGCATTATTCATGAATCGCCTGCTGCCGGCGACTGAAGTCCCGGGTAACCCGTTTCGAGCGGCCCCCGTTCGGTCAGTGCGCGTGCTGCAACAGATGCTGTCGTAACAGGTCCTTGCCATAGTCGTTGCCGTTAGGTGTCCGCACGACGGTATGCACGTGATCCCGCGTTGGCAACGACGGCCCATCGAGGGCAACCGGCGTCTGATGGTCGTATTCGATCATCACCACCGGACTGTGGATTCGGTAGTAAAAAACACTGTCCTGCCCGGTGCCGCCGATCCAGGAAAACCAGGTGTTGTCCCAGTGGCGCACAATGTCCTCGAGTGAAATCGCGGCGTGGGCGTCGCGGAGCCTGCCGGTGTACAGGCCGATCAACTGCAGTGCCAGTTCCCGCTGAGGTACGGACAACGCTTCCAGACGGATACCCTGGTAAGGGACTATCGCGTTGTCCTGGAACAGTTCACCGTGGTTGTTGTTGGCTGTCTTGTCAGCTTCGACGATCGCCAGTTTGCGCTGGTCGTCGTCCAGCGCGTTGATGAGCGCCAGACCCGCCGCCAGTTCCTCTTCGAGGATCACCGTGCCGGCAAAGCGGCCGGAGTCTGCCCTAGGTGGCTCGGATCCCATGAACGCCGGAGTCAGCACCACCTGATCGCCGAGCACGAAGCAGTTGATGACCAGGTGATGGCCATCGATCTGCCAGCCCCACGGTTCGGTGGTCGAGGGCGTGCCCATGATCGTGAACCAGTACCGTTTTTCGCCGTACTGGTCATGGTCCTGTTTCAGATCGGCCAGGTGACCTTCCAGACGCATGATGTCTGTCGCGGTGTCGAGTCCCCGCGCACTCAGTGTCGCGGCCAGCAAGGCAAAGGCCGCTTCGCTCTGGGACCCGTCCATCTCCAGCAGTCCTACACCCTGCCGTGTTGCAATGTGGATGTTGGCCCAGCGTCGCCATTCACTGTCGTCGACTTCGAACTGAACGCGGCTTCGCTGCGATTCGTTCAGGCTGGCGATGAATGCGTTCGCCGCGTCGACGATTGGCTGGGTACTGACACCGCTGGATTTGACCGGAAACAGACCCGGCTGCACTTCACCATCGACGGTAATGCCCTTGAAGGGTTCACGCAGCATCACCCATTCGACGACAGGCCAGATGACACGGGACACCGCTACCGGCTTCCATAGCGCCAAGCCTGCGACTACCACCAGCAACAGGACTATTCCGGCGATCGTCTTCAACAGTATTCGCATTTCACTCCGTTCCGTTAGCCGTGTTGATTTTTGTCTCCCGTCGTTTCGCCAAGCTCGCCGCTGAAAGCAGTTGTCAGCAGCCAAACCGCGAGTTGTCGCTGCTCGAACATTCACCATTCTTGATGCGGTTGTAATCCTCGGCGCTGCCACCCCAATAGGCACGCGCTTCGGCTGCGGTGCGCTCTTGTTCCGCGCGCGCACTCGACCCGTCGTCATACGGTGCATCCGGGGTGGTATCACCACTGGAAAAGTCAAAGCTTGTGCCACCACCTTGTGGTACTCCCCGTGAGCGGTTGAGCAGCACACGCAAGCCGCTGGCGGCGCGTTCCCATTGTGCGTTGTAACTGGCGATGTAGCCCGTGATATCCCCTTCGAGGACAGCACCGCTCGCCGCATCGATGGTGCGCCCGGTGCCCGAGTTGCCGGTTTTCAGCATCCAGGCCAGAACCGGCTGACCACCCGGTTTCCAGGTGCGCAGACTCGCCTCTTTCACCTGACCCTGCAGGCCATTCTCCCGAGCGATACGGACCGCAGCGGGCAGGTCCACAAACACTGCAGGCAGTTCCGCGGTTCCCCACCTCACCGCCTGGCTCACGACAAACCTGCTCACGCCGCTGCCCCGAACCGTGATGGTCTCGCCGGTGCCGTCTCCCGGCGAGACAAAAGAGATACGGACCTCGGAGCCGCGTATCGCCGGGTTGGGCGCAAACAGGTACCGGTACTCGAGGCTCACGGGAATGGAATCGGGGCGCCACTGCGTGGAAAGCTCTCTGACCCTGGCGAGTAACTCAGGCAGATTCTCCGGCACCGCACCTCCGGAGTCCGATTGCATGGAAAGACGGATATCGTCGACGTCTGGCGCACTGGAGGTGACCGCTGCAGTGTCCGGTGTAGTGACTGCGTCACCCACTACCGCGTCACCGACTCGTATCCATACAGCGGGACCGAGCCTGCCGACACCGGTGAACGTGTTTGTGTCTGTCAGACGATAACTTCCGCCATCATCTCCCCAAGTCGACGAATGCAGGGACCAGGTTCCTGCTGCCGCCTTGAAACTGCCGGAATGCCCTGCCCCGGCCATCGGCCCCGACACCGCATAGGTTCCATCGGCGCGGATATCCCAATAGATCGGCGGCACAGCGGCCTGCAGTTGCCAGCGACCGACCAATTCGGAATCGACCTCCGCTGCGTGGCAGGCGGTCAGTTGGGCGACCAACAGCCAGAGAACAAATCCAAACGACAGGCTTGAAACCGGGTAAAAACGCCACGTTTGCATCGCCATGGTTCCCCCCTTCAATGCAACGGACACGGGAAAAGCGTACGCCTGCCTGTCGCGATTGCAAAGAATCGGGCATCGCAGCGCATAAACCGCGTTCGCCAATCACCGGAAATGGTCGGTCAAACTACCAGGCACCTTGGGCAATGGGGCTGCCTCCTGTCACTGCATCAACGACGCTAGCCGTTATCTGCAGGGCCAAGTGGAAAGGCGCCGGAATTGCGCCACTTCATCGGCAGGTCCGCCATCGGTGGTGGTGCGTCGGGCAGGACGCCGTTCGGAAGTGGCCAGGCAATGGGCGTCACCGCGCTGGCGATGGGCGCACCCGGTGTGATGCCCGCCCGGTCCACCGCAAAATGCGAACCCGTGGTGCTGCGCCGGATACCGTCCCGAAAGAAGATCATGGTGTGCACCTCGCGGGTGACGCCGCTCGTGTTCGGTCTGGCGGCGTGCGTCGTGAGCCCGTGATGGAAGGCGATGCTGCCACGCGGCACCTCGACATAGACAAAGTCACCGGTCAGCAGGTCGGAGGCCTGCGCATCGAGATCTTCGGCGCCGGCCCGGAAGATGTTGACAAACCGTCGCACGCCCGCGCGGTGCGATCCGGGAATGTAGCCCATGCAGCCCGTCTCGTGCGTCGTGCCTGCAAAGGGTATCCACGCCGTCAGCGCGTCGGTTCCGTCCATCGTCCAGTAGGCCAGGTCCTGGTGCGGATCCGTCTTGCGACCGCCCGCCTCCTTGAACAGTGCCTGGTCGTGCCACAGACGGATGGCCTCCGCCCCCAGCAGTTCCGCCGCCGCCTGGGTGATGCGTGGATGAAAGGTCAGCGGGCGGACATCCGGGAAGTCCTCCCACAGGTTCATGCACTGGATGAAGGACTGCTCGTACGGGGATTTTTCGTGCAACGCGCGACGCTCGTTACGCTGTCGGCGAGCCACCGCACGACGCACCGCATCGGCATGACGAGCCAGATCTTCTTCACCGAGCAGTCCGGGAACAACCACAAAGCCGTTCTCTCGAAAGTACTCGGTCTGCTCGGGGGACAGGATGGGCATGGAGTTCACGGTGCTCCTTGTTGATGGGTCATTCCAGTTCCTCGATCCGCTTCGGCCAGTTGTCCTTCAACAACCGCGACAACGACCGGTCCGCCAGCACGCGCCCGCCGGTCTGGCAGCGTGCACAGTAGTTGGATTCATTCTCCGCGTACTGGATCCGTTGGACCGGTGCGCTACACACGGGGCACGGTTGACGGTACTTGCCATGGACCGCCATCTGCTCGTGAAACGCCGTCACCCGGCTGGGAAATGCATCACCCGCTTCAGCGCGCAACCGGACCGTCCACTCGGCGAGCACATCGTGAACTGCACGATACAGCACTTCGACCTCCGCCGATTCGAGTGACCGCGCCAGTTTGAACGGCGATAACCGCGCGCGATGCAGGATCTCGTCGGAGTAGGCATTGCCGATGCCAGCAAATACATGCTGGTCCGTGAGCGTCCGTTTGAGGGTATGACTGGTCTGTTGCAGGCGTGCGGAGAAGTCCTCCAGATCCAGCCCCGCCGTGTCGAGGCCACCGGGATCCAGATCGTTCAGCGCGTCCAACCCTTTGAACAGGCGGATGGACGCGCGCTTTTTCTTGCTCACTTCCGTCAGGAAGACGCTGCCGGTTTCGAAATCCAGCGCGAGGAGCCCGATGCGGGCGGGAATCTTCGGCGCCTTTCCTCCTGAGCCACTCGTGCCACCCGCATCACGCCACTGAAGCCGACCGGAAATCATCAGGTGCAGCACCAGCAGATGCTCGTCGTCGAACACCAACACTAGCTGCTTCGCCAGTCGCTCGATGCGGACCAGACCGCGGCCCGCAAACGTTTCGATTGTTGGCGTCACCGTCCGCAGCACGAAGGGGCTGGCGAGGCGAATGCCAACCAGCTGCCGGCCCACGAGGCGGCGCGACAGATGTTCGATGTACACGGTCAGATCGGGCAGCTCAGGCATGCGGGTTCTCTGGCCGGCTCAGGCCGACAGCCAACAGCGCCGAACCAGGCTATTGCGCTTCACCGGCGACCATCCAGGAATAGGCGTCCTCCAGCACTGGCCGGTTGCCCGAATCAACCATCACAACGGCAGGGTCGCAGTAGCGCAGGTACAGGCCTACACGCGAGGCCGTCGTGGTGTTGGGCAACGAACGATGCAGGAGCAGGCTGCCAAAGAGCAATGCATCACCTGCCATCATCGGCACCGATAGGCCGGGTTCGTCGACCATTGCGGCACGCAGCGCACCGCGTTGGTTGTGTGGTTGCAGGCCGAGACGATGCGAGCCGGGCAACACCCACAGACATCCGTTGTCGAGCGTACAGTCGTCGAGCGCAATCCAGACCGTCAGATCGAGAGGTGGTTCGAGCCGACCGTACCCGTTGTCCTGGTGCCAGGGCACGTCGGTGCGGTCCACCAGACGATCCGGGTGCTTGATTACAAACTGCTGATGCGTGAAACACACGTTCGGTCCGAGAACCGTCATGGCATATCGGACCTGGGGGCCACGCGTGACAAACTCACGAACCACGACGGAGCGATGCACCAGCTGAACCTGAACGCCCAATCCCCGACCGGCATCGAAGCGCAGCGCCTCGGCGCGCAATGATGCCACCATCGGCTCATCCAGCAACCCACGCACCAGCGTGTAGCCGTCGGCTTCGTAGCGGGTGCGATCGAAGGGGACGGCAGCTGAAGCTCGTCCATCAAAGTTATTCACAGGATGTTCGTCCGTGCAATGCGGCGTGAGTTGCAGTGGTAAACAACGGAGACACCCGGGTCTGGTACCGGATAACACGACCACTTTTCTGGATGCTGCCAAGGGTTGCAGACATGGAAGATTGCTCCCTGTGAGGTCCTTGTATACCTCCGGTTTTTGAGTCAGATGCTCTCAACCAGCCTGGCCATGCTAAGACCATGAACCGCAACAGACAGTCGGCGTTAGGCGTGGAACCGCGTCGAGAAGTCAGTGTTCCTGAGGGCGCCGAATACGCGATGAGCGCATGTGGGATAACCAGGATCGACGGGATCAAGCAAATCACTTCTCCGGTGCCACGTCAACGCGCCATGCTGCGACTGGCTCATGGCAAGACATCGGCTCCCCACGATTGCTTTTCTGCAGGAAATTATATTTGCAGCGCATCAATGCCTTTGAGACTTGTCTCGGTTGCAGGACCTCTGTCTTCAGAAAGCGTCTGGATGGACCAGCTCCGCGAGGCTCCTTCTCACCTGCTCCAGATAGTGCTTCATATGAAGCTCCTGAGCATTCAGCTGCCTGGCCCTGAATCCTGAGACTGGAGCTGGCGTGAGATCCAGTTCCATCAACGTATCGGCTTCACGATTGTATGCTGGCCACTCACCCGCGCCGGGACAGGAAGGAGCGCCGTCCTTGATAAAGGATACCCAGCACGCGTGCATGATCTCGCTCATCGTTTTGTCATCATCCCCAAGAATCAGGTGCGACAGCAGCGGAAAGGTGTCGTCCAGCATGGCATCCCAGGTCTTGAACACGTGGGGAACCTCGTAGCCGTGCTCTGCGCCACGCACACTATCCCGGTCCCAGGACACCACGTAGGAGTAGAGATAAAGATAGGAAGGATGCCCCTCTTCAAATCTGTGCGCGATCCATCTCGCCGGTGCCCCGGAATGCAGGTCCGCATAGATCTCATAAGCCAGGTCTTCTGGTGGCTTGCCGGTGTCGTAGGCTTCCAGCACTTCGGGAGGGGTGTGATCGATGACCTGTTCGGGCCCGTAGCGCAGAGACGAACCGTCGAAGTCGTTCCAGCCGATCAGCAGCGGAACATCGATGAAGTCGCCGGCTTCTATGGCTTGCGTGGCACCGGCTGTGACGTGCCGCCCGTCTACGGTGTAGGGCCCGGTCACTGGAATCTCATCCCACGGCAGGGACCGGAGATCCTGGGAGGTTGCATCGCAGCCGTCGAGCCCTGAGCGTTTTGCCAGCCAGCAACCGACTCTTTCGTGCTCACTGTGTTGCAGCGGCCACCAACAGCCGTTACCTGACTGAACGATGGCGCGATGGAACAGTCCCTCGACGTCCGGGCTTGTCAGCATCTGCAGGATGGCGGCTCCACCTTCACTGATACCAACCAGCGTGACTTCGTTCGGGTCACCCCCAAACGATGCGATATGCCGCTGTACCCATCGAAGCGCTTCGATTCGATCCAACTGCGAATACCTGCCCAATGGTTGGTCGGCGGGCGCTTCACGCGTGAGAGACGGATGTGCAAAGATCCCCAGGGACAAAAGTCGGAAGTTGATCGAAACGAAGACTATTCCGGACTTTGCCATGGCCGTCCCATCAAACATGGGAAAGGAACTGCCCAGCGCGTTGCCGTGCAGGAAGACCATCACCGGCTTGGGACGCGCATCATCTGCTGGCGCGAATACGTTCAGCGTGAGGCAATCCTCGCTGCTCGATTCGTTTGGAGGAACCTGCTCAAAAACCGTCCACCCTTCGCCGGAGCGAACGACACCTTCGTCTCGTCGCTCGTAGTCGAACTGAGCGCACCAGGGGCCGAACTCGTCGGCCAGGAGCACGCCATCCCACGAAGACTTCGGCAACGGGGGCATCCATCGACGCGATCCCGTGGGAGGTTCGGCGTATGGAATCCCAAGGAATCTCTGGACACCGTTGGATTCGAAACCTTTGATGGCGCCGGATGGGGTGTCAACCACCACTTCGACTCCTTGACCGCATCCGCACAGCAGAACAGACACAGCCAACGACAGACCCCGCGCAATCTTCCCAAGGCGAACGCGCCAGACCATGGCCCTTCTCCGTGTGTCCAAGTTGAAGGCTTACCGAAAGGCAGGCCGTGCCTGACAATCCGCATTGGTCGCGACGCGTGTACCAACCACGATCACGACAACGATCCGGATTTGCCCCGTAGCATCCAGCGAAAAGGATGAACCAGGAATGAACAATGGGCCGGGTGACCGCTGCATGCAGTTGTTAGACCTCTGTTCGCCCAACATAAGGGCGCACGCGTCCTTCTACTCTTTTTTCTTGAACACTTTGGCCTGTTTGAGTGCACCATTCTTATCAAAAACCTTCCACTCGCCAATTTTGTTCCCGGCTTCATAGGTCCCTTCGTCCCACAATTGACCCGTTTCGTAGTAGCGCTTCCAGGGGCCTACCTGTTGCCCTTGGCTAAAGGAACCAGCCTGAAGCGGATTCCCATTTTCTCGCCACCATTCCCAGTAGCCATCCAGCTCACCATCCAGGTACTTTCCAACCGCTTTCAACCCACCACTCTTGTAGTACCAAGTCCACTTTCCGTGCCGCCTTCCATCTCTCAGTTTCCCTGCACCAGACAGACTTCCATCGGCAAAGAGCTCTTTGTGCGGTCCATTGATAGTTGTCGTTTTTACCGATTTCATGATGATCCTGTGCATTCTCGCTGATGGCACAACACCGCACCGTAGCTCCACAACCCGCAGGTTCGGTTTTTAGATGCAAATGGCGTGAACACGTGTTTGTCAGGCGCAACTGTGGGAATAAAAGTGTATTCCCCATGCATCCGAACGTCAGCGTTACCCGTGTTCCCGACCGCTCAAGGGTTTTGATTCACCATCATCAATCTTCCACCACGGCAACGTCGCTGGCCAGGCCGGTGGCAAGGAATCAACTCGAGACAGGCGACCATTGATTCGGTTCCGAAGCGGAAGGGTAAAAAGATACTGACAGACGTCATACCACTCCCGCCCCCCAGGACTTTGAATCAAGCCCAGCAGGTTGTCCTCCCAAGCCGCCACCATCTCTTTCATATCCGACAGATACTCCTGACGAAGGGCACTATCGAAGTGAATGACCAAGTTGATGAAGAAGGAATGCACCCGCAGCTGTTCGGTTTTGTTGAGCGATGACCAATCATTCACGCCGCGCCTGACCAGGCTTGCAAACTCATCGGATTCGCCCAGTGCACTCCACCGGTGCTGAAAATCCACGAGCACATTTCGAGCGGCATCGCCCGTCGCAATCTGCTTGGTCTGCCGTGTTTGAACCCCCAGGTAGATCAGCGTTGCGAGAACGGCTATGGAGCCTAGAAACTCGCCGATGTTTGCCAGTTCCTGTATGGACATTCAACTAACCTCTCTTTTGCCTCGGACTCGATGGACCAGGGATATCCGAGTGATGGGTGAGGGCGCTCGGCGTTGTGGAACTCGGCGTACAAGTGCACTTCGCGACAAAGCGCGTCATCATCCGAAAAGAAATGATGGTGACACATCTCCATCCTCTTGCCCTTGTTCCAGGACTTCATGTGTGCATTTTCATTCATGAAAAACTCGGGTCGGTTTGCACTCTGTTGGATCTTTCGTGGATGACGGCGAAGTCGTCATCTTTCGTCTGGAAGTCATCGCGATGGATTTTTAGAAGGCCAGGTTCATCTTTCAGGCGTTCATACACCTGCTCGACCCCTCTCAGCTCCTTCTGTTCCGCTGCTACCTCCCGGTCCAGCGTCACATTCTCCGTCATGATCTCGCCCTCTCGTGCCTGCCAGCGCCAACGAGACTACATGAGAGGGTGAATGGCAGGGGACTTCGCCACATCCTGGACCTGAATACCTGGGAGATGGCTCAGCCTTGCTGCGGTCGCCTTAAGTACATCGGTGTGTTTCTAGAGGCTTCTCGGTTCGGGCTTCGGCATTGTCACACTCCTGACTGGTTAGATCAGGGTGTCCGCTGCACCGGAGGAGGTCCCGAGTCCGGTGCAGTAAATTGTTGCGCGTCACTTGGAAACTCGGGGATAGAGATGGGGAGTATCGATAATCTTGTCACTAAGATCGACATCAAGATCCGGCCAATAGTAGTGGCCGGGGTGCGGCTCCTCCACATTCATGACTTCGCCAATAAGGGCATCCCTAAACCAAGGGAAGTGCTTGAATGAAAAGAATTTCTACCGGTTGCGCTCAGGAGCCAGATCCCATGTCTTGATACGTTTGTGACCTCAGCGGCCGAAGTGCTCTCGCCAGGAGCTGACGATTTCATCGCGATGCCCCTCAACCAATGAATACATCTACCGCAATCTTGACTCAGAATTTCCGCGGTGGCTCGCGCGCTTGATATCGGGTTCTATCCAGAATTTGGCTTCTCCATCCTGCGACACGACTCGAACCTGCATGCGGGTTTCCTCCCTGGAGAAAAAGAAGAAGTGGTAGAGACCTTCACGAAATACAGTAGGTGACATTGAGACTGCTCAGCAAGGGCGCATAACGCCGCACGCTAGCCGTAAGACCCGTGGGCGCGACTTTCGTCAGCGGCAAAAAAGCGTGAACACGGGTTGGGTCGGCTACTCGTACTTGTCATGGGTGTATGGAAACTGAAGAAAATGCTATCCATGTTACTGGGCTACCCTTTTATCGAGGTTCCCGATCTTTCAGCGTAGGCTCGCTCCCGACCGTCTGGTGTTTCCAAGTCAGGTTATTTCGCCCTCGACCCTTCTCGATTTCCCGGAAGAACTCTTCGCTGAAGGGCGTCATTCGGTTCTCCCACCATTCGGAGATTTTCGGGTTCTCAAGCAACCCGAGCATTACATCCCGTTTCGCACCCCACGACATCTCATTGATATGCCCGCTCCGGAAGACCTGGTACTGACCTTCGTAGATCAGAAAGAGCTCGGCTACGAGCCACCGCAACCGCCGAACTTCGTCTGGGCCAAGGCTTTCGAAGTCGCTCGCGGCCGCATCCCAGATCCGGGCGAGATCCGGCTGGGCGGAGATTCGTGCGTGAAACATTGCGATCTGCTGCGAAAGGTCGAGTTCCGCCGCAGTTCGCAAAGACGCCGTGTTTTGTCTGATCTGGATGGCGAGATAGGCGAGCGTGACTACAGTGGCAAGAGCAGCCACCAATTCGCCAATACTCCCGAGATCCTGGATTGTCATCTACGCCGCCCAACGATTGACATGGACCTTCCCGTCGAGCGGGTACCGCTCGACAATGGAAGCGCCAACTATCCAAACGAGGGGAAGGTCCATGTCAGAGGTTATTCGCATCGGTATTGATCTGTCCAAGTCTGCTTTCGTGCTCTACGGTGTTGATCAACAGGAGAACTGCCCGCTCAAACGCACGATGAAGCGGGCTGAGGTCCTCCCCTGGTTTGCCAATCTTCCCGCGTGTCGCGTCGGGATGGAAGCCGGTTCCGGTGCTCATTACTGGGCGAGGGAGCTCGGGAAGCTCGGGCACCAGCCCTGCATCATGGATCCGAAGCTGGTCGCACCCTACCGTCACCAGGGACGCAACGGAAAGAACGATACCAACTATGCTGAGGCCATCTGTGAAGCCATGGGCCGGACGAGATTGCGGTATGTCCCCATCAAGGACGATACCCAACAGGCTATTCTCGTCATCCATCGGGTTCGCAAGGGCGTGGTTGGTGAACAGAACCGGGTGGGCCAATCGGCTTAGCAGATTGCTCGCGGAGTTCGGTGTCGTCGTCAACACCGGGCTCGACAGCCTCAAACGGGACTGG
>JBGSHJ010000037.1:0-2648 GCA_041752315.1 Pseudomonadales bacterium
TTCACCCGCCGCGCGCAGACTCGCCGGCGAACTCGGTGTCGACATCAACGACGTTGGTGGAACGGGTCCGGGCGGCCGCATCATCGAGGCTGACGTACAGCGCGCCGCTGCTGAACAGAAAGCAGGCACGGCCGGTGGCCCTTCGTCACCGATCGCCCGCAAGATTGCGCGCGAACTTGGCATCGACATCGCTTCGGTCAAGGGGACCGGCCCTGGCGGTCGGGTCACCAAGGAGGATGTGGAAAGCGCCGCGGCTATTTTAAAGGAAGCCGCGGCCAAGGCCCGTGTAACCGCCGCGCCCGCGTTGCCGAAGGTTGCCACACCCGGCAAATCCGTGCCGATCCGAGGCATGCGCAAGACCATCGCCGCGCGCATGCACGACAGTCTGCAGACCATGGCCCAGCTGACGATGGATATGGACGTCAACATGGACGACGCCATCAAACTGCGCACCCAACTGGTGGCAGAGTGGGCAGAAGAAGGCATCAAGCCGAGTTATACCGATCTGGTCATTCGCGCGGCTGCCAAGGCATTGCAGAAACACCCGCTCATGAACGCATCGTGGGGTGAAGATGCCATTACCCTGCATGCCGATGTGCACGTTGGCATGGCCGTGGCCCTGGCCGAAGGGCTGGTGGTTCCAGTGGTCCACGATGCTGCAGAACGTGGCTTCAAGTCGCTCGCTTCGGAAACCAGCCGACTGGCGAATGCGGCCCGCGACAACAAGTTCGGGCTCGACGATCTGCAAGGCGGCACGTTCACGGTGACTGCGCTTGGCATGTTCGGAGTCAACTCGTTCACCCCGATCATCAACGCACCCCAGGCCGGCATTCTCGGGGTAAACCGTATTCGGGACGATGTCCGCTGGGAAGGCAACACACCCCTGAAATCCCAGGTGATGACACTCTCCCTGACCTGGGATCACCGGGTTCTGGACGGTGCACCAGCCGCTGAATTCCTGCGTACCGTGAAAAACCTGCTGGAGGCACCGTATCGACTGCTGGTCTAGCACGGCCCTTTGGAGTAAAACAATCATCATTGACGGATTCGGGGAGAGATCAGCATGGCGACCAGCGTCGCGAACACCGTACCCATAGCAGAAGGCCTGTTCACATGGCCTTCCAACGATCCTCGCCTGCTTGGCAGCAAATGCCAGGCCTGTGGTGTCGTGGTTTTCCCGGCCCAGAGCAGTTGCCCGGCCTGTTCCAGCACCGATACAAAAACCATCGAGATGGAACGTCGCGGCAAACTGTGGACCTATACCATCCAGGGTTTCCTGCCCAATCGCCCACCCTATGAGGGTCCGGAAACCGCGGCGACTTTCAAGCCATTTGGTGTTGGCTATGTGGAGCTGACCGATCAGACCCGGGTCCAGACACGAATCAAGACCAGTGATGTGTCAAAGCTCAAGATCGGCATGGAGATGGAACTGGTGGTCGAAAAATTCATGGAGCGCGATGGAAAAGACGTCATCGCGTATTTTTTTCAACCGGTCGATGAACTGTAGGATTGAGACCGGCGAAACCGTATTGACGAAGCCATATTGACAAAACAGGGACAAAACAGGGAGACACGCGTGGACGTAGCAATCATTGGTCTTGGAATGCATCCCTTTGGCCGCACCGACGGTGTCAGCGGTCTTGAGCAGGGTGCCTTTGCCGCCCGCAAGGCACTCGAAGATGCAGGTCTGGAGTGGAGTGACATGCAGTTTGCGTACGGTGGCAGCGCAGCAGCGGGCAACGCCGACGCACTGGTATCAAAACTCGGCCTGACCGGCCTGCAGTTCATCAACGTCGCCAATGGCTGTGCCACCGGCGGCAGCGCCCTGCAATCCGCCTACATGGCCATCCAGTCAGGCATGTTCGATGTGGGCATGGCGGTCGGCTTCGACAAACATCCCCGCGGTGCATTCACCGTGAACCCTGAAGCCAGCGGCCTTGGCAAATGGTACGGCGACATCGGCATGGCGCTCACCCCGCAGTTTTTCAGCATGAAGATCCAGCGTTACATGCATGATTTCGGGGTCACCAACGATGCGCTGGTGCGCGTTGCGGTGAAGAACTACCAGAACGGAGAACTGAATCCCAATGCCTGGCGCAAGAAGGCATTCACGTATGACGAAGTGGCCAACTCCGACATGGTCTGCGATCCGCTGCGCAAGTACATGTTCTGCTCACCGGCAGAAGGTGGTTGCGCGATGATCCTGTGCAGCGCCGAGAAGGCTCGCCAGCTCACCCGCAAGCCGGTGTTCCTGAAGGCCGTGAGTGTCAAGACACGCAACTTCGGTTCTTTCGAAGTGTTCACCCAGGCGCAGGCACTCAATCGGGCAGATTCACCAACGGTTCGTGCATCGAAGGCCGCTTTCGAGTTTGCCGGCATTGGTCCGGAAGACATTCAGGTTGCCCAGCTGCAGGACACGGAATCCGGTGCCGAAATCATGCACATGTCCGAAAACGGTTTCTGCAAGGATGGCGAGCAGGAAAAGTGGCTGCGTGAAGGCCACACGGAAATTGGTGGCAAGTTGCCCGTGAACACCGATGGCGGCTGTCTGGCCAACGGCGAACCCATCGGTGCATCCGGTCTGCGGCAGGTACACGAAATTGCCCTGCAACTGCGTGGTGATGCCGGCAAGCGTCAGGTACCGAACA